>NZ_CP117229.1:695643-1391286 GCF_028596125.1 Listeria innocua
ATCAACGGGAAATTTAACGAAAACGAACACTAAGCATTTAGCCGGAACCGATATAGACGAAACAAATGCGAAACTCACGACTAAAAGCGGCTCCATCAACGAAGACGGCAACAATGTCAACGTCACTTCTGAAATGATTAGCTTAACAAAAAATAACCAAATGTACGCGCTCGCTATCAGTGCACTCAACTATAATTCATCTATCAACACAGCAGCCCGTGGAAAGTAAGGTGAAGACCTATGTTTGAAGGAATAAACACAAGTGGCTCCGCGTTAAATGCTGCGAAACAATGGATGGAAGTTAGCTCTAACAATATCGCGAACGCTGATTCAAGCGCCGCACCTGGCGAGACACCTTTTCTTAGAAAGCGCGTCGTACTATCCGAAATTACGCCATTTGAAACAGCTTTAACAGGTACAAAAGGCGTGAAAGTAAGCGAAATATCAAGCGATACAGGAAGCGTTAAGCGTGTCTATGATCCAACTCATCCTAACGCAAATGAAGCAGGTTACGTCAACTACGCAAATGTGGATATGACAGCCGAAATGACCAATTTAATGGTCGGACAAAAAATGTATGCTGCAAATACTTCCGCCTTACAAGCAAATGAAAAAATGATGGAAAAAGATTTAGAAATTGGCAAAGTATAAAGGAGTGTTTTAAGGAATGGCAATTGAAAGTATTAATGCAGCAAGCGTCTTACCTAAAGTTACGCTTGGTGAAACCGCAAAAACAGACAATGCGACAGGTGCCGGAAATACCTTTACGCAAATGCTGGATAGTATGAGTGATACACAATCAAACGCGCAAACTTCCGTATCGAATCTTTTAACAACTGGAGAAGGAAATGCAAGCGATGTACTCATTCAAATGAAAAAAGCAGAATCAGAAATGAAAACTGCTGCGGTCATTCGTGATAATGTAATCGAAAGCTACAAACAGCTTTTAAATATGCAAGTGTAGCGGTTAGACTAGTCGGGGGAGTTTTAGTCAATCGTCCACACGAGAAAAATGGAGCGAAGTTTTTAAGATGGCAAAAATAAAAACAATGTATTCGAAATTGAAGAATTGGCATAAAGGCGCGATTTTTGTCGGCCTTTTTGTCGTAGTCACGGTGTTATTACTCTACATGAACACGCCCAAAACAGAAGTTACCCTTTATAAAAATTTATCAGAAACTAGCCAACAACAAGTTACAGACCAATTAGCCAAAATGGGCGTTGATTATACCGTTGATAAAAGCGGCAATATTTTAGTCGATGAAAAAGTGGAGACGCTTGTTCGTGACAAATTTGCTGACTTAGGAATCCCGTATACAGGCCAAGATGGCAATGATATTCTTTTAAATAGTTCGCTTGGAGCTAGTGAAGAAGATAAAAAAATGCAAGAAAAAGTCGGCACAAAAGTTAACTTAGAAAAAGAAATCGTTCAAAGTTACGGCACGACCGTGGACAGCGCATCAGTCCAACTAACTTTGCCAGAATCAAGTTCGATTTTTGAAGAAGCGAGCCAAAAAGGAACGGCAGCAGTCACGCTAAAAACCAAAAATAACCAAACGCTAACAAAAGAACAAGTTCTCGGTATCCAACGAACCGTAAGTGCGGCTGTGCCAAACGTTGCAAGCGATGACGTTGCAATAATCGATACAAAAAATGGTGTGATTTCAGAAGCAGATACCTCTAAAGAAGAAGGTAGCTCAGCTTATAAAAATGAAGTCGACATTCAAAACGCAATCGGAAAAAATGTGAAAACAGACATTGAAGGCACTCTTTCAAGCATTTTTGCTCTAGATAATTTCCGAGTAAATACAAATGTCACAGTTAATTTTGATGAAATAAAACAAAATACCGAGCATTATCCAAATGACGGTAAAGTCCGAAGCAACCAAAAAGAAACGTCCACCGATACATCAAAAGGCTCCACCAACCAAACAGAGTCAGGAACTGCTTCGAACGCTGACGTACCAAATTACACCGAACAAAACGGCGATGATACTAACACCTATACGAGTGAAAAATCTAGCGAAACTACGAACTATGAGCTTGATTCTACTATTCAAGAAATTAAAAAACATCCAGCCTTGGCAAAAACAAATGTCGTTGTTTGGGTGGACCAACAATCGCTCAATAAAAATGGCGTTGATATGGCTGAATTCACGAAAGCTATTGGCGTTTCGGCAGGACTAACACCTAACATGACGACCGAAGAAGCTGGTGAAGGCGGAGAAGCAGCAGCCACACCAACATTCGAAGGAACATTCCAAAACGGCGACGTGACCATTATGCCAATCCAATTTTTAGACAATCAAACACCAGTAGAAAAAGATACTACTGAAAAAGCAGAACCAGCAAGTAAAGCTTGGGTTTGGTGGCTTGTAGGAAGTTTACTATTTGCCCTAATTGCAGCTGGAATAATTGCCTATATCATCTTCCTGAAACGTAAAGAACAAATAGAAGAAGCCCTAGAAGCAGAAGAGAAAGACTTCATCCCAGCCGAAGAGGCGATAGTTAATCCAGAAGAACATCCAGATTTCAACTTCCAAACAGACGCATTCGATTTATCAGAACCAGAACTTAAAGCTCGTAAAGAAAGCTTGAAAAATAAACTCGGTGAAATGGCCAAAGAAGATCCAGGTCGTGCCGCAGCAGTCATCCAAAAATGGCTCAATGAAAGGCAGGAATAAAAAATGGCAGAAACACTCAAAGAAACCTTAGAAGAAACTAGTGCTGAACTGGAAACTGTCGAAGTAGCAGAACCAGAAGAAAAAGCCGCTACTCAACTAGATTCAGGTATTTCAAGACGTGAAAAAGCCGCCCTTATTATTTGGAGTCTAGATGAACAAATCGCGACTGAAGTAGTTGATTTACTTCCAGATGCCTCCAAACAACGCCTTGCACGTGAAATGGCCAAAATGAAAGAAATGGATGGCGGCGCAGTGGAAGAAGCAACAAGAGAATTTCTTGATGAACTAGAGCTTCTTTCTGGCGGGATTGCTAAACTTGACCGAGAACACTTGCAACGCCTATTCCCTGACATGACAACAGAAGAATTGAACCAATTAATTTACGGGGTAGAAGCAGAATCGCGTATCGGCGAAACAGCATTAGATATTTTACGAGAAATTGATGATGTCGATTCCTTGTTTACGATTATTAGTGACGAATCACCGCAAACGATTGCGATGATTGCTTCATACATGAAACCGGAAGAAGCATCTAAACTCCTAGCCCTTTTACCAGAAGAAAAAATGATTAGTACGGTAATCGGCATCGCTAGCTTAGAGCAATTTGATAGTGAAGTTATGCAAAATGTATCGAATTTACTAAGAATTAAACTAGATACAATGTCGAATAGTTCGCTTAACAAAACGGACGGAATTAAAAATGTTGCGAATATCTTAAATAACGTTACTCGTGGTTTGGAACGTACTATTTTCGAACATTTAGACGCAGAACAAGCCGAACTTTCTGAACGAATTAAAGAGAAAATGTTTATGTTTGAAGATATTATTCTGCTTGACAATATGACCTTGCAACAAGTGCTTGCCGAGATTCAAGACAACAACAAAATCGCCCGTGCACTCAAAAACGAAAAAGAAGAACTCAAAGAAAAAATTCTTTCTTGCGTATCGAAAAACCGTCGCGATATGATTACCGAAGAACTCGAAGTCCTTGGCCCAATCAGACTTTCTGATGTCGAACAAGCACAACAAGACATCGCTAATGTCGTTAAAAACTTGGAAAAAGATGGCAAAATAGTTATCCAACGGGGGGAACAGGATGTCCTTATCTAATCCAAGAATCCCAAAAGGCAAAGTAACTTTATCCGACGTGAAAATGGAACTATTCTATTTAGAAGATATGGAAGAAACAGAGGAAGTCGAATCACCGTACTCCAAAGAACTTGAACAACTAGAAAACCACCAAAAAGAACTCGAAAAGCATATGTCAGCTATCGAAATCGAACAACAAAAGCTAGCAAATGAAAAAGCAGCACTAAAAGCTGAGCGCCAAGCCATTGAAGCATTAAAACAAAGCGCAGAAGCAGAAATTAAAGCACAAAAACTAGCTTTTGAACAAGAAAAAACACAGCTTTACCTAACAATTACCGATTTCCTTTGGGATGAAAGCATTGATCTCGCAGAAAGAATCGTCCACCAAGCAATCGACACCCGCCAAATTGAAGTCTTACCAATGCTAACCGAAGTCATTCAAAAACTCCCAGTTGCTTTCGACAAACTAAACGTCACCACCCACCCAGAAACATTAAAAGCACTCAAAGAAGAAAACACCGGAACAAAGTACGACTGGCTTTTAGAAAATATTCATTGGAACTTCGATATGCGGCTTGATTACGGCGAATTCACTGTAGAAGAAGAAAAAGAATACTTCGACTACCGAATCACAGAAATTTTCCAAACCTTACACAAGCAAAATGCAGAACGGAAAATTCTAGGAGGAGATAAATCGTGAATTGGTCGCCAAAAACCGAAGCTTGGCAAGAATTAAAAAACACCGTCCCATACATCCAAAAAGGAAAAATCCACACCGTCCAAGAACAAGTCTATATTTCCAAAGGCCCACAAGTGAAAATTGGCGACACCGTCATGGTCGGCGAAAACAAAGTGCTTTGTGAAGTGATTTCTATCGAAAAAGAAAACAACATGCTACTCCCATTTAACCAAAGCGATAAAGTAGCGTATGGTGACTGGGTGTACGTGACTGACACGAAAATCACCATTCCAGCCGATGAATTTTTACTCGGAAAAGTACTAAATGCATCTGGTGATATTTTAAATGAAGAAGCTGGTACTGCTAAATTTAAACAAAAAATGCCACTGGAAGCACCGCCAATCCATGCTTTTAACCGAGCAGAAATTACGGAAACACTTGAAACTGGAATCAAAGCGATTGATGGAATGCTAACCATTGGTATAGGTCAAAAAATCGGTATTTTTGCAGGATCAGGTGTCGGTAAATCAACTTTGCTTGGAATGATAGCACGTAACGCCAAGGCAGACATTAATATTATCGGTCTTGTTGGCGAACGTGGTCGGGAAGTAAAAGATTTCTTGCGTAAAGATCTTGGTGAAGAAGGGTTGCGTAAAAGCGTTATTGTTGCAGCCACTTCAGATGAAAGCCATCTCATGCAACTGCGAGCTGCCAAACTTGCGACTTCGATTGCAGAACATTTTCGCGATCAAGGAAAAACCGTCCTATTAATGATGGATTCTGTCACTCGTTTCGCTGATGCAAGAAGAAGCGTTGATATTGCCGTCAAAGACCTACCAATTGGCGGGAAAACCTTGCTAATGGAATCCTATATGAAAAAACTGCTAGAACGTTCCGGTAAAACTAAAAATGGATCGATCACAGGTATATATACAGTACTCGTTGATGGAGATGATATGAACGGACCAGTACCCGATTTAGCGCGGGGAATTTTAGATGGTCATATCGTTCTAACCCGAGAACTGGCAACAAAAAACCACTATCCAGCCATTGATGTCCTTGGCTCCGTTAGCCGGGTAATGGAAGAAATCGTGCCAGAAAGTCAGTGGAAATCCGCTTCGAAAATCCGCGAATGGATGAGCATTTATCAAGAAAATGAACTGTATTTCAAATTAGGAACAATTGAACAAACAAGCGACAACGCAGCCATTTTTACAAGTAAGGAAAAATCCTATTTTATTCATCAATTTTTAAAACAGCTGCGGGATGAGAGTGTCACGCTTGAAGAAACGAGTAGAATGATGGAAACGTTAGTATAACAAAGGAGTGCCGTGGATGAATCCAGTAGAACAAGTTATTAGTGCTAGACAAGCCGAGTTTCAAAGCGCATTTGAAGCAGCGAAACAATCGGCCACCACTTTTGAAACGAAATTAAATGAACGTTTAAATGCGACAAAGCAAACCACCACAACTAATGTGCAAACAGTCACCGATGCCGAACTAGCTCGCGCCCGTGAAGCATACGAAGCTTTAATAAATAAATCCGAAACTAAACAAACTCCTAGTGCAAGGTCAAGTGTAACAACCGAAACTCCAGCAGCAACAACCGGAGAGCTAACTAATTGGAACAACTACCAAATTAAACCTATTAGCGCTGAAAATGAAGGCAAATATAGCGATTTAATTAAAACAGCAGCAACCAAATACGGTGTACCAGAAGCGCTTATCAAACGAGTTATCCAAGTAGAATCTAATTTTAATCCGAATGTGGTTTCAAGTGCTGGTGCCACTGGTCTAATGCAACTAATGTACGGCTCTAATCGAACCGACCCAGCGACTAATATCGACGCAGGGACAAAACAGCTTGCCGGTTACATCAAAAAATACGATGGTGACCTAAAATTAGCATTAGCAGCCTATAACGCTGGACCAGGTAACGTACATAAATACGGCGGGGTCCCACCATTCAAAGAAACGCAAAACTATTTAACGAAAATTATCGGGTAAGGGAGAATAAATCATGGGAAACTGGCAACAAAAGTGGGAATCATGGCGCGATATGACAGCAGCAATGCAACAAGAAATTAAAATCGAAGCAGCCGACAAAGTAACTTCCTACATAAAAAATGACCAATTTGAAGAAGCAATTAATGTCATCAGACAAACCGAAAATCTCCTAAATGAACTTGATTTTGAAGCAAAAATGAACCGCGTCGAAGAACAACTCCAAGCCTTCACATCCGACCAAGAAGCATCTAAATCATTCGAAGCGAGCCAACTTCAAAACCTAGAAAAACCAAGTACAACCGTAAGTTTCGACCTCGCTAGCGTAAAATCAGAAGCAATCAATCAGTTCACCAAACGCGATTTCAACCTAGTAGACTCACACGATACCCACATGCAATTTCTAAAAGGCAACCGCAATTTTTATATGGATATTTTTAACCCTGACGAAGAAAAAGAACACCACTATGCCAACCTTGATGAAAAATGCCAATATAAAAACATCGGTTTCATATGCCAAAACGATGAATCCGCTGAACTTGCCACAAACATAACGAACGAATGGCTCGAAACTTTAGAAGCGCCTAAAAAGAAATTTTTAACAATTAACATCGCTAACTTAAGCGCAATGAAACAAAACCCTGAAGTACTATTTAAATAAAAAATGTGAACTGTTTTCTGTAAAAAGAAAGCAGTTTTTTTGCAGAAGGGTTGACAATCAACCTACTTTGTATTACTATATACTTGTACCTAGTAACAACTAGTAGAGGAGTGAATTCAAATGAAAGGACTTACCGAGTTACTCAAAGGTAGTTTAGAAGGAATGATATTAGAGCGAATTTCTAAAGGTGAAACATACGGTTATGAAATCACCAAGTATCTCAATGACCTAGGTTTTGATGAAATCGTTGAAGGAACCGTCTACACCATTCTCGTTCGTCTCGAGAAAAAAGAACTAGTCAATATCGAGAAGAAAAAATCAGAATTAGGCCCACCTAGAAAATTTTACACATTAAGCCCAGCCGGCGAAGAAGAACTAGCAACTTTTTGGAAACGATGGGACTTTATCCAATCGAGAATCGTCCAAATTAAAGGAGGACCAGCATATGTTTAAATGGTACACAAAATACCGCGAAGAAAAACGAGACTATAAACAATACAAAAAAAGAATAGACGCGCTCCCAGAAGACTATAAAACAGCAATGAAAGCCATTGAAACCTATTTATGGAACTTTGCAAAAGGCGCAGGGATGTTCGAAATCCTAAAAAACGTCCTCGAAATGTTCGAAAACGCAGCCGCTGATCAATTAGAATTAAAAGCTGTTGTAGGCGATGACCTAGCCGAATTCGCAGACAGCTTACTAAACGAATATCCAGAAGAAACATGGATGGATAAACAACGCTCAAAATTACGTAATTCAATCAAATAAAAAACAGCAAGTCTCTCCGAATATAAGAGAGACTTGCTGTTTTTTTATTTGCGTTTCTTCACAACTTCAATAAATTCATCTAATGTTTCGTGGGTTTTTATTTGCTCGTTACAAACATCGCTATCGTAGCAAATATAATTACCATTTGTCGTATAAACGCCATCACTAGAAGATTTCGTTTTCGCCATAAACAGTGATACTTTGGAATGCGTTTGGCAAATGGAACAAACACCCTTTTGAATCTCCGGAGAAATAGTCCCATTTACGCCGACCAAATTTCCGTCCTCATAAGTCACGATATATTTACGCTGCTGAGCAATATCATTCCAGCCGTAAAAAGTATAATCGCGCAAATCAAGTTTCGACCATGCAGGAATTTTTAATTTTTTCGTTTTCGCAAAAAGTTTTTTAAGTTTCACATCGCTAGGCGGAACGAAAGGAATCACATAGGCTTTTAACCCCTCTAAAAACGGCTCTGCTTCTTTGGTTGAAGTAATCGAATGGAGCTCGCTAAAAAGTTCCTTATGCTCTTCTAGCACGCTCTCCGGAAATAGTTCGTTGATTTTCTCCTCCGTCAAAGACTTTAACGCCTTCAAAGTAGATTTATCATTCGCGGACCGATAAGCGCGTGAGACATTTTCTATTTGTTTTTTGATAAAATTATATTGGTATGGTTCGATAAACTCTTTCATTAATAATTCTCCTTTAATAGTTTAATTTTGGTTAAACTAGCTGAAGGATTGAAGAGTTTATTTCACTCTTACTTTCTAAACAATCCTAAAGCCATTGTTAGAAAGTCGAGAGCAGTGCAATTTTGTTTGCATCTCTTTGATCACCACCTTGCCTTCATTATAAGCACTTCTGAATTGTTCGTCAATTCTCTTTCATGAATATTCTTCCAAAAACAGGGTAAACGAAAACTATTGGACATTAGAGAAAACATCCATGGGAGGAGAAAGTATAATGAAAAAAGTAAAAGCAAGTGAAACACTCGTACAAACATTAAAAAATTGGGACATCGATCATGTTTATGGTTTACCAGGTGATTCGATTGATACCGTGGTCGATGCACTCAGAAAAGAACAAGAGGCAATTGAATTTATTCATGTGCGTCACGAAGAAGTCGCATCACTAGCAGCAGCTGCCTATACCAAATTAACCGGCAAAATCGGAGTCGCTTTATCTATCGGCGGACCTGGTGCGATTCATCTTCTAAACGGTATGTATGATGCAAAAATGGACCACGTACCAATGCTCGTTTTAGCTGGTCAAGTGACAACGGACGTCTTAAATACGGGCTTTTTCCAAGAAGTTAATTTACCAGCTATTTTTGAAGATGTTGCCGTTTATAATAAACAAATCGATAATGCTGAAACGCTGGCAGATGTTGTTGATGAAGCGATTCGAACTGCCTATCAAGAAAAAGGTGTCGCTGTCTTAACAATCCCAAATGATATTCCATCTCAAGAAATTAAAGCGAGCCTAAAAGCAAAACCAGTAAAATTTGAACAAGAAATTCCAAAACTAGACGAAAAAGCAATTCAAGAAGCCGTAACATTAATTGATAAAGCTGAAAAACCAGTTATTTTAGCAGGCTTAGGAACAAAACACGCTGGACCAGAATTAATCGCCTTTGCAGAAAAAGCAAAAATCCCGATTATTCATTCTTTACCAGCAAAAACAATCGTTCCAGATGACCACCCAAATGCACTTGGTAACCTTGGTAAAATAGGAACGAAACCAGCATATGAAGCCATGCAAGAAACTGATTTACTCTTAATGTTTGGCAATGATTATCCTTATAGCGATTACTTACCTAAAAAAGCTGAATGTATTCAAATCGATATTAACCCGGCAAAAATCAGCAAACGTTATCAAGCGACAGTTGGTTTAGTTGGCGATGCCGCAGAAATAATTAGCAATTTAACAACCAAAATAGCACCGGTTGAAGAACGTAAATTCCTTCAAGCATGCCAAGAAAATATGCAAGAATGGTGGAAATGGTTGGAAGAAGATATTTCGCAAACAACGGATCCAATTGCCCCAGAAGTCGTGATGGCTAATATCCAAAAAATCGCTGATAAAGATGCTATTTTCTCCATTGATGTAGGAACAGCAACGGTTTGGAGCACGCGTTATTTACACTTAACACCAGAAAATGACTTTATCGTATCTGCATGGCTTGGTACAATGGGCTGCGGTCTTCCCGGAGCTATCGCAGCGAAAAAAGCCTATCCAGATCGCCAAGCAATTGCAATTGTCGGTGATGGTGGCTTTTCAATGGTTATGCAAGATTTCGTAACCGCGGTGGGTCTTGATATGCCAATGATTGTCGTCGTTTTAAACAACCAACAACTATCATTTATTAAATATGAACAACAATCTGCAGGAGAACTAAATTACGCAATCGACCTTCCAGACATCAATTACGCAAAATTCGCCGAAAGTTGTGGCGGAATTGGTTTCCGAGTAGAAAAAATGGCGGACCTAGAAGCTGCTTTCGAAAACGCCAAACTAGCAACAAAACCAGTTATCATCGACGTTTCCGTGGATAGCGCAGCCGCTCCACTACCAGGAAAAATCGTGATGGACGAAGCATTAGGTTACACCAAATTCGAAATCCAATCAGTCCTAGAAGACCACCGTTTCGCCAAAATGCCACCACTTAAAACTATTTTACGTAGATTTTTATAAAAAATAAATAAAAAAATAACAATATCACCCATTTTACGCCGATATTCGCTAGTTATTATAATGTTTTTTTATTAAAACTAATTATTTTACAATAAAATATGGAGTTTTTTTAAAAAATATGAGATAATGAACTAGAATTAGAGAATAGGAGTGTGGAATGGGTGAATTTAATTAAAAATCGTAAATTGAAAACAAAACTAAGCATTAATATTATTATAACCACCATCATGTTAATCGGACTTGGCGCAACGAGTTTCCTTGGATTTCGTCATGTAGCGACACTTTCAGATAATATGGTTGATAATAATGTTGCTCCAATGAAAGAAATCGCAAAAATCCAAACAAACATGGCACAAATCAATATCGACATCCTGACCATGTTCGATACTATCAACGGAAAATCAACCCTTATTAAAGATATTGATACGCTTTATGCTGAAAATGACCAAGCAATCCATAATTTCAAAAAAGCCAATTTAACAGCAGAAGATAAAAAACAATTAGCTTACTTTGAAGAAAAATTAGCAGATATGAAGTCAGCAGCATCCTCTGTCATCAGTGATACTTCAAGTGCGCTGGACGACGCAGAACTTCTAGGAGCACAAAATCGATATTACCAAAACGTTAAAACAAAATTTGACGACGCTACAAAACAATTAAATGTTTTAAATGACATGAACTATAATGAAGTCGAAAAATCTTCGCAAGCTATTTCTGATTTTGGCGTAAAAATTAGTTTAATCTTCACAGCCGTTATCATTGCTGTACTGATTTCACTATTCATTTTCAACGCTTATATTACACGCGTTATTTTAAAAGGAATTCGTCACTTACAAACAGCTGTACATAAAGTAGCAAGCGGTGATTTATCATACCGTAGCACATACAATGGTAAAGATGAGCTAGGCGACATCACGAATGACCTAAATGAAATGAGCGAAAACCTAAGATTAATGATTGAAGATATTAAAAAAGCTTCTACAGACGTTAAATCTTCCAGTGATAACGTCATTATTAGTTCGGAAATTATTTCTGCAATGACAACAGAAATGGACATCGAAATGAAAATGATGGGCGAACAAATTCAAACGCAAATCGGCAGCATGAAAGAAAGTACCGATGCAATGGATCAAATGACAGGCGGGGTTCAAAACGTTGCAGAATATGCGCTGAAAGTATCTGACTTAACAAAAGACTCCGCAGAAAAAACAAATGATGGAATTGCTGTTATTAAC
Source organism: Listeria innocua (assembly GCF_028596125.1). Taxonomy (GTDB): domain Bacteria; phylum Bacillota; class Bacilli; order Lactobacillales; family Listeriaceae; genus Listeria; species Listeria innocua. The sequence continues at coordinate 707,459 of NZ_CP117229.1, forward strand.
AATTTAGTATCACAAATGGATCGTATCAGCGGTGTAATGCGTTCGAGCACAGACGTCGTATCTCAACTCGTTAATCGTGTTGGCGAAGTCGAAAAAGCACTTGATACCGTTACAAATATCGCTGACCAAACGAACTTGCTAGCCTTAAACGCAGCAATCGAATCCGCACGTGCTGGCGAACATGGCCGCGGCTTTGCAGTTGTAGCTGAAGAAGTCCGTAAGTTAGCAGAACAATCTCGTCTTGCTGTTGTAGATATTAATACGGTACTGAAAAAAATCCAAACCGAATCAAAAACAACAATTGAAGTAATGAACACGGGGCTTTCTGAATCAGAAGCAGGACAAAAAATCATTTCTGAAACAGAAGCGACATTTACAGATTTACTCAACCGTGTGAACGATATTTCCGCCCAAATGCAAAACGTCTCTCAAGAAACAGAAGAAATGGCTGCTGGAATTGAAGAAGTAAACACATCAATTAGCGACGTAACAGAAATCTCTAACCAAATTGGTGAAAAATCCACAGCCGCACTTGAATTCGCGGAAGTTAACAAAATGAAAGTGGACGAGCTAGTAGTTATCTCAGAAGAAATGCAAAAAATTTCCGGCTCATTAGAAGGGTATATCGCCAACTTCAATACCGAAGTAAGCGAAGAAGTGGTCGAAGTAGAAGAAGAACTGGAAACAAAAGAACCCGGAGAGCCAATCCTAGCTGAAAATGTCTAGGTAGCTTGTACAAATGCGAATTTGGATAAAATCACTACTTGTTATTACAGCTTGTATATTTAGTTTGACCCTTCTAAATACGAAATATACCTTTTATTCACCAACCGTCAAACTCGAAAGCGCCAAAGTAGTTTATAAATTAGACAATGAACCTTTTAATGTAAGACTCGACGTTCCTCTCATTAATCAAATGGATGCGCCTATACTTTTTAACGGCTGTGAAGTAACGAGTCTTGCAATGCTCCTACAGTTCACTGGGAAAAATGTTACCAAAAATGAATTAGCAGCGAACCTTCCAACCACACCTATTGAACAAAACGGCTTACACGGAAATCCTGATAAAGCATTTGTTGGGAGCATCAGTGGAGATAGTAAAGGGCTCGGGGTGAATCATGCTCCCATCGCCAAACTTGCTGCTAAATATGTTAATGAAGCGCATGTACATGACATTAGCGGCAATGATATAACCGATATTATAACCGTACTTAGCACAGGAGCACCCGTTTGGATTATCACAACGACCGATTACCATGCACCAAAAAATTGGCAAAGCGTCCAAACAAAAGAAGGAAAAAAGAAAATCACTTATTCCATGCATAGTGTTGTCATTACTGGATTTGATAAGGAGAATTTTTATATTAACGACCCATACGGACATAAAAATCGCGCTGTAAAAAGAGCTGTCTTAGAAGAAGGCTGGTCTGCCATGGGAAAACAAGCTATTTATTTAAGCAAACCATAAAAAAACGTTTGGAAGCTTAAGCAAGCTTCCAAACGTTTTTTATATTTTTTTCTTAATGAAAAGAACGACTGCTAAGACTACTAGAAGTACTCCGATAACAATCGGCCAAACCGAAAATGCATCCCCGGTCGAAGGTAAAAGTGACGCATTACTTGTATGCTCGAGTGCATAAACCGTGCTCACACGAAAATAAATAAAACCTAGCGAAAAAATTAAAGCAATACTAGAAACTATTTTTTTTGATAAAACCATACGGCTCGCTCCTTTTTCTATCATAACTATATTATTAGTCATTTGTTATTTTTTGTCAATGTATAGACCAATTTTAAATAAACGGCTATATATAATGCTTGACCTAGTATACATATTATTGTAAAATGGATTTGTTTCCTTGAAAAGTATTGAAGGAGGATAGTACAACTGAATAGAAGCGCCAGAACTGATTGGGACGAAAATGCTTAAAGGTGAAATTCCTGGAAAGTAAACAGTCAGTTGACGAGGAGGAGATTAATCGAAATTTCGGCGGGAGTCTCCCGGCTGTGCATGCAGTCGTTAAGTCTTACTTACAAATCATTTGGGTGACCAAGTGGACAGAGTAGTAATGAAACATGTTTTTTACCCTCCAAGGAAACCAAAAAATGTAGAGGGCTTGAAATTGGACAAGTCTGCCCTCAAGTTAATTATTGGAGGAATTTATTATGTGTGGAATCGTTGGATATATTGGAACAAACAATGCAAAAGGTATTTTATTAGAAGGACTTGAAAAATTAGAATATCGCGGTTATGACTCAGCAGGAATCGCTTTACAAAACAAAGATTTAGTAACAGTTGTAAAAGAAAAAGGACGGATTGCAGACCTTGCGAGCCTTGTACCAAGTGATGCATTCGGTACAACAGGAATCGGTCATACACGCTGGGCAACTCACGGTAAACCAAATCACGAGAACGCTCACCCGCACCAAAGCAAATCAGGCCGTTTTACTATTGTTCATAACGGTGTAATCGAAAACTATACACTTTTAAAAGAAGAATATTTAAAAAATCATTCATTTATTAGTGATACAGATACAGAAGTAATCGTGCAGCTTATTGAATTATTTGCTGAAAATCTTTCTACAAAAGAAGCATTTAAAAAAGCATTATCATTACTTCACGGTTCATACGCAATTTGCTTAATTGACCAAACGGATACAGAAACACTATACGCAGCAAAAAACAAAAGTCCATTACTAATCGGAAAAGGCGAAAACTTCAACGTTATTGCAAGTGACGCAATGGCTGTTCTTAAAGAAACCGATGAATTCGTGGAAATTATGGATAAAGAAATCGTTATCGTTACAAAAGACGGTTTTACATTAGAAACATTAGAAGGGGAAGAAGTTAGCCGCGCAAGCTACACTGCAGAACTAGATGCATCTGACATCGAAAAAGGCACTTACCCGCACTATATGTTAAAAGAAATCGATGAACAACCAGCAGTAACACGTAAAATCATCCAAGCTTACCAAAATGAAGCTGGTGAAATCAATGTCGATCAAACAATCCTTGATGAAATTTTATCTTCTGACCGTATTCACATTGTTGCTTGCGGAACGAGCTATCATGCTGGTTTAGTTGGAAAAAATTTAATCGAAAAAATGGCGAAAATTCCTGTAGAAGTACATGTTTCTAGTGAATTTGGCTATAATTTACCGCTAATGTCTAAAAAGCCGTTATTCATTTTCATTACGCAAAGTGGGGAAACTGCCGATAGCCGCCAATGTCTTGTAAAAGTGAAAGAACTTGGTTACCGGACGTTGACATTAACGAACGTACCAGGCTCTACGCTTGACCGTGAAGCAGATCATTCGATGTATCTCTATGCTGGACCAGAAATTGCGGTTGCATCAACAAAAGCATATACCGCACAGATTTCTGTTTTAGCAGTACTTGCAGTTTCACTTGGTCGCGAAATTGGTGACGCTGAAGCACTTAGCATTAATTTGGCTGCTGAATTAGGTATCGTTGCAACTGCAATGGAAGCAATGGTTTCTAGTAAAGAAGTCATCGAACATATTGCGGGCGAATACTTAGCGACTTCTCGTAACGCTTTCTTCTTAGGTAGAAACATCGATTATTTCGTAGCGATGGAAGCAGCACTTAAACTAAAAGAAATTTCTTATATTCAAGCAGAAGGTTTTGCAAGTGGGGAATTAAAACATGGTACTATTGCGCTTATCGAAGACGGCACACCAGTTTTAGCACTTATTACGCAAGAATCTATCAATTGGAATATTCGTGGAAATGTAAATGAAGTCTTAGCACGCGGAGCAAAAACTTGTGTATTTGCAATGGAGAACGTTGCGCAACCAGGTGACCGGTTTGTTATTCCACAAGTACATCCATTATTAACACCACTAGCAAGCGTTATCCCGTGTCAACTATTAGCTTATTACGCAGCACTTCACCGTGACTGCGATGTCGACAAACCAAGAAACTTAGCAAAAAGTGTAACAGTAGAATAAAGTATTCAAGACCTTTTCGAAATTAGAAAAGGTCTTTTTTTATGCAATCAATAAATTTGCACGACCCCCTTGTTATACTATAAACTTAGAGAGGAATGGGGGAAATCAGCCAATGGAAGTATCACACGTAACACTCGAACCAAATAAAGATAGTCGCCCCGCAGTATTAACAATCGGTAAGTTTGACGGGGTTCATCTTGGTCACCAAACCATTTTAAATACAGCTTTATCCATCAAAAAAGAAAACGAAATTTTAACTGCTATTAGTTTCAGCCCACATCCACTTTGGGCTTTAAAACAAATCGAAATATACCGCGAAATGCTCACACCAAGAATGGAAAAAGAACGCTGGCTCGCGCATTACGGGGTAGACCATCTCATCGAAACAGCTTTTACACCAAGGTATGCGGAAACAACACCAGAAGAATTTGTTACGGACCATTTGACCAATTTACAATTATCGCATATCATCGTTGGTTCTGAGTTTAATTTTGGAAAAGGGCGCGATTCTGATGTGGATTTACTGCGGGACCTTTGCAAGCCCTATGGTATCGACGTCACATCTGTCCCAGTAATTGAAACAAACCAAACAAAAATCAGCTCCACAAACATTCGAGCTTTTATTCGGCGCGGTCATTTCCTAGAAGCAGAACAACTCCTTGGTCACCCGTGGTATATTACCGGAATGGTAGAAAATGGTGAAATGGTCGGCTTAGATGACTATGTTCTTCCTGCAACCGGCACTTATCAAACCGACAAGAATCTCGTAAAAGTGACGAATAGCAGAACTATCAAAGTAGATTTACCAGACGGACTACAACAATTACATATGAAAAATGAACTTTCCTAGTTATTAGGAAAGTTTTTCTTTACATTTTATAAAATTAGTAATATACTAATTTAGTAAATTACTAAAATTTAAAAGGAGAAATCTAATGAAGATTCCAACTACCTTAAAACATAAACCAGTGATTGTTGCCGAAAATTACGAAGAAGTAGACGGTAAAAGCGCGTATCATTCGGATGCAAAAGGTCTTTCGCTTGGTCTTGCGCAGTGGAATGATCGTGGAAAAGTAGATATTTCAGCCAAAGTTTGGCGTCATACGGGCGATAAATGGTCGCGTCAATCCGAAGAGCTTCCATTACACCGCGTACTTGACTTAGCTATTTTAATTGCAAGAACGAAGGTTCATTTTAAAGATGCTTATCGTTTACCTAATTTTTACGATAAAGAAAATCCAACGCTTGATCGTATCGGCTTGCAAGGAGATGCGCTGACTATCGCAGTTTGTGAAGATAACGAGTATATCGACGAAGACATTCAATTATTCGAACAAGCATTAAAAAATGATGATGAACTACTCAGCGAACGCCTCAAGACACTTAGCAAACTTTTACAAGAAGCAGGATACTAAGGACGTGAAACAAATGGATAAAGAAAACCGCAAAGAGCTGATTCGCGCATACAAAGAAAAAGCCCCTGACGCCGGAGTATACCGTTTTATCAGTACAAAAACTGGCAAATATTTAATCGATAATACAATGGATTTAAAAGGAATAGCCAATAAGCTTGCTTTCGGAGTGAAAATTGGAGCAGGAAATATGCTACCACCAGAAATGGCAAAAGAAGCAACTGAACATGGTATCGACACCATTCAATTTGAAATTCTTGAAAAAGTAGACATTAAACCCGAAATGACAAAAGAAGATATTAAAGAAGAAAATGATGTACTTCTCAGTTTATGGCTAGAACGCGAAGATATTTAAGACCTCTCCAGATGAGAGGTCTTTTTTTTATAGTTAAAATTGTACAATAAAAAGATAATTTAAATAAAAATACACTAAATGTCTACATTTTTTGTGTGAATTAATGGTATACTAATAAATGACTATAAAAAAGGGAGGTTTTACAACATGAATCCAAGAAAACCAGAATTCATTCTAACATTAATAGCAGGAATTACAGGTATTATCGCTGGTATTACAGGAATCGCAGGTGGAGGTATTCTTGCTGCTTTATCTGGTAGCGAAGAACTATCTGGAGCTGCAACAATGTCTACTACTGATACAGAAGCACTTGCTGCTGCTGGTGGTTTCGCAGTAATTTTATCTGCAATCGCTTTAGTTATTGGTATTGCTTTGATTGTTTTCGCAGTATTAATTAAACGTAATGCGAAAGTATTTGGTATCTTAACGCTAGTAGCTGGTGTAGGCGGTTTCTTCTTAGTTAGCTTACTATGGATCGTTCCAGGCGTACTTGCAGTTATCGCAGGTATTATGTGCCTAGCGAGAAAAGTACAAACTTTCTAAAAGGTGCTTTAAAAAAATAGATTGTAACAATGTGAGAAATCATTTTGTTTACAGTCTATTTTTTTTACTAAAAAAGCACTGAAAATCAGTAAATGTTTATCGAACTTCACATTTTATTCACATTTTAAATATAATTCGGAAAATTGAGTCTAATTTTAGTACTTGTTAATTTTGTGTTGATTGTATACTGGTTAAGTACCAATTTCATAAATAAGCGTTTATACATCTAGGAGGAATGATTAACTACATGAAAAAAACAATCACAATGTCGCTACTAGTCGTATCTCTCGTCTTAATTAGTTTTATTAGTTCTCCAAACGCCAATGCAGCCGAAAAAAGTATTTTAACATCACCGAAACCAATAAATGAGGTTTTTCCTGATGAAAATATGGCTAAAGTAATAGCTGAAGTCACTTATAAGAGTAGTTCAGCAGATGAAGTATCTCAGGCAGATTTAGATAACATTACAAAGTTAGATGGCAGCACCTCTGACCGTATGCCGGGGCCAATAATTTATTCGATAGAGGGTGTCGAGTATCTTCAAAATTTATCGGAATTTAATATTTCTGGGCAGTCTGTAAGTAATATTTCACCGTTAGAAGGATTATCAGAGTTAGAAACTGTATATATTTCTGAAAATAATATTAATGATTTATCACCACTTAGTAAATCTCCAAAAATAAAAATATTTGATGCATCGAATAATAATATAAGTGATATAAGCACACTTAGCTCATTGCCAAATTTAAATTCGGTAAGACTAAATAATAATAGTATAAGTAATATTAGTGTGTTAAGGGATTTCCCGACAAACCAATTTGTTTATATTTATTTGGCCGATAATAAAATCAAGGATATTAGCCCGCTCGCTGGTAAATCGTTTCAACAATTAACACTTAACAATAATGAAATAAGTGATATTAGTCCATTAAGTAAGATGACACTATATTCAGAGGATCCATTGGCCGATGATTTTTATATTGATATTAGCAATAACCACATTAGTGATATTAGTTCGTTGAAAAATGCTGATTTTGGCAAATTAGATTACTTTTTTGCAGAGGATCAGAGTATTGTCAATCAACCCAAAGCTTTTTCTACAAATTTCACACTGGAAAATAAAGTGAAAAATATCAATGGAACACTTGTGACGCCGAAGAATATTAGTAATAGCGGTAGTTATTCAAATGCTATCTTATCTTGGCAACTTCCAAGCTTTGTAGCAAATCTAAATTATTCTTTTTCTGAGACAACTCAGATTGGCAGGTCAACAGGGGAATTTAGTGGGAAGGTCACACAATCCCTTGTTGGAGGATATACAGTAACCTTTGACAATGAAGGAACACTATCTACAAGGACTTTTGCTAGTGATGAATTAGTAACTGAACCTGCAAAGCCTAGCAAAACAGGGTTCACGTTCACTGGTTGGTACGATGCAAAAACTGGTGGAAAGAAATGGAACTTCGCTACAGATAAAATGCCAGCAAACAATATGACACTATATGCTCAGTATGAAGAACAAGCAACAGATCCAGCTGATCCAGGAAGTCCAGTTGACCCAACAAAACCAACAGATCCAGTTAAACCGGATGAAATAGTCTCCTCCGAGGGATCGGGTGATATGGAGATTAAGGGAGAACAATCTGGAACTATAGCGGCATCAGAAAACGCAACTTCTTTAGATGACTCAAAACAACAAAGAACACTACCAAAAACAGGTGATACTAACTTATACTTGGTGCTGATTGGGCTATTATTTGTTGGATTTGCTAGTTTATTTTGGAAGAAAAAACAAATTTAAGCCATTCAAAAAGACGATAAACCTCGGTTTATCGTCTTTTTTTATTAATTATTATTCAGATTTACAGCTGATTCTTTCTCCAAAGAACAATGGCAGAACTTAAAAGGAAGATTCCTACTAGTGAAGGAATTAGTGGACTCTTATCACCAGTTTTTGGAAGTTTTGGCATTCCTACTGTGCTTGATTCTGCTTTTGTTATCGATTTATTAAAAGTTGTTTTGTTCGATGGTGATTTTTCTGAACTGTCTTCTTTTTGATATACAAAAGTGACTTTTTTCGGTGTTTGATCAAATGTTCCGAGCTCATTAGAGGGCTCTTTTTTTAGTGTGTATCCTGTTATTTCTTTATGAGGGATTTTATACGTTTTTCCAATTTCTCCTTCTACTATTAAAGGATTACTAATTGGCGTGTTTGTTGAATCAACAAATTCTACTTCGACTTTACCAATTTTTGCTTTTAGTAAAGTTTTGTCTTTAGTGTACACGTAATTAACGGTTTGTTTAGTATCAGAAAATGTACCGTTCGCATTTGTTGGTGTTGTAGTTAGCTTATAACCTTGAATTGTTTTGGCAAAAGAAGAATAGGAATCTCCAATATTGCCATCTAAGACAGTTTGTTCTGCTAACTCTTTACCTGTATCGCTCACATAATTAATTGTTACAGACTCAGCAGGAATAATATTTTTAGTGTAAATGTAATTCACTGTTTGTTGGTCTGCTGTTAATTTTCCGTTGGCGTTTGCTGGTGTTTCTACTAATGTGTATCCTTCAATCGTTTTTTCTGTAGAAGTATAATCATCGTCTATAAAACCAGTGAATGTTTCTGATGGCGCTAGTTCTTTACCTTTATCATCAACATATTTTACAGTAACTGGTTTAGCAGGAACGGGGTCTTTTGAATAAACATAAGTGACTGTTTGTGAATCATTTAAAAAAGTACCGTTCGCATTAGCTGGCGTTTCTGTAAGTGTGTAGCCAGGAATCGTTTTAGCTTCAGACGTATAATTTGCTTCTAATAAACCTTTTAAAGTTTCAGAAGGAGCAATTGTTTCTCCTGTGGTACTTTTGTATTCGACTGTGACATCGGAGCCTTCTGGAGGAGCTTCCACAACGATTGGCACCCGTACTTTTGCAAATGGGTTGGAGGTAGTTGATAAGGTGCTTTTAATCGTAATGAAACCTTCACCTTCTGTTGTGGCTACCCCGTTTTCAAGCGTTGAAGAACCGTCGTCGTAATATTCGAATTCGTGAGTAGGGTATAACGCATTATTTGAAGCTAATCCTAGTTTGGATTTATCAGGAGTCAGTTGTTTAAAGTCTGTTTTGTAAGGAACTACGATTGGATCGCCTTTATAAACCAATTGATCTTGCTTTTGACGATAATTGTAATTCTCTAACATGTTTCCGCCATTATTATAGTTATCTAAATAATCAACAGGAACATCTGAAGTAATTTGATTTCCTTCTGTATCTATAATTAGTTGGCCACTGCGGCTAGCCCATTTAGTTGTAAAAATCTTATCAGGAATGGAAATTAAATTGTTATTACGAACATCGAGACTTGATAAATGGGAAGACATATTCGTAATTTCTTCAGGGATTTCACTAATATTATTTCGTTGTAATAGAAGCGAATTTAAAGCTGGTAGGTCATAAACAACTGTTGGAAATTCAGTCAGCTTATTATTATAAAAACTTAAAAAGGTTAGCTTTTTGAGTTCACCAATACTCTCTGGTACTTCCGTCAAAGTTCCTTGTGTTATATAAAGCCTAGTTAAATTTTTATAGTCTGTTATATTATCAGGTATAGAAGAGGCGCCTACTGGATCAAGAGAAGTGATTGTTTCTACATCTGCTAGTGTAATATCTTCTCGTTTTTTATTGAGATTTCTCTCTGTTGCCGAGATGAAAGCTTCGTTACCATCTAATTCTGTTTCAATCCAGGACGTCGGTTCAGTATTAGCTTTTGGGAAAGTGAAGGGGACGAGTGTTGCGAGTAGCATGGAGCAAATGAGGATTAGAAAAGTTTTTCTCAAGAGGTATTGCACATCCTTTTATAATTTGTTTTATTATTTATGAGTTAATTATAGTCCTTTTCCACATTTTCGTAGTACTAAAATCAGACCTATAAAACGCGTATGATTTCTTAAATGTGACTATTTGGTGACGAAATCACAAAAATGGCGAAAAACAGGGTTTGTTCAAATTTAGACCCGATTTAACTTTTTTATAACTATTTTGGATGCTGTTTAGACTAAAGGAGACTATTTAGAAGGCATTGATTTGAATGCTTTTTTGAATTGGAAAACAAGTGGTATCAACGTGTTATTAGGTTTTTCTTCTGTGGATACTTGTTTTGTTCATGAAAATAATTTTCGGTTTTTTGAGGTAAATGTGTCAAAGAAAAGTGCTTGAAAATCAAAAGACACATTGCTTTTATGATATAAAATGTTCGAAAAATGTTCACAATTGGCGATTTTAGGTACCTTATAAGGCATTTTTACAATATTGTTTAGCGTATAATTTTAGGAGTAATCAAAAACACTGGAGGTTATACATTAATGAAAAAAGCTTTACTTTGTCTTTCTGCTGTTGTTCTCTCATTAAATTTTGTTTGGGGTTATCCCATTTCCGGAATAGCATCAGAAACAACAAAAGAAACAAATCAACCAATTAATTTAAATCAAAGTAATACAGATATTGTTACTTCTGAAGATTTAGGAGGACAAGCGTGGTTAATCAATGAGGTAAATAGACAATTGGCGCCGAAAAAAGTCGGTGTTGATCTAACTTTTGAGGATTTGGCTAAGATTAAGACCATTTCTTTAAGCAATAGGTCGCTTACGGGAGAAGTCCCACCAGAGATTAAAAACCTAGTGTCTCTCGAAAGACTTTTACTTTATAGTAATAATTTATCAGGGGAGATTCCTAGTGAATTAGGTCAATTACAAAAATTAACAGAACTGCGCTTAGATTATAATCAATTCTCAGGAAAAATTCCGGATGGTCTTGGAAATATTCCTTCCATCGCTTTGCAAGGTAATAAATTAGTCGGGCAACTACCTTTAAGTTTGTATGAAAATAGAACTGGCGCAAATGAAGTAAATGTTTCTGGTAACCAAGTGACGATTAACAGTCAAAAACCAGAACCAAGTGTTTACTCAGCGTATACGTTCATTTATCCAGCTAATACACCAGAGTATAGCGGTCATATTAAAGCAAATAATTCTTTTATTTCTAATCTAACTAATGATATGGAGCTTACGCCATTTTTAAAAAATAGTCCTACATTTATTAATTTACAAGTAGTATATATGTTTGACTCGGAATTGTTTGATGGGCATGATGTGACGATTACCGATACGAATGATGGCAAGGTGCTTTATGATGGGAAACTGACTTCTGACGTGAGTATTCCACTAATCAACTTTAAATCAGGCGTACATGTAATTAAAGTAGTTCTTGATAATGCGACTAACAATCCTCAAAACCAAGCAACTTTTTTAATTGATATTTTACCAGTTAAGGCAAAGGATTTAACGGTTAAATATGTGGATGAAACTGGGGCAGAGATTCACGAGTCGCAAACGGTAAGTGGAAATGTAGGCGATGACTATGATGTGACGACGCCTGAATATGAACTAGCAATTGATAAATACGAACTCGATACTAACCAACTACCAGGAAATGCAACCGGGACACTTAGTTTAGATGAGCAAACGGTCACTTATGTATACAAAAAAGCAGACGGCGCACCAGTCACAGTAAAATATGTAAACCAAAATGGCGAGGAACTAACCACTTCAGATATTTTAACAGGTAAATTAGATGATACGTATCAAGCTGAAGCAAAAGAAATTGCTGGATTTACATTAGATGAAAGCAAACTGCCAACAAATACAAGTGGCGTATTCGAAACAAACTCGCAAACAGTCACTTATGTTTATCAAGCAGTACCTGCGAAAATTAAAGCGCACGATTCGACGATTTATGTAGACGATGCATGGAGCGGAGAGGACAATTTTGATGGTGCGATAAATTCAGTTGGTATCGCTGTTTCCTTTAGTGATGTGCAGGTGGACGGTGAAGTTGACACCACGAAAGCAGGTATTTATCCGGTCACTTATAGCTTTGGCGGCGAATCAATAACAATTAATGTAACGGTTAAAGAAAAAGCCGTTCCAGCGCCTCCAGTTACACCGCTAAACCCTGTAGTACCAGCGCAACAAAATAACGAAACTACACCAGCTACAAACCACCAAACTTCAGCAGAAAAGACAGAAACAATAAAAATAACGCCAACTCAAAGTGAAAAATCAACTATAGCTGGTAAATTAAAACTTCCAACTACTGGCGATAAACTTTGGGATAGCGTTTTGTATAGCATGTTTGGCTTAATATTTGTATTTGCAGCGCTTGGATTATTACGCCGTAAACACAAACAAAATTAAATATCTAAGGAGTCCTTATCTATCCGATAAGGGCTTTTTTTATTGACTAAAAATTCTTCGTCTACAAGCTCTGTGAGTAAATTAGATATGTTTGGCTGGGTTGTACGGCAATATCTTGCAAGGACTGACTGATTGATAAAGTTTGGTAACACAATCTCATTTCTTTCTTCATCTTCAGCGCCCATCTCTACAGCAAGATTTTCTAAAGCCATGTAAATCCGTTCTTTAGGTGTTTTTGCAATCATTCCAAGTAGTGCATAGTGGCGAGCAAAAACGTCAGCAATACTTGTCAAAAGAAAATCATTCACATCAGGTTTGATCGATAAAATGTTTAGTAAAAAGTCTGCTTCTATTTTATAGAGCACCATTTGCTCACTCATGACGGTAATACTATGTTTTTTCTTTGGAAATGACGAGAATGCGTCAATCCCTAACACATTATTTGGAAGAACGAATATTGAAATATAGTTTGTTTTTCTTAAATTGTCCTCTAATTCTACCGCAGCATAACCTTCCACAACAAAAAAGATATGTTTTGCTTTTTCTTGTTCAAAAATAATTTTTTCATTCATTGTATAGGTTTTCTTTGTTACATATTTATAGTAGTCAGGAAATTCTTTTAGATAACTGAGCACTGTATTGAATTTTTCCGTCATTAGGACCACTCCTTTTTTACATATTTACCCATTTATTATACCTTAATTCTTTTCAAAAAGAGTTATGAACAGTTTGTGACTCCTGCTAAAGTCGCTTGGAGAGAGGGATAAAAGTTTGAAAAGAAATTTTGTAGTGGGAAAAACGCTTGCTCGATATATGAAGTATATAAATGAAGCGATTTTCCTTTGATATAGTACATTCATAGCCAGTGTGACCCAAGTGGTACGGTGATACGGACAGACAGGCGAAAGGAGGAAATTATGAAGTTTGATGATAGTAAACCCATTTATAAGCAAATCGTTCATTATATTCATACAGAAATTGTTACAGGAACATACGAGGCTGGTGACAAGCTACTATCTGTAAGAGAATTAGCAACAAAGTTAGAAGTAAATCCGACAACCATCCAGCGAGCTTATGCAGAACTGGAAGAAGCGGGAATTATTTTCACCGTTCGCGGTACTGGTAAATATTTGACAGAAGATAAGAGGAGAATTGAGCAATTGGAAAATGACATCGCAAAACAACTTACCGAAAATTTTATTAGTGAAATGAGTAAATTAGGAATTAATAAAGAAAAAATCATCGCTTGGGTGAAAAAAGTAGAGGAGGTAGAAGTAAATGCTAGTGGGAAATAATATTGCTAAATCTTATCCAAATAAATTAGTCTTACAAAATGTGGACTTCGAAGCAAAACCAGGCGATATGATCGTGCTCACTGGTGAAAACGGCAGCGGGAAAACGACTTTGCTAGATATGTTAGCAAATTTGAAGAGACCAGATAGCGGCACATTACAACTAGATAATGAAGTTTTCATAACGAGTGAAATCCGTCAGCAAATCGCTTATCTAAACAATGAACTTTACGCTAAAAAAAGTACTACTATAGAAGAATTTATGAAACAACATGCGCTTCTTTTTGAAAATATGGATTTAGATAAGTGGGAAAGACTACTTTCAGGATGGCGCATTAGTAAACGTTTAAAACTTGGTGAATTATCGACAGGCATGTTGATGAAAGTGAAAATTGCTAGTGTTTTAGCAAGACAAGCCAAAGTGTATCTTTACGATGAACCATTTGCAAGTATTGATATTATGGCTCGTTCAGAAGTAATGAAGGCTATTATTAGCGAAACAGAGCCAGATGCTATCACGATTATTTCTTCGCATCATTTAGAAGGCACGGAAAAATTATATAACAAACTTTGGTTAATTAAAGATAATACATTAAAAACAATAGAAACAGAAACTTATCGCGAGAGAACAGGCAACTCATTAATCGATTTCTATAAGGAGGAAATGAACAAATGACAAAAATGATTACTTTTTATTTAAAACAAATTAGTCCTATTCTTTTGATTGGACTTGCAATTATCTTGGGGCTGAACTTTCTAGGGTTCACGATAAATCTACTGGAGGGAACGGATTTACTTTTTAGAGCGATTCGAGGAACGACGGTGATAAGCTTAATTCTCGTTCTTATCACAACTTGGAAAATCACGAAACTCGACACATCGAAAGAAAACTTAACGCTCGCTTCTCTTTCCGGATTTTCGGAAACAAAGAAATTTTTCGGAAAACTATTTGCTGCTTATTTATCAGCAATTGCAGTTATTTTACTTCAAAGTGCCTTTATTTGGTATTACGGTTTTGAAACAGGACGAATTGGAGCAGGCGATGCGTTATCGTTTGTATCTGGAACGCTGATGATGTTTTTATTTATCGCTATGTTTGTTTGTTACTTTGTTATTCCGGTAGGTTGGTTAAAAGATCACGTGAAGGCTAGTTCTCTTCAAAAAGCAGCCGTTGTTCTACTTCTTTTTGCAATCCTAATAATCAATTTATTAGCTGAATACTACTTGCATATTTATAACAGTGCGGGAATTATCTCTATTTTGCCAAATGGTCATTTTGAGATTTCACTTCTTTCTATTGTTTGGAATGTAGGATTATGTTCAGTTATTGCAGGCAGTTATATCTATATGAAGTCTAAAAAAATGGATACTATTTGAAAGTAGGAGAATACATGTTAGAAATTAAGCACTTAAAAAAATCTTACAAACTTGGAAAGAAAAACGAGACTCCTGTTTTGAAAGATATTAATGTGACGATTCAAGACGGGGAATTTGCGGCAATCATCGGGAAAAGCGGTAGCGGTAAGTCCACTTTGCTGAATATTATTAGTGGGCTAGATACCGACTATTCCGGACAAGTTTTATACAATGGCGCTGATTTACAAGATATAGACTTAGACGCCTATCATTTTAATCATATTGGTTTTATTTTTCAAAGCTTTCATTTAGTTAACCATATGTCTGTTATTGAAAACGTCAAAGTTCCTTTATATTTGAATGCCGAATTATCGGAAAGTGACCGAAATGCGAGAGCGCTAGATTTGCTGAAACAAGTTGGATTAGACGAATTTGCTAGTAAAAAACCAACGCAACTTTCTGGTGGACAAAAGCAACGGGTAGCCATTGCGAGATCGCTTGCTAACAATCCAGATATGATTATTGCGGATGAACCAACCGGAGCGCTTGATAGTGTAACTTCAGAGGAAATCATTAAGCTATTAAAAACGTTAGCGAAACAAGGAACAACAGTCATCATCGTCACGCATGATTTAAACATTGCGGACCAAACCGATGCGGTATTACGACTAGCAGATGGAGAAGTAATTTCATTTGAACGGAAAAAAGAAGTTATCCAAAGAGTTAGCCACAAAAATGAAAAAAAGTTGCGTCTAAACTGGTGGGCCACTGCTAAAATTTCTTTTAAAAGCTTTTTCAATAGAAAGTTTCGGAATTTGCTCGTAGCACTTGGGACTTCAATTGGAATTATTGCCATTTTATTAGCATTCGGGCTTGGGAATGGAGTAAATCAAAGTCTTTCAAAGATTTTTGGAACGACTTTTTCACCTAACCAGATTACGACTTATTATAAAGAAGATGGTGGTTCGAAATCACCTGAACCGACTACTCCATTAACGAGCAGTGAGATTAAGAAAATTAAGCAACTGTATGAAGATGAAAATATTACAGAAATTTATGAACGCACTACTGTCCAAGGCATTAAATTTGAATACGATAGCGAATATTTGAAAGGTATTTCTGGTGAAATGCAAGAAGCCAACTTTAAGCCATCACGCTATGAAGATTTGACTGTCAAAGATGAATATCTTCTAAGCGGGAAAATGGTGACAAGTGATGAAGCAGGAGCAGTTATCCCTTCTAATGTAGCAAGAGCTATTCTTGGGAAAAAGGATTCTGATGATTTAACAAAAAGTGACGGCGATAAACTCATTGGTAAAACAATAACCTTAGTTTATGCCGGAAGAAATAGCGACACAAAAAATACGGTTAAAACAGAAACAATTATTACTGGTATTACAAATCCATCTAAAGAAGGTTTTGCTAGGGGATTTGATGTTTCCACAAAAACAATGAACGACTTTATTAAAACAACTGGTATTGAAAAGCCGATTTTATCTGTAGATGCATTCACAAAAACGACAGCAGAAGCAGAGGAAATCGTTGGAAAATATGAGGATGACAAAGACTGGGCGAATTATTCGATTACTAATGCGAATGCTTTCGTAGATACATTTAGCCAGTTTACCGATATTATTGTGTACTTGATTGCCTTTATTGCAGGTCTTTCGCTGGCTGTTGCTGGCGTGATGATTGCTATTGTGCTTTATATCGGTGTGGTTGAACGAACAAGAGAAATCGGGGTATTCCGAGCAATTGGTTATCGAAAACGTCATATTCGCGGACTTTTCATGATGGAAGCAAGCTATATTATTATTTTAGCAAATGTACTATCAAGTCTTGTCGCCGTGACAATTGCAAAAATAGCTAGTCCTATTTTAGAAACGAACATTGGTTTTGAAGATATGATTCACATTTCGTTCTGGAATTTCCTTGTCACACTCGCAATAACAATTACAATTGGCTTTATTTTCTCGATTTATCCAAGTAATAAAGCAGCAAAATTAGATGCAGCAGAAGCTTTAAGATCAGAATGACCCAACTAACAGAAAAGAGGAATTTAACATGAAAAAACCACTAAAAATCAGCTTAATCGTCGTAGGAATCGCAGTAGTTATATTTGCAGGAGTGATGCTATCCTACCGTTTTATTAAATCAATGGACGTTACTGAAAATGCCGAAATAAACAAATCAGCTACAGGAGATCATGTATTGCTGGCAACTCAAGGTAGTAAATTCAAAGACAGTGTAATGGATCAAGTGAAAAAAGACATGGAAGGCAAAAACGTACATGTTTCGATTATCGATACAACAAAACTAGACAAAGTAAAAGCAGATGATTATGACAAAGTAGTTCTATTCACTACAGTACAGTCCGATGATATTCCAGAAAACGTAACCACTTTTATGAATGATAATAAAGATAAAAGTATCCATATTGCGGTAACAGCAGATTCTGGCGGCTGGGATGATAAACCGAAAGATATTGATGCAATTTCCGAAGCATCGAAAGCAGAAAACAAACAAGATTTTGTCGATGATTTAACGAAAGCAATTGTAGCGGAATAAGAATGAGAGAGCACTCACCTTTAGGGGTGAGTGTTTTTTTATATCAGATAAATTTACTAAAAACGCTATATCGTTATTCCCATTTTAAAATATGCTATACTTAGGGACAAATAAACCTCAAGAAAAAGGCGGGTGGTAGTCATTGAAGAAGAGTAGAACGGTTCAAATTCTTTTCGTTTTTTCCGTTATTGCGCTAGTTGTTAGTGTTGTTGGTGTAGTGTCAATTTGGTACGGGCAAAAAAATCATCAAGCAAATAATACAAATTCAGCTGCCAAAAAAGATACTACTGTAACGAAAAAACAAGATACCTTTAAAATAACTGCACTCGGCGACTCACTTACATATGGCGTTGGTGACACAGAAGGCGGTGGGTATGTTCGGGTTGTGGAAAATTTCTATAAACAAAAAGAGAAAAATGTCGAGAACGTCAATCTTGCTATTAGCGGGGCGAAATCAGGACAATTACTCAAACAATTGGAACAAAAAGAAGTTCAGAATCAAATAAAATCAGCTGATGTAGTCTTAATGACGATCGGCGGCAATGATTTATTTCGCGGCGGGGAAGTACTTGATGATTTCAAAAGTGATGCGATTAAACAAGCCGAAGCAAGCTACACGAATAACTTAAAACAAATATACCAAACGATACGAAAATTAAATCCATCCGCGCCAGTTTTTCATATTGGGCTGTATAATCCGTTTATGTCGTTAGAAAATGCGAGTGAGATGTCGGCTGTTGCGAATGAATGGAATTTAGAGAGTCAAAATCTATCACAAAATGAGAAAAACATTATTTACGTACCAACATTTGATTTATTTCAGCAAAATGGAGCGGCTTATTTAGCAAGTGATAAATTCCACCCAAATCATGCGGGATACCAGTTTATCGGTAATCGGGTGACAGAAGTGATACAGACGGGAGGGGGAAAAGGCGATGACGGAGCTAGCACTTCAAGTAACTAACCTGCATAAAAAAATCCGCAAACGAGAAATTATCAAAGGGATTTCTTTTGAAGTACGACCAGGAGAAGTATTCGGTTTTCTAGGACCAAATGGAGCGGGCAAAACAACTACGATTCGAATGATCGTGGGGTTGATTAAACCAACATCTGGAACGATTTTAATTGGTGGGAAAGATATTTGGAAAAATTTCACCGAAGCAATGCGCGGTCTTGGCTCTATCGTGGAAAATCCGGAATTCTATACATTTTTAACAGGGCAAGAAAATTTGGCGTATTTTGCCCGAATGGATCCCTCGATAAAAAAAGAACGTATTCAGGAAGTAACCGAGCTAGTTGGGCTAGAAAAACGGATAAATGACCGAGTTTCCACCTATTCACTTGGTATGCGCCAGCGTTTAGGCATTGCCCAAGCGTTACTTTCCAGTCCGAAATTATTAATTCTTGATGAACCAACAAACGGTCTCGATCCATCTGGAATTCATGAAATGCGCGACTTTATCCGTGCGCTTGCCAGAAATGAAGGAATTAGCGTGCTCGTTTCGTCGCATTTATTAAGTGAAATTGAGCTTTTATGTGATCGGGTGGCGATTATGACAGACGGGACGATTATTAAAACCGACCAAGTTTCACACCTCCTTAGTTCCCGTGCACAATTACGCTGGCTGGCGACTCCTTTTGAACAAGCCAAAGCATTTTTGGCAAGTGTAACCGAAGTCGAAGTGGACGGCGAATATCTCGTGACCGCAGTGAATGAACGTAGCGCCGAATGGAACGAACAGTTGGTTGCAAAAGGCATTCAAGTCCATGAAATCGACAAGAAAAAACCATCTCTCGAAGACCTATTTCTTGAGTTAACAGGAGGTCATTCGATTGATTAATTTAGTCTATAATGAACAGCTAAAACTTTGGCGCAAAAAGCGACTCATCGTTATTTTAGCATTGGTAGCAATTATCGTAGCGATTTTCACGTATGCGCAGTTCCGGCAGTATCAAGAAGATGAAAAGCAAGCTGGGACAAGTGATTGGCATGTACAGACTCAGCAACAAATCGTCGACCTTGAAAACAGACTCGGCACAGGGCGACTACCCGAAGAATATCAAAAATATTTCAAAGTGCTTGTCGGGCAACTACAATATTATTTAGATAATGACATCAATCCCAATGCACCTGGAGCACCAACTTTCTTAAAAACGTTTGTCGAAAATGGTATTAGTTTGTTGTTTCCACTTTTTATCATGGTAATAGCAGCCGACTTAATCAGTGCTGAAACAAGCGCGGGAACAATGAAGTTCCTGCTGACAAGGCCTGTGAAGCGATGGCGGATTTTGACGAGTAAATATATATCGATGCTACTCTCGATTTCCGCAATTATGGTATTATCCGCCGTTATTGCCTACCTGATTTCTGGAATTGTCTTTGGGTACGGTGGCTGGGATGCACCAGTTCTCACCGGGTTTGGTGTGAAAGATGGCGCGATAACGACAACCAATGTGTACCAGCTTCCGGTTTGGCAATTACTGCTCATGGAGTTCGGACTCGCGTGGTTTGTCAGTGTTGTGGTCGGTGTGTTAACAATGTTTGTATCCGTGCTAGTTCGGTCCACGGCAGCAGTTATGGGAATTATGCTTGCTTCACTCATTACCGGAACGATTTTAACCAATCTCGTCAGCTCTTGGCCAAGCGCGAAATATTTATTTATGGTTAATTTACAACTAACGAACTACTTAAACGGCTCCAGCCCACCCGTCGAAGGAATGACATTGAGTTTTTCCATGCTTGTGTTAACAGCGTGGATGGTAGTCGCTTTCATCTTATCCTATTTTATTTTCACAAAACGAGATGTGTATTAAAGAGCGCTGATTGGCGCTCTTTTTTGCGTACATTAAAAGTTACTTACTTTTTGTGAGCATAAAACTTTTCTTTTTAATAGTTTAGTTATAAACTATAGTTAGTAATCAAGAAGGAGGTACAAACAAATGATTAAAGGCATTCATCACGTATCCGCGCTAACAAAATCATTTAGCGAGAACCATCATTTTTATTCAGACATATTAGGGCTACGGCTCGTAAAAAATACAGTAAATCAAAGCAATATTCACATGCGCCACCTATTTTACGGGGACTATACAGGAAGCCCCGGTACCTTGTTAACATTTTTCGAAGTACCTCGCATCGGCTCAAGCTACAACGAGCGCGCCTTTTTCGGTAATATCACCCTTGGAATACCAAAAGACACAAGCTCTTACTGGGAAAAAAGGCTAAACGATTTTGCCATTTCTTTCAAAAAACAAGACCAGACTTTTAGATTACAAGATCCCGATACAATGGGCATAATCCTAACGGAAATACCAGAAACCATTTCTAACCCAACCATCCACACCGATATACTGGCCGAAAAGCAAATCGTTCGAATTATCGGCGCAGACTATCACGTACCGGACCCAGCTGCATCTAGTCAATTTTTCACAAAGCTTTTTGGGTTAAAGCAACAGAATGGGGTAATAGTAGATAAGAGTGAAATGAGTTTTATGAAATTGTACGCTACTAAATCAGACAAAAAATCCCGCACAGGACGCGGAACAATCGATCATATTGCATATACTTTAGAAACAAAAGAAGCTGTGGATGAACTTCACGATTTAGCAGTGAAAAACGACTTAGAAATTGAAGAATTCGTTGACCGTGAGTATTTTAAAAGTCTCTATATCCGCGAACCAGGCGGCTTAAGAATTGAATTTGCTAGCGCTGGCCCCGGTTTTACTATCGATGAACCACTTGAAACAATGGGCGACCACTTAGCCTTACCAAGCTTTTTAGAAGAAAAAAGAACAGAAATTGAAACTTATTTTGGAGGAGATTTATCATGATTAAAGGGTTAAAAGGAATTCACCACGTAACAGCAATGACAAGTAGTGCCGAGAAAAATTATGCGTTTTTCACAGAAGTTTTAGGAATGCGATTAGTGAAAAAAACAGTCAACCAAGACGATATTCATACGTATCATTTGTTTTTCGCAGATGACAAAGGTTCAGCAGGAACGGATATGACGTTTTTCGACTTTCCTAATTTACCAAAAGGACGTCACGGGACAGATAGTATTTCTCGCGTATCTTTCCGTGTACCAAGTGACGCGGCGCTTGAATACTGGCTTGACCGGTTTGACCAATTAGAAGTTCCGCATAGTGACATCCAAACATTATTTGGCAAAAAATATCTTACCTTCCAAGACTTTGACGACCAACAATTACAACTAATTTCAGATGAAAATAACGAAGGAGTTGCAGCAGGAACACCTTGGAAAAAAGGACCAGTTCCAGAAAAATATGCGATTTACGGTTTAGGACCAGTATTTTTAACAGTAGTTTCGCTCAAAAATATGGAAGCAATTTTACAAACTATTTTTGGCTTTAGAAAAGTGACAGAAGAAGATGGACTTCATTTATACGAAGTGGGTGAAGGTGGAAACGGGGCGCAAGTGATTGTGGAAGAACGTACCGATATTCCAGCCGCAATGCAAGGTTACGGCGGTGTACACCATGTAGCTTTCCGCGTTGATGACCACGAGGAATTACAAAAATGGATTGACCGCATGAATACAATCGAAGCACCCAACTCTGGCTATGTAAACCGCTTCTACTTTGAATCATTGTATGTACCAGTTTCAGAACGAATTTTATTTGAATTCGCAACAGATGGCCCAGGTTTTGCAGGTGATGAACCATACGAAACACTCGGTGAAAAATTGGCATTACCTCCATTTTTAGAACCAAAACGAGCTGAAATTGAAAAAATGGTCCGCCCAATTAACACGAAAAGGAGCTGAAAAACGTATGGAACACATTTTTATTCCTGGAAAAAATAACAATTTAGCACCGTTATTACTACTTCACGGGACAGGTGGCGATGAAAAGTCGCTTGTTGAAATAGCGGAATTTATTAATAGTGATGCTGCTGTTTTATCATTACGCGGTGATATTAAAGAAGGCGGAGCAAATCGATTTTTCAAAAGGTTTCATGATGGCAGCTTAGATTTAGAGGATTTGGAGCTTAAAACTGCAGAATTAATCAAGACGACACGCGAGTTAGCGGAGCAATATCAACTTGATTTTGAACGAATGATTGCGGTAGGTTATTCGAACGGTGCCAATATTGCAGCCAACGCACTACTTCAAGCGGAAGATAGTTTTCATAAAGCAATTTTGTTTCACGCGATGCCAGCTGGAAATAAACAACCCGAGTTTTCAATTAGCCACCGCAATGTATTTCTGTCAGCCGGCTTAAATGATCCACTTATTACCGCAAAAGCATCCGAAGAATTAGTGGAAATCCTCGAAAAACGGGGCGCGAAAGTCGAAACAGTTTGGACAGCTGCTGGCCATTCCTTGACTATGGAAGAACTAGAAGAAGCAAAAAAATGGTATCAAAACAACCAGAAATGAGGTAAATAAATGACTGTTTTTCAAAGTGCAGATTTAACCCAAAAAGAAAACTATAAATTTTTAACAGGAAGTATTATTCCACGACCAATTGCTTTTGTAACAACGCTTGCTGAAGACGGGAAGACGGTTAACGCCGCCCCGTTCAGTTTTTTTAATGTCGTTTCGAGTGATCCGGCGATAGTATCGATTGCAGTTCAACGCGCAGATGGCAAGCAAAAAGATACAGCGAGGAATGCGGCTTTTACGAAAGAACTAAATATTCATATTGTTAGTGAGTCATTTGTGGAAGAAATGAATAAAACTGCGGCAAGGCTTGCACCAGATGTAAGCGAAATCGATAAGACAAGCTTGCATTTAGAGCAAGTTCCTGGAATGAAAACACCGAAGATTTCCGAGGCCAATATCGTGCTTACAGCTAAACTAGAACAAATTATTCCGATTAAAAATGATGCTGGTGAGGTTGTTTCCGATTTAATTCTGGCACGTATTTTGACTTATGATTTTGCAGATGAAGTGTTTGATTCTGAGCATCACTATATTTTGCCAGAAAAGCTTGAACCAGTTGCCAGACTCGCTGGAAATGACTATACAAAACTTGGCGATATTTTCCGGATTGAAAGGCCTAATTAACGAGAAATAGTTGCGAAACAAAGGCGACCATGTTAAACTAGGGGCAACTTAAATGAACGGAGGGTTGCCCATCATGCGTTATATTAGACTACGTTTCCCAAAAAATCTATGCAACTAATTTAATAGTGCGGGAATATCCATGCTTATTTAGTATGGGTAACGGGATTGGTCTTGCGTGCATGTATGGCACCCAAAATAAATATGGGTAGAATGAAGGCGAAATGCTTTCATTTGAAGGCAAGCTAGTATCTTTTGATGCTGTTTTTGTGTTTTTATCTACTCAAAAACCCTGACCG
This sequence comes from Listeria innocua, assembly GCF_028596125.1. Classification (GTDB taxonomy): domain Bacteria; phylum Bacillota; class Bacilli; order Lactobacillales; family Listeriaceae; genus Listeria; species Listeria innocua. Next base: position 731,537 of record NZ_CP117229.1, read on the forward strand.
CGCTGAATCTATTTCAGGAGGTCCTTTTTTATGGAAAAAAATGTATTAATCGTTGGTGTTAGCCAAAAACAAAAAGATTTTGATTATTCAATGGAAGAATTAGCCAATTTAGCGGCTGCAAATAATATGGAAGTTGTGGGCGAATTACGACAAAATATCGATCGTGAAAATCGTGCTACTTACGTCGGAAAAGGAAAAGTGGATGAAATCAAAGGCTTAGCAGAAATGCAGGATGCTCGCTTGATTATTTTTAACGATGAACTTTCACCGTCGCAAATTAGGAATTTAGAAGAAGCGCTCGAACTCGAGGTAATGGATAGGACTGGGCTAATACTCGCTATCTTTGCAAACCGAGCAAAAACTAAAGAAGCTCAACTCCAAGTCCAAATCGCCAAATTACAATATGAATTACCGCGAATTTTTGGACAAGGGGAAGATATGGACCAACAAAGCGGAAAAGGCGGACTTAGTAATCGTGGTTCGGGTGAAAAGAAAATCGAAACCGACCGTCGTACCATCAAACATCAAATCCGCCATTTACAAAAAGAACTAGACATGCTCGTAGATGACCGCGAAGTACGTCGTCGCAAACGGAAGAAAAATGAGATTCCTGTGGTGTCACTTGTTGGATATACCAATGCTGGAAAATCAACGACGATGAATGGTTTAGTGCGTGCTTATAGCGAAACTGCGGACAAACAAGTTTTTGAGAAAGATATGCTGTTTGCTACGCTTGAAACAAGTGTGCGCGAAATTGTTTTACCGGATAACAAGCAATTTTTACTCACAGATACAGTTGGTTTTGTTAGCAAACTTCCGCATCAATTAGTGAAAGCATTCCGCTCCACACTAGAAGAAGCACGTGATGCAGATTTACTCATACATGTGGTAGATTATTCCGATCCGCATTATAAAACAATGATGAAAACGACTGAAGAAACGTTGAAAGCTGTTGGTGTGGAGGACGTTCCAGTTATTTATGCATACAACAAAGCAGATTTGATAGAAGGAGAAATTTATCCTAAGCAAACGGAAAATACAATTGTCTTTTCAGCGCGCGAAGAAGAAAGTTTGGAATTTCTAACCGAAGTAATTCGTAAAGAACTTTTTGCTAGCTATGAAAAAGCGACCTTTTTAATTCCGTTTGAAGCGGGGAATGTTGTTGCTTATTTAAACGATCATGCAGATGTTTTAGCTACTGAATACTTGGAAAACGGCACCGAAATTGTGGCTGAAGTTAGTCCGGCCGATTTACAGAAGCTAGCAGAATACCAAGTAGCTGAGTAAAGCGAGTTCCAGCTGAATTTGCTATAATGAAACATACAGCAAATTTAGTGAGGAGATTTCTAGCTATGAAAAAAACTGGATGGGGTATACTTGGTGCAGTTGCTGCTTTCACAGGATATGCATACTGGTCAACCAAACATTTAACTGTAACAGATTATGAAATAGTATCAGATAAAATTCCGGCAGAATGGGACGGCGCGACTTTTGTTCAGCTGTCTGATCTGCATAGTGCGAGTTTTGGTTTATATAATAATCCTTTGCTTAGTATCGTCAATGAACTAGCGCCGGATGCTGTTTTTTTAACGGGAGATATGATTGATGGTGATGAGTCTCCTTTTGTAACAATGGCAGTCGTCCGTAAATTAGCAAAAGAATTTCCGGTCTTTTATGTGAGCGGAAACCACGAAGGTAGAAGCGCATTTTATGAAGATTTTAAAGCGGACATGGAAAAACATCATGTAGCTGTCCTTGAAAACGAACGCTATTTTCTGAGAAAAGATGGTGCGGCGATCATGGTAGCTGGTGTTAAAGATCCGCGATTTGTTAGAGATGATTGGGCCGAGAAAGAATTGCCTAAACAAGTTTGGGAAGAAGAAGCATTAAAAGAAGCGCTAGATGAGGCGACAGCTAATTTATCCCCGGACTACTTTACGATTCTACTCGCCCATCGTCCAGAATTTTGGCCACTTTATCAAGCTTATCCGGTTGATTTAGTATTGTCTGGTCACGCGCACGGTGGTCAGTTTAGGCTGCCACTCACAGAAGGACTTTTTGCACCAGGACAAGGCTTTATGCCAAAATGGACAGCGGGAATTCACTCAGCTGGCGGAAAATCGCTTATCGTCAGTCGTGGTTTAGGCAATGTTACTAAGCTGCCGCGTCTATTTAATGATCCAGAAATCATTCGAATTACGCTTAAAGCAAAAGGGGATGCTAGAGAAAATTGATTTATTTAGACAATGAAGACGTGCTTGACCAAGCATATAATTTTGCAATGGAAGAATATGCGCTCCGTTTTTTAGATGAAAATGAAACGTATTTTATGTTTTACCGAATGAAGCCAACGATTATTGTTGGTAAAAATCAAAACACATTAGAAGAAATCAATCATTTCTTTGTAAAAGAACATAATATCGATGTTTTGCGCCGTTTATCAGGTGGTGGGGCAGTCTACAACGATGAAGGAAATATTAGTTTTAGTATGATTACAAAAGACGATGGAAATAGTTTTCAAAACTTTGCCAGATTCACAGAACCGGTTATTCAAGCACTCCAAAAATTAGGTGTAAATGCCAAACTCAGCGGAAGAAATGACATTGAGGTGGACGGCAAAAAAATAAGTGGTAATGCGCAATTTGCAACGAAAGGGCGACTTTATAGCCACGGAACGCTACTTTTTGATGTGGATTTATCCATGTTAGAACAAGCACTACAAGTCGATCCAGAAAAATATTTATCTAAAGGCGTTAAATCTGTGCGCAGCCGTGTGACAACTATTCGCGAGCACTTAGCAGAAGATATGGATATTCAAACCTTTAAGCAAATTTTACTTGAGTCGATTTTTGAAACGACAGATATACCGAAATATAATTTCACCGCGGAAGATAAAATCGAAATAGAAAAATTACGCACTCAGCGGTATCGGAATTGGGACTGGACTTACGGAAAATCCCCAAAAGCAACCATCAAACGCAAAAAAAGATTTCCCGCTGGCACTATCGAATTTCAGCTATCCTTAAATAAAGGGCAAGTGGCTGAAGCGATAATTTATGGTGATTTCTTTGGTACAGAAGATGTTAGTGAGTTAGCAGCTAAATTAATCGGTTGCCGTTTTGAGCGAGCTGCAGTCCAACACGCTTGGGAAAACGTAAATACAAAAGCTTATTTTGGTAATATTGAAAAAGAAGCGATATTAGATATGTTGTTTGAATAAGAATTAAAACTCTGAGATATAGATTCTCAGAGTTTTTTTGTGTATAAAAGAAAACGATTTCATTTTTATATTGACATAAATTAAATATATATAGTATTATTTAAATATGATAAATAATAATTAAGTATAATTAATTAAAAGGAGTGAATAATTTGGTTATCGCAAACCGCGCTTTTATACAAACAAGCACCGAACAAATAAAAAAAGAACTAAATAATCAAAAATTAGCTGACATGTATGAAAAGTGTATGGAAAACACATTAGACACCACCATTAAAATCAGGGAAAACGGTCTCACATTTATTTTAACAGGGGATATTCCAGCGATGTGGTTACGTGATTCTGTATGCCAAGTACGACCGTTCCTGCTTTTCGCTAAAGAAAATGAAGAAATTGAGTCGATGTTGATTGGTCTTAGCAAAGAACAAGTCCGATTAGTTGGAATCGATCCTTATGCTAACGCTTTCAATGAAACGCCAAATGGAGCTGGGCATCAAGCTGATAAAACAGAAATGCATCCACAAGTATGGGAACGAAAATATGAGATTGATTCGTTATGCTATCCGATTCAATTAGCGTACTTTATTTGGAAAATTACTGGAAGAACAGAACAATTTGACGCTGCATTTTTCAAGATGTTACAAACGATTTTTGCTTTATGGGAAGTAGAACAACATCATGAAACAAAATCGCCTTATCGTTTTGAACGGCTGGACTGTGTTCCTTCTGATACTCTAAAAAGAAACGGATTAGGAACGGAAACAGCTTACACCGGTATGCTTTGGTCAGGATTTAGACCAAGTGATGATGCTTGTGAATATGGGTACCTTATCCCTTCAAATATGTTTGCAGTAGTAGTTTTAGGTTATGCCAAAGAAATTATAGAAGCTTTTTATCCAAGCGAAGTAGAAACGATAAAACAAGCAATTACATTACAAAATGAGATTCAATTAGGAATTGAAAAATTTGGTACATATAATCATCCGACTTTTGGTGAAATATTTGCATTTGAAGTAGATGGGCTTGGAAATCAATTATTGATGGATGATGCCAATGTTCCAAGTTTACTTTCTATGCCAATCATCCAATATCTTGAGAAAGAGTCGCCAATTTATCAGAACACGCGGAAGTTTATTTTAAGTAAATCAAATCCGTATTATTTTGAAGGTGAGCTTGCAAAAGGAATTGGTAGTCCGCATACACCAGCAGGATATATTTGGCCAATTGGACTGGCGATTCAAGGACTCACTGCAAATGATGAATCAGAAAAATTGGAGATTTTACAAATGTTGTTAAGAACGGATGCAGGAACTGGATTAATGCATGAATCGTTTCATCCAGATCACCCGGAAGACTTTACGCGTGAATGGTTTTCCTGGGCAAATATGATGTTTTGCGAATTAATTCTTGATGTAGCCGGATTTCGAATGGCAAGTGTTTTAAAGAACTAACGAAGGAGGCTTAATGATGGCAACGATTAGAAATAAATCTGTTCAAATACATCAACAACGAATGGCTTACCTTTTTATTGCACTTCCAGTTTTACTACTGGCAATTTTTATGATTCTTCCAATTGGAATGGCTCTGTTTGTCAGTTTTACAGATTATGATATTGTTAATTCTCCCAACTGGATCGGCTTTGACAATTACATAAAAATGTTTAGAGATCCTTATTTTCTCATTTCATTAAAGAATACGATTATCTACACAGCTTTGTTTGTACCACTTGGTCTTGTAGCATCGCTTGGAGCTGCTATCTTGATTAATATGAATAAAAAAGGAGCAGGTTTATTTCGGACATTTTTTTATGTGCCGGTATTATGCTCTACGGTAGCAACAGCGACTATCTGGTATTGGTTGCTTAATCCGCAGTATGGTTTGATTAATCGTGTTTTAGGATGGTTTGGGATTAATGGTCCTGCATGGCTTTATGATTCGAACTGGGCAATGTTTGCGATTGTGATGATGAGTGTTTGGATGACATTTGGAACAAATATGATGATTTTTCTTGCTGGTCTTCAAGGCATCCCAGCTAACTTATATGAAGCTTCTAAAATTGAAGGCGCTTCAAGATGGAAAACGTTTCGTTATGTCACTTGGCCATCCCTTTCCCGAACTACTTTTCTCGTAACAACGATGCTAATTATCAACGCTTTTCAGGTGTTTGATCAAGCATATGTACTAACAAAAGGCGGCCCAGGAAACTCAACGATCACCCTTGTCTACTATATTTACAATGAAGGTTTTGGGGGATTAAAAATGGGCTATGCTTCCGCGATTTCTTTTGTACTATTTTTAATCATACTAGTATTTTCGATTATTAATATGCGTGTGAATAAAGAAGATAGAACAGCTTAAGGAGGGTTGGTATGAATACCATAAAATTAAAAAAAGGGAGCAAGTCGTTCATTTGGTATATTGCAGTACTTCTAATTAGTTTAGTGACTGTTTTCCCGCTTATTTGGACAGTATCTACTTCCTTTAAACCAACGAGTGAAATTTTAAGTAATAGCATGAACTTAATTCCTAAAATGTTTACTTGGGATAATTACAAAGATGTGTTTAGTACAACCCCATTTGCTCGCTATCTAGTCAACTCTTTAATACTTGCAGTTGGTGGAGTGCTCACTAATTTATTCTTTGGCTCACTAGCAGGGTATGCTTTTGCTAAGCTACCTTTTAAAGGGAAAAAAGGTCTTTTTATGACATTTTTAGGAAGCATGATGATTCCGGCTGTAGTAACAATGATTCCATCGTTTTTAGTCTTAAAGAATTTCCCGTTGATGGGTGGTAATGATATTACTGGCCATGGTGGAATGGGTTTTATTAATACTTACTGGGCAATTTTGATTCCAGGAGCTGCTGGCGCGTTTTCGATCTTTTTTATGAAACAGTTCTTTGAAACTTTGCCAGATGAACTTTCGGAAGCTGCAAGAATAGACGGTTGTTCGGAGTTTAAAATCTTTTGGAAAATCTATATGCCACTTGCTAAAACAGCGCTTGCTACCCTTGGAATAATGACATTTCAGGCTGGCTGGAATCAGTTTATGTGGCCCTTGATTGTTCTTAATTCGCAAAAAATGATGACTGTTCAAGTAGGACTTGCTTCCTTTCAATATAACGAAAGTGCCAATTATGGGGCTTTAATGGCTGGGACAATTGTTTCCACCATTCCTGTATTGTTTGTTTTTATTTTTGCACAAAAATATTTTGTAGAAGGTATTGCGCATAATGGCGGTAAATAAACTAAAAAGGAGTGTATAGGATGAAAAAAGTATTGTTAGCAATTCTTAGTATGGTGTTGTTACTCAGTTTAGCGGCTTGTGGTGGAGGTTCAGACAGTAGTAAGGATAAGGACGGAAAAGAAGAAATTGTTATGTGGGGTTCTTGGTCAGGAGATCAGATTAAACAGTTAGAAAAACAAATCGATAGTTATAATAAGTCACAAGATAAGTATAAAGTAAAATATGTAATGCAAGAAAATGTGGAAGAAAAATTATTAACCGGAATTGCAGGTGGTGAACTCCCTGATATTATTATGTGGGATCGCTATCAAACAGCTCTTTATGCACCAAAAGGAGTGCTTGAACCACTAGATAAACTTGTCAAAGAAGACAACGTGAAGATGGACGATTTTTATGAAGAATCAGTGAAAGAAATGACCTACAGTGATAAATTATATGGTTTACCACTATTAAATGATAATCGAATTCTATTTTACAATAAAAAATTATTACAAGAAGCTGGCGTAAAACCACCAACTACATGGGATGAATTAGCAACCGCTGCGCAAAAAACAACGAAATGGGATGGAAATAAAATGACGCAAGCAGGAATGTCGCTTCAAGATGTTGGCTTGTTTAACTTATATTTAATGCAAGCAGGTGGCGAACTAGTAACTCCTGATAATAAAAAAACGGCATTCAATTCAGAACAAGGCTTAGAAGTACTTAATTACTGGGATAAAATGCAAAATGATTTAAAAGTATACCAACGTGGTTTTGATGATGGTTCTGATGCTTTTGCAGCTGGAAAAGAAGCAATGACATACAACGGTCCATGGGCTTTAGCGGATTATAATAAAGTAGAGAATCTTGATTACGGTGTAGTAGAACCGCCAAAAGGACCAAATGGTGATAAAGGTGCGATTATGGGCGGGTTTGGATTAGTAATGCCTAAACAAGCGGAACATAAAGACGGCGCATGGGACTTTATGAAGTGGTGGACAACAAAACCAGAAAATGGTGTAGAGTTTGCTAAAATTAGTGGTTGGTTACCAGCGAATAAAATTGCTGCTGAAGATGAATACTTTACGAAAGACCCTAATTATTCTGTTTTTGTAAATACAATGAAATATGCTAAAATCCGTCCGACTGTGGCAGGTTATGCAGATGTAGAAGGTTTAGCAATGAAACCTCAATTTGAGAAATTCATGAATGGTAATATTTCAGCGGAAAAAGCTTTATCACAAGCTGAAAAAGAAGGAAACCAAATTTTAAAAGAAGAGAGAGATAAATAAACGATGAAATGGTCCGAATATGCAAATTTAGCTCAACAAAGTTTAGAAAAATTTTATCTTGCGGATACAAAAGAACAATTTTTAAATAACTTTTATCCGACAGGAAATCCGGAAGAAGATAATAAGGTTTTTAATTATTGGTGGCTAGCTCACTTGGTTGAAGTACGACTAGATGCATACTTACGCACGAAAAAACAAGCGGATTTGGAGGTAGCCGAAAACACATATCTGCATAATAAAAACAGAAATGGTGGAACACTTATTCATGATTTTTATGATGATATGCTTTGGAACGCACTTGCGGCTTATCGTCTATATAAAGCGACTGGAAAATCAATTTATTTAGAAGATGCACAGTTGGTTTGGCAGGATTTAGTGGATACTGGTTGGAACGACATCATGGGCGGTGGCTTTGCTTGGCGTCGACCACAAATGTATTATAAAAACACACCCGTGAATGCACCGTTCATCATTCTTTCTTGTTGGCTATATAATGAACTTAATGAAACGAAATATTTAGAGTGGGCAATGAAGACTTACGAATGGCAAACTAAAGTCCTTGTACGTGAAGATGGTTTTGTAGAAGATGGCATTAACCGTTTAGAAGACGGAGCCATTGATTATGAATGGAAATTTACTTATAACCAAGGTGTGTATATTGGAGCTAATTTAGAATTATACCGTATCACTAAAGAAGCAAAATATTTAGACACAGCGAATAAAACTGCGGATATATCATTAAAAGAATTAACGGAAGATGATATATTTAAAGATGAAGGAAATGGCGGAGACGAAGGGCTTTTCAAAGGAATCTTTTACAGATATTTTACAGATTTAATAGAAGAAACGGCGAATAAAACTTACCGGGATTTTGTACTAAATAGTTGTCAAATACTCGTTGAAAGCGCAAAAGTAGATGGATATTTGTTAATGGGGATGAATTGGAAAGAAAAACCTTCTGGAAAAATTCCTTATTCAGCAGAATTAAGCGGAATGATCGCACTTGAAATGGCTGCAAAATTAGAATAATAAAAAAAGCACTTCCTACTTGGAGGTGCTTTTTAGTGGCTCGACTGAATCTCCTTCTACAAGCATTGGAGGTAAAGTTTCTTTATTTATCGTATCTGGCTTAAGCACTTGATTTAAAAGCATATCCACTGCTTTAACGCCTATTTCATACTGTGCTTGTTTTATATGTGTAAATTGGAATGCGGAGGTATCAAAAAAATTATCCGGATGATCAAAACAAACCACAGATAAATTAGTAGGAATAGATTTGCCTAACTTATTACATGCTTGTTTTATCAAAAGGGCGATATTGTATTCTGTCGCTACAAGGGCAGTAATTTCTGGATGTGTTTCTAAAAAATGAGCAATTTTATCAATATCTGTTTGAATGGAAACCGTTGAATTTGGCATCACTGATTCAATTTCACGAAAAACATAATCAGAATGAAAAGCGGTATGGAAAGATGCATGTCCACGAATAAAACCATTCACTCGACTATCAAGCGTAGAAACTGGACTAGTAGACGTTATCATTCCAATGTGCTTATGGCCAAGTTCAAATAATTTCTCTGTAATAATACGACCAGCTTCTGTATTGTCAGAACTAATAGAGGATATTGGTAAACCTTCTAACGTACGATCTATCACAACTAAAGGGAATTTTTGAGAAGCAAGCTCCAGTAAGGTTGGTGAAACAAATTTAGAACTAGCAGGTAAAATAAGTATCCCAGCAACATTCATTTCAATAAACTCTTGCAGTATTTCTTCTTCTCGCTCAGTATCTCCCAGTGATTTTTTTACAATAATATGAGCTTTAGAGTCACTGTGCTCTAGCATACCAGATAATAAAATTGTTCCAAAAGTGTCGTCGAAATTTGTCATAATACAACCAAAAAGTGGTTTATCGAACTTCCTCGTTTCGATTTGCTCACTATTTGGCGAGTCATTAATAACAAAAGTACCGACACGAGGGCGCCTTGAAATATAACCATCTTTTTTTAATAATTCCAGCGCTTTTTTTAACGTAATACTGCTCACATCAAATTGAGCCATTAATTCATTTTCGGTCGGCATTTTGCTACCAACAGGAATCTTGCCTTCTTGAATGGATAATTTAAGCTGATCATAAACTTTTTGATATAGTAGTGTTTTCATTTACTCACCCATTAAATATATTTTATAATATTAATTATATTTAATTTTAAGCATAATGTAAACTAATTACGATAAAAAAGTGAAAATCTCTTTACAAACTTTAATAAATGGATGACTCATGTTAAACTTAAATTTAGGAAAAAAAGGAAAAGGTGTAGAAATGGCTATAAAAAAATTAAACGATTTTTATTTTAAAAAACTTAGTAGCTGGAATTTAATACATAGCTTTATGAAAGGTTTTTGGAGAGCGTTTTTTTTATTAGTGCTGCTTTTAATTGTTGGTAATGTTATAGTCATGAATTTAGTGGATAATCGTTTTTTTATTCCAGTAATTTTGGTTAGTTTACTCTGTATTCCACTTTTTTATTACCTATTGATTTATAATCGGGCGAAAAAATTTATTAAAACCCGTTATCAGTTGCGTAATTTTAAAGAGTTAGCAGTTATGCGTCGCTATTTATTATTTGCTTATTTAGAAAAAAGTGGCTTCAGCTCAAGAGATGACTTAGAAAAACTGCTTCGGTTTATTCACTCTGAAATGGCGGAAGAGAAAAAGAACTATAAGCCACTTAGCACGATGATAGGCGTTTTTATAGCTGCATTTTTAGCTATATTAGGCGGGTCTTTTCTATTTTTAATGAATAATGTAGCGGAACGACTCATTGCGGCAGTGATCATTATCGTTATGGCAATAGTATTGTATTTTTTCGGGATTACGATTATGTCAGTTATTCGTTCTAAATCAGAAATAAATGCAAAAAAAGAGCACGAACTAACAAAAGAAATAATTGCTATTCAAACAGCTATGTTAGTCACAGAAAATACGAGTTACCATCCCTTTTTGGCGATGGAGAAAAAAGTGAATGAAAACGATTTTTTGAAAGAGATTATTACATCACGGTCCTTTTTATAACATAATTTTTTAGGCATACTTAGGAGGAAAAGTAATGACAACCAAACGCAAAGAGACTAGAGAAAGTGTTTGTTATCGGGAAATTAAAAAGAAGATTAGAAACGGGGAACTAAAGCCAGGTGATCGCTTAATAGAAAACACGTTATCAGAGCAGTTGGGTATTAGTCGGACGCCCATTCGTAAAGCAATCGGGATGCTTGCTGCAGATGGATATGTGGAATATAATGATTTCCGCGGCGCTTTTGTTCGGGACAGTATTATTAATAAAGAACGTTATTTTGAAATGACTGAAATTCTTGGTTTATTTTTAAAACAAGCCATTCAAAAAATTCGTACTAAAAAAATCAGTTTTAATAAGATGCGCGTAGTCGCTAAGTTAGTAGAAATTGAACGTGACGTAGAACCAAGTGATCCAGCAGTTTATTTTGAATATGAGAAATGGTTTGTTAATGATTTATTAACCTATATGAAAAATAATTACTACTTAAAAATTAGCAATGACTTTTTTAATAATATTCAAGAGTTTGGTGATGAAGAAGTAATTAAAATCGCTCAAAACGCTTGTGTTAAAACAATCGCTAATATTCAGCGTTTTATCGATGCGCTTGAAGCACAAAATTACGACGAATGTATGGCGATCATTGATCAAGTCATTGATGCGCATGTATTAGTCGCTTATCGGTAAAAAAGCATTGTCCCCATTCAAAAGGGACAATGCTTTTTTTATTTTATTTTTACTAAATATCTTCCGGTTATTCCGCCATTCATGATTTGGTGAAGAGCAGCTGGTAATTCAGAAAAATTGATTTCAGTAGCAAGCTCATTTAAATTAGTTAATTTAAAATCTGTTGCAAGTCGTTTCCAGATGCCTTCTCGTTTTGGCATTGGACAAAGAACGGAATCAATACCAAAAAGTTGAATCCCACGCAAGATAAAAGGGAAAACAGTTGTATCTAATTTTCCACCCGCTGACATACCACATGTCGTTACTGCCCCGCCGTATTTTACAGCAGTTAGTAAGTATGAAAGTGGTTTTCCGCCAACACAATCAATCGCTCCTGCATATAGTTGTTTATCTAGAGCACGGATTTTTTCTGGTTGGAATGCTTCGCGGGGAACGACTTCTTTCGCGCCTAGTTTATGTAAGAATGTTTCTGCGTCTTTTTTTCCTGAAGAAGCTACGACTGAATATCCTCTTTTAGCTAAAATGGCTGTGCTAAGGCTACCAACGCCGCCAGTAGCGCCACTCACAGCGATTTTTCCAGCATCTGGTGTTACGCCGCTAAATTCCAGCGCATCGACCGAGAGAGCTGCTGTGAAGCCTGCTGTTCCAAGGATCATAGCTTCTTTGAGCGATAAACCTTTTGGTAAAGCGACCACCCATTCAGCAGGAACCCGGATAATTTCGCTATAGCCACCAAAATAGCTAACACCAAAATCATAGCTTGTTACGATAACTTCATCCCCGGCCTTAAAACGAGCTGATTTTGATTCAACAACGACACCACTTGCATCAATTCCTGGAATAAAAGGATATTCATTCACAATTTTTCCATCAGGAAGTACTGCCAGCCCATCTTTGTAATTAATACCAGAATAGTGAACCTCAATTGTTACTTCATTTTCTGGTAAGTTATCTAAAGTAGTTTCTCTAAAATGAAGTGAAGTATTGTCTGCCTCTTTTTCAATGAAAAGCGCTTGAAATGATTTCATTTATAAATTCCTCCACAACTCTATTTTGTGTTCATCTTCACTTTACGACTTTTTTCGGCATTTTTCAAGGCTGTGACTGGTACAAATCCCCATTTCAAGGTAAACTATAGTAGTGAAGATGCCTATATTATGTGTGAAAATATAAATAGAATTTTTTTGCAAGAGAGGGTGAGTGCGATGGGGAAGGCACTATTGATTGTGAATCCATCATCAGGTAAAGAAAAAGGAAAAACTTATCAAGGGAAAACAGAAGAAGTCTTAAAAAAACGATATGATGAAGTAGAAGTACGTTTAACAGAAAAAGCAGGAGATGCAACGGAATTTGCGTCTTGGGCATCGGAACAAGGGTTTGACGCAGTTATCGCAATGGGCGGAGATGGAACGCTAAATGAAACTATTAATGGTTTAGCAATCCATGAAAAACGACCAGATTTCGGCTTTATTCCGCTTGGGACCGTCAATGATTTGGCGCGTTCAGTAGGTATACCGCTAAAACCAGAAAAAGCAATTCAAGCGCTTGAAAAAGCAAAAGCAATTCCAATGGACATCGGCCGAATTGGCGATCAATATTTTATGAACGTATTAGCGATTGGAATGATTGCGCAAGCTGTTGACCAAGTGAGCGTGGAACAAAAAACAAAATTTGGTTCAGTAGCATACTTTTTAGAAGGTCTAAAAGCTTTTAACCGCAATGAACTACTTCATTTTAAACTAGAATATGACGAGGAAGTATGGGAAGGTGAGGCAGCACTTGTTGTGGCTGGCTTAACGAAATCAGTTGGCGGAATGGAATCATGGGCTCCCGATGCCAAAATCGATGACGGTTATCTTCATGTCATCGTGTTAACTAAACTCGGGCTACTTGATGCGGCTAATATGATCCCACAATTAATTCGTGGTAATTTAAAAAATAGCGATGGCGTTGTTTATATTAAAACGAAGAAATTAACGATTGATGCAAGCGGGGACGACTTAAGCATTAATGTGGACGGCGATCCAGGTCCAGGCGTTCCAGCCGAGATTGAAGTCCTTGGAAGCCATTTGAACATCCTCGCACCTAAAAAAAGCAGCCAGAAGCGCTTCGGTCCATTCATACTGAAAAAGTAACAGCTAGCGTTGTTATTATAAATGTAGAAGAATAAGGAGATGAGAAGCTTTATGGAAGAGGAATTAGAAGTCATTCATAAAGGTCTTGCCAATGCGAAAAATGGTTTTAAAGCGGTCCCTGGGAAGCTTTATTTGACCGAAACTTACATTGTACACAAGCCAAATGATTACTTTGACGAAGAAATCAATATTCCACTGAACCGCGTCTCTAAAATTCGCGGAGTCCGAACAAAAATTCTTGGAAAAGAGTTATTATCCAACATTTTAGAAGTAGATATGATTTCAGGTGTGAAGTATCAATTTGTTGTAAATAAACAAAAGAAATGGCTTGAAGCGGTCAGAAAAGTACTAGAAAGCCGCGGTGAACCAGAAAAATTAGGATAAAAAGAAGCTGGCGCAACAAAGTGTCCAGCTTCTTTTTTTATGCTAAATGAAAGGCAGTTGCACCAATTAAGTTGGCATCATTTCCAAACTGACAACTAACTACAGTTGGGCGAATTGTAGCAATCGGAACACTCGCCTTTACTTGATCGACGTAGCTATTTAGTTCAGTTATAAAATCAGGGCGTTCACTCACACCGCCACCGATCACAACCATCTCAGGATCAAGTGCATACTGTAAATTAAAAATACTTCGAGCTAAATAATAAAACATTGTCTCAAGTTCTTCTTTGGCGACCTCATTTCCTTCTGAACGAAGCTTAAAAACAAGATGACCATCCACTTCATCAGCAGGGAGCTCCAGGCGTTCTGAAATCCGAGTAGCAGCATTTACGACAGTACCAAGCTCGCTAAGGGTGTGTCCGTCACGGTCCATCAACATGTAACCAAATTCGCCGCCATGCAAATTCGCGCCATGATGTACTTTGCCACCGCGAATAACCGCACCACCTACGCCACTTCCAAGTATCATAAAAATAATATCTTGTTTATCTTTAGCTGCTCCAATCCAAACTTCTGCTAAAGCCGCACAGTTGGCATCATTTTCCATTGTAACCGGAAGCCCGAGTTTTTCTTCAAGTAATTGTTTGAAAGGAAAGTTATGTATGTAAGGAATTGCGCTCGCTCCGCCAATGATGCCGGTTTCATTATTTACTGCACCAGGACAACTAAAAGCGGCACCTTGGAAAGAATAGTCATAATTAGATTTCACATCCACCAATAATTGTATCATTTCATCCAAATTATCCGGAGTTGTAAATTTACCCTTTTCTAGTATTGCGCCTTCTGTTGTTAAAACGCCATACTTCACTGCGGTACCACCCATATCAAATGCTAGTATCGTCATAATCCGATCTCCTTTTTATAAAAAGTATATACTTATCATACTTTTAAATAAGACAAATGACAAATAAAAAGTGAAATTACTTTGCTAAAAATTACCGTCACTTTCGAGTTTTGTGCTATAATAAAGCAAGAATTTGAAGCGCAGGAGGAAATGGTTAGTGGAGATAAAGGTTCAAAAAAAATTGACTGACGGCAGAATCGCTTTTAGTAGTGAATATGGTGAATGCGTTGGTATATGGGCCGATGAAGACCCAGAACCAAGTAGGGTTTACACGGTAGAAATTACGATACCTGATATGATTACCGCGGAACTTTTGCATGAAAGTGAAGAAAAACATTGTTTATTAGAAATAGATGAAGATGGCTTAGTTCATGTAGTTGGGAAGTTGGAGGACTACGAGGAAGATGGCTTTGCGGTACTCCGTCTAGAAGAAAGTATTATTTGTTTTGATACGAAATTCAGCGAAGAAATCGAAATGCTCCATGGAAGATTTGTTGAATTTGTTATTCCGGAAATAGAATTAAGTAATGTTGGTATATAAAAAAACGCCATGCTCCATTCTCTTAAAAGGGAAGGTGAGCGTGGCGTTTTTTAGCTATATGTAGTAAATACAGCGAGCATTTTTTCTAAATCTTTTTCAGATCTTGCAAAGAGCATCAAACGTTGGCGATTAGTTTCAATGACTAACACACCGTCTTCCGATAAATTCATTCGTTCGATTTTAGCGTATGGGAAGAATAGAAGGGCATAATAAAGTCCTGTTTCTTTAAAAACAGCTTTTGAACTACGGAAGAAACAAATATAGATGAATAATACACCCATAACAGCAAGTAATACCGAAGTTGAGAACGGACCTTCACGAAAGAATGTATTGGAAACAAATAAAAGAACAATGATTCCAACGAAAATATAGCCATCCCAACGTCCACGAGAACGCAATTTGACACTTAAGACTGTTTTACCTTTTGAAAGAGGAATTACTGCATCATTATACAAGATATACAGTAACGTCAATATGTTGGCAATGAATAAAAAGATATTAGTAGCATCCCAAACCATTTAGTTATCACTCACAATCTATCATTGGTATAGTTTAGTAATATTGTAACATAATTAAGTAAATAAAAGGGAGAACCGGATCTAATTCCGGTTCTCCGCTTTTTCATTTTAGTTCATTATCCTAGCGGTGAATACCCAGCTGGTGGAAGTCCTAAAATACCAGACCAGTAACCTAGAATACCAACAACGAATAGCCCCAAAATTAGCCATAAAGCATTGACTTTTTTCTTCAGAATCCACATACAAGCGAATGTTAGCAGAAGGGCAAGAAGACCTGGCATTAATTGGTCCAAGATACTTTGGACAGTAGTTGGAACGTCTTTACCAGTTTTAGAATCTTCTGTTGTATAAGCTACAAGTGGAACATAGATTGTTGTCCACTTATTAACGAGGGCACCCATAACGAATAGTCCGAGAATGGAAGCTCCTTCTGTTAGTTTTTGAAGCAGACCGCCAGACATATCAGATACAACATCTGTACCTTTTGTATATCCGTAGAATACGCCCCAATAACGGAAACCTAGACGAATTGCATTAAATAGTACGAAGAATAAAATTGGCCCGATGATACTACCGTCAGTTGCAAAACCTGCACCTAAAGCGGCAAGTACCGGACGAACAGTTCCCCAGAAAATTGGATCCCCAACACCGGCAAGTGGTCCCATTAAACCAACTTTAATACCGTTGATAGCGCCATCGTCAATATCAGCACCATTGGCTTTTTGTTCTTCCATCGCAGTAGTTACACCTAAGATAGGTGCGGCCATATATGGATGGGTATTAAAGAACTCAAGGTGACGTTTGATAGCTTGTTCTCTATCAGGTCCTTTTTCAGGATAAAGACGTTTAATTACTGGAATTACTGAGAAACAGAAACCTAGAGATTGCATACGTTCAAAGTTCCACGACCCTTGGAAGAGGTTGGAACGAATGAAAACGCCCATTAAATCACTTTTCGTTATTTTCTTTTCATTAACTGTAATTTGTTCACTCATATTTTTTCTCCCCCTTCCTTAGTCGTCAAGGTCGTCGTCGAGATCATCATCCGCTGATCGTCCGCCGCCGCCCCCACCGTATTGTTGGATAGCTTCTTTCAATTGATATTTAGGATTTAGTTGGATATATACGATTGCTGCAACTAGCCCTAGAACACCTAGTGCTACCAAGTTAAAGGCAGTAAATGCTGCTACAACAAAACCTAAGAAGAAGAAAGGCATTAAATATTTAGCTGACATCATGTTAATAACCATTGCGTAACCAACAACAACGATAAATCCACCAGCTACGTTAAGACCATTAACAATAACATCAGGAATGGCATTGAGTAAATTTTCTACGGCGCTAGTACCAACTGTTACCGCAACGATAACGGCTGGAATTGCGATACGCATTGCTTGAAGTAGTAGTGCAGTAACATGTATCCAGTCGAGACTTCGCAGATTACCTTCCTTACCAGCTTTATCAGCCATGTGTTGGAAAGCAACTGTAATTGTACGAACTAGAATTGTAAGTACTTGACCAAGAGCAGCTAAAGGAATCGCAAGCGAAATACCTACGCTAATATCTTGTCCCCCTGTAATAACTAAGATAGTAGAAATAATAGATGCAAGTGCAGCATCAGGTGCAACAGCAGCTCCGATGTTCATCCAGCCAAGCGCGATCATTTCAAGTGTTCCCCCAATAATGATACCGGTTGTAATATCCCCTAAAACAAGACCGATTAATGTACAGGCAATTAATGGACGGTGCGTTTGCCACTCATCCAAAATACTACCCATACCACTAATACATGATACGAGGAATACAAGGATTAATTGTATTGCTGACATATATTTCCCTCCCAATTTTTCTTTAAAATGATAAAAAAGATAATTTCAATATGATGACTGAATAATGAAAGCGTCTGTTACATGAGCTTTTATTCATGAATCACCCCTTTAAAGGTCTTCCTTTAAACGTTTGCATATCTTTCTACTTTAAAAATGAAAGCCTACTTTTCTTTATCAAGTAGTGGAATGAGTTTTACTTTATTATCAGAAGCGACTTTACGGATTTCTAGTTCGATTCCTTTTTCGTCTAATTTGCGGAATGCTGCTTCGTCTGTTGCATCGACAGAAACTGCATTGGTAATCATGTGTTTACCTTCGCGGAATGCCATGCCACCAATATTAACAGTTGTGATATTGACACCAGCTTCTACTAAAGTTAATACATCTGTTGGGTTAGTAAATAAAAGCATTACTGGAGTTTTTGCGTATTTAGGATTATTGTATACACGAATTCCTTTTTGTACGTCAACAACACTAGCTTTAACTCCTGGAGGTGCTACTTGTGTAAGAAGGGTTTTACGCACTTCATCCTTTGCTACATCATCACTTATAACAATAATACGTTCTACCTGTGTTTCTTTTGTCCAAACTGTTGCTACTTGACCGTGAATTAAGCGGTCATCAATACGTGCTAAGCGAATTTCCATTATAAATCGTCCTCCCCGACTTCGGTTTCTTTTTTTGGTAATGATGCTTTCAGTGACTTAACGCCATCACTTCCTGCTGTTATAGCAGTTTTAACTAGATCTTTTTGATTACTTGCAGCACGCATGGAGAGTGTTTCAAGTAACATTGGGATATTGACGCCCGTTATAACGTCCATATTCTCTTCTGGAAGGGCAATTTGGCTAGAAGCATTATAAGGACTACCACCAAATAAGTCGACCATAAAAATAACACCTTCTGAAGTATCTAATTTGTCTAGTTTTTCTTTATATTTGGTAATAAGCGTATCAGTGTTTTCTCCAGGAACAAACGTAATAAATTCAACATTGTCCTGTTTGCCGATAATCATTTCTGCTGATTTGAGCAATTCACGCGCAGCTTCACCATGTGTGCCAATAATAATTGCAACTGGCATAAGTATCTCCTCCTTAAAGCGTGGATATGAAGCATCCATTAATACTAACGCAAAAACTGTGCCAACTTTTCTGTATTAAACTACCCCCTTTATTAATAGAAGTGGTTCAAGGCTTCTGTAAGCGTGTACTAAAAGGTGAATAGGAGCTTAATACGCTATATAACTACATTAATACACTAAATATTTATCTTAGACATACATACAACATTACCCTAAAAAATGTAGCAGAAAACGCAATAGTTGAAAATAAAAAAAGCCAACGTAAGAATTTTGTTGGCTTTCTGATGTTTATGAAAGTACTTCTGGTTGAATTTCGTTCAAAATATCATACAAATAACAAAGTTCATCATTTGTAAGCTTTAAGTTCATTTTGTAGATGACTTCTTTATTTGTTTGTTCTAATGCACTGAAAATATCTGTGTCTAGCATGGTTTTTGGTTCGCGGTAGACTAAACCATCATTTAAAACCATTCGTTCTAGAGCGCATCCTACATGGATGAGTAAATTAATTTTAAAAGTATTATCCAGTTTGTAACCTAGTTTTTTCTCTAATACAGTTGCAAAAGAGCTCAGAATTTCGATTGTTTTCTTTGGATTAAGATAGGTTAGAAATTCATTAAGGCTTTCTTCGATAATTTCTTTTGCGATTCGACCAGTTTCGCCTTTTTTAACAATAATGTTGCGTTGTTTAACTAGGCTAACTAATTGTTCTTCACCGTCAATGCCAAAAAGTCGTTCAAGCGGGATGAAGGGGATTTGGATTTTTGGATCTTGAATTCCGACAGCCATTAAAATATCGTTTTCTTCTTGTAGCTGTTCTAATCTTGTATCCATTTCATGTAAACCGATTGGGATGACTTTGATGGCGTCGGTTGTGATAGTATCTAAAATATTTTCAATAAATAGTTGAAGTTTTTCAGCAGTTCCTTCGCCAGTCGCACAAATAGTAACGATAGCGTGTGGTTTTTGATTGGAATCGAGTGTGTCATCATCAGAATTATAACCCCCGTAGCCACGGAAATCTTTCAGTGAATCGTAAATACTATCTAGCTCCATATCAAGAATGTTTGATTTACGTACGGCTTCGATAACTGTCGCGGTTGAAACCATATCAATTGAGCGAACCGGAATGCCCGTACGTTCAGAAATAACTGGAGCAAAACTTGTGAGTGAGCCCATATCAACAAGTAGAAGTAGACCACGTCCCATATCCATTTCTTTCGCTCGTTCAGTCAGCTTATCCAGCACGATTTTCGGACTTTGGTCAAGCGGCATATCAATTCCTTCGACCAATCCTTCGCCGAGTAATTTTTTCGCAACGCTAACCATACTACTAGCGGTATTATTTCCATGAGTAGCAACAAGTACAGCAACGCGCGCATTTTCTTGTTCTTTAAGCAAGGAGCTAATGAGAAGGGTTAGATACATTACTTCCATATTTGGAACGCGAATGTGGAAAGTAGCCTCAATATCATCTTTAATTTCACGAGATAATTCATATGCTTCAGGTTGATCATTAACCACATTTTCGATATTCGTGTATTTTAACGGTTTGTTACTTTCAATGCGTTTAATAAAGGAAGTCAAGTGCAGACTAAAGGCGAGTAAGAAGCGCTCATTTAACTTTTTGCCTAGCTGATGCTCGATTCTTTGTTCAATACCTTCTGCAAAATTAAGGATTTCTTCATTCACGATTTTTAAAATATTTTCGCGATTATGGATGGTGTTTTTGAATTTGTTATAGAAACTGTTGAGGTGAATATCAATATCCATCTTGATAAATTTCTTAATATCGTCATCTTCTACACCTTGATCCATTAAAATAGAAGCTTTATCTTCAATAATTTTATAAAGATTGAAGTTTGGCTCATATTCGTCGGAAGTAATTAACGTGTTGTTTAGCTCAGGGAAAATCGTCGTGTAAGGCTCTAGATATTCCGCGATGGCTTGAAGTTCTTTGCGCCGATTACTAAAGTGGAAAAAGCCATCTTTAATATTTATCGGTAAAGTTTTAAAATCGATTAAAATTTCATCGTCTTTATCAAAACTGTTTAAAAAACCTTGCGCACAAACGAGTTGAATGTTTGATTTCAACTGGCCGATATTGCCGTAAGTAGTATTACCAATCAGCGCTTTCGCGGCCTCATCTTCAATCCGAATCGGTTTATTTACACGGTGCGCCTCGCTAGAAAGTAAGTATTTAAGCAGTTCCACTCGTTCAAAAGCAGTTCTTTCTTCTAAGCTTGGTAAAGTAATAATAATCGGAATACGACGCATAAATGTTTTTAATAAGGAAGATTCCGGATTTTCTGTCGTTGCTCCAATAATTAAAACATTGGATTTTCGAGTTCGGTCAGTTTCGCCGAGTTTGTTATAGGTACCAGAGTCCATCAGATAAAAAATCATTTCTTGCCCTTCTGGAGGGAGACGATGAATTTCATCGAGGAATAAAATACCTCCTTCTGCTTTTTCAACGAGTCCGCCTTTATCATTTTCCGCACCAGTAAAGGCACCTTTGACATGACCAAAAATATGGGACATCAGGAGTTGCGGGTTATTATAATAATCGGCACAGTTGAAAATAATAAAAGGGGCATCAGCCGGCAATCGTTTGGCATGTTGCGAGAAACGATACATTAAGTTAGCGAACAATGTTTTACCCACACCAGTTTGTCCAAGAATCATTGTATGTAAGCCGTTTGGTGGATAAAGTACTGCTGCTTTGGCTTGTTCGACAGGGGTTTTAAGGCTATCATTTACGCCAATTAAATCATCGAAAGGGCTTCTTTCAACGATACTTGGCTTTAAAATTTTCAGAAGTGCTTCACAACTTTCAAATTCTAGTTCGTTATCTGAAAGCACGCGGCCAATTTCTTCTTCCACCGTTCGTTTCGGAAAATAAAGCACTGGTCGCCCAACGATTTTAATAATTTTGCCTTGTCTATGGAGTTCATTTAATTCCATGCTGACGTTATTTCTTAAAATATCTAATGTTTCTGAAATAGTAGTTGCAGTAAAGCCTTCATTATTTTCTAGTTGCTCACGAATCGACTTAGTTGAAGGGTTTTCTAAAATAAATTCATAAATACGGTCAATACGCTTCAATTATAAAACCTCCAATTAGTGTATTGAAAAACGGAGTGTGTATTGAATGATGCTAATACACTCTAGAATTCTGTATTTATCTTAGCATTCCTAGTGAAAATGTCAATGATTATTTGCTTAAAATCAAATTGACTCCCCGCTCGGATAGTACTATTATATAGAAGGAACAAATAAAATCAATGAGGTGTTTTCATAATGTCAAAAGTACTATTTATTAAAGCGTCACCACTTCCAAATGAAGTATCCAGAAGTTCGCAAGTAGCAGCTACTTTCATCGACGAATACAAAGCGAAAAATCCGTCTGATACAGTAGAAGAATTAGTTTTATATAATACAGAAGTTCCGTTATTAGATTTAGAATTAATGACAGCTGGCCGCGAATTACAAGCAGGTAAAGCATTTACTGATTTAGCTCCAGATGTACAAAAAAGATTAAATGCCTACAATGCGCTTACAGAGCAATTCTTAGCAGCAGACAAATATGTATTCGTTTTCCCACTTTGGAACCTTGGAATCCCGCCACTTTTAAAAGCTTATGTAGACACTTTTGTTATTGCTGGTAAATCATTCCGCTATACAGAACACGGCCCAGAAGCACTTTTAAAAGGTAAAAAAGCGATTTTGATTCATGGTAGCGGTGGTATTTATTCTGCTGGACCAACAAGTTCATTTACTCACGGAGAACCTTATTTGCGCACAATTTTACAATTTATCGGTATTGATGTAGTACCATCTATTTTTGTGGAAGGTATTGACCACAATCCAAGCAAAGAAGCGGAAATCGTTGCAGCTGCTAAAGCGGTAGCGCATGAAAGTGCTGCTGAATTCTAAAAAAGTTTGTGAAAAATAGTTTTTAATATTAAATGTTAATATAGTATTATCAACTGTCTAGACCAATAAAAACATATAAAAAGATTGCTAATCCCTTTATAAATTGGTAAAGTAGAGAAGTAGATTGATGGATAAAGTGCTGACTCAACTCGGCACTTTATTCTGTTTAGTTACTCGAAAGGGATGAATAGAGATGGAAGAGCAAAAAGAAGAATTGCAAAGAGGACTGAAAAATAGACATATTCAGTTGATTGCGATTGGCGGAGCAATTGGTACAGGGCTTTTTCTAGGAGCAGGGAAGTCAATTCATTTAGCCGGACCTTCTATCATGTTAGTTTACTTAATTATTGGGGCTATTTTATTCTTTGTTATGAGAGCTTTGGGAGAATTATTAATACATAATCCAACAACAGGATCTTTTACCGAATTTGCGGAACAATTTATCGGACCGTGGGCTGGCTTTATTACTGGTTGGACTTACTGGTTTTGCTGGATTGTAACCGGAATTGCAGAAATCACAGCAGTTGGAATGTACGTGAAGTTTTGGGTACCTGATTTACCTCAGTGGATTCCAGCATTAGGTTGTGTTTTAATTTTACTATTATTTAACTTAGCTACAGTCAAAGCTTTTGGCGAAATTGAGTTTTGGTTTGCGATTATTAAAGTGGTTGTTATTATCGCTTTAATCGTAATCGGATTTGTACTTGTATTTATTGGTTATAAACATGGAACTAGTACAGCATCATTTTCTAATTTAATTGATTATGGTGGCTTTTTCCCAAATGGAGTAGCTGGATTTTTACTCGCGTTCCAAATGGCGACCTTCTCGTTTGTTGGGATTGAACTTGTTGGGGTGACAGCGGGAGAAGCAGATGATCCAGAGCGGACACTTCCAAAAGCAATCAATAATATTCCAATCCGGATTTTGATTTTCTATATTGGTGCTTTATTAGTACTAATGTCCATTTATCCGTGGAGTAATATTGATCCAGACACAAGTCCATTCGTTAGTGTGTTTACGATGATTGGGATTCCGGCCGCGGCAGGAATTATTAATTTCGTTGTATTAACAGCCGCGATGTCTTCTTGTAATAGTGGTATTTTTAGTACTAGTCGGATGCTTTATACACTTTCAGCAGAAGGAAAAGCACCGAAGAAAATGCACCACTTAAGTTCAAATGGAGTGCCAGCAACCGCGTTAATCACTTCTACAGCATGCTTACTTATCGGTGTATTTTTAAACTATATTCTACCAGAGCAAGTATTTATTTTAGTTACAAGTATCGCAACGATTTGCTTTATCTGGGTTTGGGGCATTATTTTAGTGGCACATTTACGTTTCCGTCATAAACATCCGGAAATCTCTGCCAAAAGTAAATTTAAAATGCCATTATCGCCATTTATGAACTGGGTGAGTTTGATTTTCTTTGCAGGATTATTGATTATTCTAGGATTTGCAGCTGATACACGTATCGCTTTATTTGTAACTCCAGTATGGTTCTTAATTCTAGCTATAGCTTATCAAATTTTAAAAGCATCAAACCGAAAGACAAAAATTAGACATAATTAACGAGAATACAGTCATTCGCTAAAGAAAGCAGTTTTAGCGGGTGACTGCTTTTTTTTGAAGCAAAAATAGCTCCGCGAAATTCTTTACAAATCAAAAAAATCGTGTAGAATGATAGGTGTTTAGAGGTTTTGATGCCTTTACGCATTTCGAGTGAGTACTCACTCATTTTTATAAATGCGTACATATGTGAAGCAGTATACAATTAACGAATGATATGTGAATTTCTGTACATATCAAGTAGGGCGTAACGAAAGGGATGAGAAAATGATTCATGCAGGTTTAGATGTGGGATCAACAACAGCAAAAGCCGTAGCACTTAACGACCAGGGGGATATTTTATTTCAAACGTACCGAAGACATTTTTCCGACATTAAAAAAGTAACACTAGAAATCATGCAAGATATGCAAAAAAAATGTGGCATGACCGAAATGACATTTAAAATTACAGGGTCTTCAGGCCTTGCCATCTCCAAATTTTTGAATGTACCATTTGTGCAAGAAGTAATTGCTTGTACAGAAGCAGTAGAACAGGTCATTCCAGAGACAGATGTAGTCATTGAGCTCGGGGGGGAAGACGCGAAGATTATTTATTTCAGCGGTGGGATTGAGCAGCGAATGAATAATGCGTGTGCGGGGGGAACTGGTGCTTTTATTGACCAAATCGCCACACTACTTCAAACCGATCCAACTGGTTTAAATGAACTAGCGCAAAATGCGAATACGATTTATCCAATCGCTTCTAGATGCGGTGTTTTTGCAAAAACAGACGTGCAACCATTACTTAATGAAGGTGCTAGAAAAGAAGATATAGCAGCATCGATTTTTCAAAGTGTCGTTACACAAACCATTAGTGGGCTAGCTTGTGGACGCCCAATCCGCGGGAAAGTAGCTTTTCTTGGAGGTCCGCTTACGTTTCTTGATCAATTACGTTATCGTTTTACAGAAACGCTTAAAATGAAAGACAGTGATATTATCGCACCTCAAAATGCGGAATATTTTATTGCGCTTGGAACTGCTTTTACAGGGCTAAACGATGTACCGATAAAAGTGGCAGATATGATTAATCGTCTGTCTAACATGGATATGACAACAATGGCGACCGATACGGTTATTTTGCCAGCACTTTTTGAAAATAACGAAGACTTAGAAGATTTTCGGGCACGTCATAATCAAATGAAAGCTAAACGGGCGAAGTTGGAAGATTATGAAGGCGACGCTTATTTAGGAATTGATGCCGGTTCAACGACAACGAAATTAATTTTAATGAGCCAAACCAACGAAATTTTATACTCATTTTATTCAAGCAATAACGGTAATCCACTTCAATCTGTTATTGATGCAACAAGCGATTTATATGAAATCTTACCAGAAAAAGTTCGAATAGCGCAGTCTGGAATTACAGGTTACGGCGAGTCGCTTATTAAAGCCGCACTTAAAATTGATGTTGGCGAAATAGAAACCGTAGCGCATTATCGTGCTGCTCGTGAGTTTTTGCCGGATGTTGATTTTATTTTAGACATTGGCGGACAAGATATGAAATGTATGAAAATTAAAAAAGGGGCACTGGATAGCTTAATGCTCAATGAAGCTTGTTCAGCCGGATGTGGTTCGTTCCTTGAAACTTTTGCGCAAACACTTAATTTATCCATTGAAGAATTCGCTGCCAGAGCCTTGGAAGCAAAAGCTCCAGTTGACTTAGGTTCGCGCTGTACGGTGTTCATGAATTCCAAAGTGAAACAAGTGCAAAAAGAAGGCGTTAGTATGGAAGATTTATCCGCGGGTCTCGCATATTCCGTCGTAAAAAATGCCCTTCAAAAAGTAATTAAACTCCGTAGCCCGAAAGATATTGGTGAAAAAGTCATCGTTCAAGGCGGAACTTTTTACAATGAATCCGTATTACGTGCTTTTGAGCTTTTAACAGGGCGGGAAGTTGTTCGACCGGATATTGCGGGAATGATGGGGGCTTATGGTGCTGCTTTAATCGCCAGGGAACATTATGAAACTGGCGAAGTAACCGAGATGCTCGTACTGGAAAAATTACGTGAATTTAGTGCAGATACGTCGCAATCACGTTGTAACCTTTGTAGTAACACATGCCAGTTAACCGTGACAAGATTTGGCGATGACCGGATGTTTGTTAGTGGAAACCGTTGTGAACGCGGCGAACGTGTCGAAACAAAACGCAACTTACTACCAAACTTATATGCGTATAAATTAAAACGTAC
The DNA here is from genome assembly GCF_028596125.1 of Listeria innocua. Classification (GTDB taxonomy): domain Bacteria; phylum Bacillota; class Bacilli; order Lactobacillales; family Listeriaceae; genus Listeria; species Listeria innocua. The sequence goes on from NZ_CP117229.1 coordinate 758,160, forward strand.
CTTTGATTACAAATCACTGAAAAAATCCGAAGCTACAAGGGGCACCATTGGCATACCGCGTGCGCTGAATGTTTTTGAAAACTATCCGCTGTGGCATACGATTTTAACAAACTTAGGTTTCCGTGTCGTTTTATCGTCTAAATCGTCTAAAAACCTGTATGACAAAGGTATCGAAACGATTGCTTCTGAAGCGGTTTGTTTCCCAGCCAAATTAACACATGGTCATATTATGGATTTAATTAAGAAAAAAGCGGATCGCATTTTCTATCCATCTGTTGTTTATGAAAAACCAGAATTTGGCGAGGCGACAAATAACTTTAACTGTCCAGTGGTGGCCGGTTATCCTGAAGTTATTCGTGTGAATGTGGATGCTTTGGAAGAAAAAAACATCCCGATGATTAGTCCATTTTTAACGTTAGATAATGAAAAAGCATTAATCGAACAAATGAGTCTCGCATTCCCAGAAATTCCAGCTGCTGATATGGAAAAAGCAGTCCAAGCTGGATTAGAGGAAGCAGAACTTTGCCGTAAAGATATTCAAGCTGAAGGAGAAGCGGCACTTACTTATATTAAGAAAAATAAAATTAAAGGAATTGTTCTTGCTGGGCACCCGTATCACATTGATCCAGAAGTGAACCACGGCATTCCTGAACTTATTACGATGAATGGCATGGCGGTTCTTACCGAAGATTCAATTTCTCATCTTGGTGAAATTGACCATAAACTCCGCGTCGAAAATCAGTGGAAATATCACGCAAGACTATATCGCGCAGCTAGCTTTACTGCTAAAAGTGAAGATTTAGAATTTGTGCAATTGACGTCATTTGGTTGCGGACTTGATGCAATTACGACGGATATGTGCCAAGAAATCATTGAAGGTCATAATAAAGTATATACACTACTTAAAATCGATGAAATCAACAACCTTGGTGCCGCTCGTATTCGCGTACGTTCGTTAAAAGCAGCAATGGAAGAACGTGAGAAAAACAATGTGAAACCAGGAATTATGGCAAAACCAAAAGAACGACCATTATTTACAAAGGAAATGAAGAAAACCTATACTATTTTAGCGCCACAGCTAGCTCCGACCCATTTTGAAATGTTAGAAGCAGCTTGTAAAGTGGGCGGTTATAACTTGGAAGTGTTACCAGCAGTTACGCCTCGCGCGGTTGATGAGGGGTTACGTTACGTAAATAATGATGCATGTTATCCGGCGATTTTAACTATCGGACAAATGATGGATGCGCTGAAACATGGTGATTATGATGTGAATAATTTAGCGGTATTGATGACGCAAACGGGCGGAGGATGCCGGGCAACCAACTATATCTCGATGTTGAAAAAAGCACTTGGAGAAGCTGGCCTTGACCATATCCCAGTTATTTCGCTTAATGCTAATGGGTTAGAAAAACAACCAGGTTTTAAAATGACGCCAAAAGTTCTCATTCGTTTCTTGGCTGGAATTAGTTTAGGTGATGCCCTCGACCGAATGCTATACCGAACCAGACCATATGAAGTCGAACCAGGAAGTGCGAATAAACTATTCCGTAAATACCTTGATGCCGGACGTGCTCTAATGGAAAATTATTCCTTCGTAGCATATAAAAAATTAGCAAACGAAATGGTTCGCGCTTTTGATAACCTGCCAATTACAAATGAAGTGAAACCAAGAGTTGGTGTGGTTGGAGAAATTCTCGTGAAATTCCATCCCGGGGCTAATAATAATATTGTTGATGTCATTGAAGACGAGGGCGGAGAAGCGGTTGTTCCAGACTTAACAGATTTCATTTTATATTGTTGTTATGACGATCATTTTGCAGCGAATACTTTCGGACGTTCCAAAGTAAAATCATTCGCGAAACAAAGCGTTGCGATTCCGCTCATTAATCAATTCCGCAAACCAGTGACAGATGCGCTGAAGAAAAGTGAACGCTTTGAAGCACCAGCAAGTATCGAATCTATTGCTGAAAAAGCGAGCCAATTACTATCACTCGGAAATAAAATGGGTGAAGGCTGGTTCTTAACAGGAGAAATGTTTGAATTACTCGATAGTAACGTACCAAATATCGCGTGCTTACAACCATTTGCTTGTTTGCCAAACCATATTACCGGTCGAGGGATGATTAAAGGACTCAAAAAAATGTATCCAGAAGCTAACATCATGTCGATTGACTACGATGCCGGATCAAGTTCTGTGAATCAACTAAATCGAATCAAACTAATGCTCTCCATCGCCAGAAAACAACTAGAAACGACAGAAGTTATCACCGAAAAAGAAACCAATACACGATTTAACCCAAGAGAAAAAATCCTTGGTAAAGCAAAACAAGTAAGAGAAAGCGCCCCAGTCGAAATGATTGGAAACAAAGTGAAACAAGCGCGCGATGCAGATCCAGTTGGCGCGATAGCTCAGAAAGTAAAGCACGTAGCTTCTAGCAATGAGCATGTCCAAACCGATAATGATTAATTAAAAAGCCGCCCATCCAACGGGCGGCTTTTTTCTATTCAATAGTTAAATTCTTCTTTTCACAGTAATATCCTTTACCACCCACAAACACTTTTTCTATCTCATCATTATTACTCAATGCTAAATTAACTAAGACTTCAGAAGGCGAGTCCAAAGAATAGCCCTGTTCAAACAGATAATTCTCTTTTCGCAAGTAATGATTTTTATAAAGATAACATGCTAAAGCAGCATTCGAAGTCCCTGTTGCTGCTTCTTCATTAATGTCGTATAGCGGGGCGAAATTCCGACAAATAATTCGGTCGTTATTAAAAGTATAAAGATGCATTCCAACGACATCATAAGTCGCACTAACTTCCCGGATCTTTTCAAAATTTGGCTCTAAGGCATGTAAATCTATTTCACTTTTGATTGGAATTAATATATCTTTTAAACCAGTTGAGACAATTTGAACTTGATAGTTTGTATTAACCTTGTTTAAGTCAAAGCATTCAGTTAGCTCATTTGGCGGGATTATATCATAGAAATTTGGGCGATTTTGCTCCATGAAGATAGTACCGTCTTTTAATGTAATAGTAAGAACACCGCTATTTGTTTCGATTGTATATTGATTCTTATGAAGTCTATTTAAATGCATCAATATCGCAAAAGAACCAATAGTCGCATGCCCGCATAAATCAACTTCTTCTTTTGGTGTAAAATATTCTAATTTATAATCGGCAATTTTAGAATCGGTTACAAAAGCTGTTTCCGCATAGCCTAGTTGTTTTGCAATCGCCATTTTTTGTTGGGTAGTTAATGTTGGTTCATTTAATACTACGCCAGCTTTATTTCCGCCGTTGTTATTTTTGCTAAATGCGCTTGCAACGTATACGGATATGTTCATAAAACATCATTCTCCTTCGTTAAACTTAATCTTCGGTAATCATTGCAAACTCCGCACGCACTACTTTTTTTAAGTCAAAAGGGGCTAGTTCGATTTGAAGTCCTCTTTTTCCGGCTGAAATTAAGATAGTATCCAGCTGTTCTGCACTATTATCAATAAAAGTTGGAAATAGTTTCTTCATACCAATAGGAGAACAACCACCGCGAATATAACCTGTTAGCTTTTCCAACGTATCAACTGGAATTAATTCACATTTTTTATTCCTGCTAATCTTCGCTAAGTGTTTTAAATGCAAGGTTTTATCAGCTGGAATGCACGCGACGATATTTCCTGTTTTATCGCCAGTAAGAACGAGCGTTTTAAAAATTTGCGCAGGATTATTCCCCGTTTCTTCTGCAACATGAAGTGCATCAAGCGCGTCTTCACTCCATTCATACTCACGTAATTGGTAACTAATCTTCTGTTTATCCAAAATTCGACACGCATTTGTTTTTTTATTCAATTGTTTCACCTCAATTAATTTTAATTTATGTACAAATTATGACACTTTTAGTTAAATAGTTGGCTTTTATCGCTGCTTTCTGTACAATGAAATGGAATTCAAATAAGAAAGGGAGATTTATTAATGAAAAAAGGGTTATTTAGCATGGTTCTTGTGCTTGCGATGGTACTTGTTTTAAGTGCATGTGGCGGCGCATCAAGGGTTGAACCAAAAAAAGCAGGAGAAATCACAGTTAACGCCGTTGTTTATAATAAAGACACGGATAAAGTTAAAGACGTATATGGTGAAGATGGTTCTAAATTCGAAAAAGAATTTGAAACTAGTTTTAAAGAAAGCTTCATTAGTACATTCACTGCAAGTTTTTCAAGTGATGTTAACTTAGACAAACAAGTGGATGATTTCTATAATGCACTTCGTAAACAAGTAAACGAAAAAACATCGTACACTACTAAAGTAACAAATGACGACAAAGAAAGTCCAGAAATTCAGTTCGCTGTTAAAGGCCTAGACATGAAGGGCGTTCAAACAGAATTAGTAGAAGAACTAACAAAAGCAGCAACTGCTGATCCATCAATTGCTACAGATGATCAAAAAATGGCTGAAAAAACAATGGAAATCTACACTAAAGCTGTTCAAAATGCAGATGCAGTATCAGAAGCAAAAACAATTACACTTAAACTAAAAGCAGATCCAGATGATGATTCATTATGGAAAATGCAAAACGATATGGCATTCATGCAAGAATTAACAACAGCATTCTTCATGGGTGGCATGAACTAAGATTTTTATAGACACTAGCAACTTTCGGGTTGTTGGTGTTTTTTTGTTTTTAGCAATAGATGTTATAATTGCATTAATTAGTTGACTAGGAGGGGGCACATGGTTACACTTAAAGTCGCTTTAGTACAACAACAAGCAGTACCAAATGACAAAGAGGCAAATTTAAATTTATCTATAAAGTATATAAAAGAAGCGCACCGAAAAGGAGCCGATTTAGTCCTTTTTCCCGAAATGTGGTCAAACGGCTACGCGCCACCTTTTGAGACAGCCTTTGATGAGCCAATGGATGCTGGTTTTGAAGAAGAGCGCACGCGGTGGTTGGCAGATGCAGTAGCACGAGATAGCGCATACGTTACTACTTTAAGAAAACTCGCGAAAGAACTAAACATTGGCGTTTGTGCTACTTATTTATCTAAAACAAAACAAAAACCGCAAAATACAGCTATTATAATTGACCGAAATGGAGAAATAATTCTAGATTACGCTAAAGTCCATACGTGCGATTTCTCTTTAGAAGCATTGCTGCAAAGCGGGGACGAATTTAACGTTTGTGAGTTTGATGGCATAAAACTTGGTGTGATGATATGTTACGACAGAGAATTCCCGGAAAGCGCCAGAGTTTTAATGTTAAAAGGGGCAGAAATTATCCTTGTTCCAAATGCATGCGATATGAATCCAGCTAGACTGAACCAACTAAACTCTCGTGCTTTTGAAAATATGGTTGGCGTTGCAATGGCAAACTATCCTGGAGAGAAATGGGGCAGATCCACTGCTTTTTCCCCGATTGTTTTTGATGAAAATGAGGATTACCGCGATAATACGATTATTGAAACAGACGACGTTTCAGAAGGTATTTTTATTGCTGAATTTAATTTAGACGAGATTCGAAGTTACAGGGAAAATGAAACGTGGGGAAATGCCTACCGAAAACCGCAAACCTATACAGATTTAATAAGTTTAGATGTAAAAGAACCATTTAAACGAAATTAAAAAAACAGAGACGAGCGATTCTCTGTTTTTTCTTTTAAAAATAATAAAGCCCCGCAACAATCAGCGCAACAACCAAAATCCCCGGAACCAGATTCGCGACCCGAATTTTCGTTAAACCAAGCAGGTTGAGACCAATAGCCAAAATCATAATTCCGCCAGTAGCCGTTAGTTCTTTAATAATAAGTGCCATCAGGTCTGCTGGAATGAATTGATCAATTTGTGTTGCAAAAAGCGCGATAAGGCCTTCAAATAAAAACACCGGAATAGCCGAGAGCATAACGCCCCAACCAAGTGTCGTACTAAGAAGAAGGGCGATAAATCCATCCATCACTGATTTCGTATAAAGTACATCATGATTACCACGAATGCCACTATCAAGCGCGCCAATAATTCCCATCGCGCCAATCACAAAAATAAGTGTAGCAGTAACAAAGCCTTTTGAAACATTACTTTTTCCTTTTGCACCGACTTTCCGTTCAATCCAGTGCCCGAGTTGATTAAGATGGTAATCTATATTAAGCCATTCACCAATAACAGCTCCAAAACAAATACTTAAAATAACAATAAGCGAGTTGCTCGTTTTAAATGCCATTTGAATACCAAGGACGATAACGGATAAACCCATCCCTTTCATGACAGTATCTTTCATACGTTCAGGGATATTATGTAATTTCATGCCAATTATAGAGCCAATTAAAATCCCTAGCCCATTAACTAGCGCACCAAGTAGAACCATTTTCTTCCTCCCTTTTTTGCATATAGCATTAGTATACAGGAATTTTCTGGCAATTGGGAGTATTATTTCGGATAAAAAAGTCGAAGGAAGCGTTTTGCTCCTTCGACTTTCGTGTTATTTTCCAGCCACTGTAAATCGTTCATTTAAGTGGTTTGGTCGCTCAATCTCATCTAAAACGGCGATAGCATAATCTTCCATGCTGATAAAACTATTACCATCACTACCAAATAAAAGATGATCTTTCCCAGATTGATATTCGCCAGTACGTTCACCTGGCTCAAACATGGCAGAAGGGCTAATGTAAGTCCAACTAAACTCTGCCTTATTTGCTTTTAAATGTTCCAACTGTTTTGCTTGAGCACGAGCAGTTGGATAGTATGGTGCTTCTCTAAGTCCTTTTGATTCTAAAAGGGTGTTACCATCTTCATCAATTTGAAGACTTGCTGCCCCGCCAACGACAATTAGGCGCGGAGATACAGTTCCATTTAAAACAGAAATCAGATGATCAAGCGAATCCACATGTTTTTCTGCTTCATCTGGGCTGACACCATAAGCATCAACGACGACATTTTGATCAGATAAATCTGAAAGCGTTAAATCAAAAATATCTTTTTGTAAAATATTAATATCTTTATGCGTTTGCGTTATTTTCCCAGCATTTCTTACAATAGCTGTTACTTCGTGGCCACGACTTTTTGCTTCTTCTAAAATTCTTGAACCAGCTCGACCCGTAGCGCCAATAATACCAATTTTCATGAAAAAAGCCCCCTATTCATTTTTATGGAATAGCTTCTCGCTTGATAGAAGAATTATTCCCGAAAGAGGGGACCGGAAAACATTTTTTTATGATTGTTCTTTTGCAGCGGTTGCTAATTGTTTGATTTTTGCTGCGGAATAAATGTGTGAAATCGTGAAAATAATAAGCGCCAACCAAATGAACATGAAGGCAAATAATTGGATGTGGTCAAAACTTTCTTTGAAAAGTAAGACACCAAGAGCAAGCATTAACGTAGGTCCAATATATTGCAAGAAGCCGACCATTGTATAGCTGATTTTCTTCGCAGCTGTCGCAAATAAAAGTAGTGGAATAGCGGTAACAATCCCAGCGCCAACTAAAATAATATTTGTTTGCGCGGCATACTGCATTAATCCATTCGTCGCGAAAAAGAGTACATAAATGAGTGCGAATGGCGTGATAATCATCGTTTCAAGTGTTAAACCAGTCCATACGGAAACGGAAACGACTTTTTTAATCAACCCATAAAGGGAGAAGGAAACAGCCATACCGATTGCTGCCCAAGGAACGGACCCAAGATGCCATGTGAGAATTAAGACGCCAATTGTTGCCGAGATAACTGCAATAATCTCACCGCGACTCAATCGTTCTTTTAAAATCACCGTTGCGAGAAGTACATTTACAAGTGGATTTATATAGTAACCAAGACTTGCTTCGGTCACATGCCCGCTATTCACTGTGTAAATGAATAAATACCAGTTTCCAGTAACTAAAAAAGCTGCCGCAATAATGGCGATAAGCGTTTTTGGTTTAAGCAAAACGTCCTTTGTTTCTTGAAAAACCATCGAAGTCTTTCGTAAACAAACAATCAAAAATAGCATAAAAATAAAAGACCATATAATTCGATAGGCCAAAATCTCCATAGGAGGGACATTTGTGGCTAGCTTCCAGTAAATCGGAAGGACACCCCAAAATACATATGCGAGAGCTCCGGCGATAATTCCACCTAGCTGCCCATTTTGTTTATTTTCCATAGCGATGTTAGCCTCCTTTTTTAAAAACAATAGAACTATTTTATCCTAAAAGGGAGAATAAAGCTACAAAAAAAACCACGAATAGGCTAGCTACTCGTAGTTTCAGTAATTATTTACTTGCTTCAATTTGGATGTTTAATTTTACTTCGTCACCGATAAGTACGCCACCAGTTTCTAATGCAGCATTGTAATTTAGGCCAAAGTCTTTACGGTTGAATTTACCTTTTGCTTCAAAGCCAGCTACCATGTTACCAGTGTTTGGATCTTTTCCAGTACCTTCATAGCTTACTTCAAGTGTAAGAGGTTTAGTTACGTCGCGAATCGTTAAATCACCAGTCACTTCGTATTCATCATCGCCATCTGCTGTGATTTTTGTTGCTGTAAAAGTAACGTTTGGATATTTTTCTACATTAAAGAAATCTTCACTTTTTAGATGCCCATCGCGTTGTGCTTGGCGAGTATCTACAGAAGCTGCTGATACAGAGAAGTTTAATTTTGCTGTTGTTAAATCTTCTGGATCCATTTCAATATCTGCTGTGAAATCGCTAAATGCACCTTTTACTTTTGATACCATCATGTGTTTTACTTGAAATTCGATTGAACTATGCGCTGGGTCTACGTTCCATTTTTCTACTGTCATTTTTTCATTCCTCCAAATATGTTTTTTTATAAAAGCATTCTCTTATAATCTAGCCTAAATTGTTTGATATTAAACCTTAGAAAAAATACTTTTACACGTTAGAAAAGCAATTGCTTAACTGTTTATAAGTAAACTATATCATACTTACTTTTAATAAGCAACTATAAAAACGTATTATAAATATATTTTTTTCGTAAATATGATTGAGTTTTTCTAATAAAGTGCGTAGAATAGGTGGTAAGAGGAGGTTGAATGATGGAAAAAATTAATACAGATACAGAAAATATTAGTGAATTATTAAAAACTTATTGGTCAATACAGCGGATTTCAGCGGGATATGCCGATCAAAATGCGGCTAGCTTAGGACTAACAATTCAGCAACTTGCGATGATTAATGTGATTTATAGCACACCTGGCATTTCGGTAGCGGATTTAACGAAACGATTAATAATTACTGGAAGTTCTGCCGCGGCTAATGTGGACGGGTTAATTAGCTTAGGCCTTGTTGTAAAATTAAACAAAACAATCCCAACTGATAATATGGATTTAACACTAAAGCTTTCAAAAAAAGGAGAAGACTTATCCAAGCGCTCCACTGCAAACGCTTTTATGTACAAAGCGATGATGAAAGTATTTGAAAATTTGACCGAAGAAGAAATAGAAGGATTAATCCGCTTAAATAAAAAAGTAGAAACCTTACTCAAAAAGAGTAAATAAAAACATCTCCTGTATCATTCAAGTAAAAATGAATGAACAAGAGATGTTTTTTTATTTTTGATCAAATTTGCAGTCTTCCAGTGGAATGACTTTTGTTTTATTTGTAAATTTAAATGATAACCAGAAGATAAGGAAAATAGGGAGGCCGATATAAGAAATACCGATTTTTTGCCACCAAGCAGGATTCGTAAATTCTGGTTTTAAAAATGCCGCGTAATCTTGACCGACAATAACTAAAATACATAAGATTAAAGCTAAAATCGGACCAAAAGGGAAAAATTTGGCTTTATATTTTAGTTCGTTCAAATCATGGCCTTGCTTAATGAAAGCTTTACGGAATCGGTAATGGCTAATAGCGATGCCGACCCAAGCGATAAATCCGGTTAAACCAGAGGCAGAAAGGAGCCATGTATAAATCACTGTCCCATTTTCGGTAAGCGTAGTAATGAATGTCATCGCACCAACAATGGTTGTCACAATAAGTGCAGCCATCGGGATACCACGACGGTTTACTTTGCCTAGGAATTTAGGAGCTTTTTTGTCGCGAGCCATTGCCCAAAGCATTCTTGTGGAAGCGTAAAGACCTGAATTACCCGCGGATAGAACGGAAGTCAAGATAACCGCGTTCATTACCGAAGCCGCAAAAGCTAGCCCAGCCTTTTCAAATACCAGCGTAAATGGACTAATCGCCACATCTGTTGCCTCAGCGCTCAGTAAATTCGGATTAGTATAAGGAATAATCATCCCGATAATGAAAATCGCAAAAATATAAAATAACAAAATCCGCCAGAAAACTTGCTTAATCGCTTTAGGAACACTTTTTTCTGGAGTAGCACTTTCACCAGCTGCAATCCCAACCATTTCAGTCCCTTGGAAAGAAAATCCAGCAATCAAGAATGTACCTAATATCGCGAAAAATCCACCTTTAAATGGTGCATCTCCTGCTGTAAAGTTAGAAAAGCCAATCACTTCGCCGCCAAGAATACCAACAATTGTCAGCACACCGACGATAAGAAAAATAATAACAGTCGCTACTTTAATAATCGAGAACCAGTACTCTGACTCCCCGTAAGCTTTTACCGATAGGGCATTTAAACCGAAAATCAAGAGTAAGAAAATCGCACTCCAGAGCCAAGCAGGCGTATTCGGCAACCAAAATTGAACAATAATCGCCGCTGTTGAAATATCGACCGCAAGCGTGATCGCCCAGTTAAACCAATAGTTCCAACCGAGTGCAAAACCAAAAGCTGGATCAACAAAACGACTAGCATACGTACTAAATGAGCCGGAAACAGGCATGTATGTAGCCATTTCACCTAAGCTTGTCATTAAAAAGTACACCATAATGCCAATTGCAATATAAGCAACTAGCGCTCCACCAGGCCCAGCAGTATGAATCGCATTTCCACTTGCTAAAAATAAACCGGTTCCGATTGAACCACCAATTGCTATCATGGATAGATGCCTTGTCTTTAAGTCACGACGAATCTCGCCATGTGTTTCTTTTTTCACTATAAATCTCCCTTTCTTTTATCAGAGGAAGTGCGCAAAAAAACAGCCAATCTGCAAGAAATTGGCTGTTACGTATTTTACCAACATCATTTTGTCAGATAGCACACCTATAAGAAATTTCGACAAATTCTTATAGCAGTCCAGCTCCTTTAGGAAACTGTCCCAACAACTATTTCGATACAAAGAGAAAATAGTCACTTCGGCGATCAACCTGTTCGTTTTTTGTCATTGGCGTCTTTGTTTCGCCTCGAAAAAATTACTAGTGCATCTCGCAACCTCTACCTCACCATTTGGATGAGGGTTTATATTTGATTATTTACCCATAATAACGGAAAATGGGTTGTTTTGCAATATGTTTTAGTAAAATTGTAGTGCTTCTTTGATTGTGCTATAAGTAGTTAAACTAGATAGATTTTCTTGGTAGCGCATTAAAGTCATCGCAAATTTAGGTGAAATCCCCGTAATAATTAGTTCCACACCTGTGAGCTTCATAAAGCCATGGAACTTCACAAGATTCATTACAGCGTCTTCATTAAAATCAGCAAGACCAGAAAGATCCATAATTAAGTAATCTTCTTTCCCATTATCCATATATTCGCTGACATAATCGGACATGTGCTGAAACCGGTCGTGGGTCAAGGAACCAATTAGCGGCAGCACACAAATATTTTCCTTAATGGGAACAATTGGCGTGGATAGTTTTTCGATTTCCCATAAGGATTTTTCAAGTTCCAGTTGATAATTATGCTCGGTCGTCACATCTTTTTGAATGCCGACAAAATATAGATGGTCATTATCATCATAAATCGGTTCAATTGTCAGCTCATTCATAAATGAAGTGCCATTTTTCCTGTAATTTTTTAGTAGAACATTCGCAGTTGATTTTTCGTTAATGGCATGACGGATTTTCGCAACTTCCTCTTTGTCAGTATCATCTCCTTGCAAAAAGTGACAATTAGAGCCAATAGCTTCTTCTTTAGTATAGCCAGTAATATTTTCAAAGCCTGTGTTCACAAAAATAATCGGATTGTTTTTTTGCTCAGGATCTGTAATAATTACTCCTACACTAGACAAATTTAATGCTTTTAAAATAACATCGAATTTTGGATAAGCGCTCATCTGCGTGTTTCTCCCCCTTTGTAAATACATACCTATCATAACACGCAAAGGAATGAAAACCCAATGTCTAATTTGTGAAATAAATCGAAAGTAAGCAACTCACGCGAAATCTTAGTAACTCAGGTGTATAATAGAGTTAGAGGTGATTGGTTATGTATATAACATTTACAGATAGCGCCATAAATCGGCTAAATGCGCTTCGTTCAAATCTTTCCGGTCAGTTGCATTTATACTACGATACAGAAGGGTGTTCCTGTGAAAACAGTGGTATATTTACCCTTCGATTAGTAGCAGAGAAAACTCCTGAAGATGATATAATAGATTCAAATATCGGTCCTGTATTAATTAAGCGCTGGACGGAAATATTTCTAGAAGATGCGTTAACGATCGATTATAATGACACAGAAAAAACGCTGGTATTAAAAAGTGATGGACAGTATTATAATCGTAATTTGTTGCTTGTGACAGATAACGATAAAGTAATTAGTTGTCCAATTAGTTAAATAGCGAGTTAGCCTAGAATAAATTTTATTCTAGGCTTTTTTATGAAAATTTCATGAGAATGTGGTGAAACTTTCGACATATAGTTACGCTGGCTTCTGATTTGTAGTAACATGGAATAGGAAGTTTATACATATGGAAGGAGTGTCATCATGGAACAACCATCAGTAGACGAACTAAAGCATTGGCGAAATGTTATGCTTCTTCACCGTTTTGCTCTAGAAGAAGTGAACACGAAACTTAAAATATTGAATGAAGAATTTCAATTTATTCACGACTATAATCCAATGGAACACTTGAAATCACGGGTCAAATCACTCGAAAGTATAGGGGCAAAACTGGAAAAGAAAAATGTGGATATTACACCAGAAAATGCACTTAAATATGTACACGATATTGCGGGAATTCGTATTACCTGTTCTTTTGTATCCGATATTTTTCGTATTCATGAAATGCTTGCCGGCCAAAGTGATATAACGATTAAACGAGTAAAAGATTATGTGACTAACCCAAAACCGAATGGCTACCGGAGTTTACATTTATTATGTGAAGTGCCAGTTTTCTTAACAAATCGTTCGGAAAAAATGACGGTGGAAATTCAAATTCGAACAGTTGCAATGGATTTTTGGGCAAGTTTAGAACATAAAATTTATTATAAATATCAACAAGAAGCGCCAGAAGAATTAGTAAAAGAATTACAAGACGCCGCAAGAATCATTACCCATTTAGATGAAAAAATGAAAAATTTAAATGATCAAATTGATAAATATAAGAATGAAAAAGAAAAGTAACTTAATCTAACAGCTTTGTTTCTTTGTAAAGTGAGCAAATACAAAGGAGCAGGGCTGTTTTATATTTGCGAGATCGTTTATTTTGCTTCATAATAATATAGGAGAATAAACGAAAGGGGACGGTACATATTGGAGATATTTTTATATGTTTTAGCATTACTTGTAGCTATTTTTATTTCTAATTTGCTTAATCGGTTTGTTCCCTTTGTTTCGGTGCCGTTAATTCAAATCGGACTTGGTGTAATTATCGCTATTATGCCAATTACGTTTGATTTACAACTCAATCCAGAACTTTTTCTTGTAATGTTTATTGCACCCTTGCTATTTAATGATGGCAGACAGACGGATAAAGCGGCACTTTGGGGAATGCGGATGCCGATTTTAGTATTAGCGCTCGGGCTTGTGTTTGCGACGGTTGTTGTGATTGGTTATTTTGTCCACTGGATGATTCCAACCGTTCCACTTGCAGCAGCTTTTGCTCTTGCAGCGGCTCTTGCGCCAACTGATGCTGTAGCCGTTAGTTCACTTTCTGGGCGGATTAATTTGCCAAAACGGATTATGAATTTACTAGAAGGAGAAGCGCTAATTAATGATGCTTCAGGACTAGTTGCTTTCCAATTTGCGATTGCTGCGATGGTGACAGGCGTATTTAGTTTAATGGATGCGAGTATTAGCTTTTTTATTATCGCGATTGGTGGTATTTTAGTAGGGCTTGTTTTAAGTTGGTTAAAATTCCGATTGTTAAAATGGGTTCGCGGTCTTGGGATGGAAGATGTTACTTTTCACATGCTTATCCAAATTTTAACGCCATTTATTATTTATTTAGCGGCAGAGAAATTACACGTTTCAGGAATTTTAGCGGTAGTTGCAGCCGGGATTATGCATTCAATGGAACAAAAGAAAATGGATCCACAATTAGTTAAATTAAATGTTGTTTCGCAAAGTACTTGGTCGGTTATTATTTTTGTTTTAAATGGCTTAGTGTTTTTACTGCTTGGTACGCAACTTCCTGCGATTACCGAGGTAGTATGGAATGATTCCGGTAGTAGCAATTTACAAGTAATCGCTTATATACTTTCTATCACAGCAGCCTTGATTTTACTGCGCTTCTTATGGGTTTACATATCATGGAGCATTGGCGCAAAACAAAGGCAAAAACAGAATAAAAAGACACAGCTACCTAAGTTTAGACCAGTTGTGCTCACATCGCTTTCTGGTGTTCGCGGGGCAGTTACGCTTGCCAGTGCGCTCGCAATTCCGTTTTTCTTAGATGACGGATCACTATTTCCGCAGCGCTCACTGATTATCTTTATAGCGTCAGGTGTTATTCTGTGTACGCTAGTTATTGCGACGTTTATCTTACCGTTACTAGCAAAAAGTGAAGAAGTGACAACGGAAGATGAACGAGCTGAAATTGCGACACGGATTCGGATACTTCGAAATGTCATTAGAGAATTGAAAGAACAGACTTTACCAGAAACGAAAGCCGCAACAGATGAAGTAATTGAAGACTACCGCAGACGGATTTATGATTTACAGCAAAATAATATTTCGAATCGAGGCATGGATGAAAGAGAACGGGCGAAACGATTAGAAATTATCCAGTGGGAACGTGAAAACACCCAAAAAATGACCGATGAAGGACGCATTGTTGCTACAGATAGCTATCGTTATCAACACTATCTTAATATGATGGAACAAGCGATTAAACAGCGCTTCCGAACAAAAATAAAAACAGCGTGGATGTTCCTTTATCGTCTAATAATGCTTGTCATTCATCCGAAAAAATGGCGTAGAATCACCCATAAAATGAAAAAAGGTATTTCTAAAGATAGCGAACGATTCCAAGCAATTCGCCAACTACGAGAAGAAAATGAAATACTCATTATTTCTAAACTCAAAGAACAATTAACGAAAGAAAATGCTGATATAATTGGACCATTAATTACCGAACACACTATTTTCTTAGAACGCGTGAGAAAAGAACACAGTCCAAGAGGTAAGCGAGCAAAATTCGAACAGAAAAAACGCGAAGTCCAAGTAGTGGCTTTCCAATTAGAACGAGATATTATTCAGAATATGTTTGAAAAAGGCGGGATCTCAAGGGAATTAGCCCGGGACTTACGCCAAAATCTCAACATGATTGAAACGTATTTATATGATGACTTTTTAGAATAAGAGAAGACCTTAAGGACAATGCAACGTTCTTAAGGTTTTTTTGTTTTAAAATGATTTATCTATCGTAGAAAAAAATCAAAAAAACTATTGTCCATGGTAAGGCTTTGTTGTATAATGTAGCTTGCTGTAAGTAAACTTTGTGTTTAATATTGGTAAACTTCTATGACTTGAGGTTTACTATCACTAAACTTGAAAGAAAGGACATAGACATGGATATTGGCAAACGCATAAAAAATCTTAGGCTCAGTAAGAATTTGACACAAGAAGAATTAGGCGAACGAACGGATTTGACGAAGGGATATATTTCTCAACTAGAGCGAGATTTAAGTTCTCCTTCCATTGAAACGTTATTTGCTATTTTGGAAGTGTTAGGTTCTACTCCGAAAGATTTCTTTGATGAAGAAGAACATAATCAAAAAGTAATATACGGAGAACTAGAGCATACTTTCTTTGAAGATGAAGAAAAAGGTTACAGAATTAAGTGGCTTGTTCCAGAATCAAATGAAAAAGAAATGGAACCCGTTCTACTTGAAATAGAAGCAAACAGTTGTTTTAAAAGCTTTGAACCATCACTTTCAGAAACTTTTGCTTACGTGCTAAAAGGGGAAGTGACCGTGCTGCTTGGTCGAAATGAGTATGTGGCTAAAAAAGGAGAAGCAATTTATTTCCACGCCGCAGATGAACATCAAATTATTAATCGATCAACGGAACAAGCGACACTCATCTTAGTTGCGACAGAGTCATATTTATAAGGGAGGTAAATGATTGTGACAGAAACAATTATTCGTTTTGAAAATGTAACAAAACAATTTGATAATGATCCACCAGTGCTTGACAATGTCAGCTTTGAAATAGAAAAAGGGAAGTTTTATACTTTGCTTGGCCCATCTGGTTGCGGGAAAACAACCATTTTGCGCTTAATTGCCGGATTTTTAGAAGCTTCAGAAGGACAAATTTACTTAGGGGATAAGGTAATTAACCAAATTCCAGCCAATAAACGTCCTGTAAATACCGTTTTCCAAGATTATGCGTTATTTCCACATTTAAACGTGTATGAAAATGTGGCTTTTGGCCTGCGTATTAAAAAGCTAAAAAAAGACGCAATCGATAAAAAAGTACAAGAAGCACTGCGCTTTGTTAACTTAAAAGGCTATGAAAAAAGAGAAATTAGCGAAATGTCTGGCGGACAAAGACAACGTGTCGCAATCGCGCGGGCAATCGTCAATGAACCAGAAGTTATTTTGCTTGATGAACCACTGTCAGCGCTTGATTTAAAGCTACGTACCGAAATGCAATATGAGTTGCGCGATTTGCAAAAACGGCTTGGGATTACGTTTATTTTTGTGACACATGACCAAGAAGAAGCACTTGCGATGAGCGATGAAATTTTTGTATTAAATAAAGGCGAAATTCAACAAAGCGGTACGCCGATTGATATTTACGACGAGCCGATTAATAAGTTCGTTGCTGATTTTATTGGAGAATCCAACATTGTTAATGGCAAAATGATACAAGATTTCGAAGTGGAATTTGTGGAAAGACGTTTTGAATGTGTCGACCAAGGTTTCCGTCCAAATGAAGTCGTTGAAGTAGTTATTCGTCCGGAAGATCTAGAGATTACTTCGGCTGAAAAAGGAAAACTTCAAGTAACCGTTGATTGGATGCTATTCCGCGGTGTTCATTATGAAGTTGGTTGTATTGATATTGATGGAAATGAATGGCTTGTTCACACAACGAGAAAAGTTCGTGTGGGTGATAAGATTGGCTTAGCGTTTGAACCAGAGGCAATTCATGTTATGCGTCTTGGGGAAACGGAGGAAGAATTCGATAAGCGGCTTGATAGCTACGATGAGGTGTAGTAATGAATAGACGCACTCGTACAGTTTATCTTGTTCCTTATGTTCTTTGGATTTTACTTTTTGTTGTTGCACCGATTTTATTAATTGTTTATTATTCTTTTTTTGATGTAGATGGCAATTTTACTGTAGATAATTATATTCATTTTTTCACCCCTGTCTATTTAAAAATGACGGCGAGTTCGTTCTGGTATGCGTTTTTAATTACGGTTTTCACACTGCTGATTTCCTATCCAACTGCATACTTATTAACGAAACTAAAACATAAACAATTGTGGTTGCTACTCATTATTTTACCGACTTGGATCAATTTGCTGCTTAAAGCGTATGCCTTTATTGGGATTTTTGGAACGTACGGGGCGGCGAATCAATTTTTGGAAATACTTGGAATTGGCTCGAAACAGATTTTATTTACGGATTTTAGTTTCTTATTTGTATCGACCTATATTTTTATTCCGTTTATGATATTACCGATTTTTAATGCAATTGAGGAAATTAACCCAACGTTGATTCAAGCGTCACGCGATTTAGGCGCATCGAGTATGACGACATTTAGACGGGTGATTTTTCCACTCACTGCTGACGGCGTGAAATCTGGGTGCCAGGCTGTTTTTATTCCAGCGCTATCACTCTTTATGATTACGCGATTAATTGCAGGGAACCGTGTCATTACGCTCGGAACAGCGATTGAAGAACATTTCCTAGTAACGCAAGACTGGGGAATGGGTTCGACAATTGGCGTATTTTTAATTATTGCGATGATTTTAATTATGTTCCTAACTGGTTCGAAAAAGAAAAGAGGTGCGCGTAAATGAAGAAAAGTAAATGGGGTACGATTTATTTAGTGCTTGTTTTTGTGATTTTATATGCACCAATTTTCTATTTGATTTTTTACTCGTTTAATAAAGGTGGCACAATGCACAATTTTAGTGGCTTTACGCTTGGTTATTATAAAGAAGTTTTCCAAGATACGCGCCTACTAATTATTGTTTTAAATACGTTTGTAATTGCGCTGCTTTCTTCGGTGATTGCAACTATTATTGGAGTTTGCGGGGCGCTGGCGATTAAATTTATGCCAAAACCATTTGCGAAAAACTCACTTTTAAGTTTGAATAATGTGTTGATTGTTAGCCCGGACGTAATTATTGGTGCTAGTTTCTTGATTTTCTTTACGATTTTAGGCGTAAAATTAGGTTTTATTTCCGTCCTAGTTTCGCATATTGCTTTTAGTATTCCGATTGTCGTATTGATGATTTTGCCGAAATTGCAAGAAATGAGTCCGACGTTGATGGATGCCGCGCGCGACTTAGGAGCAAGCCAGTGGCAAGTTCTTTCAAAAGTTATTTTGCCGTATATTATGCCGGGCGTTTTAGCTGGATTTTTCATGGCATTAACTTACTCGCTAGATGATTTTGCGGTAACATTTTTTGTAACTGGAAATGGCTTCTCGACATTAGCGGTAGAAATTTATTCTCGAGCAAGACAAGGGATTTCGCTTTCTATCAATGCTTTATCGACACTGATTTTCCTATTCACGATTATTCTCGTGATCGGTTATTACTTTATCAACCAACGTAATACAAGTAAAAATATTCGGACGGGGGCGACGAAAGAATGAAGCAACTGCTGAAAATTTTTGTACCAGTCATTGTTGTCGCACTCCTAATGATGCTACTTGCAACAACGATGAACCGTTCTGAGGGCTACGCTGGGAGCAATACGCTGACAATTTATAACTGGGGCGATTACATTGACCCATCGCTCATTACTAAATTTGAAAAAGAAACTGGCATCAAGGTTATTTACCAAACATTTGATTCTAATGAAGCGATGATGACGAAAATTGAACAAGGTGGAACGACCTTTGATATTGCGGTGCCAAGTGATTACGCGATTAGTAAAATGAAAGAAGAAAATTTGCTGATTCCGCTTGATCATTCCAAACTGCCAAATGAAAAATACCTTGATCCGCGTTTTATGGATTTATCGTTTGATGACGATAATAAATATTCGATGCCTTATTTCTGGGGAACGCTCGGCATTATTTATAATAAAGAAATGTTCCCAGACAAAAATTTCGATACGTGGAATGCATTATTTGATCCCGAATTGAAAAACCAAATTTTGCTAATTGATGGGGCCCGTGAAGTGATGGGACTTGGGCTGAATAGTCTCGGTTACTCACTGAACGATACGAATAAAGCACACCTACAAGCTGCCAGAGATAAGTTAGAAACGATGACGCCGAATGTTAAAGCAATTGTTGGCGATGAGATTAAACTTCTCATGGCGGACAATGAGGCGGGTGTCGCGGTTACTTTCTCCGGAGAAGCGGCGGAAATGCTCAGTGAAAATGAAGATTTAGAATATGTTATTCCAAAAGACGGCTCCAATTTATGGTTCGACAACATGGTCATTCCAAAAACGGCAAAAAATGTCGATGGCGCGCATAAATTTATTAACTTCATGTTAAAACCAGAAAATGCCGCAATTAACGCTGAATATGTCGGCTATGCAACACCAAATGAAAAAGCTGTTAAGTTGTTACCAAAAGAAATTTCGAGTGACGAACGTTTTTATCCGGATATGGATGAACTGAATAATTTAGAAGTATATGATAACCTCGGTAAACGAATGCTGTCGTATTATAATGAATTGTTTTTGGAGTTTAAGATGTATCGGAAATAAAGCTTCATCTCAAACAACTAGACTCTTGTATCATAATACAAGAGTCTTTTTTTACAATTCCTTATTTTTGATTAGAAGAGGCTTGATTTGCGTATGAAAACAAATTTTCAGTCAAAGTAAATGAGAATGCTTTCCTATCAATCATGCCGACAATTTTGTCGCTGTCATACAAATCCAATAAAAATTGGGCCATTTCATCACTTGTATGATAATTATTAAATTTTTTGTCATAGTCATATTCGCTTACATCATTTGCTTTTTGCCCAAATTCGGTTTTGGTAGCAGCTGGTGCTAATACTTTTGCTTGAAGTGGAGAACCGCTCTCTCGTAATTCCAAACTTAGTGCTTCAGTAAAGGAACTAACATAGAATTTACTAGCACAATAAGTTGTTGCAGTAGGAACCATCGTATAGCCACCTGCTGAAGAAACATTAATTAGTTGTGTACCTGATTGGTCATGATACTTTCTAACATACAAGACCGATAAAACTGTTAAAGCTTCAATATTCAAATGAAGAAGCTGTAAAGTCTTAGTTAGGTTCTGGTTTTTAACTTCACTATAATATCCTAGACCAGCATTATTTACCCACGTTTCAATGAAATAAAGATCCAATTCAGAAAATAATTTCTCTAAACGGTCTATTTTTGTTAAATCAATCGCTTTGATTAGGACTTCAACTTCGGGTACTTCCTTTTCAATCTCGTTTTTCAACTTCACCAAATTAGCTACTCTTCTGGCAATTAAGATTAGATTTTTTTTGCGTTTTGCAAACTGTTTAGCGGTAGCATAGCCAATACCCGAACTCGCGCCTGTGATGACAACATATTTTTTCATGGCAATTCCTCCTAGCATTTTAGTATGAATCAACTATAAATGCTGGAGTTAACACCATGTCAACCCTTCTTATACGAGCAGAAATTATTTAATATCTCGTTCACTCAACATTTCCTTATAAATATCTATTTTATTTAGTAGAAACTGGGTATATAGCTCAATTTCTTCCCTTTTCTCAACTAAAACATCGTATTGCTTATATAACAAAGTCATTCGTTGCTCGATGGTTTGATCTCCCAGATACCGAAGTTTTGCATATTCCTTAATATCTTTAATTGGCATGCCTGTCTGCTTTAATTTTTTTATGAAGTTAATCCAAGTAATATCCGAACTATCATAAATTCTACGGTTAATCTCATTTCTTTTTGGTAAAATTAGTTTTTCTTTTTCATAATATCGTAATGTATCAATTGATAAGCCGACTTCTTTTGAAAATGCACCAATTGTGTAATTCACGAGTAATCATCTCCTATTTTAAATGGATATGGTGTTAACTCCAGAATACTACATAAAAAGGAGCGGGGAAAGGATGATTGAAACGAATACGATTCATACTGAATATCGTTCTAGAAGAAAATTATCAACATATATTATATAATGTTCTAAACTGGATATTTTCTGTTTATGATGGACCGAAAATAAAGCTACCAGTATCTTTCAGCAGGTTCACGCGAGAGTCACAACACGAACATTAAGCATATAACTTGTGAAATAGATCAGCTATCCGCTAAAATAATGTTACGCAATTTTTTTCGAAAAGGAGAAATGGTTATGACTAAGGAGAAAGTGTTATGGGGTTACGATGAAAAGACTGGGCCAGAAATGTGGGGGCATATCTGCTCTGACTTTGAAATCGCACATACTGGAAAGGCACAATCGCCAGTAAATATTGAACAAGCTGACGTTGTGAAATTAAAACCATCAACAATGAAATTTTACTATAAAGAAACAGACTATACGATTAGAAGAATTGAACAATCGGTGCATGTTTTTCCGCATGATAAAGAACAAGGGTTACGCTTTAACGGCGAATATTATCCACTTGTATCGTTCCATGCACATATTCCGGCTGAGCATTTACTCGACGGCTATATGTATCCGATTGAATGGCATTTTGTTCATGAAAAACCAGATGGCACAACGCTTGTAATGAGTGCTTGGATGGAAATTGATAATACAAATAATGTCGAATTCAAAGATTTACCAACCTATTTCCCAGAAGTGTTCGCTGATTTTGAAACAGAACGGGAAATCACTTTGGATGTAAATGAATTTATGCCAGAAGAACGTGTTTTCTATACATACCAAGGTTCACGGACAACACCACCAACCGTGGAAGGCGTGACTTGGATCGTGTTAAAAAATGCGAAGACACTTGGCCAAGAAGATTTCACTGAATTTGAAAAAGCAATTGGTAATACAAGTCGACCGGTACAAGATTTAAATGGTCGTGAAATTACTTTTTACAATTAAAAAACTAGAAAGCCTCGCTCGAATCTTGTATAGTATAGACATAGATTCTGAGTGGAGGCTTCTTTTTATGTATGAAAAAGCGAGACAGATGATGATTGAAGCGCATAGTGGACAAGTTCGCAAAATTACTGGCGAACCTTATTTTTCGCACCCTTTGAACGTAGCGAGAATTTTGCGCCGTGCTGGTTTTCGCGAAGAAGTTGTTGTCGCGGGATTACTTCACGATGCCGTTGAGGATACGGAAATGACCGATGCCGATATTCGCGCAACATTTGGTGATGAAGTAGCCGATTTAGTAGCGTCTCATACAGAAAATAAAACGTTATCTTGGGAAGAACGAAAAGCCCATACGATTGAACAAGTCCGCACTGGTAGCCTAGAAGAAAAAGCGTTAATCGTGGCAGATAAGCTAGACAATTTAACCTCCGTCAAATATGCCTTAAGCTCAGAAGGCAAGTCTGTCTGGGGCTATTTTAAACGCGGCTATGAATTGCAAAAATGGTATAACGAAGGGATTAAAAATAATATGGAATACGGGTTAAATCCATCCGACGTTCCTAGTTTCTTTGATGAATACGCGCGACTTGTGAAGTGGATTTTTAAGAAGTAAAATTTTGCATTAAAATATCTGTTAAATTAGGTATTTAGAATTAAAATGATAAGTTTTTAGAAAATAAGTTTCTTTTTCCAGAAAACTATTGTAAAATGAAAGCGTTATAAAACTTACGAGAAGGGAAGTTTTTTTGAATGGTTTATGGAGCAATTGAAGCAGGCGGAACTAAGTTTGTTGTAGCAATCGGAGAAAAGTCAGGGAAAATTATTAAGCGCGAGAGCTATCCGACAACGGAGCCAGCAGAAACAATGAAAGCAGTCATTCAATTTTTTAAACAATATCAAGATGAATTAAAAGCAATTGGAATCGGCTCTTTTGGACCGATTGATATTCAAAAAAGTAGTGCTACATATGGTTACATTACCCAAACGCCAAAACTAGCGTGGCGTAATTATGATATTGTGGGCGCAATGAAAAAAGAGTTTAATGTGCCAATTGGCTTTACTACCGACGTTAATGCAGCAGCTTTAGGAGAAGTGAGCCTAGGAGCAGCGGCAGGTTTAGACAGTTGTATTTATTTGACTATCGGCACTGGAATCGGTGGTGGTGCAGTTGTTTCTGGCAAAATTCTAGAAGGTTTCTCTCATCCAGAAATGGGACATATTATGGTGCGTCGTCATAAGCGCGACCGTTTCACGGGAAGTTGCCCAAGCCATAGCGACTGTTTAGAAGGTCTCGCAGCAGGTGGAGCAATTGAAAAACGTTGGGGTCAAAAAGCAGCAGAACTTGCGGATAATGAAGAAGTGTGGAATTTAGAAGCACATTATATCGCTCAAGCTTTAATGAATTACACGCTTATCTTATCTCCAGAAAGAATTGTTTTAGGTGGAGGGGTCATGAAACAACGCCAACTTTTCCCACTTGTCCGTCAAAAATTAAAAGCACTCGTTAATAACTATGTTCAGCTACCGGATTTAGATGAATATATCGTTCCTCCAAAGTTAGAAGATGACGCTGGAATTACTGGCTGTGTCTTGCTCGCTGTGGATGCGGAAGAGTCCAATTAATGGCGAAAAACAGCTCTAGTTTATAGGGCTGTTTTTTGATATACTAAATTGTGATAAAACAAACAAGAACGCAGGAGGAAAAAGATGTCGATTACGAACTTATTAAATATTAAATATCCAATTATCCAAGGTGCAATGGCTCAAATTGCCAAAGCTCCACTTGTAGCCGCTGTGTCTAATGCAGGCGGTTTAGGAATTATCGCTTCTGGCGGAATGACTGCCGAGATGCTACGCGAAGAAATCCAAAAAACAAAAGAACTGACAGATAAACCATTTGGCGTCAACTTAATGCTAATGATGACAAATATTGCTGAATTAACCGAAGTAATTATAGAAGAAAAAGTGGGAATCGTTACAACTGGAGCGGGAACGCCGAAAACATTTATGCCAATTTGGAAAGAAGCTGGAATTATCGTGATTCCTGTTGTTCCATCTGTCATGATTGCTAAACGTATGGAAAAAATGGGCGCAGATGCAGTTATCGCAGAAGGAACAGAAGCGGGTGGACACGTTGGCGAAACAACAACAATGGCGCTCGTACCTCAAATCGTGGATGCTGTAACTATTCCAGTCATTGGCGCAGGTGGAATTGCCGACGGTCGCGGAATCGCTGCAGCTCTAGCTCTAGGTGCAAAAGGTGTCCAAATCGGCACACGCTTCCTAGCAACCGATGAATGCCCAGTACACCCCGATTTCAAAGCAGCCGTTATTAAAGCTTCCGACCGCGACACAATGGTTACCGGACGAAAAGCTGGCGCACCAGTTCGCTCAATTAAAAATAAAATGATCAAAGAATACATTCGTTTAGAAGAAGAAAACGCCGATCGCGACACGTTAGAAGAGTTAACTTTAGGCTCTTTACGAAAAGCAGTACAAGAAGGCGACACAGACAACGGCTCTGTCATGGCCGGTCAAATCGCTGGATTAATTACAGAAATCAAACCTTGTAAAGATGTTATTGAAGAGATGATGACAGATGCTAAGAATGTGATTGCTGGGTTAGAATTAAAATAATGTTTTAAACTGCAGATTCCTTAATATTGGATTTTTAGTAAGTCATAAAAAGCCGTGCCAGTTCACTCAGTGCTGATACGGCTTTTTTAGTTAGTAGAAAAATTCATTTCTGTTTCATCAATACATCCTCTATGTTATACTAATGTAAAGTTATATTGTTGCAAATGCAATAAAAGGAGGTTGGCGATGAAAGATATATTAAGAGATATAGGTGTTATTGCACGTGCACTTGATTCAATAAGTAATATCGAATTTAAAGAATTAAATCTAGCAAAAGGACAATTTATTTATCTAGTTAGAATTTGCGAGAACCAAGGGATTATTCAAGAAAAACTAGTAGATATTTTAAAAATCGATCGAACCACTGCTTCGAGAGCTATTAAGAATTTGGAGAAAAACGGTTTGATTATAAAGAAACAGGATAAGAATAATAAAAAAAATAAACTATTATTCCCAACAGAGAAAGGACAGCAACTATATCCCTTAATTATCCGCGAGAATGAATACTCCAATGCAGTAGCTTTAAAAGGATTTACTGAGGCTGAAATTAATATGCTCACCGATGCGCTCAAGAAGGTCAAAGAAAATATTGCAGATGACTGGTTATATGTCAAAAAAGGCAATAAAAGAAGTTATTAATTTGGAGGAAATGTAATGATAAAATTATGTACAATAAGTGATTCCCAAGCACTCTTAGAAGTAAGTTATAAGACATTTGATGAAACATTTAGAGCGCAAAATAAACCGGAAAACATGGATGCATATTTAAAAACAAATTTTACGGCTAAAAAATTAAGCGATGAACTAAAAAACCCACATTCCTATTTTTATTTTGTTTTTCACCAAGAAGCTATTGCTGGTTATTTAAAACTAAATATAGGAGATGCTCAAACAGAAGAAATAGCTGGGAATACAATCGAAATAGAGCGTATTTATGTATTGAAGTCATTTCAAAAAAAGGGATTAGGTAAAGAGTTATTTAATCAAGCAATAGAGATAGCGAAAGAAGTTGATGCAGAAAAAATATGGTTAGGTGTTTGGGAAAAGAATAAGAACGCTATTCAATTTTATGCAAAGCTGGGTTTTATTAAAAATGGACAACATGATTTTTTCATGGGCGATGATTGTCAAACTGATATTATTATGATAAAAGATTTATAAAAAAAGTTGAGCGCATACTAAGCTCAACTTTTTTTATCAAAATTAAGCTGCCAAAACACCCCAAACCGGTCCGTCACCTGCGCATAAGTCGAACCCCAGAATGCCACTTGCAACTCCATCTCCACTTTACCCGTAGCACTTAAAACTTCATAGGCGTACTTAATATCATCCTCTGTTTCAAAATTAATCAGGATTGTCACCCGATTACCAATTGTAAAACCATCATAAGGCGCATCGGTAATATAAATAAATTCTTCTCCGTTTTTTGCTAAACGACTATGCATCAATCGCTCACCAAAAACGGCATCGCCATCAAAATTGTTCATCTCTTTAAAACGCTGAACGCTTGTAATCTCAGCTTGAAACTCATCCGCATAAAATGTTAACGCATCTTGACCTTCTCCGTTAAAAACTAAGTATGGAACTGCAAAAGACATCTCATCATCTCCTATACAATTAATAGCTTTAGTATAAGCCTAATCTACTGCGAAGTCATGTCTCAAAATAATAAGGATTTGTGAATAAAAACAAAATACTTGCAAATAAACGTGATATATTATACAATTACACTAAGAAATCGGATATATTTAAATTAATATTTTTTTGCAATAAAATAAAGTAAGTACTTGCTTTTGGGAGTAGGTGCGTAGGAGGTAGATGTATGCTTTGGGTAAAAGAGTCAATTGAGCAACTTCTCAGCAAACTACACACGAATTTAGACACAGGGTTAACGAAAGAACAAGTGAAACAAAAACATGCAGAGTTCGGGACGAATGAATTTGAAGAGGGGAAGAAAGAATCACTTCTTCAAAAAATTGGTCATCATTTGATTGAAATTACGACGATTGTCTTGCTTTTTGCAGCAGCGATTTCTGCATATTTAGCAATTACAACCGGATATGGTTGGGCGAAGGTTGTTGTTATTTTAGGAATCGTTGTTTTAAATATGGTGCTCGGAATTTACCAGGAAAACAGCGCCGAAAAAGCACTTGCTGCATTACAAAGTATGAATGCGCATTTAACGACGGTCGTTCGTGATGGTGTGCGGATGCAAGTGGACGCAACGGAATTAGTGCCAGGGGATATTATTGAAATCGTTGCAGGAGATATGATTCCAGCAGATGCGCGAATTATTTCAAGCAGCAGTTTACAAGTCGAGGAATCTGCGTTAACTGGCGAAAGTGTTCCTGTTGAAAAGGATGCAAATGCGGTTGTTTCGGAAAAAGCACCAATTGGCGACCGTCTGAATATGCTTTACTCAGGCTGTCTTGTAACAAATGGTCGTGCAACAGCAGTTGTTGTGGAAATTGGTATGGAAACAGAGATGGGGAAAATTGCTGGACTTTTAAACAGCACCTCAAAACTGATGACGCCTTTACAACTTCGCTTAAAAGAATTAGCTAAACGACTTAGTATTGTAGCACTTTTAGCAGGTATTTTAATTTTTATAATTGATGTATATGTGTACGGTGAAACGATTATTGAAACGTTGATGATCGCGATTTCTCTAGCTGTAGCAGCGGTTCCTGAGACGTTGCCGGTTATTGTGACATTAACACTTGCTTATGGCGTTCAAAATATGGTGCGGAAAAATACGATCATCCGCCGAATTCCTGCAGTAGAAACAATCGGAAATACTTCAGTTATTTGTTCTGATAAAACAGGAACATTAACGCAAAATAAAATGATTATCCAACAAATTTGGGCAGCAGACCACGCACCGATAAAAGCAACAGCTGAATTTGATACTGCAGAACAAAAAGTATTAGAAATGTTGAGCCTTTCCAGTAACGCGACGATTGATGTAACAGACGGCGAAGAAACCATTATTGGTGACCCAACTGAAAGCGCGATTATCCGTTTACTAGAAGAAAAAGGAACAACGAAAAAAGCATTAGAAGCCAAATATCCACGCGTGTTCGAACTTCCTTTTGACTCAGATAGAAAGCTAATGACGACAATTCACCAAGTAGAAGACGGATTTCTGTCCATTACAAAAGGTGCTTTTGACCGCATTCCCGTAAACTTTTCCGAGGCGTTTTTAGCGGAAGCAGAGCGGGTACACGACAGTTTTGCGGAGGATGCGCTTCGGGTGTTAGTTGTTGCCTATAAAAAATATCCGGAAATGCCGACTGACTTGTCTAGTGAGGCGCTTGAGACCGACTTAACTTTTGCGGGAATGGTTGGGATGATTGATCCACCAAGACCAGAAAGTAAAGCAGCTGTGTTAGCGGCGAAAAAAGCGGGTATTAAGACTGTAATGATTACTGGTGACCATATTGTAACGGCATCAGCAATTGCAAAAGAAATTGGTATTTTAACGGATGGGGACAAAGCGATTACTGGAGCAGAACTGGCAGAAATGTCAGAAGCAGATCTGGAGAAAAATATTCGAGATTATGCAGTATACGCTCGGGTTAGCCCTGAAGACAAGATTCGGATTGTCAAAGCTTGGCAGAAAAATGGTGAGATTGTAACAATGACAGGTGATGGCGTCAATGATGCGCCAGCCCTCAAAGCAGCAGATGTTGGAGCAGCAATGGGAATCACTGGAACAGATGTATCTAAAAACGCTGCAGATATGGTTATAACCGACGATAATTTTGCAACGATTGTAGATGCAGTCAAAGAGGGGCGTACTGCCTATGAGAATATCCGCAAAACGATTTACTTTTTACTAAGTACAAACTTTTCTCAAATTTTCATTATGTTAATTGCGATTATTCTTGGCTGGGGCGCGCCGGTTGTAGCTGTTCAGTTGCTACTAATCAACGTTGTGTCTGATGGGATTCCAGGATTCTTCCTTAGTCGTGAAAAAGCAGATGACTCGATTATGGAGCGTAAGCCAATACCGAAAAACGCTGGAATTTTTGCGAATGGACTTGGGAAAAAAATGGCGACACAAGCGGTTGTCTTTACGATTGTGACACTTGCTGGGTTTTATATCGGGCAGTTTGTAACGATTAATAATTCGATTGGTGCAAGCTATGAAGTTGGAATGACAATGGCGTTCGTTATTCTAGCATGGTCATCTGTCGCGCACATTTTCAACGTAAGAAGCGATAAATCGATTTTCACTATCGGATTTTTATCAAACCGTGGCTTGTTCTTTAGTGCGATTTGTTCGATGCTGATTATATTAGGGCTTGCGATTATTCCACCACTTGCTAACATGTTCTTCTTAGTTGAGATGAGCTTAACGCACTGGATTCTTGCATTTATCCTGTCGATGTTCGCACTTCTATTCGTTGAAATCCAAAAGCTAATTCAGCGTAAAAGAGCAAAAGCTTAAAGGAGGACAACTAAATGAATGAAACTCAAAAATTAGTAGCAGCATCTCTTGAACGTAACTTTGGAAAAGACATCGGGGCACGTTATGAAGGAAACGAAGAAGCGCAGTTACGTGCCGAAGAAGTTATTGAGGAAATTGCTATCGTTATTGCACCACTTGTAGAAAAATTAGGAATCGAAAGTAAAACAGTGAAAAAAACGATTCCATTTTTATACGAACTTCAAAAAAATCAATTTTGTGATATGAGTGCCTATCCGTATCCACTTCTTTTGGTCAATGGAACGAGCGCGGATACTGAAAAATATTGGCGGGATTTACCGACATATTGGACAGATGAAGCTAATAAAATCGTGCTCCCATATGTATTAGAACATATTAAAAATAATAAAGTACGCCAAAAACTATTATCTTTCCATGCATGGTTGTTAGGTGAGGTAGCCGAGATGAACACAGAACTCGGAGCTCAGTTTCGGGTGAAATTAGTTTTTGAGTCAGATATGCGCATTCGTCTTAGAATTTATGAAGTCGAGCAAATTGCCATCGAAGTTCATTTTTTAGATAATCATGATACGGAACAACAACATTTGGGCTATGATGTGAGTTTGGACGCGGAACTTGAGGTCAAAGCTAGACTATTGCTACGCCAAGGGATTTTAACAGAAAACCTAGGATTGGTAGCATTAAAAGCTTATATTCGCTCCGTTTTACCAATTGCACATAGTTTGAAAAAGCTAGAAAAATTAACGGATGAAGAGGCGAAAAAATTAACTAAGTGGTTAACGCACGAAGAACCAAAAATTATGGAAGATACAGATTTAACTAGTAAAGCACTCGATTTCTTACAAAAAGTAGCACAGCAATAAGAATAAAATGCTATTTGGAGGAAATTGATCCTAAATAGCATTTTATTTTTGCAAGTGAGATTGGTAGAATAGTAAAATGATACAATGATATTAGAAAAGAGGATGTAAAAATTGATTCGACAAGCTAAAAAATCAGACGCGCCAAAAATTGCGCCACTTTTACTCGTAATATGGAAAGATATGGAGTTACCAATTTTAGAAGTAGAAACGGAAGAAGCAATTACAAATGCATTAATTGAAGCGATTCAAACCGAGGATTATCGTTATAGTTATCGACATCTTCATGTGTTTGAAAAAGATGGAGATATTGCCGGAGTTTTAGCAGGCTATCCTGGGAAAATTGAACCGGAAATCGACCATGCGTGGAACGAGATTGCGAAAAAACACGGAATTACTTACGATGCGCCGATTTTTGTGGATAAAGAAACATTTCCAGGTGAATGGTATTTAGATTCAATCGTAACAAATGAAAAATACCGCGGTCACGGCGTTGGAACAGCTTTACTTGCTAAATTAACAGAAATTGCTGCAAACGATGGCGAAAAAGTAGTCGGTTTAAATTGTGATAAAGGAAATCCACATGCGAAACGGTTGTATGAACGCTTAGGTTTTCATGTAACTGGGGAAATTAAACTGAGCGGCCACGACTATGAACATATGCAAAAATAAGAAATGAGGCAAACCAATGAAAAAAATTATTTTCACGCTGCTACTTAGTTTAGTTTTAGTTCTCGCAGGATGCGCCAATGTAACGAATACG
Organism: Listeria innocua; assembly: GCF_028596125.1. Lineage (GTDB taxonomy): Bacteria > Bacillota > Bacilli > Lactobacillales > Listeriaceae > Listeria > Listeria innocua. The sequence goes on from NZ_CP117229.1 coordinate 789,308, forward strand.
GTGAAAGTCGACAAAAAAGGTGAGGCAATGATTTCCTTTGACATCGATATTTCATCAGTAGCAGGAATTTTCGCATCAAGTTATTCAGATCAAATGGAAGCTAAACTAAAAGAAGCTGGCTTTACTGTTGATAAGAAATCAAATACAAGTTACCATATCGAAAAAAAATTAGCGAAGACTGAAACGACAAAAAGCGATATGAAGCCAGAAGATTTTGGCGTGAAAATTACTAATACGAAAAGTTTCTTCACACAAAAAATCAAAGTGGATGCAAATATTGACATCGAGAAAATCTGGAAAAAAGAAGTAGCAGATGTCCCGTTTCCTAAAGAAATATTAAGTCAAATCGACTATACTTTTATTTTAGATTTACCAGTGTCGTCAATTGGTGATAATAATGCTAAGAGCGTCGATGGTGGAAAGCTCACTTGGGACGTTCCACTTGATCAAAAATCCGAAATGTATTTTGAAGTCACTGTGCCAAACGTGAAAAATATAGCGATTGTTGGTGGAATTCTACTCGTAGCGATTATTGGTTTATTGATTTACCTTATTAGAAAACATCGCAAAAAGAAAAGATTACAATAAAAAAAGTGTGAATCAGTTAGCTAAGCTGATTCACACTTTTCTTTACGTCTTTTTCTAATTCTTCATAGCAAGCTAGTTTTTTCTCGATTTTTTTAAATGCGCGGTCCAGTTCAGCTTGCCGGCGATACATATCTTGTTGATGTTCTTTAAGTACAGCGATTCGTTCTGATACTGTTTCGTCGCCACATTTAGTTAATTCAACAATTTCTTTCTGTTTCGCAAGTGGCATTCCAGTGACACGTAAACAAGTAAGTAATTCAAGCCAGTGCAGGGCATCATTATCGAAAATCCGGTTATTATTTTTATCACGTGCTAGAAATGGAATTAACCCTTCTCGTTCATAGTAGCGAATCGTATGGGCGCTTAAACCCGTGTGCTCGGAAGCTTCTTTAATTGTTTGTTGCACTAAAATCACCTCTTTTTTTCTTAATAATAGCACCTTGAAAATCGAAAAGCCAAATGTTTGCCTTTGAGTATACTCTAAGGTGTATAGTAAACGTGTTAATACTTTTAGGAGGCGGATAAATTGAACTTAAAAGATACAGTAAAACTTGCAAATGGTGTAGAAATGCCCCGTTTAGGATTTGGCGTATGGAAAGTACAAGACGGCGACGAAGCAGTAAATTCTGTTAAATGGGCAATCGAAGCTGGTTACATTAGCATTGATACAGCTGCTGCTTACAAAAATGAAGAAGGTGTTGGTCAAGCGATTAAAGAGTCTGGCGTTAAAAGAGAAGACTTATTCGTAACAACCAAACTTTGGAATGCAGAGCAAGGCTATGAATCTACTCTAGCTGCTTTTGATGAAAGCTTACGTAAACTAGAACTTGATTATGTAGACCTTTATTTAATTCACTGGCCAGTCGAAGGAAAATTCAAAGATACTTGGCGCGCTTTTGAAAAATTATATAAAGATAAACGCGTTCGAGCAATTGGCGTATGTAACTTCCACGAACATCACCTAAAAGAATTAATGGAAGATGCGGAAATCGCTCCAATGGTTAACCAAATTGAATTACATCCGCAATTAACACAAGAACCATTACGTAAATTCTGTGCTGAAAACAACATTGTAGTAGAAGCTTGGTCTCCACTTGGTAACGGTAAACTTCTTGCTAACCCAGAAATTAAAGCAATTGCTGATGCACATGGTAAATCAGTTGCACAAGTTATTCTTCGCTGGGACTTACAAATTGGCGTAGTTACTATTCCAAAATCAGTTCACCAAGAACGTATTATCCAAAATGCCGATATTTTCGACTTCGAATTAAGTGATGAAGAAGTTGCAAAAATCAGCGGATTAAATAAAGATGAAAGAACTGGCCCAGACCCAGATAATTTCAATTTCTAAAAGAAAAACGAAGAAACTGCTAATTAAAATAAAATCCCTTCCGACTTTTCATAGCGGGAGGGATTTTTGCTATGTTTTTATGCTACAATAAACTAAAAAAAGAGGTTACTATGGAGCGAAAAACGATTATTCAAAAGCGGTTCATAAACCAAAGATTAGCTGAGACTACATGGCTTTCGTCCCCTGAAGAAGTAGTGTTTCATTTTGGTGCGATGCAGTCTCAAAATTATGGTCAATCACTTTGGGCAGTTGGAAGTAGATTAATTACTCCAAATGAGCAAACTGTAAAACAAGCGATTGATGAAGGTGAAATTATCCGAACGTGGCTTTTGCGAGGAACAATTCATCTTTTTTCGGCACGTGATTATCACTGGTTGATGGATTTAATTGCCCCGAGGATAGATAAAATTTGTAAGCCATATCGAACTAAATTAGGTTTAACAGAAGACATTCTAAGTAAATCTACGGAGGTTGTAAAAACACTTGTAGCAGAGCATGCGATAACGCGAAAAGACTTAGCTCTGAACTTAGCGAAACATGATTTACCTAGCAGCGGCATCCCGTTTGCGCAGTTATTGGTCTACTTAAGCTCGCGGAAAATTATTTGCTCTGGCGCGGATGAAACCTTTCGAAACACAATTCATATTCCAGCTCCTGAGTACACTTATACCCGAGAAGAAGCGTTGAAAGAATTGGCAAAGCGCTACATACAAAGCCACGCGCCAGCTACTTTAAAAGACTTTTGCTTTTGGTCTGGATTGACCGTTACCGATGCAAAAATAGCTCTAGAAGATTTCACTAAAGAAGGCGACTTTTATTTATCCAGTACAATTGAAAAAAGTAGTCCAGTACACACGGTTCCGCTAGCAGGTTTTGATGAGTGGATTATCGGATACATTGACCGCTCCATCGTTTTACCTGAAGAGTGGCATGAAGCAATTATAACGAAGAATGGGATTTTTAGACCAGCGATTATTTCAGCCGGCCAAGTCGTGGATAAATGGGAAAAACCTAAGAAAAAAGCGGAACTAACTGGGGATTACTGGAACCGTTACATCCAGTTTCGGAATATGCTATAGTCAAGTAAGTGCAGAAAATTTAATTTGAGGTGATTAAAGCAATGAAAGCTTTTGATAAATTTTATAAAAAAACATTAGAAGAACGTCGTGCGGTTTTAGCCGAATATGCTGATTTAAATGAAGAAGAACAAGCCTTTTTAGCTTCCACAGGGGCTCTTTCTCTCGATAAAGCGAACCACATGATTGAAAATACGGTTGGCATATACTCGCTTCCACTCGGGCTAGGAATGAATATGCTATTAAATGAAAAAAATTATATTGTTCCAATGGCAATGGAGGAGCCTTCTGTCGTTGCTGCTCAAAGCTCAGGAGCAAAATTAATCGCGCAAAACGGTGGTATGAAAGGCACTGCGACTGACCGGAAAATGATCGGTCAAATTGAATTAATTAACGTGCCAGATGTCCAATCTGCGGAAGAAGAAGTGCTTGCTAACCGAGAAAAACTCATTGCTATTGCTAATGACGCCCATCCTTCTTTACAAAAAAGAGGCGGCGGGGCTGTTGATCTACAAGTACGTACAGCTAAAACGGCGAGCGAAGAAACTTTATTTATCGTTCATTTACTTGTTGATACCCAAGAAGCAATGGGGGCCAATATGGTAAATACAATGGTAGAAACGTTAGCGCCCGAATTAGAACTTTTAACGGGTGGAACGGCAAATATGCGAATTTTATCCAATTTAGTAGATGAAGCAACCGCAACGGTGACTTGTCGACTTTCCCCTCTAAGTTTAGCGACAAAAACACAAAGTGGCGAGTGGGTACGTGATCGAATTATTGCCGCTTATGAATTTGCAGATGCTGATATTTACCGAGCAGCCACGCACAACAAAGGAATTATGAATGGTATCGATGCAGTTATTATGGCTTTTGGAAATGATTGGCGTGCAATAGAAGCCGCAAGTCATGCCTATGCTGCCCGTACAGGAAGCTATAAGCCCATGTCTAAGTGGTCCAAAGATCAAGACGGATATTTGGTTGGCGAATTAACTTTACCAATGCCAGTCGCCTTTGTAGGAGGTTCTATCGGGATTCATCCGATCGCCAGCCTTTCGAAAAAAATTGCACGAGTAGAATCGGCGAAAGAACTAGCTATGTTAGTATGCGCAGTTGGCTTAACGCAAAATTTAGCCGCTTTAAAGGCACTCGTTACGGAAGGCATCCAGCGTGGACATATGTCGTTACAAGCAAAATCACTGGCAATGACAGCGGGAGCAGAAGCAAATGAAATCGAAAAAGTAGCCAAGTTTTTACAAGAAAGCAAACAAATGAATGTTATGGCAGCGAAAGCATATATCGCTACTTTACGATCTGAAAAATAAAAGTCTATGTAAACGACCTTTACAAAAACTTAACAATACATTCGGAACGCGTTAAAGCCTTTATTTTCAACGTTTCACATTGTTTTTAATAGAACTTCCTTTACAAAATGAAAAAAATCTATTTACCTCGCTTTTACTTTCTTTTATGATGAAAAAAGAGTGAAATTACAAGATTACAAACAAAAAGGAGATTTTCATGGGAGACATAAATATTCAGCAGATGATTTTTCAATTTATTGGAGGACTTGGAATTTTTCTTTTCGGCATTAAATACATGGGAGACGGGCTGCAAATGGCAGCTGGAGATAGACTCCGTGACATTTTAGATAAGTACACGACGAATCCTTTTATGGGTGTACTTGCCGGAATTTTAGTTACTGTATTAATTCAAAGTAGCTCAGGTACAACTGTTTTGACGGTCGGGTTAGTAAGTGCCGGGTTTATGACCTTAAAACAAGCAATTGGTGTTATCATGGGGGCGAACATTGGAACAACCGTGACCGCCTTTATTATTGGTATTAAGTTATCCGAGTATTCTTTACCAATAATTGCTGTAGGAGCAGTACTTTTATTCTTCTTTAAAAATCATAAAGTAAAAAATATTGGACAAGTATTCTTTGGATTTGGTGCGTTATTTTATGGACTGGATTTGATGGGACAAGGGATGAAGCCTCTTGCTAGCATGGAAGCTTTTCATGAGTTAACTGCGCAAATGAGTACGAATCCATTCTTAGGTTTGTTAATCGGAACGATCTTTACCGCGGTAGTGCAGTCTTCAAGTGCTACTATCGGGATATTACAAGAGCTATATGGGCAAGGTGCAATTGACCTTCAAGCCGCATTACCAGTTTTATTTGGAGATAATATTGGTACAACGATCACAGCGGTTCTTGCTGCCATTGGAGCTAGTGTTGCTGCTAAACGTGCAGCAGCGACTCATGTTATTTTCAACTTACTCGGCGCAATTATATTCATGTTGATTTTGCCACTTTTCACATCGCTCGTAGCTTATATGCAAGGTTTATTTGGACTAAATCCAGAAATGACCATTGCGGTTGCTCACGGAACGTTTAATGTGACAAATACATTTATTCAATTCTGGTTTATTGGGGCCTTTGCTTGGCTAGTAACAAAACTCATACCAGGAGACGATTCGCGCATTGATTATAAAGTGAAACATCTAGATACAAACTTAATCGATCAGTCACCAGGGATTGCACTTGAAATGGCACGCGAGGAAACACTGCGCATGGCAGATTATGCCAAATTAGGCTTACAAGAAGCAAAAGAATATCTCGTTAATCAGGAGCCAAAACATGCCGAGTCAACTGTTCAGGTTGAAGAAGCAGTAAATAATTTAGACCGAAAAATCACCGAATACTTAACTAAAATTTCTTCGGTTGCTTTAACAAACAATGAAACAGAAGAACATGCGCTGATGCTTGATACCGTTCGTGATATTGAACGGGTGGGCGATCACATGGAGAACATCGTAGAAAATATCGACCAACTGATTAAAAACAAAGCAAAAATGTCCGAAGAAGCTTCCACACAGCTAATCGAAATGTTTGAACTGACAACATCTAATTTCGAACGAGCAGTGAAAGCAATGCACAAAAAAGATCGAGCGCTTGCTGAAGAAACTATTTTGGTTGAAAAAGATATTGATAAAGCAGAACGCAGATTACGTAAAAGTCACATCCGTCGCTTAAATGAAGGCAAATGCCAAGTCGTTAGTGGAATTTTATATATCGATATTGTAAGTGATTTAGAACGAATTGGTGACCATGCAAATAACATTGCAGAGTCTGTTTTAGAATTAAACGAATAATAATCAAAAAGAAATTAGCTATCGTTTTAGCTAGTTTCTTTTTTTTGTTAAAAATCTACACTTTTTCTAGTCCTTGTGAAGCATTGAGTATAAGCGAATAGTGGTGTAGAATAAGAATGATTATAAAACTAGAATGACTGGAAGTGTTGAGTCTTATGCGAAATAGAAAAACGATGGATGGAAATACCGCCGCAGCTTATATTTCTTACGCATTTACAGAAGTTGCAGCAATCTATCCGATTACCCCTTCCTCCACCATGGCTGAACTTGTGGATGAATGGTCTTCAAAAAACAAGAAAAATTTATTCAATGAACCCGTAAAAGTAGTAGAAATGCAATCAGAAGCAGGAGCAGCAGGAACAGTTCACGGCTCACTTCAAGCAGGAGCCTTAACGAGCACATATACAGCGAGTCAAGGTTTACTTTTAATGATTCCGAATATGTACAAAATTGCCGGCGAACTATTACCAACTGTTTTCCATGTTTCTGCAAGAACAATTTCTGCAGCCTCACTTAATATTTTTGGCGATCATAGTGATGTGATGGCAGCGCGCCAAACTGGATTTGCGATGCTTGCAGAAGGTTCCGTGCAAGAAGTAATGGACTTATCTGCCGTTGCCCATCTAGCCTCGTTAAAAGGGAGTTTACCATTTTTAAATTTCTTTGACGGCTTCCGGACGAGCCATGAATTACAAAAAGTCGAAGTGCTCGAATATGACGAATTAGAAAATTTACTTGATAAAGAGGCCTTACAACAATTCAGAAATCGCGCAATGACGCCAAATAATCCTAAAACACTAGGTTCCAACCAAAATCCAGACATCTTTTTCCAACAAAGAGAAACGGTGAATCGTTATTACGAGGAAATCCCTAGTATCGTTCAAAACTACATGCAAGAAATTAATCAGCTTCGTGGCACAGACTATGACTTAGTAAATTACTACGGAGCGGAAGATGCAACAGACGTTATTGTGGCGATGGGCTCTGTAACACCTGTCATCGAACAAGTGATTGATTATTTAACTACCCAAGGCAAAAAAGTAGGGCTATTAAATATTCGTTTATACCGTCCTTTCCCAGCAGAAACTTTCTTAGCAAAACTACCGAAAACAGTGGAACGTGTGGCTGTTTTAGACCGGACAAAAGAACCAGGATCAGGCGGGGAACCACTTTTACTTGATGTACAAAGTGTGCTTTATGATAGTGAAACGCGTCCGCTCGTTATTGGCGGTAGATATGGCTTAGGTTCAAAAGATGTTACACCAGACCAGATTCTTGGTGTTTATTCGCACCTAACGACCGAAAAACCAAAACCGCGCTTTACGATTGGAATTACAGACGACATTACGAACCTTTCCATTGAAAATACTGGACCAAGTGATCTGACTTCAGCAAAAACATTCCAATGTAAATTCTGGGGTTTCGGCTCGGACGGCACAGTTGGCGCGAATAAAGCCGCAATTAAAATCATTGGGGATAATACCGATTTATATGCGCAAGGCTATTTCTCCTATGATTCGAAAAAATCGGGCGGGCTAACCGTTTCGCATTTGCGTTTTGGTGAAAACCGCATTCGTTCTGCCTATTTAATCCAACAAGCTGATTTTGTTTCATGCTCCACCTCGGCCTATTTACGCTCCTATGATTTATTAAAAGGCTTAAAACCAGGCGGAACTTTCTTACTCAATACGATTTGGGAAGGCGAGCAGCTAGAACGCCATTTACCAGCTGCGATGCGCGAATATATTGCGAAAAATAATATTCAATTTTATACATTAAATGCGATGAGAATTGCGGGTGAAGCTGGACTTGGTAGAAGAATTAATACCGTTATGCAAACGGCCTTTTTCCGAGTGACCGATATTTTACCGTTCGAAAAAGCACTGGCTGATTTAAAAGCATCGGCTATCGCTACTTACGGGAAAAAAGATATGGCAGTTGCGGAGAAAAATATTCTCGCGATGGACCAAACAGTTGCTAACTTGCATAAAGTAGAAGTGCCGGAAAGCTGGGCAAATCCAGTTTTAACAGCAGAAGCAAGTACCGCCACTGAAAAACCAGCGTATGTTAAAAATATTCTGGAACCTGTGAACCGTTTAGAAGGGGACAACTTGACTGTTGGTGATTTAATTTCTAACGGTATGGTAAGCGGCGCATATCCTCCAGGGACAGCAGCTTACGAAAAGCGTGGTATCGCACTTGAAGTTCCCGAATGGATTTCTGAAAACTGTACGATGTGTAATGAATGTGCCTTTGTTTGTCCGCATGCAGCAATCCGTCCAATTTTAACGAATGAAGAAGAAATGGAATCTGCACCAGAAGGCTTTATGACACGAGAAATGCGCGGAAAAGATGGACTTCGTTATCGTATTCAAGTTTCACCAATGGATTGTACTGGCTGTAACTTATGTGCGGAAACATGTCCGGCGAAAGATAAAGCGCTCGTAATGAAACCTTTTGAAGAAGTTGCCGCAAAAGAAAATCCGAATTGGTCATTTGCGATTAATGTCAAACCAAAGAAAAATCCTGGTAAGAAAAATACTGTTCCCGGCAGTCAATTTGAACAACCGTTACTTGAGTTCTCAGGAGCTTGCGCAGGTTGTGGTGAAACCCCTTATGTTAAATTATTAACGCAAATGTTTGGCGATCGAATGATGATTGCTAATGCGACTGGCTGTTCCTCGATTTGGGGCGCATCTGCACCAGCAACGCCTTATACTGTGAATGATCAAGGACACGGCCCGGCGTGGGGAAATTCTTTATTAGAAGATAATGCAGAATATGGTTACGGCATGTATTTGGCGAACCAAACGATGCGAAAAGCTTTAAATAATAAAGTCACAAAAGCACTTGCGAATGAAACAATATCAGAAGGCTTACGTGAGGCTCTTTCTGATTGGCAAAATCAAATGGACGTTTCAGAAGACACACGTGACCGAGCAGAAGCTTTGCAACTCGCCCTTTTAAATGAAATGAAAGGAAATGCCTTGCTTGAATCTATTTACCGTGACAGAGAATTATTTATTAAACGGTCGCAGTGGATGATAGGTGGCGATGGTTGGGCTTATGACATCGGATTTGGCGGAATTGACCATGTTTTAGCATCAGGTGAAGATGTGAATATTTTTGTAATGGATAATGAAGTATACTCCAACACAGGCGGTCAATCATCCAAAGCAACCCCAACTGCTGCAATCGCTAAATTTGCTTCTGGTGGAAAATCAGTCGGTAAAAAAGATCTTGGAATCATGGCCATGAGTTACGGTAATATTTATGTTGCTCAAATTGCGATGGGTGCAAGTAAACGCCAAACCTTGAAAGCTATCGAGGAAGCGGAGGCTTATCCAGGTCCATCGTTAATTATCGCTTATACGCCATGTATTAACCACGGGATTTCTAGCGGGATGAAGACGATGCTTAGCGAAACTCAAAAAGCAGTCGAATGCGGATACTGGAGCTTATATCGTTATAATCCTTTACTAGAAGAAAAAGGTAAAAATCCGATGGTTATGGATTATAAAAAAGTGGATTTTGATCAATTTGAAGACTTCTTAAAACGCGAAACACGCTATTCTGCATTATATAAAGCGAATCCAGAAGTAGCAGCTAAATTGTCCGAAAAAACACGCTTAGATGCTGAGAAACGCTTCAAACGCTATGCGACAATGGCAGGTCTTGATTTAGAAAAAATATTGAAGAAAAAAGAAGTATCTGAAGAAGCAACCAAAAAACCAGTAGATGATGACCGCGCAGCAAGAAAAGCAGCTAGAGAAGCTAGAAGATTAGCGCGAGAACAAGAAAAATAAAGAGAAGACCCAGTGATCACTGGGTCTTCTCTTTATTTGCTTTTGATCTGTGGGAATCAGAAGCTAAGTGGGAATGAATAGATATTCTTTTATGAACGTTATAAAGAAATAACTACTATTTTAATATAACTTTTTTTACTAAAACGTGCACTAGTAAAAATAGAACATAAATAGTTAATAACGCTTTATTTGTTGCAGCCCAGTCAGTCTAGCACTTGTGAAAGTTTTATGACAATTCTAAATCTATCGTTTAACTGTTTTCGTGAAGCGAACCATTGCGGTAAGCCTCAAGGAGCATTTTTAAATCGGTAGCTTGTTCATTAAGATTTTTACCAATATCTGTATCTCGTACACGCTTTCGATTAATTTCCATCTCAATAACTTGTCGCGTTGAAAGAATATCGGTCTCATTTTTTATCGCATCTTCTTTCGTCGTAAACGGTTGATGACTGACTAACTGCAAACCGTAACTATTATAGAGTAATGTGTAACCAGCAAGCGTCGTTTCTTTATGATAGGCCTTAGCAAAACCGCCATCAATCACGAGCATTTTGGTGTTTGCTTTAATTGGACTTTCGCCTTTACCTTCTTTAACGGGTGTATGGCCGTTTATAATATGTCCACATTCACCATCGAGACCAAATTCCTCCAAGATTTGTTTGCAAATTGTTTCTTCGTTGCGGAGTTTATAATAAGGATTTTTTTCTTCTTTGTGTGTTTCTTTTTCCGCAATGAAGTAGCGCTCAAACGTAGTCATCTCACTTTTTCCAAATAACGAAGATACCGCTCCTGTCCATAAATACCAAACAATATCACAAGCATATTTCTTCTCTTTTGTTCCAGGTTTACGCACGTAGGCTTCACGAGTAAGAATTTCAAACTGTTCTAAAAGCTCTCGTCCAGAAAAGTTTTCTCCGCGTAGCTTCATTTCCATAAAAGTTCCATCTTCATAAAGAGGAATACAACCATGATAAAGTAAGTTGCCATTATACGTTAAAAACATACTACCTTTTGAATAAAGAAATTGAACATGTTTTTGTAATCGACGACAATTTTTAAACGATGCCGTAATCTTTTCAATAAGCTCCTTTTCTTCTTTTGTTAGCTTATAAGGGTCATTAGGATCTATCGTTGGAAAATGAGTATCAAGTAACTGGTAATCTTTCCCTTTTAAATGGATGGTTCCTTTTTTATAATCAATCATTTGTAGAAGCAGACGATGATTCATATCAAATTCTTTACGTCGATTGATTATCTCACCCTCTAGTTTAAACTGAATGATCGAAATCGCTTTATGCATTCGCGCAATTTGGGTAATTTCAGCTTTACTATAGTTTAAATTATCTTCATTTTTAGGTTGGAAATAGGTGCAAGGATCATTTTTATAAATTTCATCAGCAAAAAGTGCAAGTGGGCGAAGAGAAATACCATAACTATCTTCTAAAATATCTAAGTTTAAGTAACGCGCAGAAATTCGAATGACGTTAGCAGCACAAACTCTTGAGCCACTAGCCGCTCCCATCCATAAAATATCATGATTACCCCACTGGAAATCAAGTGAGTGATAATTCATCAGTGTATCCATAATTTTATCTGGATAGGGGCCTCTGTCATAAACGTCGCCAACGATGTGTAAATGATCAACCACGAGTTGTTGAATTAAACGTGATAATGCACTGATAAATTCAGCTGCACGATCCAGCGAAATGATATGTTGCAAAATTTCTTCATAGTACATTTTTTTATCTTCTTCGTTATAGTTTTCATGTAACAATTCTTCTAATATGTAAGCAAAATCTTCCGGCATGGCTTTTCTTACTTTCGATCTAGTATATTTTGAAGCAACATACTGGCACAGTTCGATTAAACGGAAAAGGGTAGTGCGATACCAATCATGCATATCGTCCATTTCTTCAGCAATTAAATCCATTTTCTCTTCTGGATAATAAATCAATGTACTAAGAGAATTGATTTCAGCATCATCCAACTCATCCCCAAAAATATCGCGGATTTTACGCTTTACAACTCCAGATCCATTCCGTAAAACTTGTTCAAAAGCGCTATATTCCCCGTGCACATCACTCAAAAAATGTTCCGTTCCTTTTGGTAGATTCATAATAGCTTCAAGGTTAATAATTTCTGTGGCCGTTTTAGCTATAGTAGGATATTGTTTGGCTAATAAATGTAAATATTTCATATCGATATTTTCCACTGATAACCGTCTCCTTTTTTAATTGGTATAGCTATTATATTTATAAAATATAAGTAAATCAAACGTTTTGTTTTATTATTGGTCTATACAAAAAGACGAGCCGGAGCCCGCCTTAGAAAACTGGATGAAGAAAATAAAGTACAATTGGTAGCGTAATTATACTTAAAACAGTACTAATAAACGTCGTACTGGAAACCAAATCTGGCTTAGTATCAAATTGAACAGCCATAAGAGTTGTATTTGCTGCTGTAGGCATTGCTGCTAACAAAATCATGATTTGCTTTGTCATTTCATCGACAGGAAGAATAAGAGTCAAACCAAATGCGATAAACGGTGCTATGAGTAATTTCAAAACTAGCGCGATGCCAACTTTATCCAGTTCAATCCGCCGAAAAGAAATAACCGCTAACTGCATTCCAAGAACAATCATAATTGTTGGAATCGCAGCATCACCAACAAGTTTCACACAAGTCATTAATGCAGATGGAAGCGGAATATGTAGTAGCTGAAGCATAAGACCAAGTAGCGCCCCGTAAGCAATCGGCATTCGTACCACACGTGTCATGACAGTTTTCATACCATTCGCATCCTTGCTCCCTTTTGCAGCAAAATAGATTCCAATCGTACTCATTGCAAGTTGTTGTAACACCATTAAAACAACCGCAATATCAAGTCCAGCCGCCCCAAAAACAAGCAATACAACAGGGGTGCCGTAATTCCCATTATTCATAAAAGCACTAGCTAAAATAAGCGCACAACGATCTTGCACATTGTAACCAAGCAGAAAACTAATAACACTAACAAGTAAAATTAAGCTTAAGCATAAAACAAAAATATAAATCGCCAAATAAAAATAATCCATCGTTAGCGGATTAGTATAAAAAGTATTAAATGCAAGAAACGGCGACATAAGATAAAGCGTCAGTTTCGATAAATTAGGAATATCGAATTTTAATGTTTTCTGCCCAATAAAACCAATTGCAAAAATTCCGAAAACTGGAAGTAAAATGAATAGAAACTCCATAGCAACACCCTTTTCTATATAGATTGTAAATTATTGTACCACAAAAAGACGTTTTATATTTAAAATAGACCAATAGTAGCCCTTATAAGTTATCTTTAAACGATTATTTTTGCTAAATTATGCTAGTCCGCCTCTCTAACATCTGTTCTTAAAAAGAATCGAAAGCAGCTAAATGTACTGTTTTAGGAATAAAAAAGCTCTTTTTCATCATAAAAGTCCTAAAAAAGTACTAAAAAACAGAGGGAGTTTGACCTATGTCATTAAATAGACACTAAAAAGACACCTTTTAGCCACAAAAATAACTAAATTGGTCTTTTTTTAGTATAAAAATTTTCATCGTATAATCTATAATAAATGTGTTGATTAAGAAATTTTGCAAATTCCGAAAAGTTTCATTGTTGATAAGAAAGTTTTTACTGAAAAATAAAAGGAGATAATAGGAATGAAACGAGGCTAGACTGCATTAATTAACGAAGAATTGGTTTTATCTATTAATTTTCAAAATAAGGGAAACAAGAAAAATAGTTCTTTTAAATACTAAAAAACAATCAGCAAAACTGCTCATTCAAAATAGTTTGAAAAAGGAAATATTGCTAATTTGTTATTACTAGAAATGAGTATTAAAAGAGACGTACAATGGGGTATTAAAACAACACAACAGTTGACTGGGAAACTACTTTATGAGAAAAACGCACAAGAAAGGAACTGTTTATGCCTACTAAAAAATATACCGAAAAATTCAAAATAAGCCTTGTTTATTTATATCGCAAAGGAACTTCTAAACAAACTCTATGCGAGGATTTTGGAGTTTCAAGCGCTTCACTTTCTAGATGGATTAAATGGTACGATGTGACAGACGTTGATTTGAATGAAGCTGCAAACATCTTACAAATGTACGAACTAAAAAAACAAAAAGATAAATTAGAAGCCGAAGTTTTAGAACTTACTAAAGCGATTCAACTTTTCAATTCAGATTTAAATACAGTATAAAAAAAGCAAGCAATCCCGAAAGTGGGGTTGCTTGCTTTTTTAGCCCTCTCTTTTAAGGAGCTTTGTATTAGCTAAAAATAGTGCAGCGACAAGAAGTAAAATCGCGCCTGAGAGTATTAGCGTAGATGTTGCACTAGAATGATCGACAATAATAAATCGAATAATCGCTGTGATACCGATATAAATAAAGTAGCGCAGCGGGAAATGAAAATGGGATTCGAAATATTTTACAATGAGCGCAATAAATTCAAAATAAAGGAAAAACGTCAAAATATCCTGTGTCATATAGTAGTAAGAAACGTCCGTATCTAAAAAGAAAATATTATTGAAAATCGTAAATGCCTCTCTAATTAAAAAAGCAACAAGAGTAAATCCGACCATAATAAGCGCCAAATTTAGAGTAATCCGTAGCAGGATGGGAACAATAGAAGAAATCTTTTCTAATCGTTTCATCAGTTGCCTCCTTTCCAAAACAATATCGCTTTTTTAGTCATTTTACACTATAATGGGAACCATGACTATTTTTAAGGGGGGAGTTTGTCATTCTAAAAAGGTTTTTTAGTTATTATAAACCGTATCGAACACTTTTTATCATTGATTTTGGTTGTGCTGTTTTAGCTGCTATTTTGGAGCTCGCATTTCCGGTCGCTGTAAATCACGTGATTGATACATTACTTCCAGGAAAAGATTTTGGGCTAATTATTACTGCAGCACTAGCCTTGTTATTCTTTTACATACTTAATACTTTTATGCAGTACATTGTCACTTATTTTGGCCATATGCTAGGTCTTAACATAGAAACAGATATGCGCAGAGATTTATTCAGTCATTTGCAAAAGCAACCATTTGGCTTTTACGATAATCAAAAGACGGGGAAATTGATGTCGCGAATGACGACCGATTTATTTGAAATTGGCGAAGTGGCGCATCATGGTCCGGAAGATATTTTCATTTCAATTATGTCGCTATTTGGCGCATTTTTCCTAATGCTAAACATTAACGTCAAGCTGGCGATTTCTACATTTATTTTAGTCCCCATATTGACGGTACTAATCGTATACTTTAACAAACGAATGACCAAAGTAACGACCGGGATTTTTAAAGATTTAGGGAATTTTAACGCTGGAGTGGAAAATGCAATCAGTGGTGTTCGGGTTGTTCAGGCATTTGCCAACGAACCGCATGAAAAAGGTCGTTTTGCCGTTTTAAATCAAGCGTACCGCAAATCTAAACTCATGTTTTACAAAGTGATGGGACTTAGTTTTTCATTTAACTATTTTCTTATGCGATTAATTAGTTTATTTGCTTTGTTATTCGGAGCTTACTTTACCATTAATGGCGAAATTTCATATGGTGAATTTGTCGGGTTTATTTTACTAACGAATGTTTTCATCCGACCAATTGAGAAAATCAATAATGTTATCGAAAGTTATCCGAAAGGGTTCGCGGGCTTTAAGCGTTTCCTAGAGGTGATGGATACGGAGCCCGCAATTCAAGATGAAAAAGATGCTAAACCGGCTTCAGCTTTCCGCGGTGACATTGAATACAAAGATGTTTCTTTTGAATATAGCGATGGAAAAAACGTCTTAAGTCATATTAACCTTTCGATTAAAGCTGGCGAAACAGTCGCATTTGTTGGACCAAGTGGTGCTGGGAAAACGACGATTTGTAATTTACTGCCACGTTTTTATGACGTTTCAGATGGGGAAATTACTATTGATGCCGAAAATATAAAACATTTCACTTTACCATCCTTACGAGCGCAAATCGGCGTAGTGCAACAAGATGTCTTTTTATTTTCCGGTACTGTTCGTGAAAATATCGCTTACGGAAAATTAGATGCTAGTAATGAAGAAATTGAGCATGTCGTAAAACTAGCGCATCTTTCTAAAGTGGTAGAAGAGATGCCAGACGGTCTAGATACAATTATTGGTGAACGCGGGGTAAAACTTTCTGGCGGGCAAAAACAACGGTTAGCAATCGCCCGAATGTTTCTAAAAAACCCACCAATTTTAATTTTGGATGAGGCAACTTCAGCCCTGGATACTGAAACAGAACAAGTAATTCAAGCTTCATTAGAAGAATTAGCAGAAGGTCGGACTACTTTAATAATCGCGCATAGGCTTGCTACGATTAAGCATGCTGACCGAATTATCGTTGTAAATGAAACCGGCATTGCAGAAACTGGAACACATGATGAACTGTTAGCAAAAGAAAACGGTGCATATAAACGATTATATGATGCACAATTTAATACGATTTAAGAAAAAGGGATTCCAACTTGGAATCCTTTTTTTATAATTGCGGACGAGTTCTTTTATAGAGAATAAAAATGGCAACAATTATCAAAATGACGCCCATCACGGCGGGAGCAGCGTGACCAAGAGTGATATAAATTTGACCGCCGATAATAGGTCCAATGATACGCGCGAGTGATTGAATCGCTTGGCTACCACCTTGAATTCGCCCTTGTTCACTGGCGCTTGCCGATTTCGAAACCATGCCATTGAAAGCGGGGTTGAAAATCGAATCACCAAACCCAAAAACAAACATTCCAATGACTAGCAGCTGAGGAAGGATAAAAATCGAGGAGGCCGCAATAAGCGCATAACCAATAATTTCAGCAATCATCCCGAGAATAGCAATTTGTTTATCACTAAGCCTGAGCAGTAGTTTAGGCATAACAAAGGCTTGTGAAAGAATATCTTGAACCCCCATAATCGAAAACATCAAACCAATTAAAGCTGGTTTCCAACTAAAATTATCAATGGCAAATTGAGACATAACTGCTTGAAGTGAGCCATTTGGAATCCAAATCAAGAATGCCGCAATAAGTAAGCGACCTAAATGTTTAATCGTCAAGATATTAAGGAGTTGCGAGAAAGGATTAAGTCGTATAAGCGGAATTCGTTTTAAGCGATTTTCCTCTTTTAAAGTTTCAGGCATGTAAAAATAGCCAAACACCAAGTTAATAAAAGTAATAGCCGCCCCAAAGAAAAACGGCATCGCATATCCAAAATGGGCTATTACGCCGCCAAAAGCAGGACCAAGCGCCGCACCCGCACCCGCCGCGGCACTGACCCAGCCAAAGTATTTCGTACGCTGTTCTTCGGGTGTAATGTCAGCAAAGAAAGCGAATAGCGTGCTAATACTACCGCCAGTGATTCCTTCAATTATCCGCCCAAGAAAGAGTACCCAAAGCGCCCCGCCAAGCCCGAAAACAAAGTAACCAATTGCCGAACCGATAAAACAAATTAGTAACACCGGACGTCTGCCGAACCGATCACTTAAAGCTCCAAGTCCAGGTGCTGCGAAGAACACGCAAAGGGCATAAACAGATGTTAATAGCGTCACCATAAGCGCTTGTTCACTAGAATTACTTACATACGGTGCAATTAGAAAAGGAACTACAGGCATAATGATACTGAAGCCCATTCCACAAAGAAAAACAGATATAAGACCAAAAAGTAAGGTTTTTGTATTAATGAAAGATTTAGTTGAAGACATGTGATTCTCCTATCGAAATATAATTAGTGTCCTAGGAAACATAAATAGCTTAACTCCTTTTTGTTTCCTTGTCAACAAAAATAAAACGATAAAAAACAGCCTAACTAATAAAAGCAAGACTGTTACTAAGTTTATTCTGATTTCCTATCTAAAATTTTTTTCATTTCAGCATCTAAATGACGGCTATATTTATCCACAAATTGTAAAACTTCCTCATATTGTTTATCAGAAACATCTTCAAAAACAACTTTATCCCGGTCAAGAAACTCTTGGTGCAAATTATCATGCACTTGGTTGATTTCTGCTCCTTTGGTCGTTAATCGAAAATAGATTTCTTTTTTATTTTCAGGTTTTTGATAGCTTTCAATATATCCTTTATCCATTAATTTTTTAGTGATTTTACTAATCGCGCTTTTTGTCATATAGAAAGCTTCTGCGAGTTTAGTTACGTTTGGGTCCTCATTTTTAGCAATAAATTCAATGCAGTGAACTTCGGAAGGTTTGTATCCCTCAAGCGCTTTTTCCATTTTCACTTTGTTAATCCATGCGAGTTTGTTAAATAAATCTCTAACGTTTGCCATGACTTGTTCGTTTTTATCCATGCCATGCCCTCCTAAGTTATCTCTCTGGTTGTAGTATAGTTGTTTTTTGTGTCCGTTTCAACTATTTTTTGCCTTTATTCGCTAAAATAGGAAGTTGGAAGCGCTATTTGTTAAGAGTGTGTAAATTATCCATGTTATCAATATTATTTCACTGTTAAGATTTGTTATACTTAACACATAGATTGATTGGAAGGGGCTGAAATGATTGGAGATTTACCGCAAAAGCGCGGCAGATACATTTAAACAACTAGAAGCAACAGAACAAGGCTTAACAACTAGTGAGGTTACAAAACGACAAGAAAAATACGGTTTTAACGAACTGAAGAATAAAAAGAAAGATCCACTTTGGAAGCTTTTTCTCGAAACGTTTAAAGATCCAATGGTCATCGTTTTAGTCATAGCTGCCTTGGTGCAGTTGGTTTTAGGTGAAGTAGTTGAATCACTTATTATCTTTTTAGTACTTATTGTCAACTCAATTATTAGCGTAGTTCAGACGAGAAAAGCAGAAAGTTCACTCGATGCTTTACGAGAAATGTCTGCGCCAGTTGCCAAAGTAATTCGCGATGGCTCTAAACAAAGCATTCATGCGCGCGAACTCGTCCCAGGTGATGTAGTTATTTTAGATGCAGGTGATTTTGTCCCAGCAGACGGCCGCTTATTCGAAAGTGGTTCTTTAAAAATCGATGAAGGCATGCTCACTGGGGAATCCGAAGCAGTAGAAAAATATATTGATACTATTTCTGATGAAGTAGGCCTTGGTGACCGTGTGAATATGGTGTTCAGTGGCTCCCTCGTTGTTTATGGTCGCGGGATGTTTGTCGTAACAGGCACTGCTAGCGAAACGGAAATCGGCAAAATCGCAGGACTTCTTGAAACAGCCGAAGCAAAACAAACACCACTACAACGAAAACTTGAATCATTTAGTAAAAAATTAGGAATTGGTATTTTAGCACTCTGTGTACTTATTTTTGCAGTTGAGGCTGGTCGCGTATTACTCGGCGACAATTCAGCGGATATGGCAACAGCGATTTTAAATGCCTTTATGTTTGCCGTGGCCGTAGCTGTAGCAGCGATTCCAGAAGCACTTTCTTCTATTGTAACGATTGTACTTGCCGTTGGAACAAATAAAATGGCAAAACAACATGCGATTATTAGAAAGCTCCCGGCCGTTGAAACACTAGGCTCCACAAGTGTTATTTGTACCGATAAAACAGGTACGTTAACCCAAAACAAAATGACGGTTGTCGATTACTTTTTACCAGATGGAACAAAGGAAAATTTCCCGGATAGTCCAGAAAACTGGTCAGAAGGGGAGCGTCGTTTGATTCATATTGCGGTACTTTGTAATGACTCAAATATTAACAGTGAAGGTAAAGAACTAGGCGACCCTACCGAAGTAGCGCTAATTGCCTTTAGTAATAAAAATAATCAAGACTACAATGAAATTCGCGAAAAATTCATCCGTGAAGGCGAAATTCCATTTGATTCAGATCGTAAGTTAATGTCTACGCTTCACACCTTTAATGAAAACAAAGCAATGCTAACAAAAGGCGGACCAGATGTGATGTTCGCGCGCTGTAGTTATGTTTTCCTTGACGGCGAAGAAAAGCCAATGACGGAAGAAATTTTAACGAAATTAAAAGAAACAAATGAAGAATTTTCAAATCAGGCACTCCGGGTCCTTGCTTACGGCTACAAACGGATGCCAGCTGACACAACCGAATTAAAATTAGAAGACGAACAAGACATCGTACTAGTTGGTTTAACTGCAATGATTGATCCGCCGCGTGAAGCTGTTTATGCGTCGATTGAAGAGTCGAAAAAAGCCGGTATCCGCACCGTCATGATTACTGGTGACCATAAAACAACCGCACAAGCAATCGGTCGCGATATTGGTTTAATGGATGCAGACGACATCGCTTTAACTGGTCAAGAACTCGACGCAATGCCAGAAGAAGAACTTGATAAAAAACTAGAACATATCGCTGTTTACGCCCGTGTTTCTCCAGAAAATAAAATCCGTATCGTCAAAGCTTGGCAGAAAAAAGGTAAAATAACGGCAATGACTGGCGACGGTGTCAATGATGCGCCCGCTTTAAAACAAGCCGATATTGGTGTCGCAATGGGTAGCGGAACTGACGTTGCCAAAGACTCTGCCGCGATGATTTTAACCGATGATAATTTCGTTTCAATTGTGGATGCAGTTGGTGTAGGTAGAACGGTTTTTGATAATATTAAGAAATCAATTGCTTATCTATTTGCAGGAAACTTAGGCGCGATTATAGCAATTTTATTCGCGCTAGTACTGGACTGGATTAACCCGTTCACAGCGCTACAACTACTATTTATCAACTTAGTCAATGACTCCTTACCGGCAATTGCGCTAGGAATGGAAAAAGCAGAACCTGATGTAATGAAACGCAAACCGAGAGATATTAACGAAGGTATTTTTGCTGGTGGCACGATGCGCGCCGTTATCAGTCGTGGTG
The DNA here is from genome assembly GCF_028596125.1 of Listeria innocua. Taxonomy (GTDB): domain Bacteria; phylum Bacillota; class Bacilli; order Lactobacillales; family Listeriaceae; genus Listeria; species Listeria innocua. Next base: position 810,109 of record NZ_CP117229.1, read on the forward strand.
TCTTAATCGGTATCGCCGTTATCATCTCACAATACATCGGTATGCAAATTTCACCAGAGATGAGTGTCGCAATGGCGTTCACTACACTTATCCTAGCTCGTACATTACAAACTTTTGCAGCTCGCTCAAACGTCCAAACCGCATTTGGCGCAGGCTTCTTCAGCAACAAATACGTAATCGGCGCGGTATTACTTTGTTTCGTCCTATACGGAATTACAGTATTACCAGGAGCTCGCGAAATCTTCTCGATCCCAGCAACATTTGGTTTACACGAATGGTCGATTGCAGCAGGCTTAGCACTCGGAGCAGTTGTGATGATGGAGATAATTAAAGTAGTTCAGAATAAATTTTTTAAAGTGAGTTGAGAATAACAGATTATTATTTAGAACTATTTTCTTTACTTGATAAGAGTATCTATAATATTATAGATACTCTTATCATTTAAGTATCTGACTATAACTATACATTTTATTTTAATCAGGGTACAAATATTAAGCCCTCTTTATTGCGCTTTATATAAGGGAGCCGTATTTTGATTTATGAGGATAAAAGGGCAGAAATAATCATAGAAGAAATATAGATTTAAAGGTTTTTAAACTAAGTATTTCGCAAAACTAAAATATTTTATCCAATAGAGAAATGTTAAAAAGCATGCTATAATCAAATTTGATAGCAGAATTTTGAATTATATATAAGGGAGTCGAAATAATGAAGTTAAGAGCTGTGGATTTGTTCTGTGGAATTGGAGGTCTCACTAGAGGGGTTACTAATGAAGGAATAGATGTAATTGCAGGGATAGACATAGAAAGCTCTTGTGAATATGCATATGAACAAAATAATAGTGCTTATTTTATAAATAAAGATATTAAAGAAGTAACTGGGAAAGAAATTGAGAAATTATTTCCTAAAGACACGGACATAAAAATACTGATGGGTTGTGCTCCTTGCCAACCTTTTTCATCATATAGCCGTAGATATAAAAATAACGAAAAAACAATTCAAAAAATGGATTTATTAGATTACTTTGGACAATTAGTTATAGATGTTAAACCAGAAATCGTATCAATGGAAAATGTTCCACAATTAAGGAATGAACATGTTTTTAAAACGTTTATAAATACTCTTGAAGAGCAAGGGTATAATGTTTTTTGGGAAATTGTATATGCTCCAGAATATGGGGTGCCACAAAATAGAAAAAGACTAGTGTTATTGGCTTCAAAATTAGGGAGCATAGAATTAGTGGAGTCTATGTATGATGTATCTTGTTATCCTACAGTTCGAGATTCAATAAGCACATTAACTAAGATTAAATCTGGTGAAACTGACAAGAAAGACATTATGCATAAAAGTGTTAAATTAAATACTAAAAACTTAAAAAGAATAAAACAATCTAAACCAGGTGGAACTTGGAAAGATTGGGATGAGGACTTACTATTAACTTGTCATAAAAAAGAGACAGGTAAATCTTATTCATCAGTATATGGAAGAATGGAATGGGATAAACCTGCACCAACTATAACTACTAAGTTTTTTGGTTATGGGAATGGAAGGTTTGGTCATCCTGAACAAGATAGGGCTATCTCATATAGAGAAGGAGCGATCCTTCAAACTTTCCCTCTAGATTATAGATTTATAAATGAACAGTCAGGTAGTATATCATACAGCCAATTAGGTATTCAAATAGGTAATGCTGTACCAGTTAAGTTAGGTGAGGCTATTGGAAAATCAATAAAAAAGCATATAGAAGGGATAATGATAAAGTGAACTTAATAACAACAGAACAAAAAAAAAAAGCTGAGCAACAAATTTTGAATTTACAAGAAAGAGTAGATTATGATATTAGGGACTATCCTATAGAGTTTATAGTGAGCAAATATGATTCTGAGGATTACTTTATACCAGATTACCAGAGAGAATTTATATGGTCTAGCTCTGATCAAGCTCGTTTTATAGAATCATTATTGTTAGACTTACCCATACCGCTTCTTTTTTTATCTGATACGGATGAAGGGAAATTAGAAATTGTGGATGGCGTTCAAAGAATAAATACATTGTCTGCCTTTTTAAGTGGTAAATTGGTGCTTTGTAATTTAAAAAAATTAACAGAAGTTAATGCGTTTAACTTTAGTAATTTACCCCCGTCTCAGCAGAGAAGATTACAATCTAAAGCTTTACGTGTTATTGTTTTGAGGGCAAGTACAAGTGAAGATATAAGAAAAGAATTATTTGATAGACTAAATACTTCAGGGGAAAAAGCTAAAGATTCAGAGGTAAGAAGAGGATCATTTGAAGGCGATTTCATGACATTTATTGAGAATATGGCTAACTTACCTAAGAGACAGTTAGTTGCCCCTGTATCACCAAAAAACAAAAAAAGAAGAGAACATATTGAGTTAGTGTTAAGATTTTTTGCCTATTCTAATAACTATAAGAATTTTAAGCATGGAGTTCAAGTTTTTATTGATGATTATATTAAGGACGTGAAAGATAGTTTTTCAGAAATGGATATGGAAGCAGATTTTCTGAAAATGTTGAGCTTTGCTGAAAAATATTTTCCAATAGGATTTAAAAAGACGAGTACATCTAAAACGGTTCCAAGGGTAAGGTTCGAAGCTCTATCTGTAGGAATAATTCTTGCATTAAGAGATAATGCGGATTTAGTGCCAGAAGATGTTAATAGTTGGATAAATAGTGAAGAATTTAAAAAACTTACAACAAGTGATGGCAGTAATTCTAAAGTAAGAGTAAAGGAAAGAATTGAATATGTCAAAAATAAATTGTTGGAGAAATAGTATATGACTAACAGTATGGAATTTGAATTTGATAAACGTTTAAGTGAAGTCGAATATTATTTCTTTTGCTTAGCTCAACTTTACAAATTTAATGAGCAAAAACAGTCAAATAATTTAAAAAGAAAAATGAAAACAAAAACTCATGATTTTCAAGATTTTTTAGTTATATTGAAAGCCAACTCTTTTATAGTGCTTTATAATTTAGTAGAGGCTTCAGTTAAAAATTTTGTTATTAGTATTTACGACGAAGTTTCTATACAAAGCTTAAATTATAATGATGTCTGTGATAAATTAAAAAAAATGTGGATTGATATTTATTATAATGATTTAAGTCATACTACAACAAATTACTCTCAACATAAAGAAAAAGCAAAAAATATGATTGAATTTATTATTGAAGGAAAAAAAATAGAATTTGGGGATGAAGTAAAGCTGAGTGGAAATGCAGATTTAAAACAAATAAGAAAGGTTTTTGATGATCATGGCATGACTATTGATTCTTCAATAATACAGGATGTAGGATCAGGATTATTGGAAGTTAAAAATAAAAGAAATAATATTGCTCATGGTAATATTTCTTTTATTGAGGGAGGAAGAGAGTCTTCAGTAGGTGATTTAATCAAGTATAAGGATGAAATAATTAGATTTTTATACGAATTACATACAGAAGTTTCTGAATATGTTGATAATCAGAAGTATCGCTGCTAGAATAATGAGCTTTTTATTTCTTTTTTTAGATATAAACTGGATGGAAGATAGTGCAGAGATAATTAGTACTGTATGACTTTAATAATTTTATTGTTAGAAAGAGAGTAAGTATATTTATGTATGATTTTCAATTCAAAACTGAAAGTTTTTGTAGAGAACTTTTCACAGTAACGTGTGACTTGAAAAAGAAGAATACTGAAGAGGATATTTTGTTTACAAGTTTATTAATAAGTATTTATAATTCTATCGAATCAACTTTTATACTTTTAGAAAATGAAAGATATTGGGATGCTCTTATTTTAGAACGTTCGGTTTTTGAAGGAATGCTCAGATTAATTTGCTTAAACAATGGAACGGTGGAGGAACAAGTAGAAAAGTTTAATGAATTTTTCTATTTACTACCAGAGTTTGAAAATTTAAAGAGGTATAACAGAGCAAGAGTAGTAAATAATAACAATAATAATAAATTCAAGCAAATTGTTGAAATTGAAAAAAATTTAGAAGATGTAATAAAAAAAACAAGTAGTATATATACTAAAAAAGATAGGAAAAGAATAGAGCACAAGTGGAGCGTATCGGAAATGTGTAATAGTACAGCTGATTTACAGATTGAAAAATTTGATATGTTGCTATATTTTTATAATTTATCTAGTAATTTTATACACAAAGATGCTACTTCTTTGGGCATACAAATTGAAAAAACTTTTGAGAATGAGAAGCTTTATTATGCTGCATTTAATGCAACGATTTTATTGAACATGATACATGTACTTTCAATATCAGTCATTTATTTTGGGAAATATTTTAAAAGTGATTTAAATAATCAAGTTAAGACTTTAATGAAAGAAAAAACTTCTTTATTTAGCCAGCTAGAAGAATTAAGAAGTAAATGGTTTGATAATGAGTATAAATAAGTAAAAAGGTAGTACTTCTAATTTAAGAAGTTAGCACGATAAATAATTATTTATCGTGCTTTTTTATAATATAAAAATTCGATTATTGTAGCAACAGAAGTAATTCATTTTTATAAACATTAATTGTTATGATTAAAAAAAAAACTATAAGTAAATAGCTAGATAAAAATTTTTCTATAAGTTCAAAGTTTTCTACGTAAACTAAAGCTCTCCCTTAATACAACCACCAAACCAAAACCCCAACAGTCCAAACCATCGCAAGTGGCACTAAAATCCGAAACTTCGGCTTTTGCGTTTTATGGTGAAACAACTGCATCGACATCCAACTACCAAAGGCACCACCAAGAAATGCGGAGAGAAGTAGTACTGATTCAGGTATACGGTATGCGTGTTTAATTGCTTTCCGTTTATCAACAGCGAATAATAGAAAAGAAATAAGTGTTATCGCGATTAAATATATCGTTAAAATCATCTGGAAATCCCCCTTTATTGCTAAAACTAACTTTATTGATTAGAATAAAAGCATACCACAAAAGAAAGCAGGGATAAAATGGCAAAAGAAATTATTCAAACCTCGTCAGCCCCAAAAGCACTCGGACCATATTCACAAGCTGTAAAAGTGAATGGACTTATTTTCACATCAGGTCAACTTGGTATTAACCCAGCAACTGGAGAATTAGCAGAAGGCGCAACAAAACAAGCTGAGCAAGCTTTTAAAAATTTAGCAGCCGTACTAGAAGAAGCTGGTTCTGGACTAGACAAAATCATTAAAGCGACTGTTTTCTTCAAAGATTTAAATGATTTTACAGCTGTGAATGAAGTATACGCTACTTTCTTTTCCAGTGATTTCCCCGCAAGAAGTGCTTTCCAAGTAGCCAAGTTACCGCTTGACGCTGACATTGAAATCGAAGTTATCGCAGAAGCATAAATATTCAGAAATAAATTTGACAATCACGAGAAGTAAACGATATAATAAGAACCAATTACATAGTAACTTATCAAGAAAGGTGGAGGGTTCTGGCCCAGTGAAGCCTTGGCAACCGGACTTTTCACGGTGCCAAATCCAGCAGTATCACTGACAGATAAGGCACGCGAAACAGGTAAATCACTCTTTCCCTTAAAAGCTGTCTTTTGGGGGAAAGTTTTTTTGTACATAAAAATAACTAGAATTGAGGCGAAGAAAATGAATCAAGTGGCACCATTTTATGCAGATCATGTTGGAAGTATTTTACGGACAAAGGCAATTAAAGAGGCACGCGAGAAATTCCAAAGTGGCGAAATTACAACTCAAGAATTACGTGAAATTGAAAATGAAGAAATCAAGTACATTGTTGAAAAACAAAAAGAAGTGGGTTTAAAAGCAATTACTGATGGCGAATTTCGCCGCGCTTGGTGGCATTTTGATTTCTTAGAGAATTTGGATGGGGTAGAAGGATACGATGCGGCGGGAGGCATTCAATTTAGCAAAGTCCAAACAAAATCTCATTCGGTGAAAATTACAGGTCCAATTGATTTCACGACGCATCCATTTATAGAAGATTTTATTTTCCTAAAAGAAGCCGTTGGTGAAAATCATGTAGCAAAACAAACGATTCCAAGTCCGGCGATGCTTCATTATCGTGGTGACATGGAGTATCAGCCATATATAGACGATGCTGATAAATTTGTGGCTGATTTAGCGGCTGCTTATCAAAAAGCGATTCAAGCCTTTTATGATGCTGGTTGTCGTTATTTACAATTAGATGATACATCGTGGAGCTATTTATGCTCTGATGAACAGCGTGAAGTCGTGCGTGAGCGAGGTTTTGACCCCGATACGCTGCAAGAAACATATAAAACGCTTATTAATGAAGCTATCAAGTATAAACCAGCAGATATGGTTATTACGATGCACATTTGTCGTGGGAATTTCCGCTCTACATGGATAGCAGAAGGCGGTTATGGACCAGTTGCAGAAACATTATTTGGCAAGCTAAATATCGATGGTTTCTTTTTAGAATATGATAATGAACGTTCTGGAGATTTTTCACCACTAAAATATGTAGCGCGCCCAGATTTGAAAATCGTTCTCGGCTTAATCACCTCTAAAACAGGGGATTTAGAAGATGAAACGGCAATCAAAGCACGAATTAAAGAAGCGAGTGAGATTGTGCCGCTAAACCAATTATGCCTTAGCCCACAGTGCGGATTCGCCTCTACAGAAGAAGGCAATATTTTAAGTGAAGAAGAGCAATGGAACAAATTACGTTACGTCGTCAAAATCGCAGAAGACGTTTGGGGGAAATAACAAATAAGAAGAACTGGCCTAGGCTAGTTCTTTTTTCGTCTTTACAAAAACAGCAAGTAGGAATAGAATAGATGTTCTAGAAGGAGGGGAAGCCCTTTGGATGACAAATTACAAACCAAATTAACCTTATTACCTGAATCACCAGGTTGCTATATTTATAGAGATGAAAATAACGAAATACTTTATATTGGCAAATCTAAATGTTTAAAAAACCGTGTAAAGTCTTATTTTCATAGTAAACAAATCGGTAAAACTGCAAGACTTGTAAGACAAATTCGTGATTTAGAACTAATTATCACTACCTCCGAAAAAGAGGCACTACTTCTCGAGATGATTTTAATTCAAAAATATCAACCTCCTTTCAATATCCAGTTAAAAGAAGGAACGAGTTATCCCTATATTAAAATCACGAATGAGAAAAATCCGCATATCGAAGTTGTATTTGAAGTGAAACAAGATGGCGCGCACTACTTCGGTCCATATCCTGGTCGGTTTTCAGCAAGGCAAACAGTAGAACTTATTGAAAAATTATATCCGCTTTGTAGATGTGACGGAAAGCCGGGACGTCCGTGTTTGTACTATCATTTAGGACTTTGCCTAGGACCTTGCCAAGCAGAAATTGAACCCGCTGTATATAAAAAACAAATTCAAAAAATTAGTCGTTTTCTTGAAGGCGATGTTAAAGGCGTGAAGGGGAAGCTCACTAAAGACATGGAAGCAGCCACCGAAAAACTGGAATTCGAAAGAGCTGCTGAACTACGCGATAAAATCCATGCTATTAATGAAACCATCGAAAAACAACATATTATTTTCCCCGGACTAAAAAATCGTGATATTATCGGCTGTTATGAACAAGATAATCATTTAAGTGTTTTCGTTTTCTTTGTCCGAAATGGCGCAATCAACGGTAGTAAATGGCATGTTTTCCCAATCGAAAATTCGCTCCAAGAAGACTTAGCCAATTTTATCAACCAATTTTACGAAGATCCAAATAATATCCAACCAAAAGAGTTGCTAATCGCAGAAAAAATCGATAAAATTACTTTGAAAGAGCCGCTCCGTAAGGCTTCTTCCTTCCCGCAAAAAGGTGGAAAGAAGAAACAGCTTAATTTAGCTATCGAAAACGCTAAGAGCACGTATGCCGCATATGCTAAGATGAAAGAATACGATTTTGAAAACCAATTGAAAAACAGTTAGAAGCTAGCTTTCACTGATTAGCTTCTTTGTTTTGCTGTATTGAAAATCTTATCATAAATAACTATGGTCAATAATCTAGCCTTATGGTAAAATCTTACGAGTACGGAAAAAAATTAATGCTACATAAAATAATTAATTATAGCTAAACACATATAGAGGGAGGACACAATATGAAGAAATTTTCACGCTTCATACTAACAATGGCAGTTGCATGTGTTGCCATGTTCATTTTCACAGGAAACGGGTTAAATGCAAAAGCCGCAGAAGAAACATACTTGATTGGTACAGATACTACTTTTGCACCTTTTGAATTTGAAAAAGATGGGAAACATGTCGGGATTGACATGGACATTCTTAAAGCCATTGCCAAAGATCAAAATTTTAAATATGAAATTAAAGCAATGGGATTCAATGCAGCCGTTCAAGCACTTGAAGCTAATCAAGTAGACGGTGTAATCGCTGGAATGAGTATTACAGACGAACGGAAACAAAAATTCGACTTCTCTGATCCGTACTTTGACTCTGGCGTTGTTATGGGAATCCTGAAAGATAACGACGAAATCAAGAATTATGATGATTTAAAAGGTAAAAAAGTAGCCGTTAAAACAGGTACAGAAGGTTACGCTTTCGCTGAAAAAATAAAAGATAAATATGGTTTTGATATTGTTGTATTTGATGACTCAGCACAAATGTATGATGATGTTAAAACAAGAAATTCAGTTGCCTGATTTGATGATTATCCAGTACTCGCTTATGGCGTGCAAACAGGAAACGGTTTAAAAATCGTTACCGAAAAAGAAAAAGGAAATTCATATGGTTTTGCCGTTAATAAAGGCCAAAATCAAGAACTCTTAAAGAAATTCAATGCCGGTCTTGTTAATATTAAAGCTAGCGGCGAATATGATAAAATCCTTGAAACTTATTTAGGAAAAGATGCTGTTAAAGAAAATACTACTGAAAAAGGCTTCATGGGTATTATTAAATCTTCCTGGCCAGCACTTTTAGCTGGAATGTGGTTGACTATTCGTCTAGCCGTTGTTTCATTAATTATTGCCTTCATTATTGGTATTACATTTGGCTTTATGAAAGTGAGCAATAGTAAAATTCTACGTGGGATTGCAACAGTTTATGTAGATATTTTCCGTGGAACACCATTAATTGTTCAAGCATTCTTCTTCTACTTTGGTATTCCAGCAGCGCTCGACTTTAGGATGCCAGTATTCTTGGCAGGGGTCATTGCGCTAAGCTTAAATGCCGGTGCTTATATGGTCGAAATTGTACGCGGCGGGATTCAATCTGTCGACAAAGGACAAATGGAAGCAGCAAGAAGTCTTGGTTTACCACATAAAAAAGCAATGATGAAAGTCGTTCTACCACAAGCAATTCGGATGATGATTCCATCCTTTATCAACCAGTTCGTTATCACTTTGAAAGATACGTCGATTATGTCGGCAATTGGACTCGTCGAATTAACACAATCTGGTAAAATTATTATGGCGCGTACGTTTGAAAGTACATGGACTTGGCTTATCATTGGAATTATGTACTTAATCGTCATTACCATTTTAACGAAAGTGTCCGATCGTTTGGAAAGGAGATTACGAAATGACTAAACTTAAAGTAACAGGTCTTAAAAAAAGTTTTGGCGCGAATGAAGTGCTAAAAGGCATTGATATAGAAGTAAAAGAAGGCGAAGTAGTTTGCGTAATTGGGCCATCTGGTTCTGGTAAAAGTACCTTTCTTCGTTGCATGAATAATTTAGAGGAAATAACAGCTGGTGAAGTTGTTGTAGACGATTTTAATATTACAGATAAAAAAGTAGATATTAATAAAGTTCGCGAAAACATCGGTATGGTTTTTCAACATTTTAATTTATTCCCGCATCTTTCTGTGTTAGAAAATATTACTTTAGCTCCTGTAGAACTGAAAAAAATGGATAAAGAAGCAGCGAAAAGTAACGCGCTTCGTTTACTTGAGCAAGTTGGGCTAAAAGAAAAAGCAGATGAGTTTCCAAATCAACTATCTGGCGGACAAAAACAACGGGTTGCGATTGCCAGAGCTCTTGCGATGGATCCAGATATTATGTTGTTTGACGAACCAACCTCCGCACTTGACCCTGAAATGGTCGGGGAAGTTCTTGGAGTAATGAAAGAGCTAGCTAAAGATGGAATGACAATGATGATTGTTACCCACGAAATGGGCTTTGCTCGCGAAGTTGGCGACCGTGTTATCTTTATGGATGGCGGTTATATCGTGGAAGAAGGAAAGCCAGCTGATATTTTTGACAACCCTACAAACGAAAGAACAATTAGTTTCTTAGACAAAGTTTTATAATAAAAAAGCAATATGCCTGTATTATTCAGGCATATTGCTTTTTTTATTGGTTTGTTAAAACGGGATTTTTTCGATTCTTTGAAATCTGTTCGTAAGCATATCCCATATTTAGTAAAGCTATGTCCGTATTACGTTTAGAGACAAAAGTTAAGCTCTTAGGTTGATTTGATTCAGTATCATAGCCAGCTGGGATAGTGAGTTCCGGATTTCCAGCGATTGGAGCTAGGAACTTCACAGATCCGCCGACACCTGCTGATACGATAGCGTCTAATCTTTCATTTTGTAACACAGAATCCAGTTCGTTTTGTGTAATATGAATAAGTTCATTAGCTACGTTATCCGCTTCTTGTTTCGTCATTGTACTATTCTGCGACGCTACAAGTTCACTTTGGCCGAACTTCATGTTTCTAGTAGGATTAGTTTTATTAAAAGCGATAATCGATTCTAATGTCGACATAGGAGAACGATTAATTTGTAAAAATTGATTAAGATCTCGTTTGAAATCGGCATTTAATAAAGTGATATAATCAGTATCCACTTGTTCTAATTCTTCCAATGTGATGCCCTCTATAACGGTTGCACCAGCAGTTGTTAAATCTTTTTTAATTTTCTTTAGGATGGCTGTTTCTTCATTGCTTTCATCATCAGACAGTAGTCCAATCCGCTTATTTTTTAGCGCATCTTTGGAAAGTGGTGTTTGACTTGCTTCATCCATTAAAACATTGGTTGTTAAATAAGCATCTGTAACTGTTCTTGTAAGTGGACCAGGCGTATCAAATCTACTTGAGAGTGGGATAATTCCCTCATTGCTTACAAGGCCTTGACTGGGTTTAAAGCCAACAACAGATTGAGCTCCTGCTGGTAAAATGATAGAACCATTTGTTTCTGTTCCAATCGCAATTGCAGCGAAATCACAAGTAGCAGCAGTTGCAGATCCAGAGCTTGAACCAAGTGGATCTAGTTCGGAAGAGTAAGGATTTTTGCTACGCCCTTTTTTTCCTGAGTAGCCATTTGGTACTCCGTCGTCCATTGCAGCTGCCCATTCTGACATATTAGTTTTTCCTAAAATTAAAGCACCGTTTGTTTTAAGTTTGTCTACGATAGCCGCGTCTTTCTCCATTACCCAATCTTTAAGGGCTACAGTACCGGCACTTGTTGGCAGGGTAATAGTACCAATATTATCTTTTAAAACGACAGGCATGCCGTATAAAGCTGGTTTATTTGGCTCGTTTTGATTATCAAGTTGTTCTGCTTCTGCAATAATAGTAGGACTAACCTCTGTGATTGCATTTAACATAATCCCATTTTGATCGTGTTTTTTTATTCGGTTGAGGTAAATTCCTGCTAATTCTTTATAACTTAGTTGGTTAGTTGCAATTAAATTTTGAAGTTTGGCTATGTCAGCCCCAATTACGAGATGCTCTTTTTCTTCAAGAGCCGCTATATCCAATGATTCTAGTTGTGCGTCAATTGGATCCATTACTCGTTCTTTATCATAAAAATTTATATCTTGGATTGGCGTCTCTTCGGTCGGTTCTTGTTTACCTGGATTTACTTTCCCAGGTTTTACTTTACTCGGCAAAGTGTTATTCGGTGTAGTGTTATTCAGCTTAGAACTTCCCTTTTTTTTCGCTGCTGCTGTTTTGTCGTTTGTTAATTTAATTTCGAAATTTTTGTTTTGATTAACAGATTCCTGTGAAACTTTTCCAGTTAATCTACCAACTTCTAATGTTTTATTGCCAAAACCAGTTTCTAGTTTGAAGTTTTCTTTATTTGAACCGATTTTTTTATCTTTATCATGTTGATTGGAATCTTTGGGTTTGGACGTTGGAAGGTCTTTTTTGGAAATACTAGAGGTTCTTTCTGGAGCGGAAGTTTGTTGGCTTGTTAGGTAGAGATAGGTACCGGTTACACTAAACGTTGTAATAACTGTGGCACATATGATGATAATTCGTCTTTTCATGTAATTCCTCCGATGTCTGATATATGTATCTTATTATATAGGAAGTATAAGAGAAAATCAGTGACAATAATGTGAAGATAAGAATTATATTTTTAGACTTGATTTCATGCATAATAGCGATATATTCACAATCTGATTACTTAAAAATCTTTTATGTTGTTTTCTTTTCACAATTTTGTCACAAAATAGCGACTTTTTTCCTTTTAGTTAACAATTATTGATTATTATATTTTATAATTATAAGAAAGGATTACAAATCCACTTAGGAAACTTTATGTGAAAAAGGCAATTATTCTTTATATTAATACGATATTATCCAAAAAAATTCGGTTTTCAAACGCTTTCTTGAAAAAAGTCACGAATTTAGGTTAGTTTTTAGATTAATAGGGTATTTTTACTAAAGAGAATATGGTAAAGTAAGGAAAGAGAGATAATGAAAAGAATGAAAACTAATTTGGAAGATGGAGTGATGAGTTTGGATAATAATCAAAAAGATTTGAATCAAGTAATCCGTCAGCTCAAAGAAAAAGGTATTGTGGTTGAAAAAACCAAATCCCGAAAAGATATATGGAAATCGGTAAGCGGGAAAGCGATGCCGAATATGACACTTCGATTGCAATAAAATCGAGAAGTGGAGGCTTTTTATATGTTATTTATCTACGTTTTTTGTAAGTGAAGTTACGAAAAACGATAGAATTCGCATGTAAAATTACTCCACTTTTTTTCTTTGTCATAAATTAGTCATTAAGTTTTGATGTTTCTGTTATCCTTTTTAAGCGAAAATGTTGTATGATGGTATGGAAGACTTCTGTGAATGAAGAAATTAGAAATAGAGTGAGGCAAATACATGAAAAAAGAAGCAGTTAATCAACAATCTATTTATGTTCATATTGATCATGTTATTAACAATGTGGCGACAAGCGGCATTTCTTTTTGTGATTTTTTAAATGGCGTTGGGCAACCGCCTGAAAATATATTGTTAATCAAACATAATATGGAAGATGCGTCTTATAATGCACACACGGCTTTTCATTACTTAGAGCCAGGCGATTTGGCAAATATATCTAAAGAAAATTTCAGTCCACTTTGTTGGATTGATTTTGAAGATGTGGAACTTTTAAACCAACTTACACCGCAAGAAGTGGCTGAGATGCTTTATCTTGCGCATACGGGACGCCACCTTCGTTCTCCTTTTTACTATAAATTACAAAATAATTTTGTTTATTTAACGAGAGAAGACGGTCGCTACAATAAAGTATATTATCGAAATTTAAATCATTTTTATATGTTGCTAAGTTATGTCATTGCCCGGAAAACATCGGAACTCGTTAATGAGAAAGGCATTTTTTCGTTTGGAAAGAAAAAATATGTTTCTGAACCACCAGTTGAGCTACTCAAAAAAATGTCCGATCATTTCAAAGACGGTGCTTGTATAGCAATGGATGATGTCGTTAGAACTAGGACTCAAATCGAAGTACCCATTGGCCTTGGTCTTACGGAAGAAATGACTGAACTAGAAATAACTTCAAAAATTTACTACGAAGAAGAAGTTGCAAAATTAGTCTATGATTTAAAACAAAATGAATGGAAATATATCGAAAAATAAAAAATCAAACCTTTTCCTTTACGTTTGGTTTTTTATTTGATAGAATTTAACTAATGAACGTTAGTTAGGAGGATTATTCTAATGACGAAAAAACTTATTAAAGAAGTAGCATTAACCCTTTTTGCAGAAAAAGGATATGATGGGACGGCCCTTTCTGAAATTGCAAAAGCTGTAGGGATTAAAACGCCATCGTTGTATGCCCACTTTCCATCTAAAGAAGCGCTTTTTATGGAAGTGTATCAAGATAGCATCCACACAGAACTAAGCGAATTAAGTAAAGTAGCTGATGAAGAGACGCTAGTAGGAGAAGAAAAACTGCGGACAATCTTTTTTGTTGCGACTGATTTTTCAAGAAGTCCTGATGAGAAAAAGTTTTTCCAACGAGCAGTATTTTATCCACCAAAGTCTCTTTTTGAAGAGTTAAAAGAAGAGACGAGAACTTATGAGCAGTTAACGAATGATATTTTACGAAAAACGCTTGAGCCGGCGCTCCCTGAAGATGCTTTAACAAGATGGATGCATGTGTTCTATGCGTTACTCGATGGGCTTAGCGTCGAGCACGGGATCTATGATGAAACGGAATTTGAGTTGCGTAGGAAATCCGCTTGGGAAGTTCTCGCAAGTTTACTCGGATAAATTGGAGGTAAGGAAAATGGCTTGGTTTTATTTAATAATGGCAGGATTATCAGAAATTGTTTGGGCTTTTGGGCTGAAAGAATCGCACGGCTTTACGATGTTAGGGTGGAGCCTTTTAACGATAGCATTTCTAATTGTTAGTTTCGGTTTGTTTTCGATTTCCATGAAGTCGATTCCAATTGGGACGGCGTATGCAGTGTTTACCGGAATTGGGGCTGCTGGTACGGCGATTATTGGAATGATTTTTCTTTCAGAAGGCGTTTCTTTTTGGAAAATTGTTTCCCTAATCGTACTTTTAACAGGAATTATTGGTCTTAAGTTAGTGGATGGCAATGAGTCTGAGAAGGAGGCTAAATAACGATGGATTGGATATTTTTACTCGTAGCAGGTTTGTGTGAAATGGTCTTTGTTGTCATGCTGAAATTATCAGACGGATTTAAACGTCTCGGATTTGCGATACTCACCGTTATCTTTATGTCAGCGAGCTTCTTCTTATTATCTCTCGCACTTAAAACAATTCCGATTGGTACGGGTTATGCGATTTGGACCGGAATTGGGGCTGTTGGTAGTGTCACACTCGGAATGATTGTCTTTAAAGAGCGTAAGAGTGTTGGGAAACTGCTCTTCATTACGATGATTATTGCTGGCGTTGTCGGTCTAAAATTAACATCTGGTGTTTAAATAAAATAGGTTGAAAAAGATCTTTTTGGAATAAGAGCACGTCATTCTTATTCGAAAATGAAGATTTTTTCAACCTATTTTTTAGTTATGTCTTTTCATCTTGCTAAAACATGGTAAAATAGATAAAGCGAATAATGACGGAGGGGTATTATGAAAACCAAGTTAATTTTATTATACGGTGGAAAATCTGCTGAACACGAGGTTTCTTTACAAACAGCATTTTCAGTAATCAATGCTTTAGATTTAGAAAAATTTGAAGCTGAACCAATATATATTACAAATGAAGGTGAGTGGGTTCAAGGACCGCTACTTTCTGGAAAATTAGATTTTGTCGAGCAATTACGTTTCTCGGCTACAGATAGAGTGAAACTTGCTACAGCTGAATCAGAAAAATCAGAAGGGGAAGCAATTAGCCCAGCTGTTTTAGAAGCTGACGGACAAGAAACAGTTGTATTCCCACTTTTACATGGTCCAAACGGAGAAGATGGAACTGTTCAAGGCTTATTCGAAGTTTTAAATATTCCTTACGTTGGCAATGGTGTCCTAGCTTCATCAGCAGCAATGGATAAAATCGTGATGAAGAAAATTTTTGCAGATGCTGGTATTCCACAAGTTCCAGCAGTTGCGGTGCGTTTAATTGATTGGAAAAACTATCAAGAGGAAATGGTTACTGAAATGGAAGAAGTGCTTACATATCCAGTCTTCGTAAAACCAGCGAATCTTGGTTCAAGTGTTGGTATTAGTAAAGCAACGAATAAAACAGAATTAATTGAAGCGATGACAGAAGCATTTTTATACGACCGTCGTGTTGTTGTTGAACAAGGTGTGGTTGCTCGTGAGATCGAAATGGGCGTGCTTGGAAATGATACGCCAGTTTGCTCAGTTCCAGGAGAAATCTTGCCAGAAGGTGCAGTTGCTAAGTTTTATGATTACAAAGCAAAATATCAAGACAACAACACTGCATTAATTATTCCAACAGAAGTAGAACCGGAAATTTTAGAACAAATGAAAGAATATGCAGTTCAAGCTTTCTTAGGTCTTGATGCAAGCGGGCTCGTGCGTGCTGACTTTTTCTTAACGGAAGATAATCAGTTGTTCTTAAATGAAGTAAATACAATGCCTGGTTTCACACCATATAGCATGTATCCACTACTTTGGCAGGAAACTGGCTTACCATACGGAGCGCTAATTGAACGATTAGTTGATTTGGCAAAAGAACGCCACGCAGCTAAAAATGCACTTAAATATAAATTAGAAGACTAAAATAAACAAGAAAGCAGTTTTCAGATGCGGAAGCTGCTTTTTTATGGAAGAGAGCGATTTAATTTGAAAAAAACAGTAGGCGAAGTAGTAGCAATGTTAGATAGTTCCATCCATGTAGATACATTTCGCGATGTCGTCATTACTGGCATTTGTTTTGACACAAGGCAAATAAAGTCAGGAGATTTATTTGTTCCGTTTGTAGGGAATTTACGCGATGGACACGAATTCGTAAGTCAAGCACGAGAAATGGGAGCAGTGGCGACTTTTTGGCAAAAAGATGTACCCAATCCACCAACTGATTTCCCGGTTATTTTAGTGGAAAATACTTTGCTAGCACTTCAAGAGCTGGCAGCGAAATATATTCAGCAAGTAAAACCTAAAGTAATTGCAATCACTGGCAGCAATGGGAAAACGACCACAAAAGATATTATGGCAGCAATTGTTGAAACGACTTATAAAGTGCACTATACGGGCGGGAATTTTAATAATCATATTGGTTTACCTTATACTATTTTAACGATGCCGGAAGATACAGAAGTGGCTGTACTTGAAATGGGGATGAATCATCGTCATGAAATCGAAGTGCTGTCAAAAATTGCAAAACCTGATATTGCGATTATTACTAATATCGGCGAGGCTCATATTGAATACCTTGGTTCGCGTGAAGAAATTGCCAAAGCAAAACTCGAAATTACAGCAGGCCTAAATCCAAGCGGTATTTTAATTTATCCACATGAAGAAAACCTTCTTTTAGGAAACGTAGATGGCGATTTTAGACAACTAACTTTTGGTAAATCAGATGCAGCGGAAATTTATCCGTTAGAAATTCGCGCTGAAGCAGAAGGGACCTCTTTTATAACAAACTGGGAGCCAGATTTAGAAATTTTTGTTCCGATTATTGGCGAGCATAATGTTTTCAATACAATGGCGGCGATGCTTGCGGCAAGAGAAATTGGTATTGAAGGCGAAAAAATACAATCAGCACTTAAAAATATGGAACGTTCTAAAAGTCGTTTAGAATGGATAACGACCAAAAGCGGCGCACGTATTTTAAATGATGCTTACAATTCCAGCCCAACAGCGTTAAAAACAGTTTTAAAAACTTTTATGCATATGGACTCAAAAGGTAAACCAAAATATTTAGTACTTGCAGATATGCTTGAATTAGGCGATTTGTCGACAAAACTACATCAAGAATCTGCTGAAGTACTAGAAAATGATACGATTGAGAAGATTTTCTTATACGGTGAAGCGATGAAAGCTTTCAAATCAGTGGCTGAGGCAAAAATTGGTCAGGGAAAAGTTCAACATTTTGACACAAAGGAATCGCTTGAGACGGCGCTTCTTTCAGAAATAAATGGAAATGAATGGATACTGGTCAAAGGTTCTTACGGAATGGGCTTGAAAGATGTGGTAGAAAATCTTATTATTAAGTAACGAATAAAATTGGACATATGATATTACCGATTAATTGGTAATAATTTGGACAGGAGGAAAGGCATAATGGTTGCTTGTTTGTGTATTCATGGTTTTACTGGTTCGCCGTCCGAGGTGAAGCCGCTCGCTGACTATTTGCGAGAGCATACAGATTGGGATGTTTTAGCACCCACATTACCTGGCCATGATCACCTGCGCCACTTAAAAAATGTGACGTATAAAGATTGGATTGTTTTTGTAGATAGCATTTTAAGTCAAATGTTAAAAGAAGACGATGAAGTATATATTATTGGTTTTTCTATGGGCGGTTTGCTCGCAGGATGGCTTGCTAGGCATTATCCGGAAGTGAAAAAGCTGGTACTTCTAAGCACAGCTGTAAATGCGATGGAATGGCCACAAATTATCGAAAATTCCAAGCAAGTAATTACCGAAGCAAAAGAAGTCACGCTTAAAAACAGCCCGATGTTCAAACGCTATCAAAAGAAAGTAACTGAAACCCCGTGGACATCCACGCTTCAATTTAAAAAAATGGTCGCTCTTGCAAAACCAGTATTTGAACATATTGAAATTCCAACTTTTATTGCACAAGGCAGTGCCGATCCTATTGTTCCTGCTGAAAAAAGTGTCAATTTTTTAATGGAAAGTATTCCAGGACCGAAAGAATTATTTATTCTAGAAGGTTCAAAACATGTGATTTGTCAGGATGAACAAGCAGATAAATTATTTGCAGCTGTTTTAACATTTTTACAAAAAGATGTAGCTGTACTAAATGCAAATTAAAAAAACCGATTCAGCTCTCAGTTGCTGAATCGGTTTTTTTGTTTTCGCCAACAGAATCTCGGGCTATTAAATTAGTCGCAAGTGCCAGATGAACAAAGCCTTCATCTGGTTTTCTTACGCGATTATACATAAGTTCCACTGCTTTTTCGCCCATAAACGAAAGATTGGTACACATTGTCGTAAGTGGGGGATTGCTAAGTACCGTAAATTCGGTGTTATCAAAACAAATAATCGATAAGTCTTTCGGAATATTATATCCTTTTGATTGCAAATAAGTATTTAAAATAAATCCAAGACCTGAATTAACGCAAAACCAAGCAGTTGGAAGTTCATCTAGCTCGTCTAACGTCCGGTATAGTGTCGTTTGTTCTTCTTTAATTCGTGTAATGGCATATTTTTCATTAAAAGGAATCTGATGATACTGCAATGCTTTTTTGTATCCTTCAAAGCGTTCCTCATAACTTGGAGAAAAAGTAGTATCACCAAGAAAACCGATTTTTTGATGTTTATTTTCGATTAAAAATTCGACTGCCGTGAAAGCACCGTCTTTATTTTGGCTAATAACGGCATCGGCTTTTAAATGTGGATCGTGATGATCAATTAGTACCACTGGCATACCAAGTTCAATCACTTTCTTACTGTAAGCTGTATTAATATGCGATAGCAAGAAAATCCCTGTCCAGTTTTCCGTTGTTAGTTGCTCAGGAAGTTGATTCTTTTCTGCCTCCTCATCAGTCACTGGAAAAATAATTAATTCCGCTTGGTGAGCAATGATGCTTTGTTTCATATTATCAATAATTTCGCCAAAAAAACTACGTTGTGATAAGGCGAATGAAGTTGCTAAAAGTGCGAATTTTTCTTTCACGACTTCTCGTGCGATTTCTTTTTTATATTTATAACCTAATTCATCAGCCATTTTAAAAACAGCCAATTTAGTTTGCTCGCTGACCCCGTTTTTATTACCTAAAGCTTGTGAAACTGAATTTTTCGTTATATTTAGCCTGTCAGCAATATCTTGCATTGTAACTTTCTTCATGCTTCCCCCTCCGTTTTCCTCTGTTTATTCTATTATAGAAGTTAATTCACAAAATAGCAAAAATTTTATAATTAAAAAGTAATGTTAAAAGTAATTTTTATGATTTTTGATAGTAAATGCTTAAAACGTTTATAATAAAAGAATTTATAAAAGTAATTATTGACATTACAAAAATGTAATGTGATAATGTAATCGTAATCAAGCGCTTACAATTACAAAAAGTGGAATTAGGAGGATTATTGATATGAAGATTAGAAAAATTGCTATTGCGGCTCTTAGTGTTGCGGTTGCTGGCTCATTACTAACTGCTTGTGGCGGTGGAGGAAACAAAAGTGGAGACGATAACGGTAAAACAAAAGTAACGTTTTGGGCAGCTCCAAATCCAACTCAAGTAAAATATTGGGATGAAATGGCAAAAGCATATGAAAAAGAAAACCCAGATGTAACGGTTGAAGTTTCCCAAATGAAAGAAAGCCCATCATCAGAAGCGACAATTCAATCAGCTATCGCCTCTAAAACGGCACCAACTATGTCTGAAAATATCAATCGTAGTTTCGCTGCACAATTAGCAGATAGTAAAGCTATTGTACCTTTGAACGATGTAAAAGGTCTCGATGATGTTGTAAAAGAAAGAAAAATGAGCGAAACAATGGATTCTTGGAAATTCTCTGATGGCAATCAATATGTGCTACCTGTATACTCCAATCCAATTCTTTTTGCTTGGCGTTTAGATACATTAAAAGAACTTGGCTATGATGCTCCACCAAAAACATATAGTGAAGCACTTGAAGTTGGTAAAAAATTAAAAGCGAAATATCCAGATAAAGTACTTTGGGCTAAAGGTGATTTATCTGACCCAACAGCATGGATGCGCTGGTTTGATTTCTTCCCACTGTATGATGCAGCTTCAAAAGGAAATGCATTTGTTGAAGATGGCAAATTAGTTGCAGACGATAAAGCTGGAACAGAACTGTTAACCTTCATGTCCGAATTGCAAAAAAATAAATTACTCCTTGCAAGTAAAGCAACAGATCCATTTGAAACAGGAACAAGTATCATGGCAGACAACGGCCCGTGGACTTTCCCTAACTGGGATGAAAAATTCCCAGAACTTAAATATAACGAAAACTACGCAATAACTGCACCACTTGTACCAGACAGCATGGCAAATGAGAAAAATATTGCTACTTATGCTGATTCAAAAGGGGTTGTAATGTACGCTCAAGCAACAGATAAAGAAAAAGAAGCGGCAATGGACTTCTTGAAATTCGTTTATAACGACGATAAAAATGATTTGAAATTCCTTGAAACTACTAATTTAATTCCAGCACGTGACGATGCAACTGAAAATGAAGCTTTCACAGCATTCTTTAAAGAAAATCCAGAATTAGAAGTATATGCAGCAAATGTGCCGTATAGCATTCCAGCGATGGATGATGCGAAATACAATGATATTCAACAAGTTCTTGGAGAAGAAGCTTGGAATCCAATTGTACGCGGGGAGAAAAAACCTGATAAAGCTTGGTCTGACATGAAGAAAGCGGAGGACGGGGTGCTTCAAAAATGAAGCGGCGAAATAACAAATTGGGCTGGTCATTTACCAGCCCGTATCTCATATTCACAGCGGTATTTTTCTTAGTACCGCTAATTTGGTCAATTTGGTTGTCGGTGACCGATTGGAACATGATGAGTCCGGAAATCAATTTTGTTGGTTTGGAAAATTTTATTAAAGCTTTTACTAGTCCGGCAGTTCGAGCAGCCTTTTTTGTCACTTATAAATTTTTAATTGTGTTTGTTCCGATGGCGTTAATTATTTCGATGATTGTCGCAGTACTTGTAAACGGACTACCGAAGTTTAAAGGACTATATTTAGTGGCGTTTTTCCTACCATACTTGTCCTCAGGTGTTGTTACTTCACTAATTGTGCAAGGTTTACTTTCGTATAACAGTGCTCTAAATGTGTTTTTACGTGGGCATTTTGGTTGGGATATTGATTGGCTTGGGACGCCGATGTCGGCACTTGTCATTATTTCGCTAATGATTGCATGGAAAATGTCTGGTTATTATGCGCTTATTTTAATTTCTGGACTCGCTAGTATTAACCATGAAATTTATGAAGCAGCAGCAATGGACGGCTCTGGTCGCTTTAGAACCTTTTGGAAAGTTACCGTTCCGATGCTCTATCCAGCTTTATTTACCGTGATTGTTTTAGCGGTAGGTGTTAGTTTTGGGATTTTCACCGAAGTATACCAACTAACTGGCGGTGGCCCAAATTTTGCAACGAACACATGGCAAATGGAGATTTTCAACCAAGCATTCGTTAACTTGAATTCTGGTTATGCTTCAGCGATTTCTCTTATGGCTGCTACTGTAACGTTCGCATCAATTGGAGTTATTAAGAAAATGCTTGAGAAATGGGGTCAAAGAAATGGTTGGACATAATAGTAAAGCGGGAAAAATTGTTCGCTATATACTGACAACATTGCTCATGTTAGTTATGATTTATCCGTTTATTTATCTCGTATTAAATTCATTTGCAGCTTGGGATCAAGTAGATAAAAAGCTCATTCCGACTGAATTTACCACTCGTTCTTGGGATTGGCTGTTTGGGAATTCAGTGGTTGCGGCGCCTGCTCCGTGGATTCACGCCTTTATTAATACCATTATTGTTTCCACGATTGCGACAGGGTTAATGTTACTTTTTGGCTTAATGGTCGGCTATGCACTCGCAAAAGTTGATTTTAAGGGTAAAAAAATTGTTAATAATGCGATTTTATTCCAAATGTTTTTCCCGGCGATTATTTTGCTGATTCCGCAATTTTTAATGATTACGGACTTTGGGTTACTTGATACGTACGCTGGAATGATTATTCCGACCATGCTTAGTTTATGGGCCGTATTTATGTATACCAACTTTTTTAAAGCGATTCCAGATACTTTAATTGAAGCAGCAAAATTGGATGGTGCGAGTGATTTGAAAATTCTATTTCGGGTTGTACTTCCGATGTCCAAATCAATCACTACAGTTATCTTTTTATTCCTGTTCACAGACAGATGGACGAATTTACTTTGGGATATGCTTGTAACGAAGAGTGATGGAACGGTAACGCTGAATGTACTAATTTCGCAAATGTTCGGACCGTATGCAACTTATCCAGGTCCAATGTATGCAGCTTCTGTACTACTCACATTGCCACTAATTATTCTATTTTTATTCTTCTCAAAGAAATTCCAAGAAGGAATGCAATTTACTTTGAAATAAAAGGAGCGACTGAACTTGGAATTTTGGCGAGGTAGTGTTTTTTATGAAATTTATATGAAATCATTTCAAGATAGTAATGGTGATGGTTTAGGTGATTTTAAAGGATTGACTAGTAGATTAGATTATTTGGTAGATTTAGGGGTTGATGGCATTTGGCTCACTCCATTTTATCCTTCACCACAAGTGGATAATGGCTACGATGTTTCGGATTACTGTGATATAAATCCAGATTACGGTAATATGGCTGATTTTCGAGAATTCATGAAAGCAGCAGACGCGCGAGGCATAAAAGTGATTATTGACTTAGTTTTAAATCATTCTTCGACGGAGCACGCGTGGTTTAAGGAGTCGCGGAGTAGCAAAACAAATCCTAAACGAGATTATTATATTTGGCGTGAAAAACCAAATAATTGGGAGTCGTTTTTTGGTGGCTCAGCTTGGGAGCTTGATAAACTTACTGGTGAATATTATTATCACAGTTTTGCAAAGGAACAAGCTGATCTTAACTGGGCGAATCCGGCTGTTCGCGCTGAAATCGAGCAAGTTTTAGCATTTTGGTTAAATGAAGGCGTGGCAGGATTCAGGTTAGACGTGATTAATAATTTAACGCTAGTACTTGAGTTCCCAGATAATCCAGTTGTAGATAATGAAATGGAGCATGTTTATGATCGAAATCAACAAGGACTCGAACAAGCTTTAGAGCAGATTGCTGCTTTTTGTCGCAAAGAGCGAGAGGTATTTTTAGTAGGTGAAATTAGTTCTGATAAATTGCCAGAAATTGCGAAATATAGTTCGAAAACAATGCTTGATGTTACCTTTAATTTTAATTTTGGAAGTGTCGAACTGCTTGATGCGCAATCGGTATTTACTACTTTAAATGAAATGGAAACAGCATTACAAGAGGGACAATGGCCAACGCTTTTCTTTGGTAGCCACGATATGAGTCGATTTACAACACGACTTTCAAACGGAAACTTGTCCAAAACGAAACTGTTAGCGTTTTTAATGTTAACTGCTAAAGGGATACCGTTTATTTATTATGGCGAGGAAGTGGGGATGCCAGATTTAACCTTTTCCTCTGTGGAAGAAATGCGTGATATTCAAGGGACTGCAGCTTATTATCAAGCGTTACAAGCTGGTTCAGATGGACAAAGTGCACTTGAACTTGCGATAAATAAAACGCGCGATAAAGCACGCGGCCCGATGGTATTTCCAGATGGGAAGCCATTTACAACCGGTCAACCCTGGATTAAAATGGCTAGTTTAAATGAGGAAGATGCATTATCAATGTGGCATTTTTACCAAGCTTTACTCGCTTTTAGAAAAGGTCATGATTTTAAAGAAAAAGAATACTCGTCATTAACGCTAGACGGTGAAACACTTAGCTATCAGCGCGGGGAATTCTTATTTTTACTGCATTTTGGTGAGACAGAGGTGACATATCCACTTCAAGGGAAATCAGAGCTTGTTTTTGGAGATGCGGAAATGTTAGAAGCTGGCATTAAGATGGGAGCGTATACTGGAATTGCGCTCAGAGTGGAGGATTAACATGAAATCAATTGAAACCTTATTGCAAGTTTATCGAGAAACAAAGACTGCTTCTCACACCCGTCTTGAGTTAATTGGTGCTTTTGACAAGGATGTCTATAACATTACTGCACCTTTTACTTGGTTTGGAAAAGAATATATTGCTGGGCGAGTGGAAGCACGGGATAGTGAGTTTGCAGAAGTGCGCTTTTTTGAAAATACGGCAACGGATACGTATCAATTAGTTGAAAATACAACTATTCTAGCCTTGCAAGATCCATTTGTAACGTTTGTACAAGGAGAACTTATTATCGGTGGCGTGGAAGTTTTTCCTAAAGAATCGGACAGGGCAATGTTAGATTGGCGCACTAATTTATATCGCGCAACTTCGCTTACCGACTTTGAGCAAATTTTTACAGGTCCAATTGGAATGAAAGATTTACGAGTGAAGGAGCTAACAGACGACCGGATTTTAGTGCTAACAAGACCACAAGGCGAAAAAGGCGGTCGCGGGAAAATTGGCGCAATCGTCATTAATTCACTAGCGGATTTAACAATTGAACAAATTGAAAAAGCGCCCCTTTTAAAACGAAACTTTTCAGGTGATGAATGGGGCGGCGGCAATGAGATTCATTTGCTAGAAGATGGTCGAATTGGTGTTCTTGGTCATATTGCTTGTTTTGATGAAGCTGGTGATCGTCATTATTACGCGTGCTCTTTTTGTTTAAATGAAGATTTTACACAAATCGACCAAGAAAAAATTATTGCAGAACGTGCTGATTTTGCTCCAAGTGAGCCGAAAAGACCTGATTTAGCAGATGTTGTATTTAGCGGCGGTTTAATCAGAAATTCAGACGGTACTGCTGAACTTTATGCAGGAATTGGTGATTCTGATGCACAAAAATTAACCATTCCTGATCCATTTAAAAATAACTAATAGTAGGAGTTTTGAATAGAAATGAACATTTATCGTTATGAAGAAAATCCATTAATTACACCTTTAGACGTGAAACCAATCCATGAAGGTTTTGAAGTGATTGGCGCTTTCAACGGCGGTGTGGCCGAGTATAATGGCGAAGTGCTTTTACTTCTTCGTGTGGCAGAAAAACCAGTTAGTGAAGACCCAGAAATAGTTCTTGCACCAGTTTATAATGCGAAAAACAAAGAATTAGAATTACAATCTTTCCGTTTAGACGATGAAAATTATGATTTTGAAGATCCGCGAATGATTCGCAGTAAAGCAAAACTAGAAGGATTTTCTTATTTAACTTCTCTTTCTTATATTCGAATCGCTCGCAGTAAAGATGGTCATCATTTTACCTTAGATGAAAAGCCGTTTTTATACCCATTTAATGAATATCAGACATTTGGGATTGAAGATGCTCGCGTGACACAAATTGGAGATACTTATCATGTGAATTTCAGTGCGGTATCTGAGTTCGGTGTAGCAGACGCATTAGTTACAACAAAAGACTTTGAAAATTTGGAGTATCAAGGCAATATTTTTGCTCCTGAAAATAAAGATGTACTTATTTTCCCGGAAAAAATTAATGGGAAATATTATGCACTACATCGCCCAAGTTTAAAAAGTATCGGTAACTTAGATATTTGGATTGCTTCTTCACCGGATTTGCGTAGTTTTGGAGATCATCGTCATTTACTTGGCATCCGTCCTGGTGAATACGACAGTGGTCGCGTTGGCGGCGGTTGTGTGCCAATCAAAACAGAAGAAGGCTGGCTGATTTTATATCACGGTGCAACTGAAGAGAATCGTTACGTAATGGGCGCGGCTTTGCTTGATTTAAATGACCCAACAATTGTACTGAAAAGAACGAAAACCCCGATTTTAGAACCAGTGGCTGATTATGAAAAAAATGGTTTCTTTGGCGATGTTGTTTTTGCTTGTGGAGCCATTCAAGAAGGCGACACGTTACACATGTATTACGGGGTAGCGGATACTTCCATGGCAGGTTGCGATATGAAAATCAGTGAAATTTTACATCAGTTAGAAGTGGAAGCTAAATGACTTGGCAAAACTATTTGAATGCTTGGAAAAATGCCGATTTATCTGATGAGTGGCGAAGTGAATTAAAGCGAGTGGAACATGAACAGGAGCGTTTTGAAGGATACTTAACATTTGGAACAGGCGGAATGCGTGGCAAAATGGGGCTTGGCTCGAATCGTATTAACCTTTTTACAATCAGACGGGTGGCAAGTGGATTAGGCGAGTATGTGGCAGCAAATGGAGGCAAAGAGAAGGGCGTCGCAATTTTTTACGATTCTAGAAATAATTCAGACGTTTTTGCAGCTGAAACAGCAAAAGTATTATCAGCACTGGGCATTCGAGTTTATTTATCAGATACGATTCGTCCAACGCCAGCACTTTCTTTTTGCGTTCGGGAAACGAAATCCTTTGCCGGAGTAGTGATTACCGCGAGCCATAATCCTTCTATTTATAATGGATTTAAAGTGTATGATGAAAATGGATGCCAAATCACATTAGGTGCGGCACAGGAAATTACCAGCTATTTAAATAAAATAACGGATATTTTTCGTATACCAGTACGAGAATTACCGAATTTGCTCGTTACTACCATTGGAAAAGAAATGGACGACGCCTATTTACAGGCTTTAACAAAAGTAATTTCTCGTCCGGAATTGGTTGCTGATTATGGAAATGAATTAGGGATTTGCTATACACCACTTCACGGAGCTGGTAAAGAACTAGTTATGCGAGGCTTAGCGGAAAATGGCTTTTCAAATACGCTACTTGTTCAAGAACAAAGTGAGCCAGACGGAGATTTCCCAACGGTTGTTTCACCTAATCCAGAAGAAGAAAATAGTTTTGAATTAGCCAAACTGCAAGCGCAAAAAATGCAAGCGGATATAATTTTGGCAACTGATCCCGATGCTGACAGACTCGGAGTAGCAGTTTTAACCAATCAAAACGAGTATCAAATTTTAACAGGAAATCAGCTTGGTGCTTTGTTATTAGACTATATTTTGTCGGCGAAAGAGTTTGTAACGAAAGAGGATACGATGATTAATACGATTGTCACTGGAGATTTAGGTGGCAAAATAGCAAGTCAATTTGGTATTCGTCATGTCCAAACGCTCACAGGTTTCAAATTTATCGGTGAAAAAATAGCCGAAATGGAAGGGACGCAAGCTAATTTTATTTTTGGCTACGAGGAGAGTTACGGTTACTTAATAGCACCTTTTGTACGCGATAAAGATGCGGTACAAGCGGCCTTACTTACAGCAGAAATGGCTCTTTTCTATAAAAAAGAAGGAACTACCCTGCTTGGAAAACTAACTTCTTTATATGAACAATTTGGCTATCATAAAGAATATTTGCACACTATTACCCTCGAAAACAACGATGGCGCTGCAAAAATGAATCAAATGATAGACACTTTACGAAAAGAACCCCATTTTTTACCAGAAATAGTAGCTGTTGAAGATTTTCTCACTAGCGAGCGAACAAATCTTCTCACAAAAGAAATAACAAACATCGAGCTACCTCAAGAAAATGTATTAAAATTTTACTTAAAAGACAAATCGTGGTTCGCGGTCCGACCTTCTGGGACTGAACCAAAATGCAAAATCTATTTCCAAACCATTGCTGAAACAGAAGAAAACGCAGAAAAAGCAATGAATGACTTAAAAGAACGCGTATTAGCTGTATGGGACTAATAAAAAGCTGGAAATCGTTTTCGGATGATTTCCAGCTTTTTTAAAATTAAAAATAACTAAAAACAGCTGATAAACGTACATTTAAAACGAAATAACTTTTTTTATTCGATAATAGCATGGAAAGATAAGGTTTTGACATTGAAAAGAAATTGTTATTGTGTTATGATGTTAGATGGAAGTTTATTAGGTTTATATTTAGCCTAGTGATTAATGAGGGCTTTTTTATTTGATGCGTTAGAACTGCTATAATGGCAGAGAAATTTTCTGATGCCGTGAATCATTTTGCTTGGTGCGCCCAGGCTTTTCTATTGCAGAAAAATGAAAATGAAAGATAGCAGTTTTCATAAAAACAACTGCAAATGAACAGACAAACAATCGTAATAAGCGTATTGTGATGAATTATAAAAGTAGCTCTCCTACCAAACTTTAAACAGGTAAAGGAGAAATGACATTGACAAAATTTTCGGAGTTCGGACTGGACGAAAAAATTGTAAAATCAGTAAATCGGATGGGGTTTGAAGAAGCAACGCCAATCCAAGAAAAAACAATTCCACTAGGACTAGCAGGTAAAGACTTAATCGGACAAGCACAAACAGGTACTGGTAAAACAGCCGCTTTTGGTCTTCCAATGATCCACAAAATCGACCAAAAGAGCAACAACGTACAAGCTTTAATTATTGCTCCAACACGTGAACTTGCAATCCAAGTTTCAGAAGAGCTTTATAAACTTAGCTATGACAAACATGTGCGTGTGCTAGCGGTTTACGGTGGTAGTGATATTAGCCGTCAAATCCGTTCACTTAAGAAAAACCCACAAATCGTAGTTGGTACGCCAGGACGTATTTTGGATCATATTAACCGTCGCACACTCAAACTAGACCACGTGGAAACACTTGTACTAGATGAAGCAGACGAAATGCTAAACATGGGCTTCATTGATGATATTGAAACTATCTTAAAAGAAGTGCCAGCAGAACGTCAAACATTACTATTTTCTGCAACAATGCCTGATCCGATTCGCCGTATTGGTGAACGTTTCATGCACAGCCCAGAACTTATTCGTATTAAAGCGAAAGAAATGACTGCACTATTAATCGAACAATTCTTCGTAAAAGTACACGAAAAAGAAAAATTTGACGTATTATCTCGTTTATTAGACGTTCAAGCACCAGAACTAGCAATTGTTTTTGGTCGTACGAAACGTCGTGTAGACGAACTATCTCGCGCGCTTGATATGCGTGGTTACGTGGCTGAAGGTATCCACGGTGACTTAACGCAAGCAAAACGTATGAGCGTACTACGCAAATTTAAAGAAGGAAAAATTGATGTTCTAGTTGCAACAGACGTAGCAGCACGTGGACTTGATATTTCTGGCGTAACACATGTATATAACTATGATATTCCACAAGATCCAGAAAGCTATGTTCACCGTATCGGTCGTACTGGTCGTGCTGGTAAAGAAGGTATGGCGATTACTTTCGTACAACCTCGTGAAATGGGTTATCTACGTATTGTTGAAGAAACTACGAAAAAACGTATGCAACCACTTCAAGCTCCTACTTGGGACGAAGCATTTGCAGGACAATTACGCGTAGCAACCGAAAAAATTCAAGAAGCAATCACAGAAGAAAACTTAGCTGACTATAAAACGTTTGCTAACGAACTTCTTGAAAAATACGATGCAACTGACATCGCAGCAGCAATGCTTAAAATGTTAGCGAAAGAGCCAGACAAAACTCCTGTCCATATTACTGAAGAGCGCCCATTACCATCCCGTGGTGGCGGTGGCTACAAAGGTAAAAATGGTAAAGGCGGTAAAGGTGGCGGCTATCGCGGCGGAAGCGGTAAAGGCGGAAGCTACCGTGATCGTAACAACAGCGGCAAAGGTCGTCGTAGCGGCGGCGGAAGCGGTTCTGGCGGTGGCGGAAATCGTGATCGTCGTGGTGGCGGAGAACAACGCAGCGGCGGCAACAAAGGCAACTACTCACAAAAATCTAAATAAGATTATTAGACAAATAGTTACCATATAGATAGACTGTAGATAAAGAAGTTTTAACTTTATCTACAGTCTATTTTTTTATAAATACTAATGTTAGGGAACGGAAGTGTGGCGCTCGTCATGAAGATAAACAAAATTATCGAATATATTGTCGTAGCAATCATCGTTCTAGTGTGGACTTACCTCATTGTCATTAAAGAAATTCTTCCTAAAAATATAGGATTTATTTCATTAGTAATTCTATCAATAGTTCTTTATTTTGTAGGTAAAAGGTTGAATGGGAAACATAGCAGATAAAAAACGGCTATACTCTAAGTAGCCGTTTTTTTTATGTGCAATAATTCATTTACATTAACTTCCAAATATGAGAAAATAGCATGTTGGCAAAATTGCCACACGTGGTTCATTCATACCATCCCACGTAAAAAAACTAGGAGGAAAAATAATGAAAATGAAAATTTTGACGGTGAATGCAATTATCGCCGCACTGTATGTAGTGCTCGGGATGATTGTCGCACCAATTGGGTTTATGGCATTACAATTTAGAATACCAGAAATCTTTAACCACCTAATCGTCTTTAATAAAAAATACTTCTGGGGCATTATCGTAGGTGTTTTTATTACGAATTTATTCTTTTCCGGATTAGGTTGGATTGATTTAGTTTTTGGCGTAGCACAATCGGCTATTTCCCTTTTACTAATGATTGGAATTTCTAAATACGTTAAAGGAATTATTCCGCGGATGATTATTAATACGATCCTTTTCTCGCTAACGATGGCAATTATCGCTTGGGAGCTAGTGATTGTTTTTGACTTACCGTTCCTAATTACTTGGGCAACAACTGCGGCAAGTGAATTCATCGTAATGGGTGTCGGGATTCCGCTAATGTATCTATTAAATAAACGGTTGAATTTCCGTAAAATGATTGATTAAATGAGAGAGTCTAAGGGAACTTAGGCTCTTTTTATTTTTGTAAAAAGCGAGCTGCCTCCTGTATCAATTCAACTAATTGACCATTCGTATAGTCTTTATTCGATTGTTGAATTTCTGCTGCTAAACTTAAAATCATCCTAGCAAAACAATTAGGAATAAAGTGACTATCTGAAAAGGAAACTTCTTTTAACAAACTAATTCGAAGTATTTCTCCAGACACTACATCAATAAAAATATTTTCTGCCCGGCTCCAAAAAATCACTTGAAATAAAAGCGGGTTTTTTTGAATAGTTCGGAGGATTAAGCGTTGGATATTTTCTTTTGTTAAAATAATTTGGTCGAATTCCAAAGAGAAGTACTGCATGGTTCGCAAAATCTGGACTTCAATCACTTGAATAATCTCCTCATGATGACGATAAAAAGTGGCTCGTGATACTCGCGCTTGTTCGCATAAATCTTTTATAGATATTGATTCAAATGTTCTACCTTCCACATAAAACCTCTCCAAAACTGTATATAGTTTGGTTTGTGTTTTTTGTGTACGCAAATCAACATTCAACGGTTGATGCACTTTTACGTAGTTATTCATAAAACTCTCCTTTTTATGATACATAATTGTTATTAGTGTATCGAAATGTGGCTATTTTAGCAACTTAAAAAGGGGTATTGTTTACTTAAGGAGGAATGAACATGAAATTTATAACAATAGAAGAACATTTTGAATCCGAAGTCATTACGAATGAAATCAACAAAGTCACTGGAAATTTAGTAAGTGGACAGGTTAGTCCGGAAATGTTTCAATATATGCAAAAGGAACTTCCTTCAGCAACGGAAATGCAAGATACAGAAAAACGTTTAGCATTTATGGATCAACATGGTATTGATATGCAAGTACTTTCTTATGGAAATAGTTCTCCGCAAAACTTAGGTCCAAAAATTTCGGTAGCTCTGTGTAAGCGAGCAAATGATGAACTAGCGAAGGTGATTCAACAAAATCCTACCCGATTTGCTGGTTTTGCTGTCTTACCAGTAGGCTCACCAGAAGATGCTGCTATTGAATTAAAAAGAGCCGTAGAAGAACTTGGTTTCAAAGGTGCACTTGTAAAAGGGCAGTTTGAAAATAAATATTTTGATAATAGCTTTTATTATCCGATTTTCGAAATGGCGGAAAAACTAGATGTACCGATTTCGTTTCATCCATCGTTTATCCCAGAACCTATTACAGAACAATATTTTGCCAGTGATGCTTGGTCTGATGTGGTGACCGGGGTATTTTCATCTGCTGGTTTTGGCTGGCATATGGATGTTGGTATTCAAGTCGTGCGGATGATTCTTTCAGGTATATTTGATAAATTACCGAATTTAAAAATCATTACAGGGCATTTAGGGGAAATGGTGCCAATGTTTTTAAACAGAATGGACGATACACTCGGCCACTGGACAACGTTAGAACGGAAAATCTCTGACTACTACCGGACAAATGTGTATGTGACACCAAGCGGTTTATTGTATAAAAACGAATGGAAATTTTTATTAAATGAATTAGATGAAAATCATCTTATTTATGCGCTAGATTATCCTTTTGTAAAACCAGAAAATGCTGGGACTTTCCTAGATACGCTTGATTTAACGGATGAAGTAAAAGCAAAAATCGCTCACGAAAATGCTGAAAAATTATTACATTTATAAAAGGTGGAATTCAAAAATGACTTTATCAAAAGAACAAATCAAAGCAACGAAAAGTGAGTTTGCAGAGAATTTGGCGCTTGCGAATTTAACGATTGCCGAAGTAGCGAAAGAACTAAATACAAGTGAAGTAAAAATAGAACGGATTTTGAATTTAAAGCAGCGTTCTTTAAATGATGGTTGGATATTGCGAAATTACTTACTTAGAAAGGTAGCGGAAGTAGGGAAGACACCAGTTCCATTTACAGCGCTCAGTGGGGATTATCATGGGTATTGGTTTTTAGATGGAGAAGAAATTGATTCTGGGGTGTTAAGTGAAGGAGCTTGTTAAATAATGCATTTTTAAAGAAAAAAATTCATTTGGAGAAGGTATGTTTGCATCAATTGAAGAATAAGAAATAAGTATAAAAAGTTAGAAGGTACAGGCATTAATGTACTTTCTAACTTTTTTTAGTTTAAATAATGACTACTATTAATAGCAAATATATTTTCGCAGAGAAACACTAGTGTTACCATAATACTATAGTGATTATTGAACAATAAAATCAAATTAATCTAGGATTTCCTCAACGTAAATCTGGGAAATATTCTTTTTCAAATTGTAATAGAATAGCTTCTTTATCGATAGTAAGGAGAATATTTTTCGCCTTAGTTATTAAGCTATAATCATTAGTGTTAACACCTTGTAAATAATATGCGCTAGCTAATAAATCAAAGCGGTTAATTTCTTTAGCAATAATAATAGCAGCGTTTAAACTACTTGTTGTAATGGTAGAATTATGTTGCATAAAAATAGTGGCAGTATTGATAAGCAGAGCTAATTTTAGCGGATTTAAAGATTTATCTAAAGCATTATATTTATCAATCATTGTTAATAATCGGGGGACAAATTTTTCGATTACATCCAGCGGGAAATAAAATAGAATATTACACACGAGGCGTATCTCAATCAGTGAGAAATTATCAATTTTTTCTAATCGCTTCCAGATTGGCTTAACAAGCTTTTGTGCTTTTTCAACTTCATTGTTTGTTAAAAGAAGTGATGCCTTTAACACGATTCTAATATCTTCTAATAAATTGTCTTTAAAATGATTATCTAAATAATTATCGCATCTATTTATAATTTTCAATATTAGTTCTGTTTGTGTATTAGAAACGAGTTTGAAAAAGTCTGCAATAATATCTTCTCGAGTGTTTAATTTATAATCATTTTTAATATACCGAAGTTCATCTATGGTTACATCTAATTTAATGACGATATTCTCTATTGTAGTGATGGTTGGTATAATATTGTTATTTTCGATTTTCGAGATAGTAGTGCGAGCAAGAATGTTATTAGATACATACGATTGAGAAAGTGATTTATTTTTTCTGATTTGACGAATAGCAGCTCCATATGTTTTTATAATAGCTCTCCTCCAATGTAGTAAAATAATTATAATGTTTTTTGGGGGTGAATATAGTGAACATAAAACTGAAATTATGTATTTTCATTGTAACATAGTGAATATACAAATAATAGAATTTGTGAAAGGAGTATCAAATTATGATGCAAATGATTAATTGGTTTTTTGGTTCATCAAATTATTTAAGATAGTTTTAGTCAATTTAAATAATACTAAGAAAGGAAACTAATTTAGCCAGAAGATAGAAATATTTAGTTCGCTTTGATGCGAGATTAATATTTTGATTAATCTGAAAATAAAGAATTCATGTAAGGTGGTGATTAAAATATAAGTTAGTATTAGAAAGAAGTATATGAACTTTATGCAATATGGCGCTGAAGTATATATTGTTGAAGATTATATAAACAAGTGGGGTGCTTGTTTGGTTTATACTTTTAAAATTTAGGAGGAAATTAAATGATGAAAAAAATTGTAATTGCGATTGCTATAATCTTTGGTGTACTAGGAGCAAGTGGCGCTACAGAGCAAAGTGTAGAAGCCGCTTCAACATATAATGCGACAGGAATGTATAACGGATTGCTCAAGGCGGAGTTAAGCTTAAATTATGGATCATGGTCTTCAGCAGCTAGGTATACCGGAACCAAGCCGTATAATCTTCCTAGAATAGCTATCCAAACTCGAATTCAAAGAAAAGATGGTGTAGTAAGGACATATTGGGAAGAAACAAGTAATAATTATGTGAAATATGATGGTGGATCTAATACAGTTGGTCCAAATGGAAATAATTATGCTCGTGCATATGGATATTATTATGGTGGTGGTGAAACTCGAGTAGCCACTAGATGGATGTAATACATTAACTTTAACAAGCACCCCAAATATAGGAGGAACTTCAATGTCTGTATTAATGTGTTGTGAAAATGTATCTAAAACTTATTCAGGAAATTTACAGCCTACATTAGTTAATATTAATTTAACAATTAAAAAAAATAATTTATATTTTATAAAAGGACCATCTGGAAGTGGAAAATCAACATTACTTAATATGCTGAGTCTTATAGATGCACACTCTTCTGGAATAATGAAGTTCAATAATTTTGATATTAGTTCTATGAATGCAAAAGAAAAAAACCAAATACATTTAAATGACATAGGAATGATTTTTCAGAAATACAATTTATTATCACCGTTAAATGTGATTGAAAATATCATGATGTCCAGACTATATGCAGATTTTTCTAAAAAAGATTGTATTATAAGTAAAGCAAAGCAAGTGATAAAGTTATTACATTTAGACGGTTTAGAGGAACGAAAAATCAATCAACTATCTGGTGGACAACAACAACGTGTGGCAATAGCTCGAGTTTTAATGCAAGAGCCAGAACTCTTGCTAGCCGATGAACCGACAGCAAATGTTGACAAGGAAACAGAAGCAATCATAATGGATATTTTTAGTCAGTATCGAGAAAAGGGAGCGTTAATAATAGTTTCTCATAATGATAGTTATGCTGATATTGTGGATGCATCCTACGAGTTAAATAAAGGTAGGATATCGAGCTATGAATAATAACAAATTCGTTTTTTGGAATTTTTGGAAAAATTATAAAAAAACTAGTAAGCAATGGTTGTCAACGGGAGTTGTTACTTTTTGCGGGCTGTTACTAATAAACGTGACTATTTTAATTGTTTTTATTGGAAATACATATATTAATGTAAATTTTACTGAAAATAATTCTCTAAAATGGATAGAGGTTCAGAGTGATGGGCCTTCGATTCCATTAAGACAAATATCAAGAAATAGAGATAATACGATTACACTATTACCAAAGTATGAACCCTTTATGAGTGGTGTAACGTTCGAAAATTATGATGAAAAAGGAAATGTTAAAATGTCTATGGATGTTAATAGTATTTTTGTTCCTTATGAATCTCTTGAATTTTTTGGCATAAACATAAAAGATATTGATAAAATACAGTGGGATGAGGGAAAAGTAATTTTAGTTTCCCCAATTGATGCAAAAAGTAATGGGCTGTTAGATGGACAGAAATTGTCTGTTCCGTTTGATAAAACAGCATTCAATAATGAATTTGATTTAAGTGATACTGAATTAGAAGATTATATAGCTAAAATAAATGAAAATAAAATTGAGGTGACAGTTAAAATTCGAGAAATTACAACTTTGCCTCAATATGAAAATTATTCTTTACTTCCTATTCAATTATTAGTCAACCAACACAGTAAGGTTAATTCTATAAGTGAAGACGAATTTATTTCGAATGCTAAATTAACAGATGGGTTTTACATCATAGTAAAGAAGTTCGAAGATGTAGATAAAATTGCTAATGAATACAAAGCAAGAGGTTATTCTCTTAAATATGCATTAGAGTCGTTTCAAAATCTATCCGAAATATTATCCAATGTAAAGTTAGTAAGTAATTATTTTATATTACTAGTGACAATTATAATTAGTATAACTTTTATTAATAATTGCTCTCAAATATTATATCATCGAAAACATGAAATAGGATTACAGCAAGCGCTAGGAATTAGTAAAAGGAGTTTGATTTGGAGTACTCTAATAGAATTCGTTTTTCAAAGTATTATAGTAATGATTATCATTCTTCCAACGATTGTTTTTGAATGGTTTGTTGTTAAAAGTATGTTAACTAATAACATAGTGGAGATTAATGGTTTAGAAACAGTACTTGTTGTTTGGGGAATAAATTGGATTATTATATTAGCAATTTCTTTAATAGGAGCTACGTTCCCATTAATGGGAACGTTTAAATTAAAAATTGTAAATCTATTGAATTCCATAGACTAGTTTGGAGGAAAAATATGAAAAAATATTATTGTATGTATTTGATTGTTTTAGTATTGCTATCTGGCTGTACAACAACTCCAGTAAAGGAAAATACGAGTAATCAATCAATCAGTAATATAAAAGTAGAAAATATAAAAGACATTATTCCAATCAGCAAAGAAATAGTCAAGGATCAAAAAATTAAAGTAAAGTCCTATATTCTTAATGCCCAAACTGGAGAGCGTATTAATACAGATATTTTATTTGATGAAGTTCCGAATCTTTTCCAAATGCATGGATATGATATTTACTCTTCAGCATATCAATATTATAAAGATCGTCTTGTTATTGGCTGTCAATCTGGCGGAGGGAAAAGTTATGTTTATAAAATATCTGACGACGGGCAGTTGACTGTAGACACAGTCAGCTATAATATACTTTATTATGATGAAAATAAAAGATTATATATAGCACAAACAGATGAAGGATATGTAACATTAAATGAAAAATATGCAGTGAATGAAGAATTTCCAGTACTGAAAGATAGCAATATTACTACTAAAGACCAGAGGTTTATATTGCAAGCCTATGGTGTTAATGAAATTTACTATTTAGGAAGATATGGTGAAAAGACTTACCAATTAATGAAATATAATTCAAATGAAAAGAAGTTAGTTAAAGTTTATGATTTGGTAGAAGAATTAAAACAACAGGGCATTGATTTTAAGGAAGGATCAGAAATTAATCCAAAAATGACTCTGTATAAAGAAGGTCAAAAATCATATATTTCTATCTCAGTAGATCGAATATGGAATGGAAAAGATGACTTTAAAGAAATTAATAAAAATATCCTAATAAATATTACTAATAATGTAGCCATATTTGATAATGCTTTTGAGGAGAATGATTCTGCATATCCTGAACTAGATTTTTCAAGAAATGTAATGCAAAGTTCTGATAAAATATCTATTTTCAAATTAAATGAAGGAAAAATAATAAGAGTGAATGACTACAATGCAGAAGATATAATTAATGATGGAGATAATCATATTAACTATATCTATCGTATGGATGATAAGGAAATTATAATGAATGTGCCATCAGGAGTTGTTAAATATAATATTGCTGAAGATAAAAGTGAACAACTATATGTAGATAGGCTTGAAGAATGATTCTATTATATTTTAGTCTTAAGATTAAATTGTGTTTGTGACTGACTATCCTCAAAATCACTAGTGACTTTAGAGTTCTAATTCTAAGGTTGCTAGTGATTTTTTGCCTAATCTCGTTTCAACAAAACAATATCCTCATTCTTCGTCAGCAATAAATCCACATGATTCTCGCCCCATAAGCAAAGTTTGTTCAAAATCTCCGACAACGATTCGCCGTATTCACTCAATGAATACTCGACTTTTGGTGGGATTTGCTCATATACTTTGCGAACAATAACTCCAGATTTTTCCAGCTCGCGCAATTGTTGTGTGAGCATTTTTTGTGTGATGTTGGGGATGAGTCGTTTTAATTCGCCAGTTCGTTTTTTTCCTTCGCGTAAATGGCAAAGGATGACTGGCTTCCACTTACCGCCTATAACTTCAAGTGTAGCTTCGACACCAATATTATATACTTTGGTCATAATTATCCTCCTATAGGCACTTTTTAGTATCTATATGACTTTTAAGTACCTTCTTGTTATTTTGTACGGTATATAAGATACTGTATAACAGAACGAAACAATTTGCAATTTTTTAGGGGGAAATAACGTGGATATGAAAAAAGTAAATCCTAATTTGACACTTTTGGCGCTGGCGATTAGTGCGTTTGGGATTGGTTCAACAGAATTTATTAGTGTAGGGCTTCTTCCACTGATTTCTTCTAGTATGGGTGTGTCGATTAGTTCAGCGGGATTAACTGTATCGATTTATGCGCTAGGTGTGATGGTGGGGGCGCCGGTTTTAACAACAATGACGTCGAAAATGAATCGTAAAAATCTACTATTATTAGTAATGTTAGTATTTCTGATAGGGAATCTCGTCTCGGCATTTGCTGTAAGTTTTGGAATGCTCCTTACCGGGCGGGTAGTGGCGGCATTTGCGCACGGGATATTTATGTCGATTGCTTCGGTTATTGCGGCAGATGTCGTTCATCCGAGCAAACGAGCTAGTGCGATTGCTGTGATGTTTACGGGGCTAACAGTGGCGACTGTGAC
The DNA here is from genome assembly GCF_028596125.1 of Listeria innocua. Classification (GTDB taxonomy): domain Bacteria; phylum Bacillota; class Bacilli; order Lactobacillales; family Listeriaceae; genus Listeria; species Listeria innocua. The sequence goes on from NZ_CP117229.1 coordinate 849,263, forward strand.
TGGGGTGCCACTTGGAACCTTTATCGGGCAACTATTTGGCTGGCGGATGTCGTTTCTGTTTATTGTTGCGATAGGCATGATTGCGATTATTGCCAACTTCTTTTTAGTTCCAAAAAATTTATCTAATGCAAGTAGTATTTCATTTAAATCGATTGGGCAATTATTAGTTAATAAAAAAATCGTGATGGTATTACTCATGACGGCGTTTGGTTACGGGGGCACATTTGTTGTTTATACGTATTTATCGCCAATGTTTAGCAATATGGGTTATTCGACAAGTATGATAGTTATTTTACTGATTATTTATGGTGTGATGGTTGCGATTGGGAATACGATTGGTGGGCATTTTGCGAATGAGCGCCCAGCTAAAGCACTTTTCGTGATGTTTAGTTTGCAAGGGATTACGTTATTATTGCTTCAATTTACGTCGACCAATGCTATTTTAGGTTTAATTACTATTATGCTAATGGGATTTTTCGCGTTTATGAATGTGTCTGGATTGCAGCTTTATGTGGTGCAATTAGCAGAACGGTATTTGCCAGAAACGGTGAGCATGGCTTCTGCGCTTAATATTTCTGCGTTTAATATTGGAATCGCGCTCGGAGCATTTATTGGTGGATTAGTAACGGAATATATTGGTTTAAGTTATACACCGATTGTCGGATTTTTGATGGTTTTCATCGCAATTATTTTAACTTTCTATATGAAAAAAGATAAATAGTTCAAATAATAGGCCTTTTACAGTGAATGTAGAAGGCTTTTTTTGTGCTTTCGGTAGGTCTGACCTATTCCGGCAAGGTTTTTTTCCAGTTATAGTAAAATGGATAGTTTTTTTGTCCCGACAGGTCTGACAAAAATAGCTATATAGCTTATTGTAAGCCCTATCATGAAAATGATAAATTGAATTTAGAAAGAGGAGTGATACCTGATGAAACTAAATCAGCAGTGTATTCAAATTTTAGATTTTCTTATGGAGCAGGAAGATTTTAAAAATATTGGTTATATTTCTAACGCGCTTGGTTGTTCGGAGCGCAGTGTTCGTTATAGTTTGGAAAAAATCGATATTTTTCTCCATGAGCAAACGTTGCCAGCTCTTATCAGACATACGAGGAAAGGGGTGCTACTTCCAGAAAAGAACATCATAAATCCGGTGGTGAGTAAGTTCAAACAGCAAATCACGCCGAAAAAATATCGTTACAGCCAAGAAGAAGTACAGCAATTTTTACTATTAAAGCTTCTTTTAAGTGAAGAAGTGCTTCCGGTTACATATTTTGAAGAAGTTCTTTTTATTTCAAGATCTTCTGTGCTAAATCATCTACGCGCAATTGAAGGGGAACTTTTTTTAAATAACTTGGATTTGTCCCACCAACCGCGTCATGGATTTCTAGTGACTGGTAATTTAATTACGAAAACATCCCTTTTTGCGAGGAGTTTCTTGCGTTTTATTAACATCCGAGAATTTTATCAGTTTTTAGATTCAGAAAATAGCTTATCTAAAAAAGGAGAGTTATTTTTTTATAACCTTTTTGAGATGGAAGTTTTGCAGGAAGTGAATCGTGAGGCGCATTCGGTTGAAGAGAATATGACGCGTGCGATGGATGAGCAACTTTATTTAACCTTAATTGCTATTTTACTAAAACAACATGAAACGAAAGTAGATTTTAAGTTTACAGCGGATTTTGCGGTGACAGATGAGCTAGATAAAGCGCTAGAAACGATTATTGGCTCGCTCAAGCAGTACCAATATGGGAGTGAAGATGAAGCTATCATTGAAGCTTTTGTGAGAGGTATTTGCGAAAAAATGGGCGAAATTTATCAAGTGGATTTTGTGCATGGAGATACGGATTTTTTTACACAAATGAAGGCGCATATTAAGTTAATGATTCGGCGCGTTCGAGCAGGGGTTATTATTGAAAATCCGATTTTTAATGAATTTATGCGTGATAATCGCGAAATTTTTATGCGGGTGAAGGAAAGTTTGGAAGCATTAAAGCCGGTGTTGCCGATTTCTGTTAGTTCTCAAGAAATTTCCTTTTTAGCGATTTACTTTGCATCTGAGGTACAGCGAAATAAACAAACCGTTGAAATGAAACCAAACTTATTGATTATTTGTCCAGAAGGGGTCGCAGTGTCAAATATGATTGCGATTCAGTTAAAACGAATGTTTGAATTTGAGTCGGTTCAGACGATTGGTCTTAGAAAATTTAAGCGTGATATGATGAAAGATTTTGACTTTGTTATTAGTACAGTGGATTTACCAGATATGCAAGATGCTAAAGTGCTTAGAATTAATAGCTATTTGCAAAAAGAAGATATGGAATTACTACAAAAGCATTTACGAATGAAGTTGGTTAAAAGTGATAAGCAGATAATTAACAAATTTAGTAAGATTTTAGCGATTATAGCGGAAAATACGCAAATTAATAATTTAAGTAAGTTAGAATTCGACTTATTGGAAGCGCTTATATCTGATGAGGGAGAGGCGCCAAGGAAAATTATCCCGCCATTTCAATTTACAGAAGAGGCCATCATTATGGAAGAAAATTGTCCAACTTGGCGAAAAGCAATTAAACTCGGAACAAAATGTATGGAGAAGCTTGGGGTAATTGAGCCTAGTTATCATGAAAAAATCATCCATAATTTAAAAGTTTATGGGCCGTATATGGTTGTTGCGCCAGGTGTTGCGATTGCGCACGCTGGAGCAAGTGATGGTGTTTTGATGGATGGTATTGGGGTGACGATAATTGAGGACGGGATTATGTTTTTTGATAGATACGAAAAGCCGGTTCATGTCATTTTCACCTTGGCCTTAAAAACAAAAGAGGCACATTTAATCGTTGAACAATTAATGAAATTAGCGCTGAATGAAGAAAAAATGCAAAAAATTAAAATGGCTAGCTCAAAACGTGATATTTATCATTACGTTAAGTCAGCTATCTTTGAATGAGAGAGGGTTTCATAATGGACATAGAAAAAATATCGTTTTCACTAATATCGCTAGCGGGGGATTCATTTTCTAAATTAATTGAAGCATTACAAGCCGCAAAAGAATCGAACACAGAACTAGTAGATCAGCTTTTGAAAGAGGCGGATGATTTAATGATTGAAGCGCACAAAGTACAAACAGAAATGCTTATTCAAGAAACGAGAGGCGAACAAGCCAGTTTTTCTGTTTTACTCGTACATGCGCAAGATACCTTAATGAATACTATTTTAGCATCAACGTTAATTCGCGAAATGATTGAAATGCATCAAGAAATGAAAGCATTAAAAAAAGAGGAGGAAAAGTAAATGGAAATAAATCAATTACATGTACTTCTAGTGTGTAATCTAGGTGCATCAACCGGAGTAATGGTAACAAAAATGAAAGAAATTGCTCAAAATAGCGAAAAACTAAAGAATACAGACGTGAAAATCGAGGCACATCCTGCTGGAGAATTACGTGAGCATATTGAAGACTTCGATGTTATTTTAGTCGGGCCACAAATTAAACACCAACTAAAACATTTAAGTGAAATCGCAGCTGAATATAATAAACCAATCCAAGTCATCGATACGAAAGATTACGGCACAGTTAACGGAGCAAACATTTTAAAAGACGCGATTATCCTTAAAATGAACAAATAAAAAAAGTGGAGGGGAACAACATGTCGAGTAAAAACAAACAATCTTTTATGAACCGTTTTATCGCTTTTATGGAGAAGTATTTTGAGCCAGTCGCAGCTAGAATTGAAAAACAACGCCATATTTCCTCAATAAAAAATGGGATGATTGCTTTGATCTCGGTTTTAATTATTGGATCATTTTCGCTGATTATTTCAGCAATCGGAAATATGTTTCCAGCGGGTTCTGTTGTGAAAGAATTCTTTGTTCAAAACGCAGCAGCACTTAACTTACCGTTTCAATTTACGTTTGGATTACTATCGATTTATGCTGCCATAACTATTTCCTACAGCCATGCAAAACAAATGAAAGTACCCGTGTTACATAGTGTGATGGCCGCTGTTATGGTAACACTCATCCTCAATACGAAAATGGTTGACGGGGTTCTAAATACAGAATTTCTAGATTCAAGAGGACTCTTTATCGCAATATTTGCAGCACTTATTTCTGTTGAACTTATCGGTTTGTTTATTAGAAAAAATATTACGATTCAAATTAAAGGATTACCAGCGGGGATTGCGACTACTTTTGAAGCGATTATTCCACTCGTAGTACTGCTATTCAGTGCTGTTGGACTTAGTATTCTAATGCAAAGTGTGACGAGCGGGCAAATTATTCCAGAAGCTTTCACGACGATGCTAGCTCCGGCGATTAATAGCATTGATACACCTTATGCAGTGTTCCTTATCTGTTTCCTTGAAATGCTATTTTGGTTTATCGGTCTAAATGGTTATGCGATTTTGATTGGTTTTGTGCTTCCATTTATGACACAATATTTAGGAGCGAACGCAGCTGCTTATGCGGCAGGAGAACCAATTCCGTACGTATTTGCGCCAAACTTCTGGGATTACTTCATGGGATTCTCAGGTTCTGGTATTACAGGAGCATTAGTTATTCTGGCTTTATTTAGTAAATCAAGAGAATTAAAAGCAGTCGGAAAAGTGTCTGTCGTTCCAGCGATTTTTACGATTTCCGAGCCAGTGGTATTTGGACTTCCAATCTGTTTTAACCCATATTTATTTATCCCATTCGTACTTGGAACACCTATTTTAGCAGTAGGCCAGTGGTTTGTGTTCCACTTTGGTTGGGTTCGTCCGCCGATTGCAAATGTAGGCGGGACACCGATTCCACTCGCACAGTATTTAGCGACCATGGACTGGCGCGCGATTATTTTAATCATCTTCGTTCTCGCAGTAGCAGTTTGTATGTATTATCCATTCTTTAAAATGTATGAAAAGAGCTTAATCAAAGAAGAAACAGTGGTATCAGAACGTCAAGCGGCGCACGATGCACTGGACTTAGATTTCTAATACAGGAAGGTTGATTTAAAAAATGAAATTAATTATTAATGAAAATGAACAACTCGTCGCGGAAACGGTAAGTCAAAGAATCATCGAATTGGTAAAGGCGAAACCAGCAAGCTTAATTTGTATTGCTGGTGGGGATACGCCGTTACTTACGATAGAAGCTCTGATAAAAGCTAGTCAAGCTGGTGAAGTAGATTTCAGTCAAACGCAATTTGTTGGTTTGGATGAGTGGGTTGGCTTAGGGCGCGAAACCAAAGGCAGTTGTATCCAAACGTTGTATGATGCGTTTTTTGACCGTTTAGAAAATGTTTCAGGTGATCAAATTTGCTTTTTTGACGGGAAAGCGAAGGATTTAGCTGCCGAATGTGCTCGGGTAGATGCCTTTATTGATGAGCGAGGCGGGATGGATTTTATTTTATTAGGGATTGGACTTAACGGGCATATTGGCTTTAATGAACCTTTTGTGCCGGTGGATGTGAACTGCCATGTGGTAGAGCTCGATGATGTAACGAAACGTGTAATGAGCAAATATTTCGATACAGACTTACCGTTAACACACGGAATTTCCCTTGGAATGAAGCAAATTTTAGCGGCGAAAGAAATTTACTTAGTAGCTACAGGAGCGAAAAAAGTCGACATCGTTAAACAAGTAATTGAAAAAGCGCCAACAGTTGCGATTCCTGCGACGCTCGTAAAAGAAGCAAATACAACCCTTGTAATTGATAAAGTAGCGGCTAGTGGGGTGAAGGCATAATGGAAAAAATTATTGTTCAAGGAAGGAAAAATGGCAAACAAATCGAGATAGCTTGTTCGAATTTAGTCATGGGAGCTGGAGATTTTTTACGCGCTGATAATATGGATTTTGCTGGTCCGATACTAGATCAATATTTTGAAATGGGCGGAAATATATTTGATACCGCGCGCCATTATCGTCATAGCGAAAAAGCAATCGGCACGTGGATGAAAGCTCGTGGTAATCGCGATAGTGTAATTATCCAAACAAAAGGCGGACATCCGGTACGAGAAGCAAGCGATGTGCCACGAGTTACGGCAGAAGCAATCCATGAAGATATTTCCGTTAGTTTAGACACGCTACAAACAGATCATGTCGAATTATTTGCACTTCACCGTGATAATCCAGAAGTAGAAGTGGGTGAGATCATGGAAGCAATGCATCAAGAAGTGGAAGATGGCCGGGTATATGCTATTGGATTATCTAACTGGGAATTACCGCGGATTATCGAAGCAAACGAATATGCAGTAAGCCATGGTTTAACCCCATTAAGCTTCAATAGCCCTAATTTTAGTTTGGCAAAAGTGAATCGACCACGCTGGGAAAATTGTGTTTCAGCAAACGAAGCGATGATTAACTGGCATGAAAAAACGGGCTTGCCGCTATTTTCTTGGTCGTCACAAGCTGGCGGGTTTTTCTCCGGTCGATTTTCTAAAGAAGATAGAAGTGATACGGAAATGGTAGAAGTTTATTATAGTGAAGCAAACTGGGAACGATTCAGTCGCGCCAAACAACTCGCTAAACAAAAGGGCTGTACACCAATTCAAATTTCGCTCGCGTATGTTTTAACACAATCTTTCCCAACAGCCGCAGTTATCGGACCGGAAAATGCTGCTGAACTTAAGTCGTCTGTTTTGGCAGCAGAAATTACGTTAACGCAAGCAGAAGTTGACTGGCTTGATTTAAAGGCATAAGGAAAGGCGGAGAGAAAATGGATATTCAAGCGAAAATAGCAGTCCAACTATATTCAGTAAGAAAAGAAATGGAACGCGATTTAGAAGGTACGCTCCAGAAAATTCACGAAATCGGCTTTCGTTATGTGCAACTTGATGGTATGCGAGGCAATGATCCGGCAGAGGTTTTACGCTTACTTCAAAAATATGAGTTGAAAGTTATCGGGATGCACATTAAACACGACCGCTTTATGAATGATTTAGACGGTATTATTGAAGAAGCTTATTACTTCGGTTGTAAAACAGTTTTTGATAAATATATTGAAGAGGAAGACCAAACAACTGCGGGTTACATTGCAACAAAAGAAGCACTCATAGAAGCAGCAGGAAAGTTACACGCACTCGGTTTTCGCATCGGTCTTCACAATCCGGAATACGATTTTAATGAATGCATCAATGGCCGCCGAGTGATGGATTTTATCACAGATCCAGTTAATGGAATTTGCATTTACGCAGAACCAGATACGTACTGGATTAAAGCAGCCGGACATGATGAAACGGAATTTATTAAACGATACAGTGGACGGGCGCCAATTGTTCATATGAAAGACTTTATAAGTGGTTTTGAGCTAGAAGATATGGATAATAACCTCGTTGAAATGGGCGAGGGCGAAGTAAATTTCCGCGCTATCATCGAGTGGGGCGAAACTAATGGAGTGGAATATTATTGTATCGAGCAAGATAGATCGAAACGAAATATGTTCGAAACTTTAGAAGCAAGTTACAACTATTTAATAGAACTATAGTAAAAACGCCAGAGATTTTTCTCTGGCGTTTTCTTATGTGAAACTAGTAGCAACGTTTACAACGAGTAAGGTTTGGGAATGTACATGTAGATGTTTTAAGGGGGAATGAAACAAATGAAAAAAAAGTGGCTAATTTTCGCAATCATTTTTTTAATTGCAAGTGGATTTTTGAGCCCAAAAGCAGAGGCTGCAACAGATTACGGTAGCAGCTTTTTTACTAATGTAGCTTTGCAAAATCAAAACGGGGATCCAGTTACTAATTTTAAAGAAAATAGCAAAGTGCGGGTAGCGTATGATTTTGTTATTACGCAACCTGTTGTAAGTGGAGAGACAATGACATTAACGATTCCGGATCAGCTAAAATTAATCAATTTCGGTGGTTTTCCAGTGAATGATGCATCAGGAAATACTATTGCGAATGCGACAATTGATCCAGCGACAGGAACGATTACCTTAACTTTTACAGATTACGTCAATACACATACAAACTTAAGTGGTAGCTTGTTTTATAATGCCACTTTTAACAGCAAGAATATCCAAACAGACCAAGTGAATCCAATCCAGTTTCCAGTAAATAACACCACGCAAACCATTAATACTTATATAAGCAAAGTAACAACAGGTGGCGGTACTGGCTCACCTACTATCGTCTTTAAACAAGGGCGAATGGATGATAAGGACACGAGTATTATTCATTGGACTGTTACACTAAACAATGCACTTACACCAATTGATAATGCGATTTACACCGATACACTTGGAACTGGCCAAAATCTTCTTGGAAATGCAACAATCAAATACCGCGACGCAAATAAAAAAGTTCTATCCACCAACGTCCAACCTATTGCGCTCGATAGTAATCGTAATTTTGAATTAACAATCGGTACACTGAACAATCAATCAGTCGTCATTACTTACGATACTAAAATCACCACGAAACAAAAAAGTTATACAAATAAAGCCACTTTATCAGGTGACAATTTAGATGCAGTTTCAAGAAATGCAACCGTTAATGATTACGGAAGCGGCGGACAAGGGACAGGAACACCGCCACCAACACCGCCAGTTAAAGAAGAACCACCATTTATCCCAGCAGATAAACAACCAATTGAAAAAATCGTTGAAACAGACTTTGGACCAATTGAAGTTGTCAAAGATTCCGAACAAGATGGTAAAATCAAAGTCATTTATAAAGTGAAAAGTGGCGATACTTTACCAGGCGTTGCTAAAAAATTCGATGTGACTGTTGCAGAAATCAAAGACTGGAACCATTTAAGCTCGGATAATTTACAAACGGGACAAAAACTACAATTAACTATCGAAAAAACACTACTATCAAAAATTACCGTCCCAACTCCGCAAAAAGTGACTAGTACAACGAGAGTGGATGGGGCAGTAAACGCATCTGGCACTTTGCCACATACAGGTGACGAAAGCCCACTAATTCCATTTTTGGCTGGAGTAAGTTTGGTTGCAATCGGTTTAACTTTTGGACGTAAAAACTAAAAAAAGGAAGCGCTGAATTTCTCTAGCGCTTCCTTTTATATTATAGAAGGTGACCTTTTTTTCGATGTGTCACGGTTTGGTTTTTTGATTTATCATGAAACGATTTGGAATTTTTGTTTGGCTTATCGGGAAGATTGATAGTTATCGTTTTGCTTTCGGTTGTTCCATCAGCCATTTTTGCGATAATAGTCACTAAATTATTTCCGGGCTCCAAGTTTTCTAATGTAAATTGGTGATTTTCAGTATTACCGGCAATTTGTTGGGTCTGATTATTTGTTTTAATCGAAATTGTTGCAGCGGTATCTGTTTGAAACATTAATTCCGCGCTATTTTTCGTCGTTTCGATATAAGGGTTTTGAATGGAATAAGTTAGGAACATTTCCATTAATTCGCCTGTTGTTGCAGTTGTATAGGTGACTCCCGTTGATTCTTTTTTCGCATGGGCAATTTCTGGAAGCCAGTTTAAAGTTAGCGACAAAAGCGCAACTATTAATAGAACGTAACCTTTTTTCTTCATCATTCTCACCTCTTCTTTTTCCATTATAAAAAAGAAATATGAACAAATTATGAATAAAATATGATAGTTTTAAAAAATCGCTACCAATTTGGATGGTTTTAACGTAAGATAAAAAGAAAAAAGGAGTAGAGCAATGGAACTTGAAAATTTAGAAAAGAAATTACCGAAGAAAATTAAAACTGTATGGCGGCAAACAGAGGGAATTGCTGTTTTTGTTTTTCTTGTTTGTTCGGTGGCTGCGGCAATTATTTTATATTATGCTGGAGCCTCGGTTTGGTGGAGTGCTATTGGATTTGGTTTCACTCTTTTATATGCCGCTTTTATTTACTTATTCATTATTCCGTTTCGTTTTGCGAGGTGGAGCTATCAAATTAAACCTGATGAAATGGAAATTCAGCACGGTATTATTTTTAGAAGTCGTGTATTAATTCCAATGATTCGCATCCAACACGTGGAAACGGAGCAAGGCCCACTACTTAGAAGACAAAAATTAGTTTCCTTATCAATTACAACAGCTGCAAGGACACATAAGATTGAAGCGGTAAACGCATCCGAGTCAGATGAACTTAGACATCATATCCTTGAGCTTGTGAAGGTGGCGAAAGAAGATGTTTGAAGAAAGACGCCTCCATCCAATTGCTCTAATTAAAGAAATTATCACAAACGTAAGGCGCAATATTGTTCCTATCGTCGTCGGTTTGTTTTCTGTTTTTCGCGCAATTAATAGCAACGGTTACTTACCGAACTGGGCTGTATATCTTATTATTGTCATCGTTATATTGCTCGTTTTAACCCCCGCGGTTTTAAAATACATTACATATAAATACACACTGGAAGACCAAGGGATTCGTATTAAATACGGTTTGATTTTCCGGAAAAATACTTACATACCTTATGAACGCATTCAAACCGTCCAAAAGAAACAATGGTTTTTCTTTATTCCATTTAACGTCTGCCAAATTTTAATTGAAACAGCAGGTGGTAATGGTAAAGCGGAGGCCGACTTAGTTGCTGTTCCTGTGAGCGTGGTCGACGAATTAAAAGATTTACGTGACGGGAAAAAAGCAACCATACAAGATGAAGTGAAAGAAACCGAAGATCCAGAAGTAGAAGTGCTTGAGACAGAAGAAGCTCCAGAAAAAACGGTGATGTTACAAACAAAACAACTCATATTAATGGCCGTAACATCAGGTGGAGTTTTCGGAACGCTCCTAATCGTCCTCGCATTCATGCAACAATTCCGTGAAGTCATTCCGACAGATTGGATGGAAGCTCAAGCAGAAGAATTATGGAAAATGGGAATAATTGTACTTATTGTCTTAATCGTTTTGATTCTCCTAGTATTATGGGGCATCTCGATTGTTACGACTCTTTTCAAATATTTCCAGTTCAAACTAATGAAATACCCCAATTCCCTAGTCGTGGAAAAAGGATTATTAGAACGAAACCATACAACTATATCACTTGCCCGGATTCAAGGAATTACCATTATTGAATCACCACTACGACAAATGCTTGGACTAGTTGCTGTCAAGGTAATTACAGCCGGCAACTCAGGTGATGAAAAACAATCAGGTGACATTTTACTCTTACCAATTATGAAAAAAGAGTTGGCCTTAAAAACGTTAAAAGAAATGCTACCCGATTATTTATTTGAAATAGAAGAAATGGAACGTGCTCCAAAAGCAAGTTTGCGCAGATTTTTGCAGATTTACCTCATTTGGACAGTCATTCCGGCTATTATAGCAAGTATATTATTCTTCCCACTTGGCTTAATTAGTATTATTTTACCAATTTTAGCGGGAATAAAAGCGATAGCAAGTTACCGGGCGACTGGGGTTTTCATGGATAAACACACACTACTCGTACAGTCACGACCAATTTTCTCTAAGTTAACCCATATTATCCGTAAAGAACGAATCCAAGGTTTAAGCTTACGACAAAGCATTTGGATGGAAAAAGGGGATTCGCGCCATTTAAATGTGTGGCTTAAATCTGGCAGTACAAGCGCTGAGGCATATGTGCGCTATTTAAATCAAGACCAAGCAATAAACGTATACAACTGGTACAGCCCATCAAAAACGATTAATTAATAAATAGAACATTCAATTTCTAAAAAATCTGTGGAGGTAAACGCATAGGTTTTTGGAAGCGAATGTTCTATTATTTTTTTTCAATTAGGTGGAAATCTGGTAAAATAGAAAGAATAAACGACACAAGAGATAGAGAGGATTGGTTAAGTAGTGAAACACATAGTGATTATCGGAGGCGGCTTATCGGGGCTTGCAGCAGCTTATGAACTACAAAAAACACATCCGAATTATACGTGGGAATTAGTTGAAAAAGACGAGAAATTAGGCGGGAAATTTGAAACAGTAAAACGGGACGGATTTTTAATTGAAAAAGGCCCAGATTCCTTTTTAGCTAGAAAGCCAGCTGGAGTGGGCTTAGTGAAGGACTTAGGACTCGAAGATAAATTAATTGCAAATGCGACAGGACGGTCTTACATTTACCATCAAAAAGCACTTCATCCAATTCCAGAAGGTTCTGTGATGGGAATTCCAACTGATAGAGAAGCACTTCTAGCTAGCACGCTTGTCTCTGAAATAGGCAAAGCACGCGCACTCCAAGAACCGACAATCGAACCAAATAATCAAGAAACAGATCAGCCACTTGGCGAATTCTTTGAAGCGCGTTTCGGCAAGGAATTAGTGAAAACAATCATTGAACCTCTTTTATCAGGAATTTACGCGGGTGATATATACAAAATGAGTTTGCGTGCTACATTTCCGCAATTTGAACAAACCGTCAGAAAGTATGGAAATCTAATGGACGGGTTGAAGGAAAGTACTATGCAAACAACTGGCACAAAAGGAACCATTGGCGCCTTTCGAACGTTAGAAGGAGGCTTAGACCGTTTACCAAAAGCAATTGCCGACGCCCTGCCAGCTGAAAACTTGCATACAGCGAAACAAGCAACACAAATCACGAAAAAAAATACTTCTTATGAAATTTCTTTTGCTGATGGAGATAAAAAAGAAGCAGATGGCGTTATTATTGCAGCTACACATGATGCCCTGATTCATTTGTTAGCAGAAACGACCACAGCACCTTTTGCAGGACAACCACTAACGACACTCGCGACGGTTTCGTTAGCTTACGACGAAAAAGATGTACCCATTTTGCCGGATGGAACAGGTTATTTAGTTGCTCGAACCGCGCCGTATAAAACAACTGCTTGTACGTGGGTGCAAAAAAAATGGCCTCACATGGTACCAAAAGATAAAATGTTATTACGGGGCTTTGTTGGTAAAGCTGGTGAATCTTGGTTAGAGCAAGCAAGTGATGAAGCAATCGTCACTGCTGTACTAACAGATTATGCGGAAATAATGGATTTACATGCCGCCCCACTTTTTTATGAAGTAAGTCGAATGAAATCAGCTATGCCGCAGTATTTAGTAGATCACCAAGATCGTCTTAAACAATTGAAAAAAAACATCCAGACAGACTATCCAGGTGTTTATTTTGCAGGGATGAGTTACGAAGGTGTAGGAATTCCTGACTGTATAGCTGGAGCACAAACTGCGGTTACTGAATTAGCAGATTTCTTGGAAGAGGTGTAACATGATTAAAGGAATTGGACTCGATATGATCGATTTAGACCGTGTAAAACAAGCGGTCGAAAAGAACCCTCGCTTTATCGAACGAATTTTAACAGAAAAAGAAACTAAACAATATGAAAAATACGAAGGTAGCCGTAAAATTGAGTTTTTAGCAGGACGTTTCGCAGCAAAAGAAGCGTATGCGAAAGCTAATGGAACTGGATTTGGTAAACATTTAAGTTTTACTGATGTAGAAATTTTACAAGTTGAAGATGGGCGACCGCACGTAACGATGCCGATAAAACAAGGTGAAACTGTTTTTGTGAGTATCACCCATACAGCCAGATCAGCCGCAGCACAAGTGATAATTGAACAATAGAAAGGAAAGTGAACGATAGTGGTAACAGGCTGGCACCGTCCGACATGGATTGAAATTGACCGCGCAGCAATTCGCGAAAATATAAAAAATGAACAAAATAAACTACCAGATAAGGTGGCACTTTGGGCCGTAGTAAAAGCAAATGCATACGGTCACGGAATTATTGAAACAGCAAAAATAGCGAAAGAAGCCGGAGCAAAAGGTTTTTGTGTCGCTATTTTAGATGAAGCTCTTGCATTAAGAGAAGCTGGGTTTCGAAATGAATTTATTCTCGTCTTAGGGGCAACTAGAAAAGAAGACGCCAACCTTGCTGCTAAAAATAATATCTCAGTTACTGTTTTTAGAGAAGATTGGTTGGACGATTTAACTTTAGAGGCGCCACTCCGGATTCATTTAAAAGTAGATAGTGGCATGGGACGCCTTGGTATTCGTAGTAGAGAAGAAGCACAGCGAATCGAAACAACAGTAGCGATAGATCATCAAATGATTTTAGAAGGTATTTATACGCATTTTGCGACAGCCGATCAATTAGAAACAAGTTATTTTGAACAACAATTAGCAAAATTCCAAGCAATTTTAAGTAGTTTAACAACACGCCCAACATTCGTTCATACAGCAAATTCAGCAGCTTCATTGCTACAACCGCAAATTGATTTCGATGCTATTCGCTTTGGGATTTCGATGTATGGTTTAACACCTTCCACGGAAATTAAAAATAGTTTGCCCTTTGAACTTAAACCTGCACTTGCACTTTATACGGAAATGGTTCATGTGAAAGAACTAGCGCCAGGTGACAGTGTTAGCTACGGCGCAACTTATACAGCAACCGAAAAAGAATGGGTTGCGACATTACCAATTGGTTATGCAGATGGCCTTATTCGCCATTATAGTGGCTTTCATGTTTTAGTAGAAGGCGAGCGGGCACCAATTATCGGAAGGATTTGTATGGATCAAACCATCATAAAACTTCCTCGTGAATTTCAAACTGGTACAAAAGTAACGATAATCGGTTCAGATCATGGAAATAAGGTAACAGCAGATGATGCAGCAGAATATTTAGGCACAATTAATTATGAAGTTACTTGTTTGTTAACGGAGCGCATACCAAGGAAATACATCAATTAGAAGGTAATATTCGTGCTTTTTTTAAGAGAAGCGTTTATAATCTAACATATGAAACTTTATAGCTATATATAGGACTTAAGGGAGTTCCTAAGCTGAAACTGTAACATTCTTAACAATAAAATGCGAAATAACTCTTTTCTTCATGGCGTGATAATGGTACGATATAGTTGTTACTTACAGGTACGAGGCTTTGGGGGTGTGACACGTGTTAGAGAAAGAAAAACGGATGATAATATCCGTAGAACTGACACAGGAAATGGTACAAGAACTCGACGTAGTTGTAGAAAAAGAAAAAATGGGGCGGAGTGAAGTTATAATGGAAGCAACGCAACAATTTTTACAGGAGAAAAGAGCTCGTGAATTAAGAGACGAGATGGAACGCGGCTATGCAGAAATGGCGACGATTAATTTCGCTATCGCGTGCGAGTGTACTCATGTCGAAGCAGAGGCAGAAGACAGGAATATTAGTATTTTAGGAGGTTAATGGCTGATGGTGAAGCGTGGTGACGTTTACTACGCGGACCTTTCCCCCGTGGTCGGAAGCGAGCAAGGGGGAATAAGGCCTGTTCTCATCATTCAAAATGATATTGGTAATAGATTCAGTCCAACTGTGATCGTGGCAGCAATAACTGCAAAAATTCAAAAAGCGAAGTTGCCAACACATGTGGAAGCTACTCGTAAAGACGGCTTTGAAAGAGATTCTGTCATTCTATTAGAACAAATTAGAACGATAGATAAACAACGCCTGACAGATAAGATTACACATTTGGACGAGGAACTAATGGCCAAGGTAAATCAGGCACTTGAAGTCAGTCTAGGAGTAGTAGAATTCTAAACAATCCTAAAGAAATAACATACAATGATGAATGCAGGCAAAGGGTCTGACGTAAAAAAAGATAATTAATACATAAGAAAATAATTAACTAGTCTGGCTAAGCAAAAAGGGCATCAGAAACCTACAAACAACGCGTAATCAACCTATTCGCTAAATTTGTTTCTAATGTCTTTTTTTAAAGAATAGTTAATCAAACCGCATAATAATAGAGAAAATTTTGTTAACAATGGAGAAAGGTTGGAAAATAACTGATGTATAAAGATTTTGCAAACTTCATCCGTACAAATAAAAAAGACTTACTAAATAATTGGATGAATGAAATGGAGAAACAATCAGATCCGCTTATTAACGACATCGCTAAAGAACCGATGTACGAAGAAACAAGCATTGAATTTGTTGATTTGATTGTCTCGAATATTACTGAAAATGGCTCTAAGTTTAATGAAAAACTTGATGATTTTGCAGAGAAAGTGGTCCACCTAGGTTGGCCGATTCATTTTGTCACCACTGGCCTACGAGTTTTCGGGCTTTTAGTATATACAGCGATGAGAGATGAAGATTTATTCTTAAAAAGAGAAGAAAAACCAGAAGATGATGCCTATTATCGCTTTGAAACATGGCTTTCCTCCATGTATAACAAAGTGGTCACTGCCTACGCGGATACGTGGGAAAAGACAGTTTCTATCCAAAAAAGTGCTTTACAGGAATTATCCGCACCACTTTTACCAATATTTGAAAAAATTTCTGTAATGCCGCTAATTGGAACGATTGACACAGAAAGAGCTAAGTTAATCATAGAAAACTTACTAATAGGCGTTGTAAAAAATCGGTCAGAAGTGGTTTTGATTGATATTACGGGAGTTCCTGTTGTTGATACAATGGTTGCGCACCATATCATTCAAGCATCAGAAGCAGTTAGACTTGTCGGCTGTCAGGCAATGCTTGTAGGTATTAGACCAGAAATCGCGCAAACTATCGTTAACCTAGGAATTGAATTAGATCAGATTATCACGACCAACACAATGAAAAAAGGCATGGAGCGTGCGCTAGCCTTGACGAACAGAGAGATAGTAGAAAAAGAGGGGTGAATACTGTGGGGATACCAATCTTAAAGTTAGGTGAATGTTTATTAATTTCTATCCAGGGTGAATTAGATGATCATACTGCGGTAGAGTTCCAGGAAGATTTACTTGCAAAAATCCATGAAACGTCGGCCAGAGGAGTAGTCATTGATATAACTTCGATCGATTTTATTGATTCATTTATTGCAAAGATTCTTGGAGATGTAGTAAGTATGTCTAAATTGATGGGTGCAAAAGTGGTTGTAACTGGGATACAGCCAGCAGTTGCGATTACACTAATTGAACTCGGAATTACGTTTAGTGGAGTGCTTTCAGCGATGGATCTTGAAAGTGGTCTCGAAAAACTTAAACAGGAATTGGGGGAATGAACATGACATTCCAATCCTGTGTAAAGATAATTAATGAATGGGACATTGTGGCTGCACGACAATTAGGTAGAAAAATATCCAAAGAAATTGGCTTTGGAACGGTTGACCAAGCAAGAATTACAACAGCCATCAGTGAACTAGCAAGAAACATTTTCCTTTATGCTGGAAGAGGAGAGATTTGCATCGAAAAAGTAAGCGAATCCGGTAAGCAAGGAATGATTATTGTGGCCAAAGATAAAGGCCCAGGAATTGTAGATATTAGAAAAGTAATGCAAGATGGTTATACTACATCTGGCGGTCTTGGAGCAGGTCTCCCGGGAGTTAAACGCTTAATGGACAGTTTTGATATTGAATCCAGCATTGAAGGCGACACAAGAGGAACGGTAATTACAACAACGAAATGGGTTCGGTAAGGAGAGCTAGGAAAAAATGGAAAAAGCTTTTGAAGGAAAATACCGTGATATTCTTATTCAATATTTAGAACATCAAGATGAAGAAATTCTTTATACTTGCGAGAAATTATCCAGAGAAGCTATGGAAGAGCGAGTTTCACCAGAAGAAATTGTCCATTTACATCGCTCAGTTCTTGAATTATACGGAAAAGAGTTGCCAGATTTTGTACGATTATCATTTGATGTTTTACTCGAAATAATGGTAGGTTACGGCTTAGCTTATATGGAACATCTGAGTCTAAGAACCGAACAAAAAGCGTTACGTAGCGAAATTGCTCAAGCAGAAGATATGCAAAAAACCTTAATGAAAACAGATGTGCCAGAACATGATTCGCTTGATTTTGGCGTTATAAGTGTCGCAGCAAGACAAATGAGTGGCGACTATTATAGCTTTACAGAAGAAGGCGATAAGCAAATTGGTGTCGCACTCGCTGACGTTATTGGTAAAGGAATCCCGGCTGCATTTAGTATCTCGATGATAAAATATGCTCTAGCAGGGATGACTGGTGACGACCGAAAACCATCCATCGTCCTAGAAACACTGAACCAAGTAGCGGAAGAAAACATTAATGATAATATGTTTATCACGATGTTTTACGGGCTTTATCATGAAGATACGCATTTGTTTGAATATGGTTCTGCTGGACATGAACTAGGTTTATATTACCAACATAAAGAAAACAGCTTTTCTGATTTATATGCCAAAGGTTTACCTCTGGGTGTTGATAAAAATGCTGTTTATCGTCAATTTGATAAGAAAATTGAAGTTGGAGACGCTATTTTTATTATGTCAGATGGTGTTACTGAAACTAGAACAGCAAATGGATTTATCGAACGAGAAGAGTTAACAGAAATTATAGCAGCGCATATTTCATTATCAGCTGAAAAAATGGTACATGCAATTTATGATCAATTAGTTAAAATGCAAAACTTTGAATTGCATGATGACTTTACACTTATTTGTATTAAACGAACTAAATAAGTCCAAAGTAGAGACGTACCTCATTCTTTAAAGAGCATTTACTGGTGAGTAAACGTATTTAAAGAGTGGAACGTTTTTATTTTTTAATGTTTTAATTTTATTTGTTAGGGTAAAATCGACAGTATACTTAAATTAGATGGGGTGAAGTGATGAATATTAGTATAGAAATAAAAGAACGTGATACTGACCACATAGACATATTTGTTGCTGGGGAGATCGATGCTTATAAAGCGCCAAAGGTAAAAGAAGCACTTGAAGTATATCAAGTAAAAGAGGGTATTGTACTTAGAATTGATTTAACAGAAGTAAGTTATATGGATAGCACCGGTTTAGGCGTATTTGTAGGGGCTTTCAAAAGCTTACGACAACGCCAAAGTGAACTTGTCTTGTTTGGTTTAAGCGACCGACTTTTCCGATTGTTTGAAATCACAGGATTGTCAGATATCATTGAAATCAAAAATGTAGAGGGTGAAATGAATGGCAACAATGCATGACAAAATTACATTACAACTTCCTGCCAAACCTGAATATGTTAGTTTAGGTAGACTTTCATTATCAGGAATTGCAAGTCGCGCAGGATTTTCTTATGAAGCAATTGAAGATTTGAAAATAGCTGTAAGTGAAGCCATCACTAATTCCGTAAAACATGCATTTAAAGGTGAAGAAGATGGTGAAATTACTGTAGAATACCATATCTATGAAGACAAATTAGAAGTTCGTGTTTCTGATAATGGAACAAGCTTCGACCTAGAAACTCGTAAACAAGAAATTGGCCCTTATGAAGTGGGTGAAGATGCGGAGATGATGCGCATCGGAGGGCTAGGTTTATTTTTAATTGAAACATTAATGGATGATGTGAAACTTTATTACGATGAAGGGGTTTCTGTCGTAATGACCAAATATATTAATGAAAAGCAGGTGGAGGAGAATGCCAAAAGTATCTCAACCTGATAAAGAAGCAAAAGAAAAAGTGTATATTTGGATTGCCGCTTACCAAGAAGACGGTGACGAAGATGCCCAATATAATTTAGTCATTCATTATAAAAACTTAGTAGAATCAATTGCCCGCAAATATTCCCAAGGTAAATCTTTTCACGAAGATTTAGTTCAAGTTGGAAATATTGGTTTGCTTGGTGCTATTAGACGTTATGATGCTACTTTTGGGAAAAGCTTTGAAGCATTTGCTGTGCCGACAATTGTTGGCGAAATTAAACGTTTTTTACGTGATAAAACATGGAGCGTTCATGTACCACGTCGAATTAAAGAATTAGGTCCGAAAATTAAAAATGCCGTGGAAGAGCTAACAAGAGAACTACAAAGCTCGCCGCAAATTAGCGATATTGCAGATTTTATCGGTGTCACGGAAGAAGAAGTTTTAGAAGCAATGGAAATGGGAAAAAGTTACCAAGCACTTTCTGTAGATCATTCGATTGAAGCAGATTCGGATGGAAGTACCATTACGTTACTTGATGTTGTTGGTGGTACGGATGATGGATTTGAACGTGTGAATCAACGTATGCTTTTAGAGAAAGTTCTCCCTGTTTTAGATGAGCGAGAACAGAAAATATTGCAATATACATTCATTGAAAATCGTAGTCAAAAAGAAACTGGTGAACTACTCGATATATCACAAATGCATGTGTCTAGAATCCAACGTCAAGCTATTAAAAAACTTCGAGAGGCGTTGCAGAATGAGGAAGTGGAGTAAATGAACAAGGCGGTTGAATCAAATAATTTATTTGTATTTCAACGTTCTAAAGCATTACAACAATACTGCGGGGATGTTTATTTTACCCATGAAGACAAAAATGGTTTTTTGTATGTTCTTTCTGATGGACTCGGAAGTGGGCTTGAGGCGAATAGAGCCGCCAAAGCGACCGTTGAAGCCATAAAGGAAGATATTCATGCGGATATTACTGATATGCTTGAAAAAGCTAACCAGGCCGTTTCTGGACTTCGTGGTGCTGCGATAGCAATTATTAAAGGTGACTACTTAACGAAAACACTTTACTATACTGGTATGGGTAATATCCGATTTTATATGATTGGCATAGAAGATAAGCTTATTTTTCCGCTTTCTGGTTCTGGATTTTTATCCGGAAGAAAACAGAAGTACCGGATGCAATCTTTTAAATACAAACCAGGCAGTAAGTTTTTGATGCATTCAGATGGGCTTGTTCTTTCTCGTGTTCGAAAAAGTCTCGAATCACCACTTTGTGTAGTGAAAATAGGACATTTAATCGAGCGAAATATACTTGATATTCCAACAGATGATGTAACTTTCATGATTGGAAAATTTCCAGAATAACGCAAACACCTTTTAAACGAGCAATGGTTTAAAAGGTGTTTTTTTAAATCGGGTGTGAGAACTTAGTCTATTTATGGTATATTAGAATAGAGCGCTAGTTTTTATACTTCATCATGTGATAAAAATCACTTAGTAAGCGTGAAGCGATATTGCTTTGCGTTTTTTCGCGCGGATTAAAATATAAATAAGAGAGAAGGAGCAAATTGAAGAAAGTTTTATCGAATAGTGTAAAAGGTTATACGTGGGCGAGATTTAGAAAAGACTTGCTTGCGGGGATTATCGTGGGCATCATTGCTTTACCACTGGGGATGTCATTTGCGATTGCTTCAGGAGTAAAGCCTGAATACGGGATTTATTCAAGTTTTGTTGCTGGTATTATTGTTTCCATTTTTGGTGGTTCTAGATTTCAAATAGCGGGGCCGACTGGGGCGTTTATTCCTGTATTACTTGGAATCGTCTTAACTTATGGTTATCAGGATTTACTTGTAGCTGGGATGATGGCTGGGGTTTTACTTTGTTTAATGGGGATTTTCAAACTTGGAACGTTAATTAAATTTATTCCGCGCCCGGTAACTATCGGTTTTACAGCGGGAATTGCCGTAACGATTTTTATGGGACAAGTGGGGAATTTCCTTGGATTAACTGGAATGGAAAAACATGAATCATTTATAGCAAATATGAAAGAGATCTGGCTACACTTAGATTCATGGAATTTCTATAGCGTGTTAATTTCCTGTATTTGTATGTTTGTATTATTTGTTTTTCCAAAAATTTTACCACGAATTCCAGCGCCACTCATTGGTCTTGTGATTACGACCGGGATTGCCATGCTGTTTTTCAAAGATGCGCTTCCAACAATTGGATCGGCATACGGAGAAATCCCGAGTACTTTTCCACCATTCCAATTTCCTGATATGACATTTGCTAATATGAGTAAATTGATTGGGCCGGCTTTTGTTATTGCAATGCTCGGTGGGATTGAATCGCTTCTTTCGGCAGTGGTAGCAGATGGGATGACGAATACAAAACATAATAGTAACCGTGAATTGATTGGACAAGGTATCGCAAACATTGTGACGCCAATGTTTGGTGGTATTCCAGCAACTGGAGCAATTGCAAGAACAGCGACCAATATTAATAATGGTGCCACTAGTCGTGTTTCAGGAGTTATTCATGGGATTTTCGTATTGCTTACTTTACTTGTCCTTGCACCAGTAGCTATTAATATTCCGATTGCAGCAATGGCGCCGATTTTGATGTTAGTTGCTTGGAATATGAGTGAACGAAAAACATTTCAACATATTATCAAATTAAAATCAGGCGATACTCTAGTGCTTGTTATTACTTTTTTATTAACAGTTTTCGCAAGTTTAACAGTAGCCGTTGAAGTGGGATTATTGCTTGCGGTCGTGCTCTTCGCTAAACAAATGGGCAGCTCGATGCAAATTGAAGAAATTGAACCAGAAGGCGCCGAAATAGCTCCTCATTTACATGATAAAATTAGCATATTTACGATTCGCGGGCCGCTTTTCTTTGGTGCAGCACAAATTTTTCAACAAAATATTATTAAAGCAATCCATGTGAAACCAGAATTTCTTATTTTGCGAATGGGAAAAGTGCCAATTATCGATGCTACGGCAGAAGGTTATTTCCATCAAATTGAAAAAGAATTTTCGAAGCAAGGTGGGCAAATCTTGATTACGGGCCTAACAGACAAAGCGAAAGAAAGTCTGAAAGGTAGCGGACTTTATGACCGAATTGGGGAAGAACACTTCTTTTTACACACAGAAGACGCGGTCCATTATGCGGAAAATGCTTTAAGTGAGCTTAGCAGATAGCTTTTGTCAGTTGAAACGTAATTATGTTACACTTAATAGATAATGAAATAATTGGAGGCTATCAAGTATGGAACAAATGCAAGAAAAAATAATGAAATTAGTCCAAAAATCGCTAACTTATAAACCAGCGCAAATTAATGCCGTAATTAAACTAATGGAAGAAGGCAACACTGTTCCATTTATCGCACGTTACCGTAAAGAAATGACTGGTAGCCTAGATGAAGTTGAAATTCGCGATATTGAAGAAACGTTTGAATACGTTACTAAATTAGAAAATCGTAAAGAAGAAATTATTCGCTTAATAGATGAACAAGGAAAATTAACAGATGAACTAAAAGCTGCAATCATAAAAGCAGAAAAGCATCAAGCATTAGAAGACTTATACCGCCCTTATAAACAAAAGAAACGCACTAAAGCAACCATTGCCAAAGAAAAAGGCTTAGAACCTCTGGCCGATTGGTTAATGAGCTTTCCAAGTAATGCAAATCCACTTGAAGAAGCTGCCAAATACATCTCTGAAGAAAAAGAAGTGACATCAGCAGAAGACGCTTTACTAGGCGCACATGAAATAATTGCCGAACAAATCAGTGATGAACCTACTTTCCGTGAATGGATTCGTAACTTCACTAGAAAATTCGGTATGATTGAATCACGAGCAAAAAACGCAGAAGCTGATGAAAAAGGCGTTTACGAAATGTACTACGAATTTAATGAAATGATTGGAAAAGTTGCTAGTCACCGGATACTTGCTTTTAATCGTGGTGAAAAAGAAGATATTTTACGCGTACAAGTCCAAGTAGACACAACAAAAATCTTCCAATATCTTTTTGAAAAAGTAATCCAAAACCGTAATTCTGCAACACGAACCTACGTAGAAGAAGCGATTTTAGATGCCTATAAACGATTTATCGGTCCAGCAATTGAACGTGAAATTCGCGGTGAACTGACTGATAAAGCAGAAGAACAAGCAATCCATATTTTCTCCGAGAACTTGCGCAAACTGCTATTACAACCACCTTTAAAAGGAAAAATCATCCTTGGTGTTGACCCCGCTTTTAGAACAGGTTGTAAATTTTCTGTATTAGATCAAACGGGGAAAGTGCTAGAAATCGGTGTTGTTTATCCACATACTGCTAAGGCGCGACGTCCAGAAGCAAAACAAAAGATAGCTGAGATTTTATCCACCTATCAAGTAGAAGTTATCGCGATTGGTAACGGAACAGCTTCTCGTGAAACAGAGCAATTTATCGTAGAAGTTATTCGCGAATCAAAATCAAATGCTTATTATTGTATTGTTAATGAAGCAGGCGCAAGTGTTTATTCTGCAAGTGAAACAGCTCGTGAAGAATTCCCGGATTATCAAGTAGAAGAACGTAGCGCAGTTTCTATCGGACGCCGCTTACAAGATCCATTAGCAGAACTTGTAAAAATTGATCCAAAATCAGTAGGAGTAGGACAATATCAACACGATGTTGCCCAAAAACGCTTGAATGAAACGCTAACTTTTGTCGTTGAAACAGCCGTTAACCAAGTAGGCGTCAACGTAAATACAGCATCCGCATCACTTTTACAATATGTTGCCGGTTTAAACAAAACAGTTGCAAATAACATCCGTAAATATCGCGAAGAAAACGGTTCTTTCACTTCTCGTAAAGAGTTGAAAAAAGTTCCTCGTCTCGGCGCGAAATCATATGAACAAAGTATCGGTTTCTTACGTATTTTAGAGGGCGAAAATCCACTTGATAAAACAGCTATTCACCCTGAGAGCTATAAAGCAGCAGAGCAAATTGTAAAAGCAGCTGGTTTTGGCTTGAATGATATTGGTAGCGAGGATTTAAAAGCAGCATTACAAGCTCTTAGTATCCCAGAAGAAGCAGAAAAACTAGGCATTGGTAAAGAAACGATGCGCGACATTATTGATAACTTAATTGCCCCAGGCCGCGACCTTCGTGATGAACTACCAGCTCCACTATTAAAACAAGATGTTATTTCGATGGAAGATTTAAAACAAGGGATGGAGTTACAAGGAACTGTTCGTAACGTTGTTGACTTTGGCGCTTTTGTTGATATTGGCGTGAAACAAGACGGACTTGTGCACATTTCAAAACTAAGTAATTCCTTTGTTAAAAACCCGATGGATGTCGTTTCAGTAGGAGACGTTGTAACAGTTTGGGTTGATGAAGTAGACACGAAGAAAAATCGAATTGCTTTAACAATGCGTAATCCAGATGGAAGTGTCAAATAATGAATCAAACAGAATTGCAGCAGCACATGGAAGAAGTGTCGCTGCAATTTTTCCAAAAAGAATTCCGTCACCAAGCTGTTTTTAACACGCGTTTACGAACAACCGGCGGAAGATATTTACTCAAAAGCCACAATATCGAAATGAACCCTAAGTACTTAGAAAACTTTGGCTTAGAGTACTTTTTCGGCATTATGAAACATGAATTATGTCATTATCACCTTCATTTAGAGAAAAAAGGCTACCAACATCGCGACAAGGATTTTCGTGAATTATTAAAAAAAGTAGACGCCCCAAGGTTTTGTGCTGCGATTCCGCGTGAAATTACAATGCATGAATATACATGTAAAAGTTGCGGGAAGTCATTTTTAAGACAACGTAGATTTAATGTAAACCGTTATCGCTGTGGCAGTTGCGGCGGAAGATTAAAGCAAACTGGTTCAAAAAAAGTTTATACAGAATCCCCCTAAAAAGCCTTGCATTTTTGCTTAATTCTGCGTATACTAATGGAAGTCAGATAATTCAACAGTAGCTCCGTTGATAGCGTAATTGGCTGTTAACCGAGTGGGCGCAGGAACAAGAATCCTGCCTGTTGCGTTTGGGGAAGTACTCAAGTGGCTGAAGAGGTGCCCCTGCTAAGGGTATAGGTCGCTCACGCGGCGCGAGGGTTCAAATCCCTCCTTCTCCGTAATTAAGAAAGGTTACCTTATAAATGTTAAGGTAACCTTTTTTGCGCGCTAAAATTGGCATTTGAGAAGAGAGTTGCTATAATAAGAAAAACGTTTCAGAAAGGAATGGACTATGGATAATAAGCTAGAATTTACAACGATTGATGAATATATTACCCAAGCGCCACCAGAAACAAAAGAAGTGTTGCAAAAAATAAGAGAGACAATTCAAGCTGCTGCCCCAGAAGCAACTGAGAAAATCAGCTATCAAATGCCAACTTTTTATTTTGAAGGAAATCTAGTGCATTTTGCAGTCGCGAAAAATCATTACGGGTTTTATCCAGCGCCTAGTGGCATTTCGGCCTTTGAGAAGCAATTAGGAAAGTATAAGTATTCAAAAGGTGCGGTTCAATTTCCTATCAAAGAAGAAGTTCCTTATGAATTAATTAAAGAAATGACACTTTTCCGATTAGCAGAAAATAAACAAAAAGCAGCAGAAAAGCTAGCAAAGAAAAAGAAAAAATAAGTTTGAGGCTTTCATCAATATGATGGAAGCTTTTTTGTTTGGTCTTTTATTTTAAAAAGACTAGACATTTAAAAATAAATGAGTATAATAATAAATAGAAAACGTTTTCTTGTAGAAAAAAATACGTTTGGGGGAAGAAAAGTGAATAAATTTATGGAGTTGCTTGGGGATAAATTAATGCCTCTTGCTGCAAAGTTAGGGGAGAATCGTTACTTAACGACTTTACGAGATGCTTTTATGTTAGCGTTTCCACTGACAATGTTTGGTTCTATTGCTGTAGTTTTGATGAATCTGCCATTTTGGAGTGATGAAACGAAAGCTACTTTACAACTTTATTTAGGAAATGCCCAAAATGCGACGATGAGTATTATGACGGTTTTTGTCGTTTTTGGTATTGGTTATTCGTTATCGAAGTATTATAAAGTAGAAGCTATATACGGTGGTGCTGTAGCGCTCGCTAGTTTCTTGATTTTAACGCCATTTTTCTTTAATAGTGCCAATGGGGAATTAGTTACTGGAGCACTTTCTTTAGACAGACTTGGTGCAAAAGGTATGTTTATTGGGATGATTACTGGTTTTATTGCTGGAGAATTATATCGTTTCTTCGTGCAACGTGATTGGACGATTAAAATGCCTGATGGGGTGCCTCCAGCAGTTGCTAAATCATTTGCTGCATTAATACCAGCAGTTTTGACATTAAGTATCTTTTTAGTAATTAATATTATTGTTCAATTCTTCTTCAATACCAACTTACATGATGTCGTGTACACGGTTATTCAAAAACCGCTTGTTGGTTTAGGATCGGGAATTATACCAACTTTGATTGCACTTTTCTTTGTCCAAGTATTGTGGTTCTTCGGTTTACATGGTCAAATTATTGTAAACTCGGTAATGGACCCAATTTGGAATACGTTAATGCTTGAAAATCTGGATGCCTATAAAGCTGGGTCTCCGTTACCACATATTATTACAAAACCATTCATGGAAGTATTTACTGTCGGCATGGGTGGATCTGGGATGACACTTGCTGTAGTAATCGCGCTCGCTTTTCTAATGAAGAGCAAACAAAGCAAGGAAATCGGTCGTTTAGCGCTCGGACCTGGTATTTTTAATGTAAACGAACCGGTATTATTCGGGATGCCAATCGTATTAAATGCAACAATTTTAATTCCGTGGATACTTGCACCATTAGTTGTCACTACACTTAATTACTTTGTGATGGCTGCTGGGATTGTACCAGCTCCAACTGGGGTATCTGTACCTTGGACAGTGCCAATTATCATCAATGGAATTTTAGCAACAAACTCATGGCTCGGTGGGGCACTTCAAGTGGTGGATTTCTTCATCGTGTTAATCATCTGGTATCCATTCCTTAAACTTGTTGACCGTACGAATATAGCAAGAGAATCCGAAGCAGCTATCAAATAAGTTATGTTTTCCTTTTCGATATGCTATAATTTGATTGGAAATGGCTAGACATTTTTAATTCAAACGAAGGAGCGATCGACTTGGTTAAGTATGAACTGATTGCCGCAGAAATCCGTGAAAAAATAAACAACGGTACTTATCCACCAGAATCCATTCTTCCTGATCAAGTGAGCTTATCTAGAGCTTATGATTGTAGCAGAATGACAATAAAAAAAGCCTTTGACGTACTTGCGCTTGAAGGACTTGTTTACAGACAACGTGGTGCAGGAACTTTTGTGATGAAAAATGCCTTAGCTAATAAACAAGATGCGAGTTTGCGAGATTATGACGGTCTAACAAAAATGATGGGAGACAATCGAATCCGAAGTAAAATCATTGCATTCGATATTGCTTTCCCAGATGAAAAAACGCAAGAACAACTCTTGATTAAAGCAGACCAACCAGTGTATAAATTGATTCGTTTGCGTCTGTTAGATGGTGAGCCGTATGTATTAGAGCATACAACCATGCCAGCAGATTTAGTTCCAGGTTTAACGAGAGAGATTTTGCATCATTCTATTTATGCATACTTACAAGACACATTAGGGCTCGTTTTAAGTGGTGCATTTCGAAAAATTAATGCCGATAAGCCATCTGAATATGACCAAGAATATTTAGCGTGCGGAGAACATGATCCAGTTTTAGAAGTGGAGCAAGTAGTGTATTTAAAAGACGGTAGACCAGTCGAATATTCCCGTTCAAGACATCGCTATGATACGAGAAGTTTCATTATGGTTGATCACCGAGAAAAGTAAAATAAAGTCAGCGTGCCTTTTTATAAGCATAGCTGACTTTATTTTATACTAGCAAAAATGCATAAAAAACATGAGATAAAAATTTTGTAAATAAAATTAGAAAAAGCCGTTGACAGTCACTGAGATTATGTTATAATAAAAAAGCTGGTGTAAGAGAAATGAATTCAATTGAATATATATTCATTTTTCGTTTTTTATCTGGCCCGTTGGTCAAGCGGTTAAGACACCGCCCTTTCACGGCGGTAACACGGGTTCGAATCCCGTACGGGTCACTTTTTTATTCATTTTCTATACATATGGTTCCGTGGTGTAGGGGTTAACATGCCTGCCTGTCACGCAGGAGATCGCGGGTTCAAATCCCGTCGGGACCGCTCAAAAAGAATCCAAGTTACACTTGGATTCTTTTTTTCGTATCGGAAATTGGACATGGCTTTTTATTTGAGCTATAATCTTATTATTCATATAAGAATTGTAAGAATTAAATTGGAGGAATTAATCATGGATTTAGTGAAAAATGGGAAAGTATTAGAACTTGTACATCCAAATGGAAACTGGACATTAATTAAAGAAGAAGGTTTTTCTCCAGTTCAAATAACAGTGGCTGCGGTTGCGGCTTGTAGCGGATATGTATATCAAACATTACTTGAGAAAAAACGAATTGAGATAAATGATTTAAGCATTCATACCGATTATGAGCAAGATCAAGAAAGTGCCGTGCATGTTTTAACGAAAATTAACGTTACTTTCACAGTTGATTTAGTGGATAAAAGTAACGAAGCGAAAGCCGAAAAAGCCGTGCATTTAGTGAAAGATGCCTGCCCGGTTGCGAAAAGTTTAGACCCTTCGATTGAAATTAACGAGATTGTTGTTTTTAAATAAAAGATTAAAAGACCGGGCCTCGGAGCTCGGTCTCTTTTTTTACATTGAGTTTGGCTTGATTACTTGGAGGGAAGGCTATATACTGAAACCAAACTATACAAACGAGGTGCTGGAATATGGCAGAGAAGACAATAGTAGAAAAATTACAACTGACTAAGTACAAAGAAGCAGTCATCCTAAATCAACCAGATGGAGCTGATTATTTTCGAAATCTAGCGAATTACGAAGAAAAACTAACAGATAAGCAATACGATTTAATTTTTGACTTTGTTGAAACGCTAGAAGAATTAGTGTCTTTTACGAAAGACGTTATTGCTACAAATAAACTTT
This sequence comes from Listeria innocua, assembly GCF_028596125.1. GTDB lineage: Bacteria > Bacillota > Bacilli > Lactobacillales > Listeriaceae > Listeria > Listeria innocua. The sequence goes on from NZ_CP117229.1 coordinate 878,586, forward strand.
CCGCGAATGGTTATTTATTTTTCGCTTATCCGAAAAAAGGCAATAAAAAATTCGCTACATATGTCCACCGCGATGAACTCATGCCGGCGCTTAAAACCGATGAGGAAGGTTACGTCGATGGTAGCACGCTCAAATTCACGCGAATGGTCGCACTTGATGAAACATACACGGTTGTTGGACTAAAAGAAGCAGCAAAACTAAAAGCGAAGGGCGTAAAGAAAAATAATCCTTCCGCAGATGAATATGCCGATTATGTACCGCTTGTCGCAGAATTTTTAGCAGATAAAGGTGATTTACAAGCATTTTACAATAATTTAGCGACAGGATACCAGCGTGTTTGGGCTCGTTATATTTATTCTGCCAAACAACCAGCCACTCAAGAAAAAAGACGCGTAGAAATGGTCGATATTTTGAGTCAAGGATACAAAACAAAAGATCTTTACCGCCAAGGAAAAAAGTAACCAGATAATTTTATTTGGTTATTTTTGCGTTTGAAACTGCTTCTTTATGTAAAAGTGTGGAACCGTGATAGAATAGAGGAGGAATAAGGCGAAGGAAAATCTTGTTGCACTGGAAAAGGGGACATGCAGGATGGCGAATTATATTAACAAAGAAAGGCGCCAAATTGATTTTGATCCATTTGAATTACGGATAATTGCCGTACCAGAAGTAGTAGCGGTTCAATTTAAGCCGCGCTCAGAACATACTTTACTTATTCGTATTGCGGATGTTGGCGCAACGTATCAGCCACTCAAACACGAAGCACTTTTTGAAGCTATTTTGCCCGTTCATTTTAACGATATTAACGAAGAAGACGATTACTGGGGATTAAGTGACAAAGAGCAGGCCGAGATGAAGCTGTTTAATGAGGTTCATCGTGACTTGATTTATGATTTTGTGGATGAACATCCAGATTTCACGCAAATCGTAGTCCATTGTCATGCTGGAGTCAGTCGAAGTAGCGCCGTTGCTATGGGTATTGCTGAACATTTAGGAGATACCGACACCTATGAAAAACTTCAAGTGATTAAACGTTACTTACCAAATCCGCGGGTTCTCGCGATTATGCGGGGCGAAGCGTATTTATAAAAACGAAAACGAAGAAATGTTAGGAGAGATTTTGTATGGAGAAGCATTATGATTATATTGCGATTGGTGGCGGTAGTGGCGGGATTGCTTCTATTAACCGCGCGGCAATGCACGGGGCAAAGTGTGCATTAATTGAACCAAAATTTTTAGGTGGTACTTGTGTAAATGTTGGCTGCGTTCCTAAAAAAGTAATGTGGTATGGCGCACAAATCAAAGAAGCAATGGATTTATACGCAGATGCTTATGGTTACCAAGTAGATTCAAGCTTTAACTTCCAAAAATTAGTAGAAAACCGGGAAGCTTACATTGAACGAATCCGAGGTTCCTACAAAAATGGACTTGATAACAATAAAGTTGAATGGATCAAAGGTTACGCCGAATTTGTCGATGAAAAAACGTTACGAGTGAATGGTGAATTAGTAACAGCGGATCATATTTTAATTGCGACGGGCGGCGAACCAGCACTTCCTTCCATCCCTGGCGCAGAATATGGCATTACTTCAGACGGCTTTTTTGCGTTAAAAGAGCTTCCTAAAAAAGTGGCGGTTGTCGGCGCGGGTTATATTGCTGTTGAGTTAGCCGGTGTATTACAGCAATTTGGATCAGATACGCATCTTTTTGTACGTAAACATGCTCCTCTGCGTAATTTTGACCCGATTTTAACAGATACATTGACTGAGCTTATCGAGCAATCTGACATGACTTTGCATAAACATGCCGTTCCTCAAAAAGTGGAAAAAAACTCGGATGGTAGTTTAACTATATTTTTAGAAGATGGTCGTACGGAAACAGTAGATACTTTAATCTGGGCAATCGGCCGTAAACCGGTTATTAAAGGGCTTCAAATCGAAAAAGCGGGCGTTGAACTTGTGGATAGCGGGCATATTGCGGTAGATAAATTCCAAAATACCAATGTAGACGGGATTTATGCAGTTGGCGATGTAACGGGACATTACGAATTGACTCCAGTTGCGATTGCTGCTGGTCGTCGTCTTTCAGAACGCCTTTTCAATAATAAAAAAGATGCTCATTTAACCTATGAAAATATTCCAACTGTTGTCTTTAGCCATCCAGCTATTGGTACAGTTGGCTTAACAGAACCAGAAGCTATTGAAAAATATGGCAAAGAAAATATTAAAGTATATACGTCTAGCTTTACGTCGATGTATACAGCTATTACAGACCACCGCGAGCCTTGCCGGATGAAATTGATTTGTGAAGGGAAGACTGAACGCGTAATCGGCCTGCATGGTATTGGTTACGGAGTGGATGAAATGATTCAAGGATTTGCTGTTGCTATTAATATGGGAGCAACAAAAGCTGATTTTGATAATACAGTTGCTATCCACCCAACAGGATCTGAAGAATTTGTTACAATGAAATAGAAAACAACGATGGAGGAGGAAGTACGTAATGGGAAAAAAATTATCACTTTATTTTGTAAGACATGGTCAAACATATTTAAACAAAAATCTACGTATGCAGGGCTGGGCTGATACGCCGCTTACACCAGAAGGAATTGAAGTTGTAAAAGAAAGTGGTCGCGGACTTGCCGAAACGGAATTCGTCGCCGCTTATTCAAGTGACTTACACCGTACAATCGCAACAGCAGGACACTTACTAAAAGAAAATAAACATGCATTCGGCTTAACTCTTGAACCACTAAGCGAATTTCGGGAAACATTCTTCGGTTCCTATGAAGGTGAAAAAGGCGATGTAGCTTGGAACGAAATTGCTCATCATATGGGTTACGCAAATCAAGACGAATTATTTAAAAACGCAGATGTTCGAGAAACGATGAATGGCACGAAAGCCGCTGACCCAACTGGTGATGCGGAAGATTTTATGACATTCTGGACGCGGGTAGAACAAGGTTTCTTACATGTCATTAATCGGCACCGTGAAACAGGCGGGAACGTTCTTATTGTCGCTCACGGAAATACCATTCGCAACATTGTCCACGAACTGGAACCATCCATGGACGAATCAGTCATTCTAGACAATGCGAGTGTTACTGTTTTAGCTTATGAAAATGGTTTATTCAAATTAGAACGTTTAAACGATACTTCTCATTTTAAAAAAGCATAGAAAAAACGAGCTTTAGGAACTAGTTTCCCAAAGCTCGTTATTTTATTCTGTCGGCGGATTAGACCCAGGTGGATTATTATCAATTGCCAGCTGTCCTCGCCTTAATTTAATTAACCGATTCACATTGACGATAATTGTTTTTACTACCGCGTAAAGTGGAACACCTAAGATCATTCCAAAAATTCCTGCTAAATTACCTGCAACAATCAAGATGATGATAATAGTGAGCGGGTGAATGGATAATGATTTACCCATAATATATGGAGAAAGTAAGTTAGAGTCAATTTGTTGGACGATGGTAACGACAACAATTACGAGTAAAGCCTGAACTGGAGAAGTGAATAGCGCCACGATAACCGCGGGAGCTGCTCCAAGGAATGGTCCAAGATAAGGAATAATGTTCGTTGCACCTGCAATAAATCCAAACAGAAGGGCATATGGTTGACCAATAATTAAGTAACCAATAAAAGTAAACAAACCAACAAACATACAATCAATCGCTTGAGAACTAATATAAGTAGAAATTGTTTTGTTCATTTCTTTAATAATTTGTTTTGCTTCAGTACGAATGCCTGCTGGGAAAAATTTGCCAGAAGACTCAACGAATTTATGACCATCTTTAAACATATAAAAGACGATAAATGGAACTGTTACAAGAATCATAACGAAACCAGAAACAAACGAGATAATCGCGCCAAAACTAGAAGCTACCCCATCAACTACCACAGACATAATTTTCGGTAAGGAAATGTTGAGTTTCGAAAGTTCTTGTTTCATATCAATATCTTTTAATGCAGAATTATTTGAGAGACTTTGTAGCCATTTTTCAAAATCTTGCCAGTAACCTGGTATTGCTTTTGCAAGTTCAGCTACTTGGTCAGCAAGTGTTGGACCGAGTTGCATTACAGCTAGAACAACAAGCGCGATAAACGCGATAAAAATCAAAATAACACTTAAAAGTCGCGGAACTTTTCTCTTTTCTAAAAATAAAACTAGCGGATTGAATAAATAGAATAAAAATCCTGCTACTAGAATAGGCATAAATAAAGTGGAAACGATTATACCGATTGGTGAAAATATGTACTTCATCTGCAACAGAATAAATAAAACTGCCACAACTGCTAAAATTTCAATAGTCCAAAAAAACAATTTACTATCCCTAAAACGTGAAAATTTCAAATGATCCCCTTCTTTCTATAAACCTTATTGTTAAATTTTATAGTACCATTAACTGCTTTAAATAGCCACTGAATTTATGATGTTGACTTAAAAATATATGTGTTATACAATGTGTATAACAGTTAGAGAAGAGGTGTTTGTATGTTACTCGCGATTGACTTACAATCAGACGAGCCGATTTATACACAAATATGTAATCAAATTATTGAAGGCATGGCAAAACGGGAACTTTTACCGGGAGATAAACTTCCTTCCGTGCGAAGTCTTGGTGCGGATATTGGTATTAATTTTCATACCGTAAATAAAGCATACCAAATCTTAAAGCAAGAAGGATTTATTCAAATACACCGCCAAAAAGGAGTAGTTATACATCCAGATGGCGTGGCAAAAGCAGATCAACTATTTTTCACTAAGCTGCAAACAAAACTAAGACCATTAATTGCAGAATCGATTGTGCGTAGCGTGAGTGAGGAAGAGTGGCTAGAAATTAGTAAAGCTATTTTTAACGAAATGAAAGGGCGGAGTGTGGAGTAGTTATGGAAATCATCATTTATATTTTTGTCAGTATTGCTATTATTTCACTGCAAGCAATTACGCCATTTGTGATACGTAAATCCGAATGTTTCGGGGTAAATGTGGGCGAACGCGCTAATCGAAATGCAGAACTAACCCAACTTAAAAAACAATATGTTGGTCAAGTGATTTTATGGACTGTATTGGTTGCTATCATTGGAATTGCATTAATTCAAGGTTTTCATTGGAGTGAAAACATTCAAGCGGGAATCTTTATCATATCCATGTTCGGTCAATTAATTGTTTCTTTCATTATTTACTATCGTTTTCATCACACAACATTACAGTGGAAAAGAGAAAAAATCGAGTCTGGTGAAATTTCAACCAATTCGATTATCATGGTAGATACTAGTTTTCATCGCAGGAAAATGGTTATTTCGTATACTTGGTTTGTAGTGCCATTACTTATTTTTATTATCACACTTGCCATTACAGTAGTGTTCTATCCAATTGCACCAGAGGCTTTTCCAGTCCATTTTGATATGAATGGAGTCGTGACTGACACCGTTCAAAAATCGGTGAGAGCTGCTTTACTTTTACCAATGCTACAATTAGGGATGATTGCTTTATTTATATTTATTAATTTCGTTATTGCGAGAAGCAAACAAACGGTGGAAAATGAAAACCCGGCAGATTCATTAAAACGGAATATGCTGTTTAGACAAATTTCTAGTAAAGCAATGTTGATTATGTGCGTTATTCTGGTTATTGATTTTCTCGTAATGCAAGTAGTTATTTTACTTTCACTCTCGCCTGAAATTATGATGATTACCATGAGTATTTCTATCATCTTAATATTACTTGGAACAGTACTCCTTGCTGTAAAAGTAGGACAAGGTGGAAGTAGGCTAAAATTTGCTAACGAACCAGATAATGTGAATAAACCAATTCGTGATGATGATGCGTTTTGGAAAGCTGGAGTAATCTATTTTAACAGGAATGATCCTGCTTTATTTGTTGAAAAACGTTTTGGCATTGGCTGGACGATCAACACTGCCCGCCCTGTTGCATGGCTCACTTTTGTTTTTATTATTGCAGCGATAGTTTTCATTAGTATCTTGTTTTAAGTAAAGTTTAGTAGGGTATTTATCATGTGTTATGCGGATAAAAAATTAAAATCATCTATGAATCTTCTGCCGTAATATTCTTTTTAAAAGGAGTGTTAATCATGGCGATTAGACAAGGACGATTAGAAGAATGGGAAGGTTTCACGGGGATTGCGCTTGTTCACGAAGGATTAAAAACAGAAGCATTTCATACCGGAATTAAAACAGCTTTTAAAGAAATGCTCAAACTTGCGCAAGATTTAGATGATTTTTCAGAACTAAAAGAGGTCTATGGTATTTCCGTCCATAATATAGAAGATGGTATAACGTATTACGCTGTCATCCCAGTTGAGCAAAAGTACGCTCACTTAAAAGAACCACTAGAATGGATTGAAGTTCCAGCACATACTTATTTTGTAGCGGAACATATAGCAGAGACCGATATACTAGAAAGTTACGAGGAAATAGCTCGAGCAATACAACAAAAAGAGTACAAGCCGTATATTACTGCAAACAATCCAGTTTTTGATCCATTACCATTTAAATTAGAAATTTATGCGAAAAACGGTGAAGAAAGTGCGGATATTGAAATTAGGATACCCGTTGTAAAAGAACTCCATACGTAAAACGCGAGCCCGGGACTTTTGTGCCGGGCTTTTTTATACTAGCAAGCTGTTTTTGATTATGCTATAATAAGAACGCAATTTTGTGATTATTTTAACAAGAAGGAAGGGATTCATGTGGGATATTATAGCCCGCAGGAAGTAACAGAGATTACGATTGAAAAAGGGACGCAAAAAGCAAATTCGAGTACATTAACACTCGTTTTACTAGGTTTTTTGGGTGGCGCTTTTATTTCTCTTGGTTACTTATTATACATACGCGCAGTAGGAACAATGCCTCACGAATGGGGCAGTTTTGCAACGCTTATTGGTGCGAGCCTTTTTCCAGTTGGGCTTGTGTGCATTTTACTCGGTGGAGGAGAATTAATCACTGGCAACATGATGGCGGTAGCGATTGCTTGGTATGACAAAAAGATTTCCTTCCAACAATTACTTAGAAACTGGGCGATTGTGTCCGTCATGAACTTAGTCGGCGCCTTTTTCGTCGCATACTTCTTCGGGCATTTCGTTGGCTTAACAGAAGGAGATTTTTTACCCAAAACACTTGCAACAGCTGGAGCAAAAATTAACGATCCTTTCTGGGTTGCTTTCGTTTCAGGTATCGGGTGTAACTGGTTTGTTGGAATTGCTGTGTGGCTTTGTTACGCGGCTAAAGACTTTGCTGGAAAAATCCTCGGTATTTGGTTCCCCGTCATGGCTTTTGTAGCTATCGGATTTCAGCACGTTGTCGCCAATATGTTTATTATCCCAGCCGCAATTTTCGCTGGATACTATTCATGGGCAGATTTTATTTGGAACGTCATCCCAGTATACCTCGGAAACGTAGTCGGCGGAGCAGTTTTTGTCAGCCTTTTCTATTTCCTTGCATATAAGAAAAACGCACCGAAAAAAGTAAAAGAAGAAATACATCAACCAATTGAAGAAAATTAATTATAAAAAGCTAGTTGCACCCGTTGCAGCTAGTTTTTTTTGAAAAAAATTAAAGTTTTTTAGAAAGTCGCTCGTGCCCATCATGCTGGGATAGAGCAAGTTTTCTTATAAGCCATTTTCTGGGTTTAAGAAGAAAATCCTGATTAAATTTTTCGATTTGTGGAAAACACTATTATAAGCAACGATAGATTCGGACAGAAAAATTTACTAAGGAGTGGTATTTTTGAGTATTAAAGAAACAAGCTTACCAAAAGTTCAAACCAAATTATTTATTAATGGAAAATGGATAGATGGCGATAATAAAGAAACAAAAGATATTGTAAATCCAGCAAACGGCGAAGTCATCGCGAAAATTGCTCAAGCAGGACCTAAAGAAACAAAACAAGCGATTAAAGCTGCAAAAGATGCTTTTCCTGATTGGGCGAAAATGGAACTAGCTGACCGCGTTAAACTCTTGCATAATATTGCTGATTTAATGGAAGAACGAGCAGATACTTTAGCAAAAATTATGACCTTAGAACAAGGTAAACCATTAAAAGAATCAAAAGGAGAAGTTTTAACCGGCGCGGAAAACTTCCGATTCGCAGCTGAAGAAGCAAGAAGACTATACGGTGAAACAATCCCAGCTCCAAACAACCACGCGTTTATTGTTAAAAAACAACCAATTGGCGTAGTAGCAGCAATTACTCCGTGGAATTTCCCGGGTGGAATGGTGACACGAAAACTCGCACCAGCGCTAGCTACAGGTAATACCATCGTGTTAAAACCATCTGGAGATACCCCGCTTTCGGCTTTAGCTATCTTTGAAATTTTTGAAGAAGCTGGCTTACCAAAAGGTGTTGCTAATATTGTCATGGGAAGCTCGAAAGAAATCGGTGAAACTTTAACAGATAGTGATGATGTCCGCAAATTAACGTTTACAGGTTCGACAAAAGTCGGTCAAACACTATTTAAACAATCTGCTGACACCTTGAAGAAAATCTCGCTTGAGCTTGGGGGGCACGCACCATTTATCGTGTTTGCGGATGCTAACCTTGAAGCTGCAGTAGATGATTTAATCACAGCAAAATTCCGTAACAATGGTCAAGTATGTGTATCACCAAACCGCATCTTTGTAGCAAAAGAAATCAAAGAAAAATTCACTAAAACATTAGTCGCTAAAGTAGAAAAACTAAAAGTCGGTAACGGTTTAGACGACGTAAATGTTGGTCCGCTTATTCGCGAAGATGCCATCGACAAAATCGACAAACAACTTAAAAACGCGACAGATAAAGGCGCCAAAGTCCTAACTGGTGGCGAACGTTTAACTGGCTCTGACTACGACAAAGGTAATTTCTATAAACCAACTGTTTTAGATAACGTCACTCGTGAAATGGACATCTTTTATGAAGAAACATTCGGCCCCGTAATTCCGCTTATCGTTTTTGAAAATGAAGATGAAGCAATTGAAATGGCGAATGATAGCGAATTCGGTCTAGCATCTTATTTCTATACAAAAGATTTAGCACGCGTTGAAAAAGTCGGTGCAGCTCTAGAATATGGTATGGTTGGTGCAAACGAAATCGCTATATCCAATCCAGAAACTCCATTTGGTGGTGTAAAACATTCAGGATTTGGCCGCGAAAATGGTCATTACGGAATGGAAGAATACATCCAAGTGAAATTCATTAACTTAAAATATCGTGATTAAATCAAACGAGAATGGAACTCCTTCGCATCAAGCGAAGGGGTTCTTTTTTGCGTACTTTCCTACCAGTAGGAAAAAAGTATATTTGTAAGCGGATTCAGTCGTTTATATAATAAAAGTAAGTTAAGGAAAGGGAGGATACAAATGAAAAACATTTTACTCATTTGTGGGTCAGGAGCTTCAAGTGGATTTATGGCAGCAGCAATTAGAAAAGCCGCAAAAAAACGCGGAGAAAAAGTAACCGTGAAAGCAGCTAGTGAGTCTCAAATTGATGAAAGAATAAACGAAATCGACTATTTACTCATCGGACCACATTTAGCTTATATGTTAGACGATTTAAAGCAAAAAGTAGCTGATAAAGATGTTTTAGTATCAGTCATTCCACAAGCAACATACGGCACACTTAATGGCGAAAAAGCACTTGATCTCATTTTAAATATGGAGGGATAAAACGATGAACAACAAAGTGATGGATTTTATGACAAATAAATTTGCTCCAAAAGTAAATAAAGTTGTTAAAAATCCTTGGGTATCAGCAATTCAAGATGCAATTATGTCTGCGCTTCCACTCGTTTTTGTCGGTTCTTTAGTAACCATCGTTTCACTTCTTAAAAATTTATTTCCAGGTATGCCAGATTTTTCGATGATAAGTAATTTTTCGTTTGGGATGTTCGGTTTAGTTGTAGCATTTTTAATCCCGTATTATCTGATGGAGAAAAAAGGGAATAGCAGTCAAAAATTAATTTCCGGAGCTACTGGACTTGTATTATTTTTAATGTTACTATTTCCGACTATTTCAGCAGATGGAGACGCGGTTTTCATTTTATCTAGATTTGGGGCAACTGGAATGTTCTTGTCGATTACAACGGGACTATTTGTTGGTTGTGTAATGAATTTTGCGGCGAAACGTTCGCTCTTCAGTGAAGATACGCCAATCCCGGATTTCGTTGTCGGTTGGTTTAACAGTTTACTACCAATTACTTTTATTTTAATCGTTGGTTGGTTAATTACAGTTCAATTTAATATTGATTTCTTTGAAGTTATTGTGGCTGTGTTTAGCCCACTCGCATCGATTGTACAATCTTATCCGGGCTTTGTGCTTTCGGTTTTCATTCCCGCTTTTCTTTATACATTCGGGATTTCTGGATGGGTAATGATGCCAGCGATTTATCCAGTTTATATGGCAGGACTCGCAGAAAACTCACAAGCCGTAGCAAATGGCGCAAGTGCATCAAATATCGCAACACAAGAAACAGTGTACGCTTTAATTTCAATCGGCGGGGTGGGTACAACCTTATCACTTTCGATTATGATGCTGATTTTAAGTAAATCTTTACAGCTAAAAGCAATCGGAAAAGCAGTTATTGTTCCGTCAATTTTTAACATCAACGAACCATTATTCTTCGGAGCACCAATTGCCTTCAATCCATACTTAATGATTCCAACGTGGATTAATGCTTTCTTAGTTCCAAGCATCGCCTATTTCGTTATGTCGATGAACTTAGTGAGTATCCCCGCGCAATCATTCTTGCTATGGTACATGCCTTACCCAGTAACATCTTATCTCGCAACACAAGACTTCCGCGCGGTTATTGCTTGTCTAGCGATTATCGTCATCACATGGCTCGTCTATCTGCCATTCTTTAAAGCATACGATAACTCTTTATTAAAACAAGAAAAATTAGATGCAGTAGAAGCAGAGAAAGAAATGGTAACAAATTGATTGGAGGAACTAAAATGTCAGAGCAAGACTATGTTGAAGAAACAGATAGTTTAAATGAACTATCCATGAATATTTTAATCCATGCAGGAAACGCAAGAAATGATTTAGTAAAAGGTCTCAATCACTTAGAAGAATTAGAATTTAACGAAGCCGAGGAATTAATCGCCTCTGCCAAAAAAGAAATTGTCATTGCGCATAGTCTGCAAACAGATACATTACAACTAGAAGCTTCAGGCAACCAAATCCGCTATTCAACTCTATTCTGTCATGCCCAAGATACTCTAATGACAGCAAAAAGTGAAATACTAATCGGCGAACATATGCTACGTTTATTCAAAAAAATGACCGAACTTACGAAAAAATAGGAGGTACAAGTATGTTTGAAAATTATCAGTTTCCAAAAGACTTCTTATGGGGTGGAGCTATCGCAGCCAACCAAGCAGAAGGTGCATTTAAAGTAGATGGAAAAGGAATTAGTTTAGCAGATTTACACAAATATCATAAAGGTAAAACAAACGATGAAATTAGCGAAGAACAACATAAAGGCGTAAGTTTAGCTGATATTAAAGCAAGTATAGAAGATAAAGTAAACTATTATCCGAAACGCCACGGTATTGATTTTTACCATACTTATCCAGAAGATTTAGCTCTTCTTGCTGAAATGGGTTTTAAAACATTTCGAACTTCGATTGACTGGACGCGAATTTTCCCAACTGGAGAAGAAGAGGAACCAAATGAAGCAGGTTTAAAATATTACGATCAATTAATCGACAAAATAATCGAACTTGGTATGGAACCAATTATTACCATTTTGCATTATGAAACACCAGTAGAGATTGTCTTAAACCATGGTGGATGGCATAATCGGAAAGTCATCGATCTGTTTGAAAAATACGGCAAAACCGTCCTTGATCGTTACAGTAAAAAAGTGAAATATTGGATTGTTATTAACCAAATTAATCTAATCCAATTTGAACCATTCAACTCCACTGCCATTCCATATGATGCTGTCGATGATTATTTATCAGCAACGTATCAAGCAGTTCATAATCAATTTGTTGCTAGTGCGAAAATTTATGAATACGGCAAAGCGCTGAATCCAGATTTAATGATTGGTACGATGCTGGCAGATTGCACAGCCTACCCATACTCATGTGACCCAGACGATATTGTGCTTGCAATGAAACGTAATCGGATGGAATATTTCTTCGCAGACGTGCAGTTCCAAGGAGAATATCCACAATATGCACTTAATTATCTTGCTGAAAATAATATTACAATTGAAATCACAGAAGAAGACAAAGCTATTTTACAAAAAAACACGATGGATTATCTAGCACTTTCTTATTATTATTCGCAAATGGTCGATTCCAAGAAAAATGATTTAGATCCCGCTTCGATTACCCCAAATCCGCACTTAAAAGCAAATCCGTGGGGCTGGGCTGTGGATCCGAAAGGGCTATATAATGCTCTGTCACAATACTGGGATAGATACCATAAACCAATCATTATTGCAGAAAACGGCTTCGGAATGTACGACGAATTAGACAATGGCGAAATCCATGATGATTACCGCATTGATTATTTATCTGCCCATTTAAAAGAAATGAAACGCGCGATGTATGACGGGGTAGAAGTGATCGCATATTGTGCATGGGGCCCAATTGACATCGTTAGTTGTTCTTCCGCGCAAATGGAAAAAAGATACGGTTTCATCTACGTTGATTTAGACAACGAAGGGAACGGCACAGGCAAAAGAATTAAAAAAGACAGCTTTTCATGGTATAAAAAAGTAATAGAGTCTAATGGGGAAGATCTAGAAGTTTAATGTAACAGAAGCGCCAGTTGTGGTAGTTGATAGCTAAAACAACTGGCTTTCGATATATAGGGGGTAACAGGAATGGATACTCAAAAAGAAATACTAGCTTATTTGTATAAACAAGAAGACAAGTGGGTTACCTCAAATGAGTTAGCAGATTTTTGCGAGTGTACAACAAGAACCATTCGCAATAATATCTACAAAATAAATGAAGCAACGCCAAATTTAATTAATTCAACCAAACAAGGGTATCAAATTAACCGAGCGATTCACTTCGATTTTCAAGCAGAAAGCGACGTTTCAGAACGGAAATCCAAATTATTACTAGAATTAATTAAAAACTCCACCAAAGGCGTTGATTTATTTGATCTCGCAGATATTTTATTTATTTCAGAAGTCACTTTAAAAAAAGATATTCAACAATTAAAAAACGAACTAAAAGAAGCAAACGTACAGATTGTCATTGATAAAAATCAAATTAAACTTGTCGGAAAAGAGCGCGCCAAAAGAAAGTATATGATTTCTTTATTATATGAAGAAGGCGGCTACCGTGAAAGCATCAAAGGCCACATCCAAGAAATGCTAGAAATAGTTTCGATTGATAAACTCCAAAGTATCGTAAAAGAAGTTCTAGCAGAAGAAGCTATTACAACTAATCAATATTCGATGATGAATATTGTGTTGCATTACGCCATCAGTATCGTCCGCATCCAACAAGGCAATACGCTCATCGAAACGCAAAAAACGCTTATTAGAAAACACTCTAAAGAATATGAAATCTCAAAAAAAATAGCCGGAATCCTCTCAGAAGAATACCAAATACATTTTTCAGAAGCAGAAACAAAACAACTTGGCCTTCTGTATGTTGGGCTTCAAAACGAGCAAGCAGCCAATGCCAACCAAGCTGAATTAGAACAATTTGTCGATAAAAAAATCATTGAAGCACTTAAAATAGTACTCACCAACGTGGAAGAAATGTATCTCATTGATCTTCAAAACGAGCAGCTTTTTATTAAACTTGCCATCCATGTACAAAGCTTATATTACCGTTCGCGTTACAAAGCTTATACAAGAAATTTAAGTTTACTTGATATTAAAACCTCTTATCCAGTAACCTTTGACATCGCAGTTTACATTTCCTCTTTACTACAAGAAAAACTAGCAATTGACTTTAACGAAGACGAAATATCTTTTATCGCGCTACATATCGGTTCTTTTTTAGAAAGCGAAAATCGTGATTATATCAAACTAGAAATCGGTATTCTTGTTGACGACTACCATGATTTAAAAACCAATATGCTAAAAAAACTACGCACCTTATTTGAAAACGATGCAACAATAGAAGTCATTGAGAATGAGAGATGCGATGAACACTACGATATTATTTTAACGACAAACCGAGATACCGCTCTCGAAAAAGCAGGTTCGATTTTTATTCACCCATTACTCACAGCGAAAGACATTAAAAAAATTACAAGCAGAATCCATACCAAGAAAAAAATGCTTGAAAACAACCTACTTGGACAACAAATTGACCGCTATATCGTCCCGTCACTCTATTCTAATCAAATCGACCCCTCAGAACTCACCCCTCAAAAAATAAGAGAACAAATGGTGTCTAAAATGGAAAAGGCGGCTTTTGTAAAACCAGATTTTAAAGAAAAAGTTGAAAAAAGAGAACAAATGGCACCAACCAGTTTCCCGTCAGGCATTGCGATACCCCATTCAATCAAAAACGATGCCATTCGCAGTGGTGTTTCGATGATGACGCTCCAAGAACCGATTTATTGGAACGACGTCAAAGTAAAAATGATTGCCCTCGTCGCCATCAGCAAAAAAGACGCCAATGAATTTAACGATTTCTTTGAAAAATTTGTGGAAATTGTTTCTGAACCAATCAACGCCAAACGCTTATCGATGACAGAAAGTTTCACAGAGTTTATCCAAAAACTAAAAATGATGGTGGAAGAAAGTGAATAATTGGTCACAAATTAAGCCGTGTAATTTAAGCTGCACGGCTTTTTTAGCTTGAAGGATTTACTAAATTGAGCTATAATGTAAACATCAAACGAAAAGGAGTGTTATCTTAAGCCAATGAAATTCTAATCCTGTATTATATGAAAAAATGAAGAAAGCTATCCAATTCTTGGGTAGAAACTATTTTTTCGGACGGGATTCGTATGTTCATTTCGCATGATAACTCTAGCTATAGCCTTTTTTGGCGTAGTTTCGCGGATTCCTCTCTGAAAATATTCAGGAGGTTATTTTTTATGTCAATAATCGAAATAAACCAATTAAAAATAGAAATAGGGGACAGAACTTTAGTAGAAATCCCTCACCTGTTAGTAGATAAAAAAGCAAGAATCGGCATCATCGGTCAAAACGGCTTAGGAAAAACAACGCTCATGGAAGTAATCGCTGGCGTTAAAGAAGCCACATCAGGAAACATTACTTCATACGGAAAACTCGCTTATATCAAACAACTTCACACTGATAAAAGCACACAAAGCGGCGGGGAAAAAACAAGAAAAGCAATTCAACATGCTATGCGCCAAAATCCAAGCATACTTTTAGCAGACGAACCGACGAGCAACCTAGATGTCGAAAGCGTCAAACATTTAGAACGGCAGTGGAGCGATTTTCACGGTGCCCTAATGATTATTTCCCATGATCGCGCCTTTTTAGATGCACTTTGCACAGAAATATGGGAAATTAAAAATCAAGAAATCCACGTCTACAAAGGAAACTATCACGCTTATTTAGAACAAAAAAAACTACAAGAAAACCAAGCAGAACTTGCCTACAAAGAATTTAAAAACAAAAAGAAACAACTTCAAGCATCACAAAACTATCACGAAATTGAAGCAGGACGAATTGTAAAACCAGGGAAACGACTAAATAACAAAGAAGCAAGCGCCTTTAAAGCTGGAAAAGGCACACAACAAAAGAAACAACATAGTACAATTAAAGCGCTAGAAAAACGGATTGAACGGCTTGGCAATGTCGAAAAACCACGCACTACAAAGCCAATTAAAATCGTCACACCCGATAATCGACTAATAAAAAAAGGCAGTACGATATTAAGCGCAAAAGAAGCAACCTTCGAAATTGCAGGAAAAACACTGTTTGAAGCAAAAGCATTCTCGATTAAAGCAGGAGATAAAGTAGCGCTTATCGGTGAAAATGCTAGCGGTAAAACCACTTTTTTAAGAGAAATTATCCAAGAAAATCCAACTATTACTTGTAACAATCAAGCTAAAATCGCTTATTTTGATCAAGAATTAAAAGGGTTAGATTTAGCGAAGACGCTCATAGAAAACATCACAGATAGGAGCGTTCAAACACAACAAGTAAACAGAGATGTGCTTGGAAGTATGCATTTTAAAGAAAGTGATTTGCATAAAGAAGTCGGGATGCTTTCTGGTGGAGAACGAGTGAAATTACTTCTTAGTATGCTTCTTGTTAGTGATGCGAACTTCCTGATACTCGATGAACCGACCAACTATTTGGACATCTATGCAATGGAAGCTCTGGAAATGCTCATAAAACAATTTACCGGAACAGTGTTATTTGTTTCTCATGATAGAACGTTTGTAAATCAAGTTGCAGAAGAATTACTCGTGATTGAAAACAACCAAATGACTTTCCACAGAATGACCTTCTCAGAATACGAAGAAAGTAAAGCCCCAAGTCGTGTAACAGAAGAGGATAAATTGATTTTAGAAATGCGAATGTCAGAAATTGCTGCGAAACTTATGCAACCGAATTTAAAACCAGCAGAAAAGGCAATTCTCGAACAAGATTATCAAGAAATTATCACAAAAAGACAACAATTTAGTTAGATTGTTGTCTTTTTATTCGTGCAAAATAAAAAATATAGTCATTTATCTTTTACTTGATTTCTTCAAAAGATAGGCTTAGAATCAAATAGTTATTAAAAAGAGTAAAGAAAGAAGGAATCCTATGTTTAGTCACTTGCCGGATTCATTCCTACAAATGAATACCATTTTTATTTCTATTTTGATAGAGGCGCTGCCGTTTGTATTAATTGGCGTATTTATTGCTGGTTTTATTCAAATGTTCATTTCTGAAAAATTTATTGCTCGCGTTATTCCAAAAAATAAATTCCTAGCAGTCATTGTTGGCTCGCTAATTGGTGTATTTTTCCCATCCTGTGAATGTGGCATTGTGCCGATCGTTCGTAATCTACTTGCAAAAGGGGTACCGCTTCATGCTGGAATTGCCTTCATGCTCACAGCTCCAATTATTAACCCCGTTGTCTTATTTTCCACCTATGTTGCATTTGGAAGCACTTGGGAAGTTCCGCTTTTACGTGTTGCCGGGAGCCTTGTAGTAGCACTCGTTGTCGGGAATATTATCGCTTATTTTTATAAAGGAACTGGTTTGAAAGAACGGTTTTTAAAATATGAAGCTGCCAGTGAAAAAGTTGCTGTCCCAGCTGGAAACTTAGCCCTTGCAGGAGGTCCAAGTGGGGATGTAACAACAACGAAATTTCAAGTACTAACAACAGAAGGAGCTCAGGCTGAACCAGAGCACGACCATGCGCACCATCATCACAGTGAAGAGCACACACATGAAAAAATGTCTTTTAGTCAAAAAGTTTGGCATACCGTACAGCATGCAGTTGACGAATTCTTTTCTGTCGGCAAGTATCTAGTTTTTGGTGCTTTAATTGCCGCAGCGATGCAAACATATATTAAAACTTCGACACTTGTATCCATTGGACATGGCCCGATTTTATCTATTTTATTAATGATGGTTCTAGCATTTGTTTTATCATTATGTTCTGAAGCAGATGCATTTATTGGCGCTTCATTCCGTAGTGTATTTTCCACGCAATCAATCGTTGCATTTTTAGTGTTTGGCCCGATGCTCGATATTAAAAATTTAATGATGATGTTAGGAGCATTTAAAGCAAAATTTGTCTTATTAATTGTTACGAGTGTAACGATTGTCGTCTTTTTATACGCCTTGGTTATTTAACAGAAAGCAGGTGAACACATGTTTCGAGTTTTTATTTTATTTGGATTTGGCTTTTATTTGATGCAGCTACATATTTCTGGTGACATCAGTAAATATATTAATATGAAATACGCTTATTTATCTTTTTCAGCAATGATTGCCGCATTTTTACTTGCAATTATTCAGCTTATTATGGTTTTTCGTGATGAAGATATTGGCGCAAAAACAGAGCATATGGGGCATACCCATGACGGTGAAAATACTATTTTGAAAAAAATCATGGTTTACGGTTTACTTTCTTACGCATTAATTGCGGGATTTTTATTTCCAGTCGCAACACTTGATTCAACGATCGTTTCCGCGAAAGGCTTTCATTTTCCGAAAAATAATGCTGCGGGCGATGACCCTTATGCCCAAAACCAGTTTTTAAGACCTGATACAAGTGGTTATTTTGGAGAAACAGATTATGAAAAAATGATGGCGAAAGAAAAAGCCGAAATCATCGATCAAAATCCAATCAAAGTAACCGATAGCAACTATTTAATGACAATGGAAATTCTCTATAACTATCCTGGTGAGTTTACTGGTAAAGAAATCGAATTTACCGGTTTTGTCTATAACGATGAAGTGACAAAAGATAATAATTTATTCTTATTTCGATTTGGAATTATTCATTGTGTAGCGGACTCTGGCGTATTTGGCATGCTTGTCCAAATGCCCGAAAAGACCAATTTTAAAAACGACACCTGGCTTACAGTAAAAGGAACAATCACTCAAGAGTACTATTCACCTTTTAAAATGAATATCCCGTCTGTACAAGTAGATAGCTATAAAGAAGTAGCAAAACCAAAATCAGTTTATGTCTATCGTAAATATTAAATCGCTACTTGCGGATTTATGCGGCTTGAGTTATCCTTAAATAAAGCTGTTTACGTTTTCACGAATGAATAAAAGGATGGAACATTGAATGAATGATTACAACCACTACTTTCATTTCCCACGAGAAGAATGGCGCAAGCTGGAAGTGAGTAAGGACCAAATTTTAACTGCAGAGGAACTGGAAGAAATACGTGGTTTAAATGACCGAATTTCTTTACAAGACATCTCTGAAATCTATTTACCACTTATAAAACTAATTGCAATCCAATACCATGAAGCAATTTTTATTCATGGTGAAAAAATGGAATACTTAAAGAAAAAAGAATCACGTGCCCCTTTCATCATTGCCTTAGCAGGTAGTGTGGCAGTAGGGAAAAGTACAACCGCGCGTGTTTTTAAATTAATGCTAGATCGTTGGTTTTCTAAAACAAGGCAAGTCGAGCTTGTAACAACAGACGGATTTCTCTATCCTAATAAGGTTTTAGAAGAACGGGGTATCATGGATAAAAAAGGTTTCCCCGAAAGCTACGACCGCGACCGCTTTGCTAAGTTTCTAACCGACTTAAAAGCAAATAAAGAAGATGTTGAAGTACCACTTTATTCGCATTTCACCTACGATGTTTTAGACGAAACTCGCATGATGCATAATCCGGATATTGTTATTATTGAAGGGATTAATGTCCTTCAAGCTGACCAACATGAGAGCCTATATCCGAGTGATTTCTTTGATTTCTCCGTGTATATGGATGCTAATGAAGCAGATATTAAGAACTGGTATTTAGAACGTTTCTTCATGCTTCGCGAAACAGCTTTCCAAGACGAAAGCTCGTATTTCCACCCATATACGAAAATCAGTAAAAAAGAAGCAGAAACATTTGCGTTAGGTGTTTGGGATACAATCAATGGCGTCAATTTAAAAGAAAACATCGAGAAAACAAAGTACCGAGCGGATTTAGTTCTTCATAAAGGAACAGATCACCTTATTTCAGATATTTATTTACGAAAATAACCGAGTGCAGATAGAAGGAAACTTCTTGATGCGTTCGGTTTTTCCTTTACATTTAAAAAAATCCGAGTACAATGGAAAGTGAGTAATCACTCATTTTTAAAAAGGAGGGAAACTAATGGCAGAAATAGCAATTGATGTTTCGAATTTAGATGTAAAAATCGGCAAGAAACCAATTTTATCAGATATGTCTCTCGAAATAGAGAAGGGCGAAATATTCGGCTTAATCGGTCCGTCTGGCGCTGGTAAAACAACTCTTGTTAAAACAATCATCGGTATGGAAAAAGCAACAAGTGGCCAAACCAAAGTATTAGGAAATGTAATGCCGAACTTGCCGGTAATTAGCAAAATCGGTTATATGGCTCAATCAGATGCACTGTATACTGATTTAACAGCCAAAGAGAACCTAGATTTTTTTGCTTCACTTTATTCTATTAAGGGCGCTGCTAAAAAAGACCGAATCAACTATGCGACGAACCTGGTTAATTTACAAACCGATTTAACAAAAAAAGTGAATAATTTTTCAGGTGGAATGAAACGCAGGTTGTCTCTCGCTATTTCTGTCCTTGCAGATCCTGATGTTTTAATATTAGATGAGCCAACAGTCGGAATTGATCCAGAACTAAGAAAAACCATTTGGGAAGAACTGGACGATCTTAAAGCAAACGGCAAATGTATCCTTGTGACGACGCACGTGATGGATGAAGCCGAAAAATGCGATAGACTTGCAATGATAAGAAATGGAAAAATAATCGCCATAGGGACCCCACAAGAGCTCTCAAGTAAAACTTCATCTGGCAAACTAGAAGATGCCTTTTTAGAGTTTGGAGGGAAGGACTAATGCGAATTTTAGCTATCGTTAAACGGATCGTCAACCAATTCCGGCGTGATAAACGAACGCTTGCTTTAATGTTTCTTGCCCCACTTTTACTTATTACATTACTAACTTACTTATTTGAAGGCGATACAGTGAAACCAGTTGTCGGAGTGAACGGACTTTCGAGTTCCATGGTAAAAGAACTAAAAGAAAATGATTTAACAATTAAGACTTACCCAGACAACACGAACGCAACTGCGAAAATTAAAGACGCTGATCTTGACGCGTTTTTTCAACAAGATGGCGAGAAAATCAAAGTGACATACGAAAATAGTGAACCAAGCTTAAGTAAAGAAATCGGTTTAAAACTACAAAAAGCATTGATGGCCGAGCAACAAGTTCAAGTAAAGAAACAAGCCAAAACAACAGGAGAAGCACTTGCCAAAGCTGGAATTGATCCAAACTCGCTTCCCGCACTTACAAACAGCCCTGAAAAGCTAACCATTTCAACCGATTACGTTTATGGCGATAAAGATACTAGCTTTTTTGATACAATTAGCCCGATTTTCATTGGCTTTTTCGTATTTTTCTTCGTCTTTCTAATTGCCGGCATTTCCTTCTTAAGAGAACGAACAACAGGTACGCTTGAACGACTCATGGCAACCCCAATTAAACGTATCGAACTAGAACTAGGGTATTTGATAGGCTTTGGCATATTTGCCTTACTACAGTCTATCTTAGTCGCAGTTTTCTCCATCCAAGTGCTTGGTATGATGCAAAACGGATCCTTATTTTATGTTTTACTCATTACGCTAACACTCGGAATGGTGTCACTCGCACTAGGTATCTTACTTTCAACGTTTGCTAATAATGAATTTCAAATCGTGCAATTTATCCCCATTGTTATTGTGCCCCAAGTGTTATTCTGTGGGATTTTCCCGCTCGATGGCATGGCAGATTGGCTCGTATGGATTGCACATATTATGCCGCTATACTACGGAGCAAATGCACTAACATCCATTATGGTAAAAGGAGAAGGATTTGCCTCATTTGCAAATGATTTTTATATTTTGCTAGGATTTGTAATCATCTTTGTCGTACTAAATATTTTTGCATTAAAAAAATACCGGAAAGTTTAATTAGAAAGGAAGAAAAAAAGTGGATGCAGAAGGAGATATCTTGCGTCAAATGCTTGATTTGACGGAAAAAGAAACTAAAATGAGCGATAAACAACGCCGAATTGTAGCAGCTTCCATTGAACTGTTTGCGGAAAAAGGCTATGCTGGAACATCTACAAATGAAATAGCAAAAAAAGCGGGCGTAGCTGAAGGAACCATTTTCAGACATTATAAAACAAAAAAAGATTTATTGATGGCAATCACGATGCCAACATTGATTGGGGGAGTTATCCCATTTTTAGCTCAAAGCTTTGTTAAAGAAGTTTTTGAAAGTGAGTATCCAGATTTCCAGTCGTTTATTCGCGAAATTATTGTTAACCGTTTTGAATTTGCGAAAGAGAATGGTAAAGTCATCAAAATATACTTTATGGAATTATTTTATCATGATGAACTTAGAGAGCAGTTTTCTCAAATTTTTATGACGCATGTAAAAGGGCAGTTTGACCAAATGATTGATTTTTATAAGGCACGTGGAGAAATTGTCGATATGCCAAATAGTACGATTATGAGGGCGCTTATTACAAATATAGTCGGCTTTATGTTGACAAGGTTTGTTGTGATGCCAGATGCTAACTGGAACGACGCAAAAGAAATAGATGATACAGTTTCTTATATTATGAGAGGCTTAGGTAAATAAAAAAGAGTCCAGCATTAGCTGGACTCTTTTTTATTTAGTAGAAGAATCAGTTGATTTCTTCTTATTATAGTTGTATTTACTTGGATCTACTTTTTTGAAGCCATCAGGAGCATAGAATCGTAATAAATCTCCTTGTAACACAGAATCAGAAAGCTCTAATTCTTTGGATACCTTCTCTTTTGTTTCTTTCATTTCTTTTGTTTCTGTCGCAATTGGTTCACCAGTTTGTTGGTTATACATGTTACCACCAATCATAGAGTAAGTTGGTGTTATATAATCACCATTTCTAAATGGAACCAGTTGTTTATGATCTTTTGAAAGTAAGTCAGTACCAAATTGCAAGTATTCTTTGTTATCCACACCAAGTAAGTGAAGCAGGGTAGGTAGTAAGTCAACTTGACCACCATATTGTTCTTGAACTCCACCTTCAACACCTGGAACATGAATCATTAAAGGTACACGTTGCGCTTGGGCATTTTCGAAAGTGTTATAGTCTTTGCCAAGAATTTTTGTCATTGCTTCTTCGTGGTTATCGGAAATACCATAATGGTCACCATACATAATAATTACAGAGTTATCGTAAAGACCAGTTTTCTTCAAGTAATCAACAAAGCTCTTCACAGATTCGTCTAAATAACGAGCTGTTTGGAAGTACGTATCTACCGAAGAATCACCAGTTGTCGCTGGAGCAATCGAAGCATCCTTCTCATCAATTGGATAAGGGAAGTGATTGGTTAGCGTGATGAATTTCGTATAGAATGGTTGTTTCAAGGATGAAAGATATTTTTCAGATTCTTGGAAGAAAGGTTTATCTTTTAGCCCATAGTTAGAAACATCCGCGTCATTCATATCATAGTAACTAGCATCAAAGAAATTATCGTAACCAAATTGTTTATAAATTTCATCACGATTCCAGAAGCTCTTATAGTTACCGTGGAAGACAGCACTAGTATATCCTTGTTGACCTAAAATAGCTGATGCTGATTCATAAGTGTTTTGTCCTTTTGTAGTAAAGGCAGAACCTTGAGGCAAGCCATAAAGCGAGTTCTCAAGTAACATTTCGGAGTCAGCTGTTTTACCTTGACCTGTTTGGTGGAAGAAGTTCGTAAAGCTCAGTGTATTTTTATCTTTAAAGAAAGAGTTAATATACGGCGTTACTTCTTCTCCGTTAAGTTTATAATTCACTAAGAATTGTTGGAAACTTTCTAAATGAATATAAATAACGTTTTTGCCTTTTGCTTTACCGAAATATTCCGGATTTGGCGCGGCGTATTTTGATTTAGTGTAGTTAAGTACTTCCGTAACATCACTACTATCAGCAAGTGCACGCTGTGTAGATGACTCAGTACTTTTCACTGCATCATAGATTTGGTAGTTAGTCATACCAAGATATTTTACAATATAATTTCTATCAAAAGTTCTTGTTAAAAGTTGTGGACGATCGATTTCAGCAAGTCCTAAGTTAGCAAAGAACATCGCGATACCAAGCGTTAAAACACCAACAACTTTTCTCGCACGGATTCGAGCAGTTTTATCAGGTTTTACAAAGCGGAAAGCAAGTAGTGCAATTAAAATAATAATATCCGCGAAGTAAATAATATCGTGCCAGCTGAGTAACGCTGTGATACTACTACCCATGTCGCCCATGTTTTGCATTTGTTTTGCGTTTAGATTCGGAAGCGTAATGAAATCACTAAAGAATCGATAATAGACAATATTTGCGTAAAGAATAAAGCTCATTAAAAAGTCAATGACAACGATCCAGATAAATGAACGACGTCCTTTAGCAAAAAGTGCGAGACCTAAGAAGAAAACAGCCCCACTCAATGGATTTATGAACAGCAAAATTTGCTGCATAAGGTTCTCAATACCAAGTTTAAATTCAAGTTGATATGCAATATACGTTTTTAGCCAATAAAGAATGACGGCTAGAACAAAAAACCCATAATTTTTGCTTAAAAACGTTTGGATTTTTATTTTCCAATCCTTCATGAAACACCTCTCCTACACACTATTTACTCGTTTTAATTGTTGTTTTTGAAATGAAAAAAAGAAGCTGTTATATGTAAAAAAACAATTTCATACAGCACCCACTTTAACATAATTCTAACACAAGATTAATAAAAGGCAAGTTATAACACATACGTCTGAAGTAGGATTTATTAACAAATAGGCTTATTTAACTAGTCAAAAAAGAACCATTTTGGATAGAATTCTGCTAGAATAAAAAGTGAAATAGGAGGTATAAAATGAACGCTAAAATCACTCCAACTTTTTTTGAAAATAGAACCACTATTGAATTAGCTAGAGATATAATAGGGATGAGACTCGTGCATGAAATAGGTAATTATACTCTTTCTGGTTACATTGTTGAAACGGAAGCCTATCTCGGGGCAACAGATATGGCAGCCCATAGTTTTAAAAACTTACGAACCAAACGGACTGAAGTAATGTTCGGCACTCCAGGAACGATTTATACGTATCAAATGCACCAGCAAGTATTATTAAACTTTATTACGATGCGAGAAGGCATTCCGGAAGCTGTTTTAATTAGAGCATTAGAACCAACGAAAGAGTCCATCGAACAAATGGAACAAAATCGTTTTTTGAAAACTGGCTTTGAATTAACAAACGGCCCGGGTAAATTAACGCAAGCTTTAGGATTAAGTATGCAAGATTATGGGAAAACTCTTTTTGATAGCAATATTTGGTTAGAAAGGGCAAAAGTGCCACATATAATAGAAGCAACTAATCGAATTGGTGTTCCAAATAAAGGTATCGCGACCCATTATCCTCTAAGGTTCACAGCTAAAGGAAGCCCGTATATTTCAGCGCAACGTAAAAGACAAATTTCAGACTATATTTGGGAATAACTTTACAAATTTGTCACAGGTGCAAAAATACTTCAATAAGGCGGCTGATTTCCTTTGCTTCATCAGAGTAGCTACTATATAATAAAATAGTTACAAGGAGGAATAATATGTTAAAGAAAACAATCGCAATCGTTATTTTAATCATCGGTTTACTATTAATTTTTTCCCCATTCATTAAAAACGGCATTGTAAAATATATGAGTGGCCATGAAACAATCGATCAATACAATGCATCCGATTTAAAGAAAAACAATGACAAAGACGCTACATTTGATTTTGAAAGTGTACAACTTCCATCTATGACCTCTGTCATCAAAGGTGCAGCAGACTATGACAAAGATGCCGTTATTGGCTCGATAGCTGTTCCTTCTGTAGACGTTAACTTACTAGTATTTAAAGGAACCAACACTGCTAATTTACTTGCAGGAGCAACAACCATGCGTTCTGACCAAGTAATGGGTAAAGGCAACTATCCATTAGCGGGGCACCATATGCGTAATGAATCAATGCTATTTGGCCCAATTATGAAGGTAAAAGAAGGCGACAAGATTTACCTGACTGACCTCGTAAATTTATATGAATATACAGTTACTGAAACAAAAACAATTGATGAAACAGAAGTAAGCGTGATAGATAATACGAAAGACGCTAGAATCACATTAATCACATGTGACAAGCCAACGGAAACGACGAAACGATTTGTCGCAGTTGGCGAACTAGATAAAACAGAAAAACTAACAAAAGAACTAGAGAATAAATATTTCCCTAGTAAATAAGTAAAATTTTAAAAAGGCAGCGGATTTTCTAAGCTGTCTTTTTTTCTGGATAATTTCTCCTTTTATTATAAATGTTGTATCATATAAATGAGGTTTATTTTGAGAAAGGAAGTGCAGTAATGAAACTAACCGTTTTTGGACATTGGGGCGGATATCCGGTAGCGAACGAAGGCACATCGAGTTATTTGCTAGAAGAAGCTGGATTTAAGTTATTAATTGATGTGGGGGCAAGTGCCGTTTCCATCATGCAAAACTTCATTGATCCTGATGACATTGATGCCGCAATAATTTCTCATTACCATCCAGATCATGTAGCAGACGTAGGGATTTTGCAGCACATTCGTTTGTTGTCGCAAAAAAAGGAAAAACCACCTGTCTTACCTATTTACGGGCATAAAGAAGATGAACGTGGCTATTCTTATTTAGAAATGGCGAATGTAACAAAAGCAGTGGAGTATAAAGCAGATGACACACTTGAAATCGGACCGTTTAAAGTAACCTTCTTAAAAACAGTTCATCCAGTACCTTGTTATGCCATGCGAATTGAAGCAGCTGGAAAAATCTTTGTATACACCGCGGATAGCGCTTATCAAGATAGTTTTATTCCTTTTGCAGAAAACGCAGATTTACTCGTAACAGATACGAACTTTTTCCATGATTTAGCTGGGAAAACAAAAGTTCATATGGCAAGTACCGAAGTTGCAAAAATTGCTAAAGAAGCAAATGTGAAATCGTTACTCCTTAGCCATTTGCCAGAAGTTGGTGATTTAGAAGTATTGAAACAAGAAGCAGCAGCTATTTACACCGGAGAAATTGCACTCGCATCAAAAGGATTTACGAAAACATTTTAATATAGAAGAAAAGGGGTTAGGGGTATGTATTTTATAGATAATAATAATGAAAAAGATCCGCGGATTAATTTAGCAGTTGAGGAATTTATTTTAACCGAATTGAAGTTAGATGAACCGGTTTTACTTTTCTACATTAATAAGCCATCGATAATTATTGGTCGGAATCAAAATACGGTAGAAGAAATCGATACAGAATATGTCGAGAAAAATGACGTAATTGTGGTGCGTAGACTTTCAGGTGGTGGCGCTGTTTATCATGATGAAGGTAACTTGAATTTTAGTTTTATTACAGATGACGACGGTGAATCGTTCCATAATTTTGCGAAGTTTACACAACCGATTGTGGAAGCTCTTAAACGTTTAGGCGTAAATGCGGAATTAAAAGGACGTAATGATTTATTAATCGATGGTTTTAAAGTATCAGGAAATGCGCAATTTGCAACGAAGGGGAAAATGTTCTCGCACGGTACTTTAATGTATGATTTGAACTTAGATAATGTCGCTGCATCACTAAAACCACGTAAAGATAAAATTGAATCAAAAGGAATTAAGTCCGTTCGTAGTCGTGTAGCGAATATTTCTGATTTTATGG
This sequence comes from Listeria innocua, assembly GCF_028596125.1. Classification (GTDB taxonomy): domain Bacteria; phylum Bacillota; class Bacilli; order Lactobacillales; family Listeriaceae; genus Listeria; species Listeria innocua. The sequence goes on from NZ_CP117229.1 coordinate 905,935, forward strand.
ATCAAGAAATGACTACCGAAGAATTCCGCGATTTATTATTGCTTTACATTTTTAACGTGGATAAAGTAGAAGATGTGAAAGAATACAAATTAACCGCTGCAGATTGGGAAAAAATCCATGAAATTTCTGCTAAGCGTTATGGCAATTGGGACTGGAACTACGGAAAATCTCCAAAATTCGATTTAACACGGACAAAACGTTTTCCAGTTGGAGCAGTCGATGTTCGCTTAAACGTACAAAAAGGAGTTATCACAGAAATTAAGATTTTCGGTGACTTCTTTGGGGTAAAAAATGTGGCGGATATTGAGGAGAAATTAGTCAACACAACTTATAAACGTGAAGCATTGGCCGAAGCTTTAGCAGATATAGAAGTAAAAGAATACTTTGGTAACATTACAAAAGATGAATTTTTAGATTTACTTTATTAAAAAAAGAAAGCACGCATTCCGCGTGCTTTCTTTACGATTATAAAAAACAGATACACTCTAAGAATTGAATAGAGGATATCTGTTTTTTTACTTATAAGCAAGGATTTAAGAAAGTACGTTTTTTGTAATTTATTATTCATTTGAATGGTTTCTTTTCCGTTTGTTTGGTGCTATTTATTTTGATGTTCACTAAAACAATTACAGATTTTTGATAAAACTTGATCTTTAAAATTCTTTCCTGTGTGGGTTAGAAAATTCAAACAAAATTTATTATGAATTTTTCTCAATAATCTAAGTTTAGTTATTTGGTTCTAAAGCCATAGCTATGAAGTTCAATATTAATTTACTTTTATAGGGTTGGAAATTATGGTATAACGAATTGAAACACTTATTTGATAATAACGTGTTTTAGTTCTGAACAAAAAAGGCTATCTTGTTGTTTTAAATAGCAAAATGCTATCTATTATGATTCCAGTAGAGGAGCTAAATTAAAAAACTTTGGGAGTGATAGTTTTTTTCATAGTAACTAGATTTGGAAAAATAGAACATTTTCGTTTAACGAAAAAAGGAAGGTGGAAATAGTATGGATTATATCAAATGGATTCGAGGGAAAGTAGGGAATGAAAAAATCATATTAAATTTTGTTAGTGGTTATTTTATAAATACCGAAGGAAAGATTCTATTGCAAAAAAGAAATGATAAAAATATGTGGGGATTTCCTGGAGGAGCAATTGAACTTGGCGAATCTTTTGAAGAAGCGATAATTAGAGAGTATTTTGAAGAGACGGGGCTTTGTGTAAAGGTTAAGTCACTAATTGGTATTTATTCAAAATATGAAGACAACTATCCAAATGGTGATGAAGCTCAGCCGTTATCAATTTTTTTTGAATTAGAATATGTGGACGGAGAAATATCTATAAAAGATGAGGAAACAATTGAACTTAGATACTTTGCAGTTGAAGAGATACCTAATCTGGTTAATAAGCAACATGAAGACTTTCTGTGCGATTTGAAGAGATTCAATGGGCAAGTGTTTATAAGATAGGAAACAGGTGGAAATAATGCAGAATGTTCTTGTGGATAATACTATTTATTATGTTAGCCACTATTGGTGAGCTTATTTATTCACCAGTTTTAAATGCTGAAGAAGTAAGGTTAATTCCTACCAATCAAAGAGGTATATATGCAGCTGTTTCCTCATTTAAATTTACTGGTGGAGATTTTATTTCAAAACTAGGGATTATTATCGGGGTTATTAAAACCATGGGGAATGAGTTTGCTTATGGCAGTAATTTTAATTTTAGAATCAATATTAATAATAGGTTCTTTGTTTTATAGTAAAGCTTGAATTTAAAAATACTCTGTAAATTAATTGAATTATATCAGAAGGTTACACTGAATTTGATTTTGTTTAAGGAGAAAGTATAAAGAAGATAATATATAATTAATGAATGAGATGATTAATTTGATAATGGTAGTGTGACTTAAATAAAAAAGAAAGCACGCAGAATGCGTGCTTTCTTTTTTATTTAAGGTTTTTTCCTGACATCCAATGTTCCAGCCGTTTTCCGACAAACCATAAAATAACGACAGAAACAGCTAAAATAGCCAGTTTAAGTGGTTGGTGAATTAAGTCTACGAAATCATAACCAATATAGCTAATCGCAAAGACTTTGATTAATTTCCCACCTACAAGCGCTAAGATAAATTGGTAAACTTTTATTTTAGAGAGACCTGCAACGATATTTACAGCAGAAGATGGTGTAAAAGGCATTACAAGTAAAATGAAAATCGGACTAAAACCATGTCTATCAATCCATTCCATTACTCGTTTAATTTGTTTATGTCCGGAAATAAATCGCAAAAATCGAGTCTGCCCAAATTTTCGAGCTAACAAGAAAACACATAAACTACCTGCAATTGCAGCTGTAACGGATATTAAAAAGCCGCCAAACAGTCCGTATGCATTAACGTTAACTACAACAAAAACAATAAATGGTAAAAAAGGTAAAAACGCTTCAATAAAAGGTAAGAAAAAAGCTAAAAGTGGACCTAAATTCCGATACTCACTTAGCCAGTACATTAAATTATCATAAGAAAAGAAATTCATCATATCCTGCCAAAATGTCATAAGCAAGCCTCCAGTAGTCTTTTAAAACATACTTTATTTTCTCACATAAAAATGATAAAGCGCTAATAAAACAGCTTGAATATAGTTAAAATCCTAGTAAATCAACCAGGATTTTAATTATATATTATTTTTACAAAGAAATTCCAGAAAAAGCCTTGTCAAAACTAACATAGAATGGTATTATATAAAAGTTGTTAAAACACTAAGAACTACTTACTATGCGGGTGTAGTTTAGTGGTAAAACTACAGCCTTCCAAGCTGTTGTCGTGGGTTCGATTCCCATCACCCGCTTTATATTTTTTATAAATCCTGTTATCAACGCAGTGTTTCGACCTTTCTAAGCGAAGCATTGCGTTTATTTTATTGCCTGAAAATAAGGAAAGGGGGAATGATGATAGTGAAGCCAGAATCAAATTACGCAGCGCTAAAAGAAGAGCTAATTGCTTATGCACATGAAATTGGAATTCAAAAAATTGGTTTTACGACAGCAGACCCTTTTTTATTTTTAAAGGAACGGTTATTAGAAGCTGAAGCGTTAGATCTTTTTACAGGGTTTGAGCATCCGGTTATTGATGAGCGTGTTTATCCAGAGCTTATTTTCAAAGAACCCCAGTCGATTATTGCTATTGCACTTGCTTACCCATCTAAATTAAAAGAAGCGCCTACCAGCAAAAAAGAAGCAAGACGTGGCGTTTTTGCTAGAGCTTCGTGGGGCATCGATTATCATACTGTTTTACGAGAAAAATTAGCTCTACTGGAACAATTTTTAAGTGAGCGTTTGCCTGATGTACGAATGAAATCTATGGTAGATACCGGTGAATTATCGGATGTAGCTGTGGCAGAACGAGCTGGCATTGGTTGGCGCGGGAAAAACACGCTGCTTATAACGCCAGAATTCGGCTCTTGGGTTTATTTAGGGGAAATGATAACCAATATTCCTTTTGAACCAGATACGCCTGCTAGCGACTTGTGTGGCAGCTGCAACCAATGTGTAAAAGCTTGTCCAACAGGTTCCTTGTTAGGTGAAGGGAAAATGAATCCGAAAATATGTTTAAGCTACCTCACCCAAACAAAAGACTTTCTAGATGAAAAATATCGCGAAGTATTGCATAATCGTTTGTATGGCTGTGATACTTGTCAGGTAGTTTGTCCATATAATCGCGGTCATGATTTTCATTTTCATGAGGAAATGGAGCCGGATCCGGAACTTGTTCGTCCCGAGTTAAAGCCACTGCTACATATTTCAAACCGCGCTTTTAAAGAGCAGTTTGGCGATATGGCTGGTTCATGGCGCGGGAAAAAGCCAATCCAACGAAATGCGATAATTATTTTAGCTCGTTATAAAGATAAAACCGCAGTACCAGACTTAATTGATTGCTTGGAAAATGATCCGAGGCCAGTCATTCGCGGAACCGCTGGATGGGCCTTACGTAAAATCGGCGGGGAACAAGCTGAAGAAGCTGTCCAAAAAGCGCTCCAAAACGAACAAGATGAACAAGTACTCCAAGAATTAACAGCAATACCAAATTAATAGAAACCAGGTGAAAAGAAATGCCAAACCATATCGTACTATATCAACCAGAAATCCCTGCAAACACAGGAAATATCTCAAGAACATGTGCTGGAACAGATACTTATTTACATTTAATTCGTCCACTTGGTTTTTCCACAGATGATAAAATGTTAAAACGCGCTGGACTGGACTACTGGGATAATGTGAAACTTTCCTATTACGATTCCCTAGATGAGTTTTTCGAAAAAAATGCTGGTGGAGAATTCTACTATATTACTAAATTCGGACGCCATGTTTATAGTGACGTTGATTATAGTGATCCAAATAAAAATTATTTCTTTGTTTTTGGAAAAGAAACTACTGGTTTGCCTGATGAACTTTTACAAGCAAATGAGGAAAATTGTTTACGAATTCCAATGACTGATCATATTCGATCTTTAAATTTATCTAACACCGCAGCAGTTTTAGCATATGAAGCGTTACGTCAACAGAGTTTTGGCGCGCTTTTACAAGAACCAAATTACGATCGGAAAATCTTTAAAGACTAAGGGGGAGTTAGGGTGAATCAGGCGATAGATGCCATTTTAGGTCATTATTCAGTACGGAACTTTGAAGATAAAGCTTTAACAGAAGAAGAATTAGCTTTACTTATTAAAAGTGCGCAGGCCGCATCTACATCTAGTTTTGTTCAAGCATACTCTATAATCGGAATAACAGATAAAAAAATTCGAGAACAAATTTCTGCTATTGCGGGAAATCAACCATATACTGTACAAACAGGGCAATTATTTATCTTTGTTGCTGATCTAGCGAGACACCAAGCCATCCTAGAAGAACATCAAGTAGACACAGCCGCACTAGAAACTTCAGAAAAATGGCTTGTTTCCATTATTGATGCCGCACTTGCCGCGCAAAATATGGCTGTTGCCGCAGAATCGTTAGGATTTGGTATTTGCTTTATCGGAGGAATTCGTAATGACGTAGGGCAAATTGCCGAAATTCTTGATTTGCCACCATATACGATGCCGTTATTTGGTTTAACAATAGGCCACCCGATTAAAGGCAAAGAAAAAGCCAAACCTAGATTACCGCAAGATTTGGTTTATCACGAAAATACTTATCAAAAAATGAATCCAGCAACTTTAGCAGAATACGATGAACAAATAAAAACTTACTACGATGAACGAACAGCAGGAAAACGAGTAGAAGGCTGGTCCGAGCAGATTGCACGCGGGCTTGGAAGAAAAAGCCGGTTAGACTTAAAAGATTTTTTACAAAAGCAACATTTAAATCAAAAATAAAAAGAGTGGTTTGGCGCATTATCGTAATGCGCCAAACCACTCTTTTTTCAGTTATTTACGTTTATTCCTAGCCATTTGAATTAAGTTCCAAATAACGAGTATTAACACTACTACTAGCAAGATATTAATTAATCCGCCCGCTACATGGAAAATAATTCCAAGTAACCAAACTGCTAATAAAACAACTATAATTCCCCAAATAATTCCTAACATATAAAAAACCTCTTTCTAATCTTTTGATTGTACTCTTATATATTCCCGAGTGACAAGCCTCTAAACATGTTAGGGATAAAAAAGGCTATTTTTTTGTAATAAAAGCTAAAAGGGCTTTGACTCCTTCCGTTACCATTCGCTCTGTTTCATCAAAATCACCAGTGTAATAAGGATCAGGAATTTCTTCCTCTTCCTTGCCTGAAACAAAGGACATCAGTGAACGAAGAGTTACGTCTTTGTTTTTATTAAGAGCATTTAAATCAGCTATATTATTTTGATCCATCCCAATAATATAATCAGCTTGTTCAAAATCGGCATCCGTTACTTTCCGAGCACGCATTGCTTCATAATTAATACCGTGCTTTTTCAAAACTTCTCTTGTACCACGGTGCGGTGGTTTTCCTAAGTTCCATGTTCCCGTTGCCGCAGAATCAATTTCTATTTCATCCGTTAACCCTGCATTAGCAACTTCTTTTCGAAAAAGTCCTTCTGCCATTGGAGAACGGCAAATATTTCCTAAACATACAAATACTACTTTTACCAATTGAATTCCTCCTTATTCCCACTCTTTATATAATTCAGTAGTAGCACTTTGATCTATTCCATCACAGTCCTTAAGCATCGCGAAAATCTTTTCCACAAGTTCAGGAACAAGTTTTCTCCGGAAATAGAGCAATTGATTTTCAAAGGATTGATAGACGACTATATTATAGGGGATTTCGTTCTTTTGAAGTAAACGAATGAGTGTTTCTAAATACCACTTTTTATCTGGATAATCCTCTAATAACTCTAGTAATTGCTTGGTTTTTTTGACATTACTTGAAGCAAGAATTTGGTCTAGTTTTTTTACTGGAAATTGTTCCGCGAAATCTACTGGGAAGGGGCTGAAATATAGTGCCTCCAAAAACTCAGCCATGTTTTCTGCAACAACTAAGGTCTGTAGCGTTTCAAAATCAACATATATAATGCTAGGCAGAGACTTATTATCAGCATAAGAAAAACCGATATAGCGCGATTCATCTCGGTGAAAATAAACTTGTTTTCCTGCAAGATCGACATCATTTTGTTCCGGAATGTCCGTTAATAATTCATTTAAACTAGCTAAATAATAAATTTCCGCGACATCAAGTCCGTAAGACGTTGGCTCGTTCGTTGGAAAATGGTTTTTTCGAATCAATCCACCATTTTGCTTCAAAAGCAGCTCTTTATATTCAGCTGGTAAGAATAAACCTAGTTCCGTTTCTTTTGCAGAAATCTCTTGCTCAGTTGCAGCGTTATTCCCGTTTCTAACCCAAATCGTCATCATCTTCAACTCCTTCCTGTATTATCCTAAAAAATACTAAATAGCGCAAATAAAAGAACATAACTAGAAAAACTAGCTATGTTCCAAATGTTACTTCAAACGATCTTGATAATAACTATTTTCATTTCGTGCATCAAATTTTGCGGTTAAAGTTTCGGCTATTTCCACCAAGTCTGTTTCTGTTTCACGATCCAAAAGAGGATAAGCAGCTTGTAAAAATAATAATCGATCTAGTCCGCTTTCTGATTTAAGAACGATTTCTTTATTCGTATCAATGACTTCTCTAGCCTTTTCAGTTTGGTTTGTAAGCACTAGATACTTAAGCAAATGGCTAAGTGGTGGAATTAATGAACTTTCTTTCTCCACAAGAGGGTAGCCTTTATCAAAACATTCTTGCGCCATTTTTTCATCACCAAGTTCTAAATACGCTAAAGCCATATTTCCATAAGTTAAATGAGGAACTTCTGCGCAGCTCTGTTTCCCTTTAATAATTGGAGCAGCAGCTTTCTTCGCTTTTTCAAAATCTTTGATAAAACAGTAATAATGAACTTTATCATTTGTTTCGCAAGCAGGGCAGTCATTTAAATAATCTGCTTTGGTGTTATTCCATTTTTCAAAGAGTTCTTCTGCCTTGTCTTTTTCGCCCATTCGAATGGCAGCAAGGGTACAAACTTTATAGTAAGGGCGCAAGGAATAATTTTGCTGTTCGAATTTTACTTTCATATCATTCAAAAGCCCATCTATTTGCGCTTTGGATACTTCATCAAAAGTTGGGACATGTTCGCTAATCCATTTATATTTCCAAAGTAGATCGTAAGCGTCAATATATGCCGCATCATCTTCCCATTTTTTTACTAACCAACTAAAGGCTTGTAATTGTTTTTTTGGAAATCCGGCAGTTAAGCAAGTATCAATCAGCATATCGCGTGCCTCAATACCATTTTCTACATCGTTATACATATCTGCGCTTGCAATTGCACGCTCAAGAATTTTCACTTTTTCAGCATTGTCGTCCATACCCCAAGCTTCTTCAATATCATTCAAATAATCCATTTTTTTCCTCCTATAGCATTTCTAAGATTCGTAACATATTTTGATTCATTAAGTCCATTTCTTTCCGTTTGAGTGGATAATGTCCTAACAGTAAAGCCTGAATATAAAGAACATTAACAATCACCGATAACTCATTAATAGATTTACCAGACGTGAAAAGTTTTTTTATAAGCTCATTATCTAAATTTAAATACAAATGGGCAAGTGGAGCAGGGGCTTGTTCTTGCTGAATACTCTCTAAAATATCACTGAAAACAGAACTCGTTTCTTCTAAAGAGCGTTCCAGTTCTCTGCTTGCCTGTGTAGCGGCAGAATGAATAAAAATAATAGGGAGCGTTTTAGGTTCAAAATGCTTAATTGTTATATCGGCATCAAATTCCGCCATCATTTTATTCATTTCAGCTAAGATTGGTTGATAAGTTATTTCTTCTTCAGCAGACATTGGTAACAATTTGTTAGTGATTTCTTCTGGTTGAATTAAAATAAACTCGGCTTCATCTACCAAATGATTTAACATTGTTAAAATTGGTGTATCGTAGGAGTAACCGCCATTAATCAATGTCATACCACTAGAGCGAGCAATATCAGTTATCTGTCTAAAATCGTCTACTGAAAAAGTATAGTAGATTGTCGTCGTTTCTTTCATTATATCTGCTAATTTTTCTTCACCATTCAAAGTTTTAAACGGCAGATAAGAATAAATTAATTTTAAAAATGGCGCATCTTCACTAGCTAATGCTTTAAAACCAAGATAATGCGTCGATAATAATTTTGTTAGTGCGCTCTCGGGTAACGTTTCAATTCCTTTTTTTAGCGCCACACCTAGCTCCTTAGATACGATTTCAAGGCGCTCATTTTTATAAAAAGATTCCCGTGAAGCGACTGGCTGAAGCTCATCTGTCCAAAGTATACATTCAGCAAAAAAAGCCCAGTTAGGAAGAACGTTATTCGCTTCGCTCGTCACATACATATTGTTTAAAAATACCGTTTGTTTGCGCACCGCATTCATTTGCACCGTATAAGGAATCATAAAAGCGATTCCAAAAGTACGACCAGATTCATTTTCAATTAAGAAATAATCTTGAAAGCGAGTGCCGAGTAAATGTTCCCCGTAGCGAAGAATTTGCTCCCTCGGAAGACTGAACAGTATTTCTTTATCAGCAAACTGCTTGGTCCACGAGTTAATCTCTTGTTCATAACCATCTGCTTCTATTAAAATGGCGCTTTCTAAAGAAGAGCCGTATTTTTTTAATGTATTAATCAAGTATTCCGTTTTTTCGCATTCAGGGTGTTCATCCATATGAGGACGCAACCGTAAATAAACTTGAGTACCAGGTTCGCGTTTTTCGGTTTTAATTTTACGGACAGAATAAGTACCATCAGCTTTTCCATGCCATTCAGTCGTTTCTCCGTTTTTTTGTGAGGTAGAAATCATTACAATCTCATCGCTAACAATAAAACAAGAAAGTAAACCGATCCCAAAGCGACCAATAAAATCATTGGTATCTTGACCATCAAAGTTTTTTTCACCTTTAGATGAATTAGCAATAGTTGCAAGGAAGGCATGGACTTCATCTTCCGTTAAACCAATCCCATTATCCTCTAAAATTAAAGTTTTGTTGTTTTTTTCACCAGATAATGAAACATGGATTTTTCCATTTAAAGTAGGCTCTATTTTCTTCCTAGCTCTAATTGCATCTGTAGCATTCTGTAATAATTCTCGAATATAAACATCTTTTTCGTCATAAAGATGATTAGAGAGAATGTCAATCATACCAGCCAAGTTCACCTGAAAGCGGTGAGAATAATTTTCCATTGTCTATCCTCCTAGTTGTGTAAATATCATTTTTATTCTATCATAAAAGAAGAGATAAATATTGGAAAAACATTAATAGATGTTTAAAAAATCATATCAGTGGTAAATACTTTGTGATGGTTTCCACACTGGACATTGTAGTGGAAATAGATTATACTTATTATTAAGTGATAATCATTACAAAATAGGAGGAAGATAATTATGAAAACAATCAACTCAGTAGACACAAAGGAATTTTTGAATCATCAAGTAGCGAATTTAAACGTATTCACAGTAAAAATTCATCAAATTCATTGGTATATGAGAGGCCACAACTTCTTCACTTTACATGAAAAAATGGATGATTTATATAGCGAATTCGGTGAACAAATGGATGAAGTAGCAGAACGTTTACTTGCCATTGGTGGAAGCCCATTCTCGACTTTAAAAGAGTTTTTAGAAAATGCGAGTGTAGAAGAAGCTCCTTATACAAAACCTAAAACTATGGATCAATTAATGGAAGACTTAGTTGGTACATTAGAATTACTTAGAGACGAATATAAACAAGGCATTGAGCTAACTGACAAAGAAGGCGACGATGTAACAAACGATATGCTAATTGCATTTAAAGCTAGCATTGACAAACATATCTGGATGTTCAAAGCATTCCTTGGAAAAGCTCCATTAGAATAAGATGCAATCAAAACTGTGTGGGATTTATTTCTCACACAGTTTTTTTACCTCGAATCTGTTATAGTACAATATCCTTATTTTAAGGTTGTTTTAATACATAGTGGTTTGAATTTTATTAGAAAGAGGTATACTAACTGCATAACAAAAAGCAGAAAAAGTGAAATTCGATGTAAAATCTGCTATTCTTGAGTAATAATCAATACGTACAAAAAATGGAAACGAGGAGTGAAAAGTATGAATATCGAGGTAACGGACCAAGCAAATAAATGGTTTCATGATGAATTTGATGTAGCTGATGGTAATGGAATTCGACTTTTTGCCAAATATGGTGGTTCTAATAGTTCCTTGCATCCTGGTTTCTCTATCGGTTTAGCTGCCGAAAAACCGCAAGAAGCAGCAGTCGCTGAAAAGAAAGAAGACTTAACTTTCTTTATTGAAGATCATGATTATTGGTATTTCAAAGACCACGACTGGAAAATTGACTATGAACCAAAAACGGAAGAAGTATCCTTTTCCTTTAAAGAAAAAGTGAAATGAATACAACATAAATTGCCGCGTGTAAATCGATTTTGATTTCATGCGGTTTTTGTTTTAAAAGCTTTACTGTTCTCTATTCCTTTGCTATTCTACTAAGAGAGCAGGAGGAGAAAGATGACAAAGAAATTAGTAATTTGTATTAGTTTAATCGCGATATTTTTAAGCGGTTGTAGTTTTTCAGAACCATCCACTAAACCATCTAACATCACAGAAAAAACCTTAAATGGTGCAAGCTTTACTTTTTTTGATGTTGGTCAAGGGGACAGCACACTTATTCAAGCAGAAGACGGTACGACTATTTTGATTGATACTGGTCGACAAGATGATGACCGGATTTTAACTTATTTAAAAGAAGCAAATATAAAAAAGCTAGATTTGCTATTACTGACACATCCACATGCCGACCATATTGGTAATGCCGACAAAGTCATTGCTACATATAAACCGAAAGAAATTTGGATGGATGGCTTAACTTTTTCAAGCAGTATTTATGAGAAGGTAATTGATGCAGCACTGGCCTCAAATGCGAAATATAAAGAACCAAGACGCGGTGATAAAGCGACTTTTGGTCCATTTGATATAGAAGTCCTAAGCCCAGATAAACTTCAAAACGACGCCAATAATGACTCCATTGCAGTCAAAATGACATACAAAGATATTTCTGCCATTTTCACTGGTGATGCGGAAAAAGGGCGGGAACGAGAAATGGCAGATAGTGGCGCCAATTTAGAAGCAGATATTTTAGACTTAGGACACCATGGTTCATCCACTTCTAATCAACCATTTTTCTTAGATAAAGTGAAACCTCAAGTGGCTGTATACTCCGCTGAAATGGCCAACAGTTATGGACATCCCCATGTAGAAGTATTGGAATGGTTAAAAGAACGAGATATTAAAACTTACGGGACAGATGTGAATGGAACAATTACAATCGAAACTGACGGCGAAAAAATTCATGTCCAAACCGAAAAAGAAGGCACCCCTAAGCCCGGTAGCAGCTATAACAAAGAAAATAATACACAAAAAACAGAAGATGCCACATCAGAAGAATTGCCTGAAAGTATTAATCTGAATTCAGCATCTAGTGAAGAATTACAACTATTACCACTTATTGGCCCAGCGCTGGCAGAAAAAATCATTGCCGAGCGCCCGTATCAGTCCATAGATGAATTGAAAAAAATTAACGGCATTGGTGATGGAATTGTGCGCCAAATTAAAGAACAAGGCCTTGCCGTAACAAAGTAGGTGAATAGGGTGAAAAAAGCAATATTAGATCGTATAGAGGATGGAAAAGCCGTTTTTCTAATCGAACCGAACCATACAGAATGGTTAGTAAATCAAGAAGAACTTGATTCCTCTATAAAAGAAGGGGATGTCGTCACTATTTCAGAAACAAATGAAATAATGAAACACCCCCAAGAAACTGATGAAATGAAAAAACGTATTGCGGAAAAGCTAGAAAGACTAAGAGGAAAAAACTGAGAAAAACTTTTTTAAACTCTCATGAAATTTTCATCTTTCTTTCAGCACATTCTTTTTTAGGAAAGTTATTATATGTATAAGCTAACAACAAGCAAAACATTTTCATTTCTTTCCCTTTTTAGAATGAAAATCCCAAACTCCCTTTTAGCTAGTGCGGTTTACTCCCTTTTTCCGCGCTAGTTTTTTCATGCGCAAAAATCACTTTTTCTGTGGAAAGAGAAATTTATTGCGTCCAGCATCTAGGCCGCAATATAGCATAATTAGGGTAATGCCGATCAGAACATATAACGTTGGTTGCCAACTGCCAAGAGCATCATGGAGTGTACCAAATAATATTGGACCGGAAGCAGCAAACAAATAACCTATTGATTGCGCCATTCCAGATAAATCCGCCGATTCGGTAGCGCTTGTTGTTCGCAAATTAAAGAACATCATCGAAAGACTAAATGACATCCCCGAACCAATCCCATATAAAATAATCGCAGTAGCTAAAATAAATAGATTACCAGAAGCGAACATAATCCCAAAAATCCCAATCATAAATAATAAAACAGAAATCCCAACGAGCAACTGCTGATTTTTCATTCGCCCAGCTATAATAGGAATAATAAATGTAATCGGCATAACAGCAAACTGCATTAGTGAGAGCATAAGACCGCTAGAAGTACTTGATAATCCTTGATCTGCTAAAATGTTCGGTAACCAAGCAATCGAAATATAAAAAATCGCGGACTGTGAACCCATATATAATGAAATTTTCCAAGCAAGAGGGGACTTCCACACCGAAGTAGTAACTAAATGTGTGGCAATTTTTTCTGAGCTGCGTTGGTTATATCTTAACTGTGGTAGCCAGATAACTAACGCTAAAACACCCAGCATTGCCCAAAAAACCATGCTTCCATGCCAGCTGAATTTATTATTCATCGCAATCGGCACCGTCAAACCAGCAGCAAGTGCCGCACATAAATTCATTGAAATCGAATATACCCCAGTCATTAATCCTAATTTAAAAGGAAACTCCTTCTTAATCAAACTAGGTAAAATGACATTTCCCACTGCAATAGCAAGTCCAATCATAAATGTCCCAGCAAATAAATAGAATTCGCCTCCAAAAGGTCGAAGTAAACTACCAATAACAAGAGTTAAAAGTGCGATAAAAATAAGTACTTCTATCCCTAGTGAACGACTTAATTTCGAAACAAAAGGGGATAAACCAGCAAAAGCAAGTAGTGGTATCGTCGTTAGTAATCCTGCCATCGTGTTTGTTAAATGTAAATCTGATTGAATCATTCCAAGTAAAGGTCCAACTGACGTAATTGGTGCACGCAAGTTTGCTGCAATTAAAATAATGCCGACAATAAGCATCACCCGACTTGAACGCGTCAGGATTTTTTTATTTGTTAAATCTGAATTCATTTGTTATCTCCATTCTTAGCAGCAATTTGTTTGAAGAGCGTGATATACTCAGTTACTTCATGTGCTGCTCCTTCTTTATCTCGTTTTTCGATCGCTGATACAAGAGTTGCATGGCCATTATGCTTATTAACAGCTGGATTCATTTCTGTTGTACTCGTAATCGAAAACTGTATTTCCTCTAAAATATTTACATACATATCTAACAATAAATCATTGTGCGCTGCCTTTACAATTGTTAGATGAAGAGCTGAATCGGCTTTTACAAAGGCAGTTACATCATTATCTTTATTAGCTAAATAGCAAAGTTGCTTATATTTTTTTAGCATTTTTAAATCTTCATCCGTGCGCCGTTCGCAAGCTAAAATAACTGCTTCTCGGTCTAGCGCATGCCTCATTTCTAGAATTTCTTGAACAGAGGATTCTCGCACGCGTTTTTGCATAATAGCATGAAGTTCACTATTATTGCGTACAAAAGTTCCGTCTCCTTGCTTTGTTTCAAGTAAACCAATATGGGCCAGCGCACGGATTGCTTCACGTAACGTATTTCGACTGATGCCAAACTGAGTCATTAAATCAGCTTCTTTAGGAATTCGTTCGCCGATTTTCCAAGCGCCACTAGTAATTTCAGCTTTTATCTGATCATAGACTTGCTCAGCTAAAGATTTCCGCTCAATTTTTTCTACCACAAAAAAACTCCCCTTTCTAAAGGTAGGATGATTGGTTCTATTCTACAGAAGAAAAATTTTTTTGTAAACCCTATTTAACTAATTTATGATAAAATGAAGAAAGAAAAGGGCTGGTGAGGAAATGAATTGGTTGGAGAAGCTAAAAGAAAATGACACGGCAAGACGGGTGCTAGTGTTTGTTCTTCTAGGGATTGTATTATATTTACTTAGAAGCATGATAGATTTAATATTACTAACATTTATTTTTGCATTTTTAGTTACGCGATTAGAAAATGTAATTTTAAAAAGAATACGAATACCACGAAAATTAATCGTTATCGTTTTATATTGTTTAGTAGCAATGTTTTTATATGTTGCTATTGTTCATTTCTTACCAATTTTAATTGACCAAATATCGCAACTTGTAGACTCTCTTGTAAAAATTTATAATAACCCGAGTGATAATAAGATTGTGCAGTGGATTGTCGGATTTTTGAAGGAATCGAATATTCAAAAATACCTCCAAACTGGTGTTGACTTTATTATTGCTTCACTTTCTGGAATCGGTTCGGTTGGATTATCGTTTTTCTTAGCTTTAATCCTTAGTTTGTTTTTCTCTTTAGAAAAAGAACGGGTAACTTCTTTTACAGGGCAATTTTTAACAAGTAAAGTAGGCTTTATTTTTAAAGAAGCAGCGTTTTTTGGGAAAAAATTTGTTGCGACTTTCGGGGTGGTGTTAGAGGCACAATTGATGATTGCGCTTGTTAATACAATCATTACAACGATAGCACTATATTTAATGAATTTCCCACAACTTCTTAGTCTATCCATAATGGTGTTTGTATTAGGGTTAATTCCCGTGGCTGGTGTAATTATCTCATGTGTTCCACTTGTTCTTATTGCATACTCTGTTGGTGGTTTTCAAGATGTCGTTTATATTTTAATTACGGTAGTTATCGTTCATGCGATTGAAACATATATTTTAAATCCGAAACTAATGTCTTCCAAAACGAATTTACCTGTATTTTATACCTTTATCATTTTAATTTTTTCAGAAACTTTCTTTGGCGTATGGGGCTTAATTGTTGGTATCCCAGTATTTGTATTCTTACTGGATATTCTAGACGTACGAAATTCTGAAGATATTCAAAAAAGAACTATATTTGGACGTAAGAAAAAAGTAGATTAAGCTTAATGCTTAATCTACTTTTTCAGTTCCCCATAAAAAATTAGCTACTTTGGCATCTACATCTGTATTTTCATGTAGTTTACTGTGAGCTGCTTTTTTTCCAGTAAAGATTTTTTCTTCGTAACTTTTAGCTTGTCCTTCAAAAATAAATTTACCAGAGAGAGCGCTTGCGACCGATACACTACCATCGCTTTTGGTTCCGTCTAGCATATCACCGGCAATATTTAATACTTGTAAATTAGTAGGGATTTTTTGTTTGTTTTTCATAAATTCACTATAACGATCAGAGGACTGTTTTGGTCCTTCATCCGTTAAATCGTAGGCAGTTACACCATTATCACCAACAACTAGCCCATTAAGTGGTGCGCCAATTAAAACTAGATTTTCAAGAACTGGATAGGCTTTATCACTACCAACTTTCTCAATATAACTCGTTAGGCTAACTCCGCCCATTGAATGACCAACCGCATCTACTTTTTCAATATGATAATTATTTTTTAACTCTTTCATCACATTTTGTATCCACTGAGTTTGATTAACCATCGAACTTTTATTATCCTCAAAAATGACTTGGATAGTTGGATTATGACTAAATTTATCGTAACTTCCTGTTGTGCTCACACTTCCATCAGCAGCAACAGTCATAACAAGTGATTCTGTTACGATACCATCATCAGCAAGGCGATTAATCATGCCTTTAAATGAATTAGCTGTCCCTGAATAGCCATGAACAAAAAGCGTTGGTACAGCAATTTCTGAAACTGGATTTTTAGCTTTTTTGGAAAATTTTTGTGCAGTAGCATTCGTAGGTTCTTTAGCAGCTTTTTTAGTAGGTTCAAACTGCAGGAAAATTATCCCAAAGCCTGTAATTATGATGGCTAAGATGATAATCGTGAGTATAACTTTTTTCATTCGAAACATCCTTTAACTTTTATTTCTGCCCCCATAAAAATTGACCGACATACTTATCAACGACAGTGGATTCATGCATGCTACTATGGGTTGCTTTGGGGCCTTTAATAACGTGAGTAATGACTTTCTGATGTGCAAATAACTTTTGACCATATAAGACGCTATTTAGTTTTACTTCGCCATCACTGTTTGAGCCGTCTTCTAAGTCGCCACCGATAATCATAATTTCCGTATTATCAGGTAATACTTTGGCCATTTTTTGAGCAAACTTGGCATGAACATTATTGGCATTTTTAATGTCCACTTGCTGATCTCCATTTACATATTCTTCTGGGTAAAAAGGTACTGCGAGAAAAACAATTTTATTTACTTGTGGATAAGATTTGTTTTTTTCATAAGATGCTAAATAGGAAACCCAAGCACCGCCACCCATTGAGTGACCAATTGCATTGAATTTTTTGATGTCATAATTTTTTTGTAAATAGGACATTACTTTTTTTGTCCACATCGATTGCTGAGGGAGGGTTGCTCGGTTATCTTCAAAAACAATATTAATTAACGGATTTTTTTCATTTTTACTATAAGTACCAGTAGTAGAAATGTTTCCGTCTGGACTTACATTTACTGTTAATGACTCTGTGCCCCAATTATATTTTTGGTCGAAGCGTCGTATCATTCCATGAAGTGAGCGATCAGTTCCTCGGTAACCATGTATAAATATAGTTGGAATAGCATCATTAGCTGCTTTTGGATATGTCGTGTTAATCGTAAGTAAAATAAAAATTGCTCCAACTAAACACCCTAAAGGTAAGACAATCGAGAAGAACACGCGCTTTAGCATTATTTTACGCCCCTTTAAATTTCGTTATGAACAAATTATACATTTTTTTAAAGCAAAACGCACGACTAGTCTTCTTTTTCTAATATTTAAATAGTTTATTCTCACTAAAACATATAGTATACTGGAAAAATAAGCGAAGAAACGGAGGCATATTTTCATGATTAAACGAACTGGTGAGATAGTTCTCGCTATTATTGGACTTATTTTTAGTGTACTTATGCAAGCAGCTATTGCTGTCATTGGTCTATTACTTGTAAATGGCTCAAAAGGAAAAGAAGGCTTAACAACTTATTACAATAACTACTACCAAACTGTTACCGAATGGGAAATTCCTAAAGATGAGATACCGGACCCGGATCGTATCTTTGATTTTGTACATACATTATCTTGGACTGCACTTTCTGGCGGGATAATCACTTTAATTGTTGGAGCAGCAGGCATTTACTATATTATGAAGAATAAAAACCCAATACTTGCTGGATTTTTATTTTTAGCAGCCGGTATTGTGTCACTTTTATCCACTGCACTTATTGGTTTCATTCCCGCTTTACTTTTCGTTATTGCGGCAATGCTATGTTTTATTCGTAAACCAAAAAGCACTTTTTCTGGATTCTAATATCGAAACGAGTTTGCATCAGGCAAACTCGTTTTTGTTTTAGTTCGCTTTTTTTAGGGAATAAAATAGTGGATTTCAAGAGGAGGTTGATAGTGTGAAAAATAAAGTAGGAATTATTGCTGGAGCTGTTGCGGGTGTAGTAGCTTGTGCTGCAATTTATGTGGTGAAAAAGCAACAGCCACCCACGCCTTTTGATGAAGTAAATGATATTAGAACACGCTATGCGGACAAAGAAATCTCAGAAACAGAGCTAGAGGAAAACAATATGATTTCTGAAGGCGGAGTTTCATCTCTTCAATATGAAGAAAAAATAAAATAGCCAAAAAGCAGTTTGTATCTTGTGTTACACGAGAAGCAAGCTGTTTTTTGTTCGTTAAACATTTCTTAATATGTTATCCTGTAGTTAGATAATAGGACTCAAGTTGTAGGTGAATTTCCTTCTACAGTGGGTTCTTATACTTGATACATAGCGTTATGATAGGTACAGTAATAAAAGAAAAATATTTCAGCTACACTTGGAAATAAGGAGGTAGACAGATGAGAGCGATTTTGATTGGCGTATTAATAGTTTTACTCTTAGCAATGATACTTATCGTCTTATGGCCAGCAATTATGGCAACTATTGGCGCAGTGCTCGGCTTTTGGTCACTTAAGAAACTACTCGAAGCAAGGTCTGTAGGTGAAAAAATCGTTTATGGTGTATTAATCGGCGTAGGTGCCTTAATCATTCTAGCTAACTTAAAAGGAATCCTGGTTGTTGCAATCATTGGAGCAATCATTTACTTCCTAACTAGAAATAAAAATAAACCTAGAAAAAATGATGATGTATTCGACTACCCATACAATAAATAATTGGAGGAGAAAAAAATGGCAAACCTTTTTGAAAAAATGAAACAATGGAATAAAGAAGTTAGTGAAAAAATCGAAAAACGTGAAGAAAAACGTCGTAATTCGGTAAGTTACTATATGGATAAAACAAAACAAGAAATGAAAGACGCAGAACGCATGGTAGAAAAACAACGCGAACTGAAATCTCTTTTCTATAAAGAATATAAAGAAATGGAAGTTTATGTAGAGAAACGCCGTCATCAAGCTGAAATTGCAAAAGAAGCTGGTGAAACTAAATTAGCTGACTTTGCATTAGAAGAAGTAGCTCAATATGAAGAACAATTAAAAGCAACTAAATCTCATTATGATCAAGCTTCTGAACAACTTGAAAAATTAGAACTACGTATGCACGAAATGCGCTTAAAATGGAAAAACCTTAAAACACAACATCTAGCTGAAATGGCTGAAAAAAATGCAACAGAAACTTCCGAAAAAATGGACAAAGTTATCCATGATATGAGCTGGGGTAGCGTAAGTGACTATCATGAAGCTCAAAAACAACGCGACTTAGCTGAAGAAGCTGAAAAGAAAGCTGATATGAGCAAAGAACTTTCCCAATCTTTTGATGATCTAATGGATGAACTAGAAAAGAAAACCAAGAAAAGCAAAGAGATTATTAAAGACAAAGCCCAAAATTTCACAACAATGGTAGATGAAATTATTGAACGCGAAAAACAAAATTTCAAGAAACCAGAAAAAGCTTCTATGGAAGATCAGTTAAATGAACTTGAAAAAGAGGCTGCTAAAGAACAACCAAAAGAAGAAAAAGAAGTGCTCATTCCAGAATTAGAGAAAAAAGAAGAAGAAAACGAAACAGATAAATAAAAGTAACGAGCGTAGAATAATCATTCTGCGCTTTTTTTATAACGAAATGCTACGGGCCTTTTAAATGCTCGTGGCTTTTTTGGTTACTTTACTTTTTTTTGGGTAAATAGGAAAAGATAAGTTGCATTTTAATGGATACATGCTATAATAATTGGTATAGACCGATTTAACGAGGAGGCAATACGTAATGACTAATAAAGTAATTACTAACGCTACAATTTATACTGGTAAAGGTGTTCTAGAAAATGCTTTTGTACGATTTGATAAACAGATTTTAGAAGTTGGCTCAATGACTGACTTTCAAGCGGAAAAAGCAGAAGAAGTAATCGATGCAAAAGGACAAAAGTTAGTTCCTGGTTTCATTGATGTCCATTCTCATGGTGGTTATAGTTTTGACGCAATGGATGCAGATCCTGAAGCACTTAAAAAACAAGTGAATGGTATGTTAAACGAAGGTATCACTACTTACTTCCCAACAACAATGACTCAATCACATGAAAATATTGAAAAAGCTTTAAAAGTTATTAATGAAGTCGCTCAAACTGAACCTGTAATTGGCGGGATTCATCTTGAAGGTCCATTTGTATCTAAAGTCTTCAAAGGAGCGCAACCAGAAGAATACATTCAAGCACCTGACTTGGAACTTTTCAAGAAGTGGTTTGATATTTCTGGTGGCTTAATTAAATTAGTTACCTACGCGCCAGAACACGATACTTCAGCTGATTTTGAAAACTTGTGTTTTGAACTTGGAGTTGTTCCAAGTATTGGTCACTCCAACGATGTGCGCGAACACTTAAAAACAAGTAAAGCGACACATGCGACACATTTATATAATGCCTGTCACCGCATGACGCACCGTGAACCAGGTGTTCCAGGTCATGTTTTACTCGAAAAAGGTATTAATGCAGAATTAATTGTCGATGGTATTCACGTTCACCCTGATATGGTGAAATTAGCATACCAAATGAAAGGCCCAGAACATTTATGCATTATTACTGACTCGATGCGAGCAAAAGGTATGCCAGAAGGAAAATCCGAACTTGGCGGCCAAACAGTTATCGTGAAAGATAAACAAGCTCGTTTAGAAGATGGAACATTAGCCGGAAGTGTACTCACTTACGACGACGGTTTCCGCAATATGATTAAATTTACTGGATGCACGGTGGAAGAAGCAGTTCTAATGTCTTCTGGTAACCAAGCACGCGAATTTAATTTAACACAAAAAGGTGCAATCCAAGCTGGTAAGGATGCAGATTTCAACTTACTAGATGAAGATTTAAACATTACAGCAACATATTCATTCGGAAAAAAACATTCTTGAGAGGAAGATATTATTATGCAACTTATCACAACAGAAAATAAATTAGCAGGTTCTAAAAAAGCACTAGAAATTATTGAAAAAGGCATTACATCAGGTGAAGTAAATACACTTGGTCTAGCAACAGGAAGCACTCCAGAAACACTTTACGCTGAGCTTGTAAAAAGCGACGTTGACACAAAAAATGTAACAACAACTAACCTAGATGAATATGTAGGTCTTGCAGCAGGCGACCCAAACAGTTATCATTACTATATGAATGACTTATTATTCTCTAAAAAAGCATTTAAAGAAAGTTTCTTACCAAACGGGGAAGCGACTGACGCTGAAGCAGAATGCGCACGTTATGAAGGAATTTTATCTGAGCATCCAATCGATATTCAAGTGCTTGGAATTGGAACAAACGGCCACATCGGTTTTAATGAACCAGGAACTTCTTTTGATTCATTAACACATAAAGTTGTTTTAACAGATTCCACTCGTGAAGCTAACAAACGCTTTTTTGAAAGAGAAGAAGATGTTCCAACACATGCTTATTCTATGGGAATTAAATCAATCATGAATGCGAAGAAAATTATCCTACTTGCTTTTGGTGAAAACAAAGCACAAGCAATCCAAGAAACTATTAAAGGACCTGTAGATGTGAATTGTCCTGCTTCTGTTCTTCAAAATCATCCAGATGTTACTGTGATTCTTGACAACGAGGCGGCGTCACTTCTATAAGAAGAGGGCGGGGAAATGATCGATAAACAATCAGGAATACCGATTTACATTCAGATTCAAAGTGAAATTAAAAAGAAAATGGAAGATGGTGTCTGGAAAGTTGGCACTTCTATTCCAGCTGAACGTCAACTTGCTGAAATGTTTCACGTTAGCCGAATGACAGTAAGACAAGCCATTCAAGGACTAGTCGATGATAATATTTTGCAAAGACGTGTTGGCGCTGGGACTTTTATTGCGGAAAAGAAATTAACCGAACGACTAGAAGCTGTCACAAGTTTTACGAATTTGATGTTGCAAGAAGGGAAAGTTCCTTCAACGCGTATCGTATCGTATGGCATTCGTCCGGCAAGTACGCAAGAACAAGAAGCGTTACAACTACCAGAAAACAGCAATGTAATGAAAATTGAACGGATTCGTTACGGCGACCGTGTACCAATTCTTTATGAAGTTGCCGCCATTCCAGAAAAAATTGCTTCACTGCTTACAAAGGAAGACATTATGGATTCCCTTTATAAAGCGATTGAATTAAAACTTGGTCAAAAAATCGGAGAAGCAGAACAAACGATGGAAGCTTCTTTAGTATCAGAAAAAATTGCGCCATATCTTGATGTGAAACTCGGATCACCGGTTATGAAACTTCGGCAGATTACAACTTTAGAAGATGGTCGACCATTTGAATTTACACGTTCTCAATATGTAGGTAGTAGATTTCAATTTGTAGCTAGGATTAAACAATAGATAGAAAGCTTGAAGCTTGCTCCGTGCGCTTCAAGCTTTTTTTATTAAAAATGTTCGGATAATGATTTTCGTTGTCTTTTTGATAATAAAAAAGTATAATGAGATGAGTAAAAAATTTGCGGGGAGGACTAACCATGAGCTGGATGATAATTTTTATATGTTTTGGTGCGTCCGTGTTACTTACACCGCTAATTCGAAAGATAGCTCTTTATTTTGATATTACTGATAAACCCGATCAGCGACGCATTAATGTGAAGCCGATTCCTAGTTTAGGTGGCTTAGCGATTTTTATTAGTTTTGCCATTGGTTTATTTTTACTTCCAATTGAAAACGAATTCTTATGGGCTTTATTGATTGCTGCATTTGTAATGGTCATAACTGGCCTGTTAGATGATATTATGGAATTTAAGGCAAGATATAAATTAATTGGTCAAATTACCGCTGCCTTTATTATAGTTTTTTGGGGCGATATTAGTATTGATTTTATAAACTTACCTTTTGGTGGAGAAATTCATTTTGGCATTTTGAGTATTCCACTCACGATTATTTGGATTGTAGCGATTACGAATGCAATTAATCTCATTGATGGGCTTGACGGACTGGCAGCTGGTGTTTCCACTATTGCTTTACTGACAATTTTAGGAATGGCATTTATTATGGGGGATGCGCTTGTTATTATGATTGCTAGCGTTTTAATTGCTGGGACTCTTGGCTTCTTACCATATAATTTCAATCCTGCTAAAATATTTATGGGTGATACAGGAGCGCTTTTCTTAGGTTTCATTATTGCGGTACTTTCTATTATGGGCTTCAAGAATGTCACTTTTATCTCTTTAATTGTACCGATTTTAATTTTAGGAGTACCAATTTCTGATACAGTTTTTGCTATTGTACGCCGTATGGTTACGAAACAACCTATTGCTATGGCAGATAAATCGCACTTACATCATTGTTTACTTCGGTTAGGTTTTACACATCGACAAACAGTGATATTAATTTACGCGATTGCAGCATTATTTTCCTTATTTGCATTCATTTTTACGATGTCGACCTTGTGGGGTTCGATGATATTAATTGGAGTACTTTTAATTTTAATCGAAGTGTTAATTGAAACGCTTGGATTAGTAGGAAGCACTTATCGACCGTTGTTAAACTTATTTAAGATTACGAAAGAAGATAAAATAGATTAGAGATTAGCTACTTCAGTTAGTCTCTTTTTTTATGCCAAAATTCTTATTGAGTAACAAGTCTTCTTGTGATACATTTATCAAGTAACGTTTTTAGTAGAAATGAGGAGAAAAACATGGAAATCATAGCGACAGCAGATTCAATGAAACAAGCTGAACAATTGCTTCGCGCGGGGGTAGACAGATTATATATAGGTAACAGCCAATTTGGTTTAAGATTACCTCATTCCTTTTCTGTCGAAGAATTACGTGAAATAGTTCATTTAGCGCATCAAGAAAAGAAAAAAGTAACCGTAGCTGTAAATTCGTTAATGCACAACGAACATATGGAAGAGCTACCAACATTTTTAGACCAACTTGCTGAAATGAAAGTAGATGCAGTTGCATGCGGCGACCCAGGAGCGATTATGCTTCTTGGCGAAATGGCTCGACCGATACCTTTTATTTACGATGCCCAAACATTTGTCACTAGCGCAGAACAAATCTCATTTTGGGAAAAACAAGGAGCAGTCGGAGCGGTACTTGCAAGAGAACTTACTGAAGACGAAATAAAAGCAATTGCTAAAAGTCTTACTATTCCAGTAGAAGTACTGGTTTATGGCCCAACATGCATCCATCAATCAAAACGCAAACTAGTTACTAACTACCAACGAATTGTTGAAATGGAAGATGATACCTCGAAGGAACGTGGACTTTATTTACGCGAACCTAATGATGAAACTAGCCAATTACCAATCTATGAGGACGAATCTGGAACGCACATTTTTGCTTCAGAAGATGTTTCACTGGTACCATACTTAGCTGATTTATATGAAGCAGGCTTGAAAACTTGGAAACTGGACGGGGTTCTTGCAGAATCGGATAATTTTGTACAAATTGCCACTCTATTTGTCGAGGCAAAAGAAGCCGTTATTAATGGACAATTTGTTGCGGAATATTTTGTCAATAAATTAACGGAACTACAACCTAAAACAAGAAAACTAGATGCAGGATTTTATTTGAAAAATCCGGATGATGTGAAGTAGGGGGAATAGCATAATGAGTAAAGTATTAAAAAAACCAGAAGTGCTAGCTCCGGCTGGTAACTTAGAAAAATTAAAAATTGCCATTCGTTACGGAGCGGATGCTGTATATATTGGTGGCCAGGCGTTTGGGCTTCGGTCACGAGCAGGGAATTTTAGTTTTGATGAAATGAAAGAAGGTATCGCATTTGCGCATGAGCGAAATGCAAAAGTGTATGTAGCTGCCAATATGGTTGCGCACGCAGGGGATACAGAAGGTGCTGGTGAATTTTTCCGGACACTCCGGGATATTGGCATTGATGCAGTCATCGTTTCTGATCCTGCACTAATTAGCATTTGTTTTCAGGATGCGCCAGGCTTACCAGTCCATTTATCAACACAAGCATCTGCAACCAATTATAAAACGCTAGAATTTTGGAAAAAACAAGGATTAGAACGCGTGGTGCTTGCCAGAGAAGTAAGTATGCAAGAAATCCAAGAAATCGGCGAAAAAACGGATGTCGAAATGGAAGCATTTATTCATGGTGCAATGTGTATTTCTTATTCCGGCCGTTGTACTTTATCCAATCATATGGCGAACCGGGATGCGAATCGAGGCGGTTGTGCGCAAAGTTGTCGCTGGAAATATGATTTATTTGAGATAGATAATGGCGTTTCTAAAAATTTAGTTGATACAGACGAAGAACCGTTTTCGATGAGTGCGGTAGATTTATCTATGATTAAATATATTCCAGATATGGTTGATGCTGGCGTAGATAGCTTAAAAATCGAAGGAAGAATGAAATCGATTCATTATGTCTCAACGGTAGCAAGTGTGTATCGCCGTGCGGTAGATGCATACTGCGCGGACCCTGAGAATTACGAATTTGATCCAGCCTGGGAAGAAGAATTATGGAAAGTTGCACAGCGCGAGTTATCAACAGGCTTTTTCTATAAAGAACCAACCGAGGACGAGCAATTATTCGGGAAAACTCGGAAAATACCTCAATATGCTTTCGCCGCTCAAGTACTTGAATACGACGCAGAAACAAAAATTGCTACCTTACAACAACGAAATAATTTTGGTGTCGGGGAAGAAATTGAGTTTTATGGACCGGGAGATACTGGTTTTAAACAAGTTGTCGAAGTTCTTTGGAATGAAGACGGGGAAGAAATTGACCGTGCTCCAAATGCGATGATGACGATAAAAATGCCGGTAGATAGACCTGTTAAGCCATTTTACTTTATGCGAAAGAAAAAATAGAATCTCATGCTGCAGTAGGATTGTCGTGTACTCCCCAAGTAAGGTATAATGGGATTAGTACATATGAAGGAGGAGATTAATTATGATAGGATGGATTATTGCTATCGCTGTTGTTGTAATTCTAGTATTGATTTATTTCGGTCTATACAACAGCCTTGTAAAATACCGTAACCGTGTTGACGAAACTTGGGCGCAAATTGACGTACAATTAAAACGTCGCTTTGACTTGATTCCTAATTTAGTTGAAACAGTTAAAGGGTATGCAACACATGAAAAAGAAACACTAACACAAGTAATTGAAGCTCGTAACAAAATGATGGAAGTTCCTGCTGACAACCGTCAAGGGCAAATCGAAGCAGATAATATGCTAAGTGGGGCGCTTAAATCTATTTTTGCATTAGGTGAAGCTTATCCAGACTTAAAAGCAAATACTTCCTTCATCGAATTACAACATGAACTAACTACTACGGAAAACAAAGTGGCGTATTCTCGCCAACTTTATAACACAACCGTAATGACTTATAACACAAAAGTACAATCAGTACCAACAAACATCGTAGCAAAACTGCATAACTTTAAAGAACGCGATATGCTTTCGATTCCAGAAGTAGAGCGTGTTGCACCAAAAGTAGAGTTTTAAGCCATGAAGGAGAGCGAAAATTATGCTATTTGAACAAATTGCAGCAAATAAGCGAAAAACTGTTTTTATCATTCTTGGCTTTTTTATTTTCGTTCTTATGGTTGGGGCTGCTATAGGTATAATTGTTTGGAATAACTATCTAAATGGACTCATACTTGCGGCGGCTATTGGTGCGGTTTATATTTTGATAATGGTTATGAGCAGTTCGTCGGTTGTCATGGCGATGAATCATGCGAAAGAAGTCACCTCAAAAGAGCAAGCACCAGTTTTATGGGATACTGTTGAAAGCATGGCGATGGTTGCTGGTATCCCAATGCCAAAAGTTTATATTGTAGAAGATCCAAGTCCGAATGCATTTGCAACCGGTATTTCTCCTGAAAAAGGCGCCGTAGCTGTCACTAGAGGATTGTTAAATAAATTAGAACGATATGAGTTAGAGGGCGTTATTGCTCATGAGATTTCTCATATTCGTAACTATGATATTCGCTTGTCGACTATTGCGATTGCCTTAGTTGCGGTTATTGCTATCCTAAGTGATTTAGCTATGCGTTTGATTTTCTGGGGTAGCTTAACAGGTGGAAGAAATAGCCGTAAAAGTGACAATAATAATGGTGGCGGGGCACAGATAATTATCTATGTAGTAGCACTAATTTTTGTTATTTTAGCTCCGATTATAGCTACGGCGATTCAGTTCGCTTTATCTAGAAATAGGGAGTACTTGGCTGATGCGAGTGCAGTGGAATTAACTCGGAATCCAGATGGGCTTATCCAAGCATTACAAAAAATTAGCGGTGATACGAAAAAAATGGAAGAAGTTAGCGCTTCTAGTGAGTCCATTTACTTTTCGTCGCCATTGAAGTCTAAAAAAGATAAACCAGGTCTTTTCGATTCCCATCCGCCGATTAGTTCGCGAATTGAGCGGTTGGAAAACATGTAATAAAAAAGTAGCAGCCGAGGATTAGGCTGCTACTTTTTTTATTATAAGCTACCGATATATTTCCAGTGAGGCTGGCCATCTGGAGCATCGATTAATTCTACTTTTTGTTGAAGGCGCCATTTCTTCATTTGGCGGTCAATTTGTTGTTCAGAAACCCCGTAAAAGGCTGCCATGGAAGCAGAAGAAGTAACTTTTACTTTAGCTAAATATTCTTCCATTTGTGGGCGCTCTTCTGGTTCTGGGAAATCATTTAAAAGCTCGGATAAAACATGTACGTAGACCTCATAACGATGTAGGCCACTTAATTTTAACCCAGCGTCTTCTATATTTTTATTGAAGAAAACTACTGTTGGATTTTCGCGTATTTCCATTTCTTGTGCTACTTTTTGGTCGCCAATATAGGCGCGCTTAGCAGCAGTAGATGCTAAATCTTTTTTGAATTCAGTAAGATCTAGACCGGTGGAAATAGCGATTTCATAGAGTACTTCTTCACTAGCGATGTCTTTATTCTCAAGAAAATAAGCTTCTTGAATCTTACGCAGGAATGTAATACCTTGTTTTTTTCCTTGGAGTTCAGCGGCTTTGACTGCAAGACAAGAAATATAGGAAAGGTGCGCCCCTATTTGTTGTTCTTTTAAGCTTAGGTTACTATTTCCAGCGCGTTTTTGTTTACATACAAATGTCTGCAAATTATTATGCAGCACATAGCGCAATTTAAAATAGTTCCCGTACTCCATTTGTAACCGGAGCATGTTCGCTTCAATATTCCAACAGTCATCACAAGCGGGATCAAAAAATAGATAAATTTCGATGGGCTTGGAATTAGCTACTGACTGATAATATAAATTTTGGTTAATCATTTGCTATCACCTGATTTTCAAATTCTAAATACCTTCAAGCAGATATTCATTTCAATGTACCAGTGTGAAAAGAAATAATTCACTGCTAAGTAAAAGCTGATACAAAATTGGTTTTGTAACTTACATATCTATTTTATCAGCGTAATGTAAATTTAACAAATAATTGTCATTGGCTTAATATATTTATTCGTTATTTTTTAAGAATTTGTGTCATTTCGCTATAAATTAGTACGTTTTTCGTTAGTTAGTCATTATTTTTATACACATGATTATAAAAACGAGCTACTTTGTTTTCTGCTGGATGATTCGTTATTTGATATTCTTTGAGTAGTTTATCAAAAATTTCTTTTCCTTTATCGTAATCAGAAACTTCATATTCTAAATCAAAATCTGAAATAGAACCATAGAAATTTTTGTCGAATACGAGTAGTCCTTTTTTATAATCTTTTTCGGCACGGATTGTTTTAAGGGAACCAAAGACTTGTAAATCTTCATGATTAATACCGATTTCTTTTAAAGTATCGCGCACTGGACCAACTGGAATATTTGCTCCGTCTGTAATGGCTGTTGCTTGATCTGCTGCTAAAATTTGAGTTGTTTCCATTAAACCGCGTGCTTCAGGAGTTTTTAGCGTTAATTGGTACTGCGTTTCTAACTGACGAATTCGAAGAGCAGAGTTACGTTCTTTTAAGCCGAAATCTGCCGTATCTAAATAAAAATTAGTTTGTTCAAAAAAATCATCCTCTTTAATTCGAAAATCCTCTATAAGTCGATCATATTCCTCTTTTGTCAAAAGATTGCGGAATTCTATTTCTAGTTCTTTTACCATGAAAATTCATCTCCTCTTAATGAAATAATGCATCTAAATCTTGTGCATAAAATTGAATCGCTTTTTTGTAACTTAAAATATCTTTGTCATTAGTTGTATTTGTTAGTAACAGAAGTGCTTCTTGTAAGGCTTCTTTTTCCTTACCTTGATTATACTTAGCCATGATGAAAAAAGTACGTAAAGCATTATTTTCTGGGAACTCTTCTATCGCTTTTTGGAAAAGAAGGACGGCTTTTTCGGGAGAACCTGTTATCCGGTAGGTGCTACCAAGACCAATATAAGCTTCTTTTTTATCTGCATCAGGAAGACCAAGCTCCAGTGCTTTCTCATAAAAAGGGATAGCGGCATCTTCTTTACCGAGCGCATCGTGTGCCCATGCTGCAAAATAATTTAGTTCCGCATTTTCTGGGGCGTTTTTTAATTCTGCAAGAGCTTTTAGTCGAGCAGTTTCGTAATCGCCATTTTGAAGTAAAGTAAGAATCATTTCCATCATCCTTTTCATTGTATCGTTAGCGCTTCAGTTTTATTTTAACATGTGATTGAAAAAAAGGTTACTTTTAGCAAGGTGGATTAATCACTTTTGTGTTAAAATATAACTGATGTTGCATAAATTTAATCATGAATATACTTGAGGTGAGCGATTTGAATCATTGGGAAGACTTTTTAGCGCCTTATAAACAGGCAGTAGAAGAACTTAAAATTAAACTTAAAGGAATGCGTTCACAATTTGAGCTTGAAAATAATCATTCGCCAATTGAATTTGTTACAGGACGAGTGAAGCCAGTTGCGAGCATATTAGACAAAGCTAATCAAAAACATATCGCACTTGACCATTTAGTGGAAGAAATGCAAGATATTGCGGGACTGCGAATGATGTGTCAATTTGTAGATGACATTGAGGTTGTTGTTCGTCTTTTAAGGCAACGCAATGATTTTCGGATTGTGGAAGAGCGCGATTATATTACAAATAAGAAACCCAGTGGATACCGTTCGTATCACGTCGTTATTGAATACCCAGTGGAAACAATTCAAGGTGAGAAGAAGATTTTAGCTGAAATCCAAATTAGGACATTAGCAATGAATTTTTGGGCGACTATTGAGCATTCGGTAAACTATAAATATCAAGGCGAATTTCCAGAAGCGATTAATAAGCGACTAAAACGCGCTGCCGAGGCGGCTTTTCAATTAGATGAGGAAATGTCGCAAATTCGTGAAGAAATACAAGAAGCGCAAGTCTATTTTTCTCAAAACAAAGATGTATCAAAGGATAAAAAAGCGGTGCATCAAGTAATGCCAAAGAAAAATAAGTAATTAAGCGTAGGAATAGGGGCGAATAGAAATAATGAAATATATGATTACTTCAAAAGGGGACGAGAAGTCAGATTTGCTGCGATTGAATATGATCGCTGGTTTTGGGGAATATGACATGGAATATGATGAGATAGAACCTGAAATCGTTATTTCTATTGGCGGAGATGGAACTTTTTTGTCTGCGTTTCATCAATATGAAGAGCGCTTAGATGAAATTGCTTTTATCGGAATTCATACTGGTCATCTTGGCTTTTATGCTGATTGGCGCCCAGCTGAAGCAGATAAATTAGTTAAGTTATTAGCAAAAGGAGAATATCAAAAAGTTTCTTATCCACTGCTTAAAACTACAGTAAAATACGGCATTGGCAAAAAAGAAGCTGAGTATTTAGCGCTAAATGAGTCAACCGTAAAAAGTTCAGGTGGACCTTTTGTTGTGGATGTAGTTATTAATGATCTCCATTTTGAACGATTCCGCGGAGATGGTTTATGTATGTCAACACCAAGCGGAACGACTGCATATAATAAATCACTCGGGGGAGCGCTAATGCATCCGTCCATTGAAGCAATGCAATTAACTGAAATGGCGTCGATTAATAATCGAGTTTACCGGACAATTGGTAGTCCACTCGTTTTTCCGAAGCATCATGTAGTTAGTTTACAACCGGTTAATGACAAGGATTTTCAAATTTCTGTGGACCATTTAAGTATTTTGCATCGTGATGTTCAGGAAATTCGTTATGAAGTATCAGCGAAAAAAGTTCATTTTGCGAGATTCAGATCATTTCCATTTTGGCGTCGAGTACACGATTCATTTATTGAAGATTAAGCTAGCAGGAGGAAGCATGTGTTTTTAGAATGGCAAGTAAAAAATGAAGAAGATGGGTTGTTGCTTAGAACTTTTCTGAAAAGCAAGCACATATCTAAACAATTATTAACCGCAGTAAAATTTGGCGCGGATGGTAAAATTGAAGTTAATAACGAAGAACAAAATGTTTTATATCATGTTAAAACTGACGATAAAGTTCGACTTACCTTTCCAACTGAACAACAAAATGAACGATTATTGGCAGAGCATACAGATTTAGAAGTAGTTTTTGAAGATGACTTTTTATTAATTATTAACAAACCGGCCGGAATGGCTTCAATTCCGTCTCAATATCATCCGACCGGTTCAGTAGCAAATTTTGTAAAAGGACACTACGAAAATCAAGAGCTTACAAGTGCTATCCATATCGTAACAAGGCTTGACCGAGAAACATCAGGATTAATGTTAATCGCCAAAAATAGATACGCACACGCCAGACTCAGTAGTTTTTTGCAACAAGGACTACTCAAAAGACGATACCAAGCTTTCACTTCTGGTACCCTGGAAGAAGAAGCAGGATCTATTGAAGCACCAATAGGACGTAAAGATGTAAGTATAATGGAGCGTTTTGTTACTCCAGAAGGAAAATATGCGAAAACAAACTACGAAGTTCTCATGCGTTATAACGGGTTTGATCATTTAGCGATCCAGCTTGAGACAGGGCGAACGCATCAAATTCGGGTGCATTTTTCTTATATCGGTCATCCGCTTATTGGTGATGACATGTACGGCGGGGATCAGGTGCTACTTAAAAGACAAGCACTTCACTCTTGTCATCTACATTTAGTCCACCCAGTCACAGAAGAATATATGGCATTTGATTTGCCTTTACCAGAAGATATGGAACAGATAATTCAAAAATCGAAGTAATAAGTGTTTTAAAAAGTTATTTGGTCATGTAAAATGGAAGAAGCGAACAAATCGCATCAAAATTAGGAGGAAAGAACATGAATTTATCATTAGAGGGAAAAACATATGTTGTAATGGGAGTAGCTAATAAACGCAGTATTGCTTGGGCGATTGCTCGTTCATTAAATGAAGCAGGAGCAAAACTAGTATTTACATATGCGGATGATCGTGCGAAAAAAAGCATTACTGAACTAGTACCTTCATTAAACGAAATAAATCAAGATCCACTTATTTTAGCATGTGATGTAACAAGTGAGGACGCTATTACAGCGACATTTGAAACAATTAAAGATAAAGCAGGCAAACTTAGTGGTTTAGCACATTGTATTGCTTTTGCTAATAAAGATTACTTAACTGGTGACTATTTAGAAGTAGATCGTAAAAGCTTCTTACAAGCGCATGAAATCAGTGCTTATTCGTTTACAGCGGTGGCGCGTGCGTTAAAACACTTAGATATGTTAACTGAAGATGCTAGCTTGCTTACTTTAACTTATCTTGGCGGTGAGCGTGTTGTAGAAAACTACAATATCATGGGTGTTGCTAAAGCTTCTCTTGATGCTAGCGTGAGATACCTTGCAATGGACCTAGGAGCTATCGGAGTGCGTGTGAATGCTATTTCTGCTGGACCAATTAGAACAGTCTCTGCACGTGGCGTTAGCGGCTTCTCTGACTCGATTTCACTTGTAGAAGAAAGAGCACCTTTAAAACGTGCAACACAAGCAGAAGAAGTAGGAGATACAGCTTATTACTTATTCAGTAACTTATCACGAGGCGTAACAGGTGAAGTAATTCATGTGGATAGCGGTTATCATATTATTGGATTCTAACAATGAAAAAAATCCAGGAGTAGTTTAAATACTACTTCTGGATTTTTTTTGGTCCATTATCTGGATGACTTTTAATATAATAATCATCTACTGTTGGTTTATAGTTTGTTTGAACCGGTGCTTTGACAAAATCAGCAAGGACTTGGTCGATTTTTACCCAACCGCGCCAGCTTAAATGAATAGGATCTTCTAAAAAGAAAGAATTATTTTGATATTGTTCTAGAGAGTAATAACGGAAGCCTTGACTCTCGATTTGTTGTTTTGTTTTAGCATAGTAACCATCTAAGCCTTGTTTGTTCATACCAATGTAGTCAATCCATTTACCATTAATAGGAGGATTGATGAAAATAACATCAGCGCCAGCTTTTTTAAATGCGTCCATTAGAAGTTGTAAATCACCAAATTCTGGAGATTCATCGTAACGCAAATCTTTACGGCTGTCTTTTAGCTTACCTTCAATTGGTTTGATTTTTTTCTGGTAATATTTTTCTTTCACTTGGAAAGGATTGTCACCGATACTTTTCTCACCAGTTTCTTTTGCTAGGTCATCTAGTTGTTTATAATCTAATTTTTCTGGGAGATCTTTTAGACCTTTTTCTATACGATCTTGTTTAGAACCTGAAACTGTTTTCGATTCTAAATCGTCTTTACGTTCTAAAATTTTCAGTTCGACATTACCAGCAAGTTTTACAAGTTTTGGATCATGAGGTTTTTTAGGACCTTTTGCGACGATGTTTTCAAGTAATTTCTTTAAAGTAGAGTCGCTTTGAACCACTTGGAACGATAATAATCTTTTAGCTGCATATCTGCGTTCAGGTGTGTTTTTCGCGTCTTCAAGTGCAAATTTATAAGCATGAAGAGGGGAGAAGTTAGCACCAAACGATGGATCAGAAACGCCTTTAGGTTGGAACCATTGTGGAGATAAAACTACAGCCACTTTTTTGCCTCTTAAGTCATCACCAAGTGCATTTACATCAAGAAAATGGCTTAATGATTGTGTACCCGGACGACCTAATAGGAATGGTGTATAACCTTGATCATATTTTTTTGAGACTACGCTAGGATGAAATGGATCGACACGAGAAAGCTCCGAAGAACCATAAATTGGTAAATAGTTTCCTTCTTTTAAAGCTTCTTTCTGGATGTCTAAGCCTTGGATGACGTATTCGTTCATAGACGTAGCACTCTTTTCTACAGTCTCCGAAGACACATAAGAAAATAAGCTGCTAGGTCCAAATAGAACGAAAAGGAAAACCGCGAATGCGACCAGTAAAGGCCCAAATGTCATCCACAGCTTTTTTTTCATTATTTTAGCGCCTCAAGTTGTGTAATAATCATTTCAGGAGTAGCCCATTCGTCGCGGTCAAATTCTGAAACGGGTACAGTAATATCTAGTCTTGATTCAATTTCAATTAAAAGTTGAACAGTTGCCATTGAGTCTAGTAAACCTTCATCAAATAATTTGATATTTGTATTTTGTACTACTTCATCAGTTTCTGTAATTTCTTCTAAGATTTCTAATACATTTTCACGAAAAGCCATTTAAATTACCACCTTTAGTTAGTTTTAAAAATTAATTTTATCTAAAATACCTGAGAAAATCAGGAATCCGAAACAAACAAATTGGAATGTAATGATAACGCCGATTACATAAGTTATTTTGTTTTTTGGATAGAACTTGTGCTTTTTGTTAAAGCGTTCGATTAGGTCGAAACCAACAATTAAAGTGGCTTGATAAAGACCATAAACGATGTAATACCAGTGAAGTCCGTGCCATACACCCATAATGAAAAAGTTAACAAAATATGCGATATAGGCGATGGTGAACTTACTCTTGAACCATTTCTTTTTTGTAAGCCATAAGACAAAACGCATAAATACATAATCACGGAACCAGAAGGAAAGAGTCATATGCCAGCGATTCCAGAATTCTTTAATGTTTCGTGCTGCAAAAGGCTTATTGAAGTTCATTGGTGTTTGAACGCCGAGTAGATAACTCACTCCGACTGCGAAGGCACTGTAGCCAGCAAAGTCAAAGAATAAGTACATACTGTATGCGTACATATAACCAATCAAACTTGTTGTTGTATCAACATTGTGTGTAATCGCGATGTCTAGTGGAACAACAAAATGTTTGTTTACTAAGTATGCGATAATGAATTTATAGAGAAAACCAAGGAAGATAAGGAAAATTCCTCGATTCAGTAAAGCAACATAAGCTTCTTTACTAGGCGGATTATCAACGTCTTTTTTAAAGCGACGGAACCGGTCAATCGGTCCTGATGAAATAGTTGGGAAAAATAGTAAGAAATTAACAAAATCCCATGCGTTGTACTGTTTAATTAAGTTATCGCGTATTTCAATAATCATTTGTGTCGCTTTAAAAGTTAAGTACGAAATCCCTAGGAAACCAACCATTGTTACTTGGTCCCCTAAAATTGGAACTACTTTAGAGATTACAAGCGGGAGAATGGAGAGAATCACTGCTATGACGAATACGCCGCCATGATTCTGTTTTTTCTCCTGCCTGTAATGGAAGTAAAGTCGTACGAGTGCAAGTTGCCAGAAAACAAAGAAGATAAAAGTAACTCCTTGGACTGGATTTGCAGCGAATAAAAAGTATAAAAATACTAATGTGACAAAAGCGTTATATATCGGTAATCTTTTTCCTAACAAACCAGCTACTATGATAGGAATGAAAAACAGAAGAAGTACTCCAAAATAAAGTATTGTACCGTATGGTGTGCTCACTTGTTAACCTCGCTGTTAAGTGCTTTTCGATCAATTTTGCCATTCATTGTCAACGGGAATTCCGTTTTATAAATCCATTTTCTTGGGATCATATATGCTGGCATAAATTCTTTTAATTCGTTTTTGATTGCTGCACTTAGCTGGTATTCTTTTTCAAAATCGTGGGAAGACGGGATGACCTGAGCGACCAACATATCAACCTTTTCATCTTTCATTTTAGGAATAATAGCGCAGTTTTGGATGTAACTTACTTTTTTTAGATTGTTTTCAATATCTTCAAGTTCGATTCTGTAACCATGAAGCTTAATTTGGAAGTCAAGACGACCTTGGAAGAAGAGATAACCATCTTTTATAACACCAGAGTCACCAGTATGGTAGGCTTGGTAACCTTTGTAATCAAAGAATACTTGGTCTGTTTTTTCTGGTTCGTTTAAATATCCTTTTGAAACACTTGCACCGATTAGGATGATTTCGCCTTTTTCGCCTTCAGGAAGTATTTCACCAGTTTCTTGATCGACAATATGAAGTCGCATATCTGGTTTAATAACTCCAAGTGGTAGGCTCGGATAAGCATCAATCAACTCGCGTGTTACTTTTACTTGTGTAACAGCAACTGTAGCTTCTGTCGGCCCGTATGTGTTATAAATGACTGCATCTGGGAAACGGTCAAGTAGTTCACTTGCTGTTTTCTTAGCAAGTACTTCACCACAGAATAAGAAACGTGTTAAATTAGGGTTGTTTTCTTGGTTGAAATTATCATCTAGTAAACATAAGTCTGCAAATGATGGAGTAGAAACCCATACATCAAAATTTTGAGCAGGTATTTCGCGATATAAATCTTTCATGTTAGCAGTGATTGTTTTATCTAGTGGTACAAGAGTTCCGCCTGAAAGTAAGCTTGGATATAAGTCCATAACCGACAAGTCAAAGGAAAATGGTGCTTGGTTTAAGAAGCGCAATCCTTGTCTTAACGAGAAATCTTGTAAAATCCAATTGCTAAAACTAACTAAATTGTTTTGGCTAATTTGAACGCCTTTTGGATTTCCTGTGCTTCCTGATGTGTATATAATATAATAATTATCATCATTTTTAACACATTCAGCAGGGTCTGGCACTTCTTCAAAATGTTTTTCCAAAGCATCCATCAATTGGTCTTGTGTTAGAACGGGACAACCTGTAATTGTAAGGTTGCTTGGAAGCTCTTCTGTGCAAATGAATAGTGCAGGATCTGCTGCTTTTTTGATTTGTTCTATACGTTCAACTGGCATAGAAACATCTACAGGAACATAAGCACGTCCTGATTTAATAGTACCTAAAAACGCAATAAGCATTAGTGGGGACATGTGTCCGTACACGATAATAGGTTTTTCTTTGTCAGAGTTTAAAGTATTTAGTAGAAAAGAGCCGAATGCATCCGATTGCCGTTTAAGTTCTTTGTAGGAAAGACGTGTTCCAGCATATTCATAGCAAGGGAAATCCGGTGTCTTTTCTGCCCATGCATCAATTCTTTCAATGATACTCGTTGTCATAATTGATATTCCCATTTTTTAACAGTCCTTTCTTTTTTTAAAATTCATTGTAAATAAATTTGGCGCCTTCAGGGTTTTTGAAACCATAAAACCATAGCAACCCAAGCAAAACAGTCAAGTAAAAAATAGTCTTCATTGTAAAAATTGTTGCTGGATGATGCAAAAATAGTTTTACTTTATTCATAAATCCACCTCTTTATTATTTCAGTTATGTTACAAATATTAAAATTAAACTCTTAATACTTACTTACTGTAATACATCTGTCTTTAAATGTCTAATTACATTTTTGTAAGGTTAGAAAAATAAACTTACTTTGAACTTAAAAGTAGGTAGCGTATAATGAAAATATCGATATCGCAATGCTTTAATGCTAAGTTGGGAGGAAAATAAATGATTAATCAAAAGAAAATCGCAGGTGAAAAAGCGTGTGAATGGATTGAAGATGGAATGGTTGTCGGTCTTGGAACGGGAAGTACCGTTTATTATACGATTGAAAAATTAGGGGAAATGGTGCAAAAAGGCTTAAACATTACTGGGGTGGCTACTTCTATAGAAACAGAACAACAAGCTCGGACATTAGGGATTCCGCTAAAATCTTTAAATGATGTAACGAAAATTGATGTCACAATTGATGGCGCTGATGAAATTAATCAAGCTTTTCAAGGAATAAAAGGGGGCGGAGGAGCACTTTTACGAGAAAAGATGGTTGCTCAAGCTAGTTCAAAGAATATTTGGGTTGTTGGGGAAGAGAAGCTTGTGACAGAGCTTGGAAAATTTCCTTTGCCACTTGAAGTGATTCCTTTTGGATGGAAGCAAATTAAACGAATGCTAGAAAATGACGGGGTTGAAACTACTTTGCGCAAACAGTCGTCAGGAGAAATATATGAAACAAATAACGGCAATTATATTTTAGATATTATAAATCAGACCTTTACTAATCCAGAAGCCTGGCATGAAAAGTTAGCGGGCATTCCTGGGGTACTTGAGCACGGCTTATTTCTTCATTATGTAGATATAATTATTTGCGGCAAAGCATCAGGAGAAATAGAGATAATAAAAAAATAGTTATTTCTTCTATTAGAAAGAAATAACTATTTTTATTAATAAGTTAATGTTTTTTTCATTTCTTTATGTTTAATTCCTGCATCTAAGAATACATCAGAGCACGTTTCATAGCCAAGTTTTTCATAAAAGGGGATTGCTGTTAACTGGGCGCCTAATTTTAGTGTTGTTAATCCACGCTTTTTAGCTTCCAGTTCAATAGCTTCCATGATTCTACGTCCACTGCCGGAGCCACGGGCTATTTTTTGGGTGCAAATGCGTTCGACTTTACCGTAACCATCCTTTACGCGAAATCTGCCTGTCGCGAGCGCTGTGCCGTCTTCAGCGTAATCAACAAACATATCCACCGAAGCCATTTCATCAAATTCATCCCATTCTAATGCAGGATCTACATTTTGTTCGACAACGAAAACGTCATTTCGAATTTTTAGTGCTGCTTGTTTACCTAGTTCATCTGTTACTTTTTTTACCGTCAAGTTGTTCCGTCCCTTCCTATGCGCGCATGCTTTCTAAATCAAACGTATTTACTGGAAGCATAAATTGTAAGGATTCTTTAATAAATGGCTGCCAGTATTTCCAGCGATGATCGCCGTTAAATACGCGGAAATAATAATCAAACCCACGAGAGGTTAAAATTTGTTCTAAAGATTTGTTTGGTGATAGAAAATCGAGTATTTCATCTCCAGTAGTTTCAACTGCAGTTTCTTGGTCGCCAATAATATGGTAGATTTTTACTTTGGCAGGGTCAGCTTTTTCTGCTAATGTAAGGATTGCATCATCGACATAAGGAGAATGTAAGATAACATTACCGAACGTAAACGGAAATAGTAGTGCGGCTTTTAATGAAACAGATGCACCAAGGGAGTCACCCATAAGAAATCTACTCGTTGGCATTTGGAAAGAAGGGAAGCGTTCTTCAAGATAAGGAACAAGTTCGAATGCTAAGAACCGGATGTATGCTTCATTTTGTTCACCATCTGGATGATACTTTTCTCGGCGATCCATGACAGTTTTGTAAGGAATACCAATGAAAATGGCTTTTTGAATCTGCTCGTTTACTGCTAATTCTTCAGAGTGACGCGCAAGTTTACCAAACTGAAAATAATCTTTTCCATCTTGTACAATAAATAAAGGATATTTGTAAAGTGGCGAAAAATCAGGTGGTAAGCAAATAATTAAATCGAGTTCCTCTCCTAGCAATTTACTGTAAAATTTCTCATCTAACATTTTATGAGCTGTCATTTTCATTCTCTCCTTTCTTGAAATCCTTCCTTCTAGATGATTGTTTTTTGAAAAGTTACTCTATTTTAGCATGAATTACATTAAAAGAAAGAACATTTTGCCTATTTATTAGAAAAAATTTTCTTTTTCATAGGACTTCACTGCAATAATAGCGTTTATTGTGCTATACTGAAACATACAATAATTCTGATTTATCGATAGAAAGTGGGGATTTTGAATGAGTAAAGATATTGACTGGAGTAATTTAGGGTTTAGTTATATTAAAACGGACAAGCGTTATATTTCACATTGGAAAGACGGAGCGTGGGATGAAGGTACTTTGACGGAAGATAATACACTTCATATTAGTGAAGGTTCTACTGCACTTCATTATGGCCAACAATGTTTTGAAGGTTTGAAAGCATATCGTTGTAAGGATGGTTCCATTAACCTTTTTCGTCCAGATCGTAATGCTGCTCGTATTCAAAAAAGTTGTGAACGTTTATTAATGCCTCATATTCCAACAGAAAAATTTATTGATGCTTGTATGCAAGTTGTTCGTGCAAATGAAGAATTTGTTCCACCTTATGGTACTGGAGCAACTCTTTATTTACGACCGTTTGTAATTGGCGTAGGTGATAATATTGGCGTTCATGCAGCTCCAGAGTATATTTTCTCTGTTTTTTGTTCACCAGTTGGTCCTTATTTCAAAGGCGGAATGGCACCAACTAACTTTATCGTTTCTGACTTTGACCGTGCCGCTCCAAATGGAACAGGTGCAGCAAAAGTAGGCGGTAACTATGCAGCAAGTTTACTTCCAGGGCAAAACGCAAAAGATCGTAATTTTGGGGATTGTATCTACTTGGACCCAGCTACTCATACAAAAATTGAAGAAGTTGGCTCGGCTAATTTCTTTGGTATTACAAAAGACGATAAATTTATTACGCCGTATTCTCCTTCTATTTTGCCAAGTATCACAAAGTATTCATTACTTTATTTGGCAGAACACCGTTTAGGTTTAAAAGCAGAAGAAGGCGATGTATTTATTGATAAGTTAGATGAATTTAAGGAAGCAGGCGCATGTGGAACCGCCGCAGTTATCACACCAATTGGCGGTATTCAAACAAAAGATGACTTCCATGTGTTTTACAGTGAAACAGAAGTAGGTCCAGTAACAAAACGCCTATTTGATGAACTATGTGGAATTCAATTTGGAGATGTAGAAGCTCCAGAAGGTTGGATTTATAAAGTGAAATAATGACAAACCGTCCGTTTATCGGGCGGTTTTTTTTATGCTTAATTTTAGTTAATTTATTTAAAAAAAAGAATATAAGTTTTTTGTTGACAGCATATCAACTAAGTGTTACTATATAGTGGTAATAAGTGATACAGAATACCCGTGATACTAAGTAGTGAAATAAAATAGGAAATTGGAAGGAAGGGTGAGTTCAAATGAACGAATGGATGATTGAAGCTAGTGGGTTAAGAAAGTCTTTCAAAAAAAACGAAGTCTTAAAGGGCGTTGATTTTGGAGTAAGGCGCGGTGAGATTTTTGCTTTACTTGGCTCTAACGGTGCTGGGAAAACAACGACTATTCAAATTTTAACTACACTTTTGAAAGCAGATAATGGAAAAGCGAGTGTTGCTGGGTTAGATGTTACGAAAGAACCAGAGAAAGTGAGAGAGCATATTAGTCTTACAGGACAATTTGCTGCAGTAGATGGTTTACTAACTGGTCGTGAGAATATTTTACTCATTGCAAAATTACGAGGAGAAAAAAATCCTGATCAAACAGCCAAAGATTTACTAGCACGTTTTGGTTTAGAAAAAGCTTCAGACCGAAGAGCAGACACATATTCAGGCGGGATGATGAGACGTCTTGATATTGCAATGAGTTTAGTGGGATCTCCGGATGTGATTTTTCTTGATGAACCGACGACAGGTCTTGATCCAGAAGGACGGATTGAGGTATGGAAAACGATTAAAGCTCTTTCTGATGGAGGAACTACTATTTTACTGACGACACAGTATTTAGATGAAGCGGAGCAACTTGCTGATAGAATTGCAATCCTTCACGGCGGAACGATTATTGCAAATGGTACTTTAGAGGAACTTAAAAAATTGTTCCCACCTGCTGAAATTGAATATGTCGAGAAACAACCGTCACTGGAAGAAATTTTCTTAGCAATTATTAATGGTAAGGAGGGAGTAAAATGAAAGCAATTCGCGATACAAGAATCTTGTTTGGTCGCTCGATGCGTCACATTTTGCGTAGTCCAGATACAATTATTACAGTAGCAATTATACCCATTATGATTATGTTGATGTTCGTCTATGTACTAGGTGGAGCGATTCAAACAGGAACAGATAATTATGTTGATTACTTGTTACCAGGGATTATTTTAATGGCAATTGCAAGTGGGATAGCTTATACGGCAGTACGATTATTTACAGATGTGCAAAAAGGGCTGTTCCAACGATTTCATTCTATGCCAATTAGTCGTTCTTCTGTATTATGGGGACATGTTTTAACTTCTTTAGTTTCTAATGCAATTTCAGTTGTTTTGATTATTCTAGTTGCTTTATTAATTGGATTTAGGTCATCTGCTGGGATTTTAGAATGGCTTGCTGTAGCTGGGATATTGCTACTTTTCACGCTAGCTTTAACTTGGGTGGCTGTTATTCCTGGTTTGACTGCAAAATCGGTTGACGGGGCGAGCGCTTTTTCTTACCCACTGATTTTCTTGCCTTTTATAAGTTCTGCTTTCGTTCCAACTGATACGATGCCAACTGCGGTTCGGGTATTTGCGGAAAATCAACCAGTAACTTCTATTGTAAATACAATTCGAGCATTGTTATATTCAGGGTCCGTTGGTAATGAAATCTGGATTGCACTTGCCTGGTGTGTTGGTATTACAGTCGTAGCTTATATCTTTGCAGTACTAAAATATAAAAAAACAATCTAACAAAAAAGGATTGGCTCAAAGGAGCCAATCCTTTTTTTAATTTTCACCAGAAATATGTTTTTTCGGTAAAATGAAATGGATAAAATAACTAACGATACAACAAGCAAACATTACCCAGAATACCATGTGGAGTCCGCTATATAAAATATCTCTAAGCGGTTCGACTAGATCTGGATTAACATTACCTGAAGTTTGTGGGCTGATTAGCTGATTTAAATTACTACGATTTACTTCGCTACCAGCTGCTGCACGGAATTGTGTGGTTAATACGGAGTTGAAAATAGTTCCAAAGACAGCGACACCAATCGTTTGACCAACAGTTCTAAATAGTGTGTTGGAAGCAGTAGCAATACCAGTTTGGAATCTCGGTACAGCATCTTGGACGGTTACAGTTGTAGTAGTAAAAATAATCCCAAATCCAAATCCCATAAAGGCACTATTTAAATAGAAGAAGATGTCATTTGTAGAAGCTGGGAATAAAGCTAAAATAAGTCCACTTGCAGCTGTTATTAATACGCCGATTCCGACTGTATGGCGATTTCCTAGTGTCATTAAAAGCTTTCCGCCTATAAATGAACCGATAATCCACGTGACGGAAAGTGGTGCAAGCATAAATCCAGCAATTGTGGCTCCGTGGCCAAGCATTCCTTGCGCCCACATTGGAATATAAACATTAATACCAATTAAAAAGGCACTAATTAGAAAACCAATTAAGTTTCCAATTAAAACAACTGGATTTTTAAATAAAACAAATGGCATAATCGGATCTTTGGCACGTTTTTCGACAAAATAAAAAGCAACAAATAATAATATCGAAACGGCAAAAAGAATGACTACGAGCGGTTCTGTCCAGTTGAGGGACTCTCCAGCACGCTGTAATGCAAATAATAATCCTAAAAGTGCTACAGTAAATAATGAGGCCCCAAGATAATCAATTGGTAATTTTACTCGTTCGACCTCTTCACGTAAATAAAGCAAAATAAGTAAGATAGTTAGAAGTCCGATTGGCACATTAATAAAGAAAATCCAATGCCAAGAAAGTTGGTCTACTAAAAATCCACCAACGAGCGGCCCGAAAACACCTGCAATACCCCAAGCAGAACCCATGAAGCCAAGTACTTTTGCTCGTTTTTCAAATGGGTAGACGTCTGCGATAATCGTCATAGTAGATGGTAAAATCCCGCCTGCTCCAATACCTTGAATCGCGCGAAAAATAATTAATTGCTCCATATTTTGTGCAAATCCACAAAGTGATGAACCAATGATAAAAATAATTGTCGCAATTACAAAGATATTTTTTCGTCCATACAAATCAGACAGTTTTCCGTAAATAGGAACCGTCACTGCTGATGTTAGTAAATAAACAGAAAAAATCCAGTTCATTAACTCTATGCCGTCCAACTGACTTACAATCGTTGGCATCGCAGTACTCACGATGGTACCTTCAATAGCTGCCATAAATGTTGCGACAAATACGGCGATGGTAACGGCTTTTACTTTTGTTTGTTCCAAAAAATTCCCTCCCTTTTCGTCTACCGAATTATAGCATATAAAAGGACTGATTTGGAAAAAAATTAATCTTAAGAAATGCGTTAGGTGAAGATAAGCGCTATAATATAATAGAATAAAGCGAACTAAAGGAGGAATATTTTTGAGTTACGAACCAAATACAACACAAACGATGCAAAAAATTAAAGAGTTAACTTCTATCCCTAGTCCGACAGGGAACACAGGGCAAATCATTGAAAAACTAGTGAGGGATTTAGAAGCTTCTAACATCCCATATAAATTGAACAATAAAGGCGGATTAATTGTAACTCTACCAGGAAAAGATGACTCCAAACATCGTATGCTAACGGCACATGTTGATACGTTAGGCGCGATGGTAAAAGAAATCAAAGCAGATGGAAGATTACTATTAACTTTAATTGGTGGCTATCGTTTTAATGCGATTGAAGGCGAATATTGTACGATTGAAACTAGCGAAGGCGATTTATATAGCGGAACAATTCTTATGCATCAAACCTCCGTTCACGTATATAAAGACGCTGGTACGG
Organism: Listeria innocua; assembly: GCF_028596125.1. Taxonomy (GTDB): domain Bacteria; phylum Bacillota; class Bacilli; order Lactobacillales; family Listeriaceae; genus Listeria; species Listeria innocua. Next base: position 950,732 of record NZ_CP117229.1, read on the forward strand.
CTGAACGCAATGATAAAAATATGGAAGTTCGTTTAGACGTAAAAGCGCTAGATGCTGACAAAGTTCGCGCTCTTGGAATAGAAGTTGGTGATTTTGTTTCCTTTGATCCACGCGTCCAAATTATTAATGATGAGTATATTAAATCTCGCCATTTGGATGATAAAGCAAGTGTCGCGATTTTATTACAACTCATTAACCATATTCATGAAAATAAATTAGAGCTACCACATACAACTCATTTCCTTATCTCTAATAATGAAGAAATTGGTTATGGTGGTAATTCAAATATCCCAGCTGAAACAGTGGAATATTTAGCTGTCGACATGGGAGCGCTTGGTGATGGTCAAACTTCTGATGAATACACTGTTTCTATTTGTGCTAAAGATGGCAGTGGTCCTTATCATCTAGGTTTGCGCAAACATTTAGTTGAATTAGCTAAGAAGAATAATATTGATTATAAAGTAGACATTTATCCGTTTTATGCATCAGATGCGAGTGCGGCGATTAACTCTGGTAATGACATCGTTCATGGTTTAATTGGCCCGGGAATTGATGCTAGCCATGCATACGAACGAACACACCGCGATTCACTCTATCATACAGAAAAATTAGTTTATGCTTATTTATTTTCGAATATATTGAAATAGGAGGAATTCTACATGAATGTCCATGATTTTTCTGAAAAAGCAATGAATGGTAAAGAAATAGCATTAAGTGACTATAAAGGCAAAGTTTTACTCATTGTCAACACAGCGAGCAAATGTGGTTTAACACCTCAACTGGAAGGTCTTGAAAAAATGTATAAAAAACTTGGCGGAGATAACTTTGAAATCCTTGGTTTCCCGTGCAATCAGTTTTTACGTCAAGATCCTGGTAGTGACGAAGAGATTTTAGAATTTTGTCAAATGAATTACGGCGTGACTTTCCAAATGTTCTCTAAAATTAAAGTGAAAGGCAAAGACGCTGCCCCACTTTATAAATATTTAACTGAACAAACTGGAGGCAAAAAAGTTGAATGGAACTTTGCCAAATTCCTCATTGATGAAAATGGCGAAGTTGTTGAACGTTTCCCATCAAAAATGAAACCAGAAGAGTTTGAGGACAAAGTTGAAGCGCTTGTTGCAGCAGTAAAATAAATAGTAAAACTCGGTAGTGAATAATCCGCTACCGAGTTTTTTTGCATCTTAGGGAGGTTAATTTGCAAGTTACAGAAATCAACTTGTAGTTTTTAGTGTAGCGTTTATAATAAAAAGAAAAAAGGGAGGCAACCAGATGAATTTCCATGTAAAGCAAAATAATAATTTAGCGATTGGCGAAGTAGACATATATTGCCACCCAAATAATCTGGAAGAAGTAACTAAAATAGTGATGGGGCTAGAAGAGCAAACCGAGAAAATCTCTGTCAAAAAAGACGGAGTGACATATTTAATCGCTAAAAGAAAAATTTTATATTTTGAGGCTGTAGAAAGTAAAATTTTTGTGTATACAGAAAAAGACGTATATGAAACTACTTGGAAGTTATACGAGTTGGAAGAAAAATTTAAAGATAGCTCCTTTTTCAGGTGTTCGAAATCCATGATTTTAAATATCGAATGGATTGAAAAAATTGCGCCTGGCTTCCACGGGAAATTTGAAGCTAGCCTTTTTAATAGAGAAAAAGTGATTATTTCTAGGCAATATGCCAAAATCTTAAAGCAAAAATTAAACTTGGGAGGGAAGGGCAAATGAGCGCAAAATTAATTCAATTTATTCAATCAGCGTGTATTATTTTCACAGCTGCAATTATCACGATGATTTGTTCCTATATCTCAACTGGAGAATCTGAAACGATAGCTATTCGCGATATTTTTACTATGCTAGGTTTTAGTGTTATTACTACTTTTGTTCAGCAATTACTTTTCAATAATTCGATAAAAACGAAATTTGCTTTTTATGTCCGTTTACTTGTTTTTTTCTTTTTTATTAGCGCAGCAATTTTAGGTCTTGGTTGGTTGTTTGATTGGTATCATTCATTAACTGGATTTATGATTATTTTTGGCTTTATTTGCGTGACTTTTCTTGTAATGCATCTGTTTTTCAGTTTTAGAGATGCGAAATTTAGTAATGAAATTAACCAAAAACTAGCAGAAATGCGAGAAAGGGAGACAAAATGATAAAATTAACGAATGTAGTTAAAACGTTTGGAAAAGTAGAAGCAGTTAAAGGCATTAATTTAGAAGTTGAAAAAGGTTCGTTGTTTGCTTTCTTAGGTGAGAATGGGGCGGGGAAATCGACTACGCTTAGCATGATTTGCACAGAAAGCGAGCCAACATCTGGAGAAATTTTTATTGACGATGAAAAATTGACCTTTAAAAATAGGAAAAATTTCAGACAAAAGTTGGGCGTTGTTTTTCAAGAAAACGTGTTGGACGATTTACTTACCGTGCGTGAGAATCTGTATAATCGTGCCAGTTTATATGGAAAAACAAAAGCGGAAATTACCGAACGTTTAGAGCTTGTTTCTTCTATTATGGGAATTGAGGATATCTTAAATCGCCGTTTTGAAAAACTATCAGGGGGACAAAAACGCCGAGCTGAAATTGCTAGGGCTATTATGCATGATCCAGAAATTTTACTACTCGATGAACCGACTACTGGGCTGGATCCGAAAACTCGAGTGAGCGTTTGGAAGATTATTGATTATTTGCGAGAAGAATTCGGCATGACGGTGTTTTTAACGACGCATTATTTAGAAGAAGCGAAGGACGCGGATCAGCTGGCAGTTATTCATAAGGGGAATATTATCGCTCAAGGCACCCCCGCTAATATTAGAAGTCGTTTTTCAGTAGATAAAATCTTTTTTTACGATGCAAATGTGGAAGAACTTCAGGTAATTATTGAAAAGGCAAATTTACCTTATAAAGTGTCAAAAGGAACGATACGTGTTGACGTAATAGATGAAAATATCGGAATTTTGGCTATTTTGAATCAAGCAGCGGGACTTTATAGTTCTTTTGAAGTAATAAAAGGAAATCTTGATGATGCATTTATCTCGATGATTAAGGAGGATTCAAATGATTAGTCGTAATTTAAAAATCTATTTTCGTGATAGAACTGCGGTATTTATGTCGTTACTCACGATTTTAATTATTATCGGACTCTATGCCATTTTTTTAGGAAATAATATGGAAGAAATGTTTAAACAGGCTTCTGGAAAAACGATTGGAATACAGGAATTAGTGAATACGTGGGTAATTGCGGGGATTTTGTCTATTACGCCGGTCACTGTTTCTTTAGCTGTTTTCTCATTAAAAGTGCACGATGAAGAGGAGAGCATTGCTAGAAGTTTTGCAATAACTCCAGCTTCCAGATGGCGAATTGTCGCAAGCTACATCGTTAGTGGTTTAGTTGCTTCATTTGTTTTGTCAATTATCACTCTTTTTGTTGGTGAAATGTACATCTGGTTAACAGGAGGAGCGTTTTTACCGCTTGAAAGTTGGGTTAGTTTAATCGGCATTATTTTAATTAATGTTCTATGTTGTAGTAGCATTATGTTTTTTATCGCAAGCCTAGTGAAAAAAGCGAGCGCCTTTAGTTCGGTTTCGACTATTGTTGGAACTGTTATCGGTTTTATTGCTGGAATTTATTTGCCGATTGGTTCGCTTCCTGCTGCGGTTCAATCGGCGATGAAATGTTTTCCTTTCACATACGGGGCGTCTACTATTCGTGAAATCATGACAAAAGAGCCTTTACAACAAGTTTTCGCAGGTAATACTGAGGCGATGGATGCGACAAAAGAAATGATTGGTATTACTATTTATTGGGGTGATAAAACAGTAACGACAGGAGTAAGTTTGCTGATTTTAAGCGTCTTTGCAGTGCTTTTTGGCATTTTATCTGTCGTCTTAATGAAACGACAAACAAAATAATTTTTGAATAAAAAAACAGCCGAAATTCTCCTAGTTATGCTATACTAATGGAATGTGAATGAATCTAGGAGGAAAATAACAATGAGTCAAGATTTGCAAAAAGAAGTTGCTTCACGCAAAACGTTTGCGATTATTTCTCACCCGGATGCTGGGAAAACGACGATTACTGAGCAATTACTATTATTCGGTGGCGTTATCCGTTCAGCTGGGACTGTAAAGGGAAAGAAATCTGGCAAGTTTGCGACAAGTGACTGGATGGAAATTGAAAAACAACGTGGAATCTCGGTAACGAGTTCTGTGATGCAGTTTGATTATAATGGTTCAAGAATTAATATTTTGGATACACCGGGGCACTCTGACTTCAGTGAAGATACGTACCGGACCTTAATGGCGGTTGATAGTGCTGTCATGGTTATTGATGCTGCGAAAGGTATCGAAGCCCAAACGCTAAAACTGTTTAAAGTTTGTCGGATGCGCGGAATTCCAATTTTTACTTTTATTAATAAAATGGACCGTCAAGGAAAAATGCCACTAGAACTACTTGCTGAATTAGAAGAAGTTTTGGGTATTGAATCTTATCCAATGAACTGGCCAATTGGTATGGGAAAAGAATTAGCTGGACTTTATGACCGCTATCATCGCGTTATTGAGCAATATCGCTCAGAAGAAGATGAACGTTTCTTACCACTTGGGGAAGATGGAGATTTGAAGGAAGCACACGCTATTCAAAAATCACTTTATTACGATCAAGCATTGGAAGAAATTATGCTGTTAGACGAAGCGGGAAATGACTTTAGTCGGGAACGCATTATTGCGGGTGAGCAAACACCAGTATTTTTCGGAAGTGCCTTAACTAACTTTGGGGTAGAAACTTTCTTACGTACATTTGTTGATTTTGCGCCATCTCCTTCAAGCCATGAATCGAATGAAGGTGTGATTGAAGCTGATAATCCGAAGTTCTCTGGCTTTATTTTTAAAATCCAAGCGAACATGAACCCTGCTCACCGGGACCGGATTGCTTTTATTCGAATTTGTTCAGGCGAATTTGAACGCGGCATGAACGTTACATTAACGCGAACTGGGAAAAGTATGAAGCTTGCGAACTCAACGCAGTTTATGGCGGATGACCGGGAAACTGTTAATCGTGCGGTAGCTGGTGATATTATCGGTTTGTACGACACGGGTAATTACCAAATTGGCGATACGATAACGAATGGCAGTAAAAAACTCGAATTTGAAAAACTTCCTCAGTTTACACCCGAATTATTTATGCGTGTTTATGCAAAAAATGTAATGAAGCAAAAACACTTTCATAAAGGCGTAGAGCAACTTGTTCAAGAAGGTGCGATTCAATTATTTAAAACGTGGCGTACGGAAGAATACATTATTGGGGCTGTTGGTCAGTTGCAATTTGAAGTATTCGAACACAGAATGCGCGGCGAATATAATTCTGAAATCCGGATGGAGCCAATCGGTAAAAAAATCGCTCGTTGGGTGAAAGAAGAAGATGCGGATGAAAAACTATCTACCGCTAGAAGTATGCTAGTGAAAGACCGTTTTGACCAACCGCTATTCTTATTCGAAAATGAATTCGCGATTAATTGGTTTAATGATAAAAATCCAGATATTGAGTTAACTTCATTACTATAATAGCTACAACCTATTTGTACTTTCGCAAATAGGTTGTTTTTTTTGCTTGACAATTTTTTGAAACGCGCTATAATTAGTTAGAATTCTAATTAATAAGGAGGAATACTCGTGAGAAGAGAGAAGACGATGGATACATTAATTCGTTCTATTATGATTAAATCCAAGCGAAAAATGGACGCAAAAGTAGCTCAGTTTGGGCTGACAACACAACAAGCAAGAGTTCTGGGATTTTTAAATGATAATGCTGCAAATGAAATAATCCAAAAAGATCTTCAGCGAATCTTCCAAACACGTGGCGCAAGTATCACTAGCCTCATTCAAGGACTCGAGAAAAAACAATTAATTTCACGCAAACCAAGCCTTCGTGATGGCCGAGAAAAAGTCGTTACGTTAACAAAAGAAGGCAAAGATATTGTGGATGAATTTAATGCCTCTTTCCCACGAGAAGATGATAAAGCGAAGAAAATCCTTTCCGCTGACGAGTATAAAACCTTTATTGAACTACTTAGTAAAATTGACGATCAGACAGATTAAAAAAATTTAACTATATAGTTAGAGTTCTAACTAATTTTTAGGGGGAATTAAAATGAAACACTCAGATAACTATTATTTAACAAAAGCGAGCATTCCTAAAGCGATTGCTCACTTATCTATTCCAATGATGCTTGGGATGTCCGTTGGGGTCATTTATAATATTATCAATACATTCTTTATAGGGTTGTTGCATGATACGTCGATGTTAACAGCTGTGACACTCGGTTTACCAATGTTTACGATTTTAATGGCTATTGGGAATATGTTTGGTGTTGGCGGCGGGACGTACATTTCTCGTTTACTAGGGAAAGAAGACGGGATTAAGGCGAAGCAAGTATCGGCTTTTGTTTTATATGGAAGTTTGGTTTTAGGTATTATATGCGCGATTATATTAGGCTTTTTAATTAATCCAGTTACTCATTTTCTAGGAGCAGACGCGACAAGTTTTTTACACACGAAAAATTATACATTGGTGCTTCTAATTTGTAGTCCTTTTATTATTGCTAACTTTGCTTTAGAGCAAGTCGTTCGGGCGGAGGGAGCTTCTCGTATTTCTATGAATGGGATGCTTATTGGTACGCTTGTAAATTTAGTGTTTGATCCACTGCTTATTTTGTATTTTAATTTTAACGTTGTAGGTGCTGCAGTTTCAATTGGACTTGCAAGTACGGTTTCACTTATTTATTATGCCTGGTATTTGGAGAAAAAAAGTGACTATTTATCCATTCGGTTTAAATGGTTTAAAGCAACGAAAGAAATCGTTCAAAATGTTTTTAAAATTGGCGTTTCAGAACTACTTTTATCATTATTCTTGATTGTTACTACACTTGTTTTAAATCATTATTCGATGATTTACGGGGAAGGCGTTGTTGCAGGTTTTGGGGTGGCACTACGAGTAGTTCAGTTACCAGAGTTTATTTGTATGGGGCTCTATATGGGAATTATTCCACTCTTAGCATATAACTTTAGTGCGGGAAATATTGCACGGTTTGAAAAAGCGATTCGGTTTACAGCTGTTAGTATTGGCTTGATTGTGCTTGTGATTTCTAGTTTTGTATTTATCTTCCGTTTCCAAGTGATGCATTTATTTAGTGAAAATCAAAGTGTTATATCACTTGGGGTGCATATTATGGTTGCGATGCTGATTTCTTCTCTATTCAGTGGTTTTACTGGTCTCTTTACGAGTACTTTTCAAGCGATTGGGAAAGCTATTCCGGCTACGATTATGTCTGTTTCACAAGGAATTATTTTTATCCCAGTGATTATTTTGGGACAACATTATTTTGGTCTAATAGGCGTGATTTGGTCTTTAACAACAACAGAAATTCTTACTTGTTTAATCGGTGTGATTCTATTCACAATCCATAATATTAAAATAGCCAGTAGCGCAAAAACTAAAGACTTGGCTGTTTAAAAAGTTTGTGAGAAAAATTAGTTGACGAGAACTTCTAAATCATGGTATTATTCTCTAGGTAATCATATATCGTTCTTTGACAAATGTCAGAGGGGAGTAGCGCTGATTAGCTTTTAATCAGGATAAAGTCGTCATTACATGATAGAGATATCATCGGTTTTATCACATTTAACTTTAAATGTTAGCGAGACCTTTGCCTTTACGGGCAGGTCTCGCTTTTTTGTTTCTTCAAAATAGGAGATCTTTGACATTTTAATAGAACAAAGGAGGAAAAGAATTAGTGGATACAGCAATGATTTTAGAGTACGGATGGGTATTACTTGTCCTAATCGGTCTTGAGGGGATTTTAGCAGCGGATAATGCAGTAGTTATGGCTGTTATGGTAAAACATCTCCCAGATAAACAACAGAAAAAAGCGTTATTTTATGGATTGATGGGTGCCTTTGTTTTCCGTTTTGGCGCATTATTCTTAATTTCCTTTTTGGCAAACGTTTGGCAAGTTCAAGCGCTTGGTGCCGCATATTTACTATATATTGCGATTAGTCACATTTGGAAACATGCAAAAGGAAAAGACGGAGAAAAAGAGAAGAAGGAAAAAGCTGGCTCTGGTTTTTGGATGACAGTTCTAAAAGTAGAGATTGCAGATATTGCGTTTGCGATTGATTCCATGCTTGCGGCAGTAGCCCTTGCCATTACGCTTCCAGAAACAGGATGGGGACACATTGGGGGAATTGATACCGGGCAATTTGCGATTATGTTCTTAGGTGGACTTGTTGGCCTAATTATTATCCGTTTTGCAGCAACTCAATTTGTTAAATTACTAAAAAGCTATCCAAGTCTCGAAACAGCCGCATTTTTAATTGTTGGTTGGGTAGGCGTGAAGCTAGTTATTTATACATTAGCACACCCTAGTCTTGGCGTAATTCCACACAGCTTCCCTGAATCAACACTTTGGAAATTGATTTTCTGGGGCGTGATGATTCTGATTATTCTATGGGGATGGTTCGTTTCCTACCGTAGTAAGAAAAAAACAGAAACAACTAAATAATTTTAACTGACCAGAAGTGCAAATGTGTACTTCTGGTTTTACATACAACCAGATGCTGAAAACACAATTTTATGATAGAGTAGAAGGATGGTGAATGAGGAATGGATGTTTCTATTTGGGGAGAATATGCGTTAGTTTTCCTCGTTTTAGTAGTACTCGAGGGAATTCTTTCCGCAGATAATGCCGTAGTTATGGCAGTAATTGTTAAAGGTTTGCCGCACGATAAACAACGAAAAGCCTTATTTTATGGGTTAGTTGGTGCATTTGTTTTCCGCTTTGTTGCACTATTTTTAATTTCATTTTTAGTAAAAATTTGGGAAATACAAGCTATCGGCGCGGTTTATTTATTGTACTTAGCAATCAAGCATATGTGGCGCCTTAAAAAAGGTAAGCAAGAAGAAGTCAAAGAAGCATCAGAAGCCAAATCAACTTCCTTTTGGGGTGTAGTTGCTCGTGTTGAGTTGACTGACATTGCTTTTGCACTGGATTCCATGTTAGCTGCAGCAGCACTTGTTGTTACTTTACCAGATTTAGGGAATTTTGATATTGGGGGAATGAACGGTGGACAATTTATCGTGATGTTCCTTGGTGGTATTGCAGGACTTGTTGTAATTCGTTTTGCAGCCACACAAGTTGTTAAATTATTAGAGCGTTACCCTACACTTGAAACAGCAGCGTTTTTAATTGTCGGTTGGGTAGGTGTGAAAATGGCGGTCTTAACGCTAGCACATCCATCTGTTGCAATTATTCCAGAAGATTTTCCGGATTCAGCGGTTTGGAAGCTGACATTCTGGTCGGTTATGATAATTATAGGTTTGGGTGGTTATATCATTGCGAGAAAAAAAGAGAAGAAAACCAAAAGAGTTTGAATATGATCAAGAAGTAAAATTGCGCAGAAGATTAAAACTGGTGTTAGCGCGTATGACACCCGTTCAAGTAATTATCGCGTATTATTTTATTGCGGTTACGATTTCTACTATCGTCTTAAGTTTGCCGTTCACTTTACAAAAAGGGGTTAAGGTGTCGTTTATTGATACTCTATTCACAGCGGCGAGTTCTGTTAGTGTTACCGGGCTTGCGACAGTAGATGTTAGCCAGACGTATAGTACTGCTGGAATTTGGGTCTTAATGGCGATTTTCCAAATTGGTGGACTGGGTGTTATGATGATTAGCACATTCTTCTATTTGATTTTGAAGAGACGGATTGGACTGAAACAGCGCCAACTTATTATGACAGATACGAATCAATTTACGATGAGTGGAATGGTTCGGATGTTGCGCGAAATTCTTGTCTTGATTTTTGGAATTGAATTAGTGGGCGCGTTGATTTTAGGGATTTATTTTATCCCGCTGTATCCTAATTTTTGGGAAGCGATGTTCCAAGGTTTATATAACTCAGTTTCGCTTGTTACCAATGCTGGTGTGGATATTACTGGTAAATCGCTAATACCATTCGCAAATGATTATTTTGTCCAATTTATTTCGATATTACTAATTATTGCTGGTGCGATTGGGTTTCCGGTTTTACTGGAAACAAGACGATTTTTATTTGAGAAAAATACGCTAATACCGTTTCGTTTTTCGTTGTTTGTAAAGGTGACTACACTTACTTATTTTGTACTTTTGATTGTCGGCGGCTTACTCATTTGGTTGTTTGAATACAATCACTTCTTTAGTGGCAAAAGTTGGGACTTTGGTTTCTTTAACTCGATGTTCTTATCGGCGACATCCAGAAGTGCTGGACTCCAAACAATGGACAGCGGGGCGCTTTCAGTTTCTACCCTTTTACTTGTGTCGTTCTTGATGTTTATCGGAGCTTCGCCAAGTTCTGTTGGTGGTGGGATACGAACGACTACTTTTGCGATTACCATTTTATTTATTTATTCGGTTATTCGCGGTCGGAAACATGTTTATATTTTTGGGCGAGAATTGCATCAAGAAGATGTTCGCAAGTCGCTTGCCGTCACGCTTGTTGCAGGATTTCTCAGTATTTCTGCTATAGTCATACTTATGCAGACAGAAACGGCCTCGCTCATTTCAGTTATTTTTGAAGTGTTCTCGGCGTTTGGAACGTCAGGTTTATCAGTTGGTTTGACGCCTGATTTGTCCACCCCAGGTAAATTAATTATTATCGTCTTGATGTTCATTGGACGGGTTGGCATCATGTATTCGATGCTTAGTTTAAGAAATAAAAATCAACCTAAAAATGCTATTCGATTACCAAAAGAAAAAATTATTACTGGCTAAAATAAAATCCTTTCTGCAAAACGCGGAAAGGATTTTTTTGGCATTAAAAACCCCTAACCAATTTGATTAGGGGATAATAATTAATATTTTGATTTTGGAATTGGTCTTCTGAAAATTCCCATTAAACCAGTTAGTGTAATTAAGATACCTGATACAATCCAAGCAGTACCAATAACAAAGAATAAAACGATACCGATAACTACTAAGATAACACCCCAACCGCGAGGAGCTGATTTAATTAAGAGAGAAGCAATTAATGCAACTACTGAGGCAATTAAAGTAATCCACCCTAGATTTGCCAACTCATTTCCTAGTTCACCTGGTAAATAAGTAAATGTCTGTATATAATCTGTGACTGAATCTCCATAATTAATAATCCAAAAACCAACTACAATCCCAATGATGGAGCCAATTAATCCGATAATAACTTCTGGCTTTCTTGAGCCCATAATAAAACCTCCTTTTTCTATCTATACGTTTAATAACTTTCCCGCTTTGTTAATCGGCTAAACACGTTATAGAGCATTGAAGCACGAAGCTCAATCACTGGCTGAACAACTGTTTTTACCAATCGGCTGGATAATAACACCGTCAAACCAAAAGTAATTCCAAATAATAGTAAAAACGTAGACGGGCTATATTGAAAGTCAGTTTGGCCACCTTCACGAAAGAACTTAATAAAGAAGCCATGTAACAAATAAACATATAACGTATTTTTACCCCATTTAGTAAAAAATAACCTTTTTTGTGGGATAAAACTGAAAAAAGCAGCGATAGAGCAAAAACTAATCATGTAGACGAGCGCGCGAATGAAAAGACCAAGCGACTTCACTTCGACAAAGTTAGCATATGGTTTTGATCCTAAAAACCATTTATCGTTTAGATTCGGATGCATGGTAATAAAAATCAGTAATAATACAACGAAAATACCCCCAATAATAGAAGCTATATGCGTTTTAAGAAAGTAAAAATGTTCCTTTTTTAAAAAGTAGCCTACTAAGAAGAATGGGAAGAAGACAAGGGTTCTAGATAAACTTAAATAACCACCAATAATATCAAAGTATCCAGCAACCAGTCCTAATAAAAGCGCAATACTCACAGACTTCCAAGGTTTGATTTTTGAAAAAACAAGCAACATTAAATTCCAGAAAAATAAACTGAGTAAAAACCAAAGCGACCATTCTGGATCTAAAAATTTAATAGAAAGATTCTCCTTATTTAAAAGAAAATAGTAAAAAATACTGTAGATTAGTTGGAAAAAAACATATGGTAAAATTAACTTTTTCATCGTCTTTTTTAAATATCCTGGCTTACCAAAACTTTTAGCAAAAAAACCAGAGATTAGTATAAAGGCAGGCATATGGAAAGTGTAAATATAAATGTAAAGGACACGAACCCCAGCATATTCTGCAATAAATGTTTGAAGAAAATGCCCGAATACGACTAAGAAAATTAAAATAAACTTAGCATTATCGAAGTAACTTTCCCGTTTAACCTCGGTTTGCTCCATAAAAAACATTCCTTTCTATTCTAAGTTGGAAATATCTTGTTTTATTTTACCCTAGAATCTGTAACGAATATCCAACAGTTCGATAACAAAAGGTATCAAATATTAATAGGCGATGACATACGTTTGCGCATTATTAAAAGAAGTGCTATCTTTAGAGCAATATCATATTCGGAGGGAAGTATGGAAGATGTTGAAACAAACAAGCGATTCGCCGGTGGGTACGTTGTTTATCATAATAGAGGATGCGCATATTACAAAGATTTCATACGATGAGCCGACTAATTGGGAAATTTTAGCGGGAGAGAAGGGCGAGATAGCAATATATCAGCAGCTTCTAGAACAATTAGCAGGTTATTTTGAAGGAGAGCGGGAAGTATTTGATTTACCAATTTTCTTGCAAGGAACTCCTTTTCAACAGCGTGTTTGGCAAGCACTTAGTGAAATTCCATACGGGGTAGTTGTTAGTTATAAAGATATAGCAATAGCTGCTGGGAGTCCAAAAGCAGTGCAAGCAGTGGGGCAAGCTAATCGCGCTAATCCTATTCCTATACTTATTCCATGTCATAGGTGTGTGAAAAGTGATGGGGCGCTTGGTGGGTATAACGGAGCGGACATTGATAAGAAGCAATATTTACTTGCATTAGAAAAAGGCTTGCGTTTAAGTTAACGCAAGCCTTTTTTATTAAACTGTTACTTGTTCAGTTATAACGATATTTTTATCGTCATTTAGTGTGGCATTTAATTTTTTCGCTTCTGGTTGATCAATTAAACTATCGGCAATCGCATCTTCTAAGTGTTCTTGGATTGTGCGGCGAAGTGGTCTAGCACCAAATTTAGGGTCATATCCAAGCTCGATTAAATGTTCTTTAACTTCTTTAGAAACGTCTATAGTTACTCCTTCTTGTGCGAGCATTGAATTTAAGTCAACGAGCATTAAGTCGATAATTTGTACTAAATCATCTTTTTCAAGAGATTTAAATTCAATAACGCTATCTAGACGGTTTAAAAATTCTGGTTTAAAGTATGCGCCTAGTTTTGCAAGGATATCTGAGCCTTTTTCAAGTTTATTGTCAGTTGCTGTATTAAAGCCAACAGAAGCTTCTGTATCAGTCGTACCAGCATTACTTGTCATGATAATCACTGTATCTTTAAAGCTTACTGTGCGTCCTTGAGAATCAGTTAGACGTCCATCCTCTAGAATTTGTAAAAACATATGTTGTACATCCGGGTGTGCTTTTTCAATTTCGTCTAAAAGGATGATGCTATAAGGATTACGACGAACTTTTTCAGTTAATTGACCAGCTTCTTCGTGACCAACATAGCCTGGAGGAGAACCGATTAATTTAGAGACGCTGTGTTTTTCCATGAATTCACTCATATCTAAACGAATCATCGCTTCACTTGTACCAAATAATTCACGAGCAAGTGTGCGACCAAGTTCTGTTTTTCCGACACCAGTAGGTCCGACGAATAAGAACGAACCAATTGGACGATTTTTAGCTTTTAACCCAACACGGCTACGACGAATTGCTTTTGCTACTTTTTTCACGGCATCATCTTGACCGATTACTTTTCCGGTTAAGTTGCTTTCTAGGTTTTTCATTTTGGATTGTTCGTCTTCTTGTAAACGTCCTACTGGAATACCAGTTTTTTCTTCAATAATCGCTTGAATATCAGAAGATTGAATAACTGGCCGTTCTGAAAAGGAGTTACTAGTTTTATTTTCTTCAAGTCGAGTAATTTCGTCCCGAACTTTGGCTGCTTTTTCGTAGTCTTCCATTTGAAGGGCTTGGTTTTTTTCTTCTTCTAAACGAGCAACACGTTCACTAACGGTGTTTTCATCCAATTTTTCAATAGATAGATTGTATTTTGAACCAACTTCATCCATTAAATCAATCGCTTTATCTGGCAAATGACGGTCTTGAATGTAGCGAGAGCTTAATTCAACCGCTGCTTTTAAAGCTTCCGGAGAATAAACAACTTCATGGAAATCTTCATATTTGGATTTCAAGCCATTTAAAATAGTAAGTGTTTCTTCGGTAGAAGGTTCATTCACCGTTACTGGTTGGAAACGACGCTCAAGTGCAGCATCTTTTTCGATAGTACGATATTCTTTTAGCGTTGTTGCACCAATCATTTGTAAGTCACCGCGAGCTAAGGCTGGTTTTAAAATATTTCCTGCGTCCATTGAACCTTCTGCGGATCCAGCGCCGACAATTGTGTGCACTTCATCAATAAACAAGATGGTGTTTTTGCGTTCTTGTAATTCTTTAATTAATTGTTTCATTCGTTCTTCAAACTGTCCGCGGATTCCAGTTCCAGAAACGAGAGAAGCAACATCTAGTAAGATAACTTCTTTGTTCATTAACTTACTTGGAACTTCACCTGCGACAATTGCATTTGCAAGTCCTTCGACAACCGCAGTTTTACCAACACCTGGTTCACCGATAAGGACAGGATTGTTTTTATTACGACGATTCAAGATTTCGATGACACGTTTAATTTCTTTGTCACGACCAATTACTGGATCGAGTTGATCGTTTTTCGCCATATCTGTTAAGTTTGTTCCAAATTCATCTAGTAAGCCGTTTCCAGCGCCACCAGTTTGTGTTTGTACTTGTGCGTTTCTTTGACTTTGTTGTTCACGGCTTGCTTGGTTTGCAGCGCCACTTAGTTGACGGAAAATATCATCGAACGGGGAACCGCCAGCACCTGGAAATTCATTTGCCCCAAAGTTTGCTTGATTTCTAACTTCTGCGTAACAAGAGGCACAAAGCGGCATTTCTACACGCTTGCCGTTAATATTCATATATAGTTGGATTGTTGCTTGATTTTGATTGCATTTTTCACAGTTCATAGTTAATTTCCTCCTTTTAAAAATGAGAAATGAAAGGCCTTGACTTTGACTATCTTTGACCTTATGAATTAATTATATACTGACCTATTTTGACTTTCAAGTATTTTGCTTCAAATTTTTCATAAAAAAACATTCCTATAAAAAAGGAATGTTTCTAAGTTTTTTAATAAATTGGCAATGCCGCGAGTAATAAAAAGGCAAAGGTCAAATGCGACAGATAAACCATGAGAAGGCTCGGGCGATAAGAGTACATCACATTCCATACAAGAGATGCAACAAAAATACCGATGATAGCGGCAAAATTACCACTAGGCAACATCATGACCATACATAGTAAGGCGGCAAAAATATTAGAGAACCAATGATTAAAATAATGGTTCAAACGTTTTAATACAAATCCACGCCAGAAAATTTCTTCACCGGGGATAATCGCGACAATCAAAAGCAACCATATTACTAAAGAGTGGGTGGAATACTTATTAAATGCAGCTTCTACAGAATGTTCTAGACCACCTGGCATTACTTTAATAATAAAGGCACCTATGTAAAAAATAATATAAAGGACAATTCCGGAAAAAATTCCAGGTAAAATGCCTTTAACGAACGAAAATTCCTTTTTTAAATCGTCATTAAATATCACAAAACTAAGTAAAAATAACATCCCAGCTCCATATAAATACCAAAAAACACGTGGGAACTGATATGTTAATATAACAAGTAGGGCACATAAAATAAGTCCCAATACGAGTTTATAATCAATCTTGATGCTCTTCAAATACTTTACACCTCTTCTTAACAAATACTTCTCATACTACTTTAAAACAAATGAAATCGTTTGGCAACAATTAAACAAAAGATAAGATAAAAGTTGTGCAATTTAATAAATCCTATATAATGAAAAAATAGGAGTGGTTCATAGATGTTAGAAAAAAACTACAAATTTTTACTTTGGGTATATATATTCTGGTTTTTAGGTAGTGTATTGCTAGTTTCTTTACACATTATTCCGCCGCGTTTAACAACAATCCAATCGCTATTTTTAGTATTTACTGGAGTTTTTGCAGCAGTTTTCTTTATTATGCAATATGGCAAATGGCTTGGATCTGCTATTACACTACTTATTTTTGTTGTCAGTACTTGTATTGAATGGATGCAATTAAGTTATACGGATGAATATATTGGCTCGACGCTAGGCGGGAGTTTGTACGGTATTCCTATTACGATGGGATTCATTTGGGTCGGAATGATTGCCGGGACACACATTATCGCACGTGAAATCACACTTAAAATCAATGTTGATTGGATTCGTGGAGGAATTTATTCTTTTATCGCAGCTACGATGGTGATGATTTTTGAAGTCTTAATTGAACCAATCACAATGCAATCTAAACAACTATATATTACGCAAAATGGTTTTACGATCTTACAGCTATCTGATTTTATAAATTGGTGGCTCTTAGGCCTGATTTTACATTTAATGATTTATTTTATTTTAAGTTTAACGGATAGTTGGGAACGACTTAAATATCCAGATTTAAAATCAGAAATTGTCATCGTTTATTGGATTATTATCGCTTTCTTTGTCTTTTTATCGTTCTATCTTGATTTATGGACCTCGATTGCTATTATTATTGTTTCAAATATTATTTTTACAGCTTGTTATTTCTTTAGCCTTGAAAAAGAAACGAAGACTACAAAGAAATCCGAGTAATCAGCTAATCGATTACTCGGATTTCTTTTCTTTTTGCAAAAATTTCTTGGTAGCAATTTGTGCGTTTTCAATAATGAAAGGGAGGGAGCTACTAGACATGGCTCCAGCTCCGACAACAAATAAGTTCTTAAACTTAGGTGACTTTTTCGCAGGATGTAAGAAACCTTGTTGATGCCATAAATGTTGTAAACCGAATATTGCCCCGTATTTTACATGATATTTTTCTTCCCAATCAGTTGGAGTAATAATATATTCTTCTTCAATATAATCCTCTAAATCAGGAATCTCTAATCTCGCCTTTACCGTATCTAATATTAATTGACGGAATGCAGGTGTTTGTTCTTTCCAATCAATGCCACTAGTAGTATTTGGAGCAGAAACCATAATCCGAACGCTTGAATGATTCATTGGCGCCATTGTGTTATCCGTGGCTGAAGGATTAGTTATATGAATCGCTAAGTCTTTAGAAAGGATTTTTTTATGGATGGTATTATTCGCAAATTCTCGGTAATTATCTGGAAAAATAATGGATTGATGTGAAAAGGGAAGCACTGTTTTCAAACCAAGATACAACATAAAAGCAGAAGAGGAGTATTCTTTTTCTTTCTCCTTTACTTTCGTGTTACTTGTTAACGAATAAATAAAATCCAAATTAGTAAAGTAATAATCAGCTTCAATCGATTGTCCGTTAGCAAGAGTTGCACTAGTAATTTCTTTTCCATTCGTTTCAAAGGAGGTTACTTCAGAATTAAAGTAGAATTTCCCTTTATTTTCCATAACGACTTGTTGCATCGCTTCGACAATTTTATTTTGACCACCGATTGGATGAAAAGTGCCGAAATAATACTCAGAAAAAGGAATAATACTATATGCTGCTGGAATATCCCATGGTGACATTCCTAAATAACGCATTTGTAAGGAAAAAGCGATACGAAGATATTTGCTATTAAAATATCTGGCCAAATCATCCATTAAAGATCGCCCAAGCGTGAGACTTGGAAGTGCGCGTATTGTAGTTGGTCGAAAGAAATCAAATAAGGAACTGTAGTTAAATTGATTAAGCGGCGAAATATAAAGCATTTTTTTCGTATTTTCTCTCATAAAACGATCAAATCCATCTTCTTCACCAGGAAAGTAAGTTTTAATAACTGTTTTTGTTTCAGAATAATCGCTATAAAGCGGAAAAGTAATATCTTTAAAATAAAGCGTGTGTATTGGATTGATTGGTAAAAGGGAAACATAATCTAAAATATTACGGTTACAATCCATAAAAAGAGAAGTTAATACATGCGTCATTGTTAAAGCGGAAGGTCCTACATCAAATGAATATTTACCCATTTTATGCAGTGCAGTTCTACCACCAATACGGTCATTTTTTTCATAGATGCTTACTTGATAGCCGAGTTGACTTAAAAGCATACCAGTAGCTAAACCACCCGGACCTGCTCCAATAATGGCAATTTTCTTTTTACTTTCCACATTAAAACGCTCCTTTTCCCGTTTTTAAACATATAAAAAACGCAAAAACATAAAGCATTGTTAAACGAAAATGCTTTACTTTTGCGCAGTTAGAAATAATTTTTTATTCTTCTGTCTCTTCTTCGTCTTCTTCTACAGAATGAATAATTTGATAATTTTTGTGATTTACCACTGTTTTTTCTTCAATACCTAAATCTTTAAAATTTTCCATATAAGTTAAGTCGACAATAACAGAATTTTCGTTGAGCTTTTCAACAATTCCTGTTAAGCCATCCTTAAATTCAATAATGTCTCCAACATGTGCCTTTGCCATTGTTATCACTCCTTCAATTTTCGGTGTTGCGTTTATCTTGATGAAAAAGAATGTATGCATTTTTGAACCTTCCTTAAATTCTGCACTAAAAACCTATTAAAATCAACTATAAGCCTTTAAAAAGTGCATTTTAAATCAAAAATGCAACAATTTAGTGACAAAATTATAGAAAACGCTCCCTTTCTTCCAGTTGTAAAAGAACGAAAGAAGCCGTAATAGAAAAAAACATTCTAAAAAATTTTTAATCAAATAGTTGTAACAATAGGTAAAACATGGTACTCTTTTTAATTGAGGGATAGTCTTTTTTGCTGAAAATTTTTCGGCTTAAAAGGTTACAACAAATTTCTTTACAAAGGAGAATGTAAATTATGGAACAAGCAAGTTTTGTAGTAATCGATGAAACAGGAATTCACGCACGCCCAGCAACTCTATTGGTGCAGGCTGCAAGTAAATACAGCTCTGACGTTCAAATTGAATACACTGGCAAAAAAGTAAATCTTAAATCAATCATGGGTGTTATGTCCCTTGGTATTGGTAAAGGCGCTGACATCACTATCTATACTGAAGGTAGCGACGAAAAAGAAGCAATTGAAGGACTAACTGAAGTTCTTAAGAAAGAAGGATTGGCTGAATAATGGCTAAAGAGTTGAAAGGTATCGCAGCATCTGATGGGATTGCCATTGCGAAAGCTTATCTGCTCGTTGAACCTGATCTTTCCTATGAAAAAACTGAAGTTACGGATGTTGAAAGTGAAGTAAAACGTTTTGAAAGCGCGTTAGAAGTTTCTAGAACAGAACTTTCAACGATTCGTGAAAAAGCAGCTAAAGACTTAGGCGAAGATAAGGCACAAATTTTTGACGCGCATCTTCTAGTTTTAAACGATCCTGAATTAACAGGACCAATTGAAGAAAGCATCAAAAATGCTAAAACGAATGCAGAAACAGCTTTACAAGAAACGACAGACATGTTTATTGGTATGTTTGAATCTATGGACAACGAATACATGCGTGAACGTGCAGCTGATATTAAAGATGTACGCAAACGTGTTCTTTCTCACTTACTAGGTGTGACTATTCCAAATCCAGCTTTAATTGATGAGGAAGTAGTTGTTGTCGCAGCTGATTTAACGCCTTCTGATACCGCACAACTTAACCGTAAATTTGTTAAAGGTTTTGTGACGGATATTGGTGGTCGTACTTCGCATTCTGCTATTATGGCACGCTCTCTTGAAATTCCAGCAGTAGTTGGAACAAAAGAAGTAACTGCTAGCGTAGCGAAAAACGATATTGTTATTATTGATGGTTTGGAAGGTAATGTTATCATCCACCCAACAGAAGAACAAATCGCTCACTATGAAAAAATTAAATCTGATTTTGCTTTACAACAAGCAGAATGGGAAAAACTTAAAAATGAAAAAACAGTTTCTAAAGACGGCGTTCACGTTGAGCTTGCAGCAAACATCGGAACTCCGAATGATTTAGAAGGTGTCATTTCTAATGGCGGGGAAGCAGTTGGACTTTATCGTACAGAATTCTTGTACATGGGTCGCGACAATTTCCCAACAGAAGAAGAACAATTCGAAGCGTATAAAGCAGTAGTTTCTGGTATGAACGGAAAATCTGTGGTAGTTCGTACATTAGATATTGGCGGCGATAAAACGTTACCTTATTTAGAACTTCCAGAAGAAATGAACCCATTCCTAGGATTCCGTGCGATTCGTCTTTGTTTTGCGAATGAAGAATTATTCCGTACACAACTTCGCGCTCTACTTCGCGCAAGTGTATATGGTAACTTAAAAATTATGTTCCCGATGATTGCAACAGTAAATGAATTCCGCCAAGCGCGCGATATTTTACTAGATGAAAAAGCGAAACTAAAAGCTGCTGGAACAGAAGTATCTGATTCCATCGAACTTGGAATTATGATTGAAATTCCTGCTGCTGCAGTTTTAGCTGATCAATTTGCAAAAGAAGTTGATTTCTTCTCAATCGGAACAAATGACTTGATTCAGTATACAATGGCTGCTGACCGTATGAATGAACGCGTTTCTTACCTTTACCAACCATACAATCCATCTATTTTACGCTTAGTAAAAATGGTAATTGATGCTTCTCATAAAGAGGGCAAATGGACTGGTATGTGTGGGGAAATGGCTGGAGATCAAACGGCTGTACCACTTCTTTTAGGCTTAGGCTTAGATGAATTTTCAATGAGTGCTTCAAGCATTCTTAAATCTCGTTCGTTAATCAAACGTTTAGATCAATCTGAAATGGTTAAATTAGCGGAAGAAGCTTTAAATAAATCTACAGCAGAAGAAGTTGTAGAATTAGTTGAGAAATATACTGCAGAGTAAGCTCTGATGAAGACCTAGACAAATTTCTTTGTCTAGGTCTTTTTATATTGTGAAAAAAGGGTGTGCAAAGTATAATTAAAAATACAGTTAGCTTAAAAAGGAGGCAACAAGATTGGTTATCTATTCATTAGCAGGATTTTTTCTTCTGCTTTTCATTGTTTTATCTTTTATAGATAGACGAAGAATAAGTAACGGGATTGTTTTAACACTTGCACTATTTTTCTCTTTACTTTCCCTTATTTACGTTACTCTTTCAAACGGGAACGAGTTGTTTGTTTCAATTATGAGTACGGTGTTGATTTTACTGTTCTTACTTATTCCATTTTTTATAATTGGACTTGCAACAACACTAATTATGAATGGGCGTTTAATGTTAAAACGGGAAGGACGAAAACTCGCTAATATGCTACCGTTATTTATTGGCTTAGTTATCGTCATTTTATTTATTTTTTGGTTCGGTAGTATTTTGAAAAACGGCAGCCCGATACTTGGAATGGTTGTAGTATTTGTAATGGCATTTGTAGGATATTTTTCGTTTTTATTTTTATCATTTCTTCTATCAACGTTCCTATATCAATTCAATTTCCCAAGATATAATCAAGATTTTCTTATTGTGCTTGGTAGTGGCTTGATTGATGGGGATAGGGTGCCACCGTTACTTGCGAGCAGATTAAATCGTGCTATCGCGTTCTATGAGAAACAATATGACAAAAAAGGGAAACGCGCTACTTTCATCGTTTCGGGTGGACAGGGCGCAAATGAGACGGTCTCAGAAGCAAGAGCGATGCGTGACTATTTAATTAGTAAAGGTATTGATGAAAACTTCATTATCATGGAAGACAAATCGGTTAATACACTTCAAAATATGCAATTTTCAAAAGCAAAAATGGATGCAATTATGCCGACATATAACAGTTTATTTTCGACTAATAACTTTCACCTTTTCCGAGCAGGTTTATACGCAAGAAAAGCTGGTCTGAAAAGTCAGGGGATTGGTGCAAAAACAGCACTTTATTATATGCCAAATGCCTTGATTCGAGAATTTATTGCGATTACCGTAATGTATAAAAAAGTTCATTTGATACTACTTGGCTTAGTTGTATTGTTCTTTGTATTTTTAGCGATAATTGGTATTACATTTAGGTAGGAGGTTTTTTAGGTGGAAAAAATAGGTTTTGTTGGTACTGGCGTGATGGGGTCAAGCATGGCTAAACATCTTCTTGAGGCTGGCTATGAGGTGCATATTTATACGCGTACGAAAGAAAAAGCAGAAGCACTTCTTAGTCAAGGGGCGCTATGGGAATCTGATCCGGGCTCACTAGGAGCTAAAGTGGATATCTTAATTTCAATGGTTGGCTATCCAAAAGATGTAGAACAACTATACTTAGGTGAAAATGGTTTCTTAGATAATTTGAAAGCAGGTTCTGTTGCGATTGATATGACGACCTCCTCACCTGCATTAGCTAAAAAAATTGCTGAAGCGGGCCACGAAAAAGGGCTAGGTGTACTTGATGCACCAGTTTCAGGCGGTGATATTGGAGCAAAAAATGGAACACTTGCGATTATGGTTGGTGGAGCAGAAGATGTATTCTTAAAAGTGAAACCGATTTTTGAAATTCTTGGTAGCAGTGTGATATTACAAGGAGATGCTGGCTCTGGCCAACATACAAAAATGGTAAATCAAATTGCAATTGCTTCTAACATGATTGGTGTGACAGAAGCGATTATTTATGCAGAAAGAGCAGGACTTAATCCTTCGCGCGTTCTTGATTCTATTTCAGGTGGAGCAGCAGGAAGTTGGTCACTTACAAACTTGATTCCACGGATACTAGAAGATGATTTTTCACCAGGATTCTTTATTAAACATTTTATTAAAGACATGGGAATTGCTTTATCTGAAGCAAAACAAATGGGGTTAGAGCTTCCCGGGCTTACCTTGGCTGAGAAAATGTATCAGACTTTGGCAGAACAAGGCTTGAGCGAGGAAGGCACACAGGCGCTCATTAAATATTATCGGTAAATAAAGAAACACCCGCTAACTAATTTAGCGGGTGTTTCTTTATTTTGCTAAAAATTGAGCCATCCGATCTAACGCTTCTGCAAGGTTATTAACGGAAGTAGCATAAGAAAGTCGGAAGTAACGGTCACCTTTTTCAGAAAAAGCATTTCCTGGTACGACAGCTACTTTGGCTTCTTCTGCGAGTCTAACAGCCCAATCAAAGGAGTTTTCAGTTATGTCATCTGGCAGTTTTACAAAGAAATAGAAAGCTCCATCAGGTGGGATGACTTTAAAGCCCATTTTTTCTAAGCGATCTTGTGTGAAGTTTGCTCGTGTTTTATATTCCGTGCGCATTTGGAACGCATCGTCTTTTCCGTTTGTAATGGCTTCTAAGGCTGCTTTTTGAGAAATTGAGCTGGCGCATGTCACCGAATATTGATGAATTTTCAGCATTTCGGTAGTGATTATTTCTGGGGCTAGTAGGAAGCCGATTCGCCAACCAATCATTGCATGCGATTTAGATAGGCCATTGATTACAATTGTTTGATCACGGAGCATTGGTGCAATACTTACGTGCTCTTCATGGTACGTTAATTCACTATAAATTTCATCTGCAATAACGAAAATACCTGTTTCTTTTAAAACTTCTGCTAGATCTCTTAGTTCTTGTTTAGAAAGTGAGACACCAGTTGGGTTAGACGGATAAGGAATAATAAGTGCTTTCGTTTTTGGTGTAATATGTGCTCGTAATTGTTCTGGCGTTAATTTGAAATTGGATTCCGTTGTATCTACTTTGACCGGGCGGGCTTTATTTAGTGTTATAAGTGGTTCATACCCAGGATAAATTGGGTCAGGTAAGATAACTTCATCACCTGGCTCTAAGATAGTTTGCAGCGCGACTGAAATAGCCTCTGTAGCACCTACTGTAACGATGATTTCTTTATTACTATAAGTTAGGTCATATTTCTCCTCAAAGTACGAAGAAGCTGCTTCAAGTAGTTCTGGCATACCTGCATTTGGTGTGTAATTGGTGAAATTTTCTTGAATGGCGGTGATGGCTGCTTGTTTTACATGCTCTGGTGTTGGAAAATCAGGTTCCCCAAGTGTTAAACGAATCATATCAGGAATACCAGTAACTCTTGTGTTAAATGTTCTGATACCACTAACTTCAATGTCGCGCAATTCTGGTCGAATGGATTTGGTCATTTTTGTCACCTTTCTTTATAAGAAAATCCCGTGAAAATCAGGTGGGAGTAAGCTTCATAATTTCATTCCATTATAGCTTAAAAAGGGAGAAAAGCAAAATATCTGAAAATATTACTAAAAAGCCTTGCACTTTTATTTAGAATGCTATAAGATAGTTTTAATAATGATAATCATTTTCAGTTAGAAATGATTGGTTGAATGTGGAAGGGGCCACCGGATATGACTAAACCAGGTAAATACGAAGCTCTCTTTTTTCCAACAAAAGACGGCTTGCTAAAAATACATGCTTACGGCTTTAATCCCTGTGGTTCATGGGGGGAAGTATTTGCTACAATTGGCGACCAAACGATTTGTGTTAAAGGATTTAATCGCCATAAAACAATTGTTCGAGCAACAAAAATGATTATAAGTGCTACGGCAAACCGAAAAAATGAATTTTAATTATCAAAGACTGTAAAAAAGATAAATACTTTTTTATAGTCTTTTTTTGAGATAAAATAAGCATGAAAATAGAACAAATCGTGTCATTCTGGTTAATTTAAAATAATTTCTTTTTCTGAATATTTCCAGAACCCTTGCGTTATACGTGCGGTTTGCGATAAAATTTGGTAGTATAGTGAAAGAAATAAGATATGGCGAAAAAACCAGATATGAGGAAATATGTAAAAAAGCATTGCCACGCGCGTATTACAATTACAGCAAGGTAGCAAATTTTTTGCACGTCAGATGGTGGATTTGAGAGGAGAGTATAAGATGTCTCAGTTACTGGGAATTATTCAACGTTTACATGCAATGCAAGAAGATGAGTCAGCTGAAACACAAGCAAGACGTTTTGAAAAAAATGGTACGCCTGTGTGCGAAGTGAAGTTTTTCCAAGCTTCTAACTCATTTGAAGTAGAAATCTATGGCGACAATAGCAAATATCAATTTGATGATATTGATATGACTGCAATCGAAATTTTTGAAACGTTACAAGAAAACGAATAACAAGGTAAACAATCAGTCAATCTGGTTATTTACTTAGAAGCCGTGAATATTTATTCACGGTTTTTTTTATGTAAAAATTCACTTTCAAGCACTAAATGAAAGAAATCAGACTAAATAGTATGGTAGAATAGGAGATGGAAAAGTTTCGTTTTATTTTTTTTAAAGTTGAAAGGAACTTCGCAGAGCTTGAAAATACAAGGAAGAGGAAGATTCTAAATGATCTCTAATAGATTTGGACAATTTATTGACAATGAACTAGCTGATTCAATGATTTCCGCTGAAAAAGTAGCTCACGTGCAACTGGGTAATAATCTCGAACATGCGCTACTTGTATTAACGAAATGCGGTTATTCTGTTATTCCAGTACTAGACTTTGAATTTAAACTCCATGGATTAATTAGCGCAGCAATGATAACAGATGCCATTCTCGGACTCGAACGGATTGAATTTGAACGACTAGAAGATTTAAAAGTGGAAGATGTTATGCAAACGGATTTCCCGGTGATTAAAGATTTTAATAATAACGAGCGAATTGTACGCTTACTTGTTGATCATCCTTTTGTTTGTGTTGTAGATGAAGACCACCATTTTGAAGGAATTGTGACAAGACGCGTTGTTTTAAAACAAGTCAATCGTTATATTCATTTACAGGTGGAGGAAAATAGATGATTGTAACGGAATATGAACTTCTTGTTTGTTTGGCAGAAGAACTAAATATGCGTAAAAGTGCGGAGAAATTATTTTTAAGTCAGCCTGCGTTGTCCCAGCGTCTGCAAACGATTGAAAGCAGATGGAATACAAAAATTTTCATTCGAACGCAAAAAGGTTTGCTTCTAACACCTGAAGGAGAAGCCATTGTCCGTCATGCATCCAGTGTGATTGAGCGCGAGCATACCATTCAAGAAAAACTAGAAGCAATGGAAGGCGTCGTTCGCGGGACACTGCGCATTGCTTGTGCGAGCGTTGTGGCTCAAATGTGGTTGCCACGTGTATTAAAGGCATTTGCAAGTGCTTATCCTAATGTCCAGATTTCCCTTGTTACTGGTTGGAGCAGTGAAGTAACTCAGCAATTAGCGGCTGGTAATGTCCATATAGGTATTGTACGCGGAAACTCGACATGGAAAAGTGTTCAAAAACCCTTATTTAACGATAAACTCGTTTTAGTTGATACAGAAATCACTAAAATTGAAGAAGTTTTCCAGACAAATCGTCCGTTTATCCAATTCCGTAGTGATTCGAATTACTATCAAGTGATTCAAGATTACTGGCAAAGAAATTTCGGGAAGATGCCGCGCCAAGCTATGTTGATGGATCAAATGGAAACCTCTAGACAAATGGCTTTAAACGGTATTGGTTTTGCCATTTTGCCAGAAGTGACGATGTTAGGCTATACGGACAAAATCAACAAAATACCACTAAGAGAAAAAGATGGCTCGATTTTAAGCCGAGAAACCAACTTATTGACCTATGAACAGTCACTTGGTCTACCGCAAGTGAAGGCGTTTTTAGAAATAACAGATAAATTCCTTGAACAAGTTAAATAGCTATGGCAAAATAGAAAACAGAACATATCGGAAGGAGACAAAAATTCATGGAACAAATGGATGCGCACCAAATTATTTCTTTTATTCAAAATAGCAAGAAAGCAACACCAGTAAAGGTTTACCTAAAAGGGGACCTAGAAAAAATCGATTTTCCTAGTGATGTAAAAACATTTATCACTGGAAATGCGGGAACTATTTTTGGAGAATGGGCTGTTGTTGAGCCATTGTTAGAGGCAAATAAAGCGAATATTGAAGATTACGTTATCGAAAATGATCGTCGTAACTCTGCTATTCCTTTGTTAGATATGAAAAATATTAACGCTCGTATTGAGCCTGGCGCAGTTATTCGCGACCAAGTTACAATTGGCGATAATGCTGTAATTATGATGGGAGCAAGCATAAATATCGGTTCTGTTATCGGTGATGGTACTATGATTGATATGAATGTTGTTCTTGGAGGCCGCGCAACTGTTGGTAAAAACTGCCACATTGGTGCTGGTTCCGTCCTTGCAGGCGTTGTAGAACCACCATCCGCTCAACCAGTTATTGTTGAAGACAATGTTGTAGTGGGCGCAAATGTTGTTGTTTTAGAAGGCGTACGTATTGGAGAAGGCGCAGTTGTAGCAGCGGGCGCGATTGTTACTAAAGACGTAGCTCCTGGAACAGTTGTAGCGGGAATTCCTGCACGTGAACTTAAAAAATTAGATGCGAAAACAGCTTCTAAAACAGAAATTATGCAAGAACTTCGCCAACTTTAAAAATCAAAGGGAACTGTTCCGTCTGTTGGCGGAGCAGTCCTTTTTTAGAAGGAGAGAGCACCATGTTAAATGAATTTATTGCCATTCGACGTGATTTGCACCAAATTCCTGAAACAGGATATAAAGAGCTAAAAACCCAAGCTTATTTACTCGATTATATTAGCAAATTACCAAACGAGTTTTTAGAAATAAAGAAATGGCGCACAGGAATTTTAGTTTTAGTAAAAGGTACTAATCCTGGAAAAACAATCGGTTATCGTACGGATATTGATGCGCTGCCTATTACGGAAGAGACTGGGTTGCCATTTGAATCGAAACATGCTGGGAATATGCATGCTTGTGGACATGATTTACATATGAGTATAGCGCTTGGAGTATTAACGCATTTTGCAAGTAAACCGGCAAAAGATAACTTATTATTTGTGTTCCAACCAGCTGAAGAAGGGCCAGGCGGAGCAAAACCGATTATGGAAAGTGCTGAATTTTCCGAGTGGCGCCCCGATACGATTTATGGTCTTCATATTGCACCAGAATATAAAGTCGGCCAAATCGCAATTAAACCAGGCTTACTATTCGCAAACACTTCCGAACTCTTTATTTCATTTAAAGGAAAAGGCGGACATGCGGCTTATCCACATTTGGCAAATGACATGGTTGTGGCGGCAAGCGCTTTTGTCGGACAAATGCAAACTATTATTAGTCGGAACATTGACCCGATGGATAGCGCGGTTATAACAATCGGACGCATTCACAGCGGAGAAATCCAAAATGTTATTGCAGAAACTGCCTTTTTGGATGGAACGATTAGGACGCTTTCTCCAGAAACAATGGAAATCGTTTGGACTCGTTTAAAACAATTAGCAAAAGGATGGGAAGAAGCCTACCAATGTGAAGTAGAATTCCATCCTGGATCCGATTACTATCAAGTGGACAATGATCCAGTTGAAACAGAAGAATTCATCCACTTTTTGGAAGAACAATATCCAGAAAGCTATGTGCCAGCTCGTTCAGCGATGACTGGAGAAGATTTTGGTTACTTTTTATCTGAAATTAAAGGGTTTATGTTTTGGTTAGGCGTGGATTCCGAGTACAGTTTGCATCACGCGAAACTTAGTCCAAAAGAAGAAGCTATTCCATTTGCAATAGATGTATTAGTGAACTTTTTGGAAAGCAAATAAAAAAGACATCAATTCGTTCTCAAAAGGAGCGAATTGGCGTCTTTTTAATTATTATTTGGTCCGAATGTGCTAACAAAATTAAGTGGTAATTCAATTTCGTTTTCTGCGAGTGCTTCGCGAATATCTTTGAGTAAGTCACGTTGAACAGAATACTGCTCGCCGTTCACTGCTTTACCAACTACGCGGATAATCATATTTGTTGCGTCAATGTTTTGCACGCCTAAGACAACAGGGGGCTCAACGATATTTTTATTTTCTTTTGCAGCAACGTCACAAACCTCACCAATAATTTTAATTGCTTTTTCCGGATCTTCATGTGGACTAATTTGAATGTCCACCATCACACGCATATTACCGCGCGAATGATTACTAACGACCATAATTTGTCTGTTAGGAATGAAATGAAGCGTGCCATCAAAATCACGTACCTGTGTTGTTCTAAGGCCAAGTGCTTCTACTGTTCCATTAACTAGTCCAATGGTAATCGTATCACCAACATCAAGTTGACGTTCAAGTAGAATAAAAAATCCAGTCACAACGTCACTAACAAGCCCTTGAGCACCAAAGGCAATGGCCAAACTCGCCACCCCAGCACTTGCAATAATCGCTGTAACATCCATAAAGTTCTGTAATAATAAAATCGCAAAAGTGAAGAATAAAACATAGCCGTAAAAATTAGAAATTAAGCTTTCTAACGTATCCGCGCGCCCAACAGAAACTGCTTGTTGTTGCCGATATTTGCGGAAGAAACTACGGATAATTTTATTACCAACCACGCGGAAAATAAAATAAAGAGCAATTAAAATGGCAATTTTTATTCCAACTGAAATAATATGATTCCAAAATTGGTCCCAGTCAATAGAACTGAACCACTTTTTGAGTAAATTCATCTTCTGGTCCACATCCTTTGAAAGTTCTCCATCCATTTCATCTCCCCCTTCCTAATGAAATGTCCTTTTCTATTCTAACAAAAATTTCACAAAAATGCTGTTATAAGAAATAATTTTTCACTGAAAAAGATTCGTTTTCAACAAAAAAAGTTAATTTTATTAAAAAAAATTTAAAAAAGCGCTAGCCATTCTTGTAGTAAGATGGAGGCGCTTTCTAAAATGTGTGAAATAGCGCAAATCAAACTGTATGATGTGAAACTAATGTGAAACTTGTGTACAATGATAAATGTTATTGCTTTTTTTAAAAGTGATATGGGCCGAATTTTTGCCTAGTAAATAATTCAATTTAAAAAAGAAAGGGGATTTTATTTTGAGCAAGATTAAAGTGGAAGAACTAACGAAGATTTTTGGAAAAAAGGCTTCTAAAGCATCTTCTTTACTTTCTCAAGGGAAATCGAAAACAGAGATTTTGAAAGAAACAGGGGCGACTATTGGTGTTAATAAAGCATCTTTTAGCGTAGAAGAAGGAGAAATTTTCGTTATAATGGGGCTTTCTGGTAGTGGGAAGTCAACTTTGGTACGACTTTTAAACCGTCTAATTGAGCCTACGAGCGGAAAAATTTGGCTGGACGGAAAAGAACTCTCTAGTTTAAATAAAAAAGAACTTTTGGAAGTTAGAAGAAAAAGCATGAGTATGGTCTTCCAAAATTTTGGTTTATTTCCAAATAGAACGATTAACCGTAATGTTGAATACGGGCTTGAAATTCAAGGAATGAACAAAGAAGAACGTGAGAAAAATGCAGCAGAATCGCTTGCACTTGTTGGTTTAGCTGGTTACGGCGAACAATATCCTTCCCAACTTTCTGGTGGGATGCAGCAACGTGTAGGGCTAGCGAGAGCACTTGCTAACAATCCAGATATTTTATTAATGGATGAGGCTTTCTCAGCACTTGACCCACTTAACAGAAAAGACATGCAAGATCAACTACTAGATTTACAAGATAAAATGAAGAAAACAATCATCTTTATTACCCATGATTTGGATGAGGCGCTTCGTATTGGCGACCACATTATGATTATGCGTGATGGTTCTGTTGTTCAAACTGGTTCCCCGGAAGAAATTCTGGCACATCCAGCAAATGAATACGTAGAAAAATTCATTGAAGATGTAGACCGTTCCAAAGTTTATACAGCGAGCAACGTAATGATACGCCCAGAAATCGTTAATTTTGAAAAAGACGGCCCTCGTGTCGCTTTAAAACGGATGCGTGAAGCTGGAACATCTAGTGTATTTGTTGTTAAGCGTAACCGTGAGTTAGTTGGTATTGTCCATGCAGCGGAAGTTTCTAAACTAGTTAAAGAAAATATTACTTCGCTTGAAACTGCTTTACACAGTGATGTACCGACAACTGGTCCGGATACGCCACTTGCAGAAATCATGGATACTATCTCGACAACAACGATTCCAATCGCTGTAACCGAAGATGGAAAATTAAAAGGAATTATTATTCGCGGATCTGTTCTGGCCGCACTTTCTGGAAACGAGGTGAACGTTAATGCCTAATATTCCAACGATTCCATTAGCTAGTTGGATTGATAAATTAGTTGATGGCTTAACGCAATTTGAAGGATTTTTTAATGTAATTACAAATATCATTGGCGGAATTGTTGATGCATTCCAATGGGTATTCGACTTAGTTCCACCATGGTTATTTATTATTTTACTAGTATTTGGGACTTTCTGGGTTAACCGCAAAGGAAAAAAATGGGGATTAATTATTTTTGAAGTTGTCGGTTTACTATTAATTTGGAACTTAGATTTCTGGCGTGATATGACTCAAACGCTGACTCTTGTTCTTACGAGTAGTTTAATTGCACTTGTTATAGGTGTTCCACTTGGTATTTGGATGGCGAAAAGCGGTATCGTTGAAAGCATCTTTAAACCGGTGCTTGACTTTATGCAAACAATGCCTGCCTTTGTATATTTAATTCCAGCCGTAGCATTTTTCGGAATTGGGATGGTTCCAGGGGTAGTTGCTTCTGTTATTTTCGCAATGCCTCCAACTGTTCGTATGACTAACCTAGGTATTCGCCAAGTTTCGACTGAGCTTGTTGAAGCAGCAGATTCATTTGGTTCAACACCTTGGCAAAAACTTTGGAAAGTACAGCTACCAATGGCGAAATCGACCATGATGGCTGGGATTAACCAAAGTATCATGTTAGCACTTTCCATGGTTGTAATTGCTTCGATGATTGGTGCAATGGGACTTGGAACACGTGTTTACTTTGCAGTAGGACGTAATGACGCTGGTGGCGGATTTGTAGCTGGGATTGCGATTGTTATCGTAGCAATTATCCTAGACCGTCTAACACAAGCTTTCAATAAAAAAGCGAAATCAGAATAAGGAGGAGAGTAGATTGCTAAAAAAATTAATCACCACCGCAGTTTTGGCTATGCTTATTTTCACTTTAGCAGCCTGCGGGACAACCCTTGCTCCTTATGACGCGAAAAAAGATTTAGGCGAACAAATCAATTATACAATCACAGGAATTGATGCTGGAGCAGGAATTATGCTTGCAACACAAAATGCGATTAAAGATTATCATTTAGATGATGACAATTGGCAGTTACAAACAAGTTCGACTGCGGCTATGACTAGTACACTACAAAAAGCGATGAAAGATAAGCGCCCGATTGTTGTGACTGGTTGGACACCTCACTGGATGTTTACAAAATTCGACTTGAAATTTTTAGATGATCCTAAAAATGTTTTTGGAAACGCTGAAAATATCCACACAATTGTCCGCAAAGGTTTGAAAGAAGAAAAACCTTCTGCCTACAAAGTGCTAGATAATTTCTTCTGGACTGCTGAAGATATGTCTGAAGTAATGCTAGAAGTTAATGACGGAGTAGATCCAGAAGAAGCTGCTAAAAAGTGGATTAAAAACAATCCAGAAAAAGTAGCAAAATGGACCGATGGCGTGGAAAAAGTAGATGGCGATGAAATCAAGCTTACTTATGTAGCTTGGGATTCAGAAATTGCCTCAACGAATGTTGTTGCAGAAGCTTTGAAACAAGTTGGCTATAAACCAACCATTCAAGCAATGGAAATTCAACCAATGTGGGCGTCTGTCGCAACAGATGCAGCAGATGGAATGGTCGCTGCATGGCTACCAAACACTTCCGGAATCTACTACAAAGATTACAAAGGAAAGTTTGAAGATTTAGGACCGAACTTAAAAGGTGCGAAAATCGGCTTAGCAGTTCCAAAATACATGACAAACATTAACTCCATTGAAGATTTAAAAATAAGTAAATAAACTTTGGAAAAGGCATGAAGAAGTTCAAGCTATACTTGATACTTTCTCCGTGCCTTTTCTTCACTAAAAAGGTAAAATAATAGTTAATTGATGAATTTGCTAGGAGGAAGATGGATGTTTAAAAAATTCTTGAAAAAAAGTAAAAATGAAACCGTATTTGCTCATGTGACTGGACAACTGATTGCGTTAGAAGATGTTCCAGATCCAGTTTTTAATCAAAAGATGATGGGCGAAGGTATTGCAATTAAACCAGAAAGCGGCACAATCGTAGCGCCAGTTGATGGGAAAATTATTCAACTTGCAGAAACGAAACATGCTTTTGGTATTCGCACGGATATGGGGCAGGAAATTCTCGTTCATATCGGTTTAGAAACGGTATCATTAAACGGAGAAGGTTTTAACGTGTTAGTAAACGTTGGCGATAAAGTAAAAGTAGGCGATCCAATCGTTGAAGCGGACTTTGATTTTATCAAGAAAAATGCCGCAAGCACAGTGGTACCAATGGTTGTAACTAATAGTTCAGAAGGCAAATACGATTTTGAATTCGCTGGAACTCCAAATACGGTTGCTGGGAAAACAGAAGTATTTACTACAAATTTAAAATAATAAGCACAAAATCCATGAGAAGCCAATTTTCTTTTCATGGATTTTTTAGTATTCATTTGCGTGTTAAAAGGGTAGAATGAAGGTAATTAGTATTAAAAAGGAGCGAAAATAAATGTTAGAAGTGATAGTTCAAAACCCAAGAGATGCGTACTTAGCAGAAAAATATGGCGCAAATAGAATGGAAGTAGTTTCCGCTATAAGTGAAGGTGGCCTAACGCCTAGCTACGGTGCTATTAAAGAAATCGTTCGTGCTTCAAAACTTCCGGCGATGATGATGATTCGCCCTCATAGTTTTTCGTTTGTATACGATGAGCCTGCTAGAATTGTGATGGAACGAGATATTGAACTTGCAAAAGAAGTTGGGGTCAAAGGTATCGTTTATGGTGGAATAACGGAAGACGGAAACATTGATCAAGAGCTTCTAGAAAAAGTGATTGAGTGGAAAGGTGACTTAGATTTTACTTTCCATCGTGCGCTAGAAGCAACAAAAGATATTGAAGCAAGCTACCAAGTTTTACGTACATACGGCCAAGACATTAATCAATTATTAACTTCAGGTGGAACAGCTAGTGCACTTGATTCTTTGCCACGCCTTAAACGGTGGATAAATGACAGTAAAGAAAATCCAAGTTCATTTAAAATTCTAGTTGGAAGTGGCGTTAAACCTGAAAATATTGCTATCTTTCAAGAAACACTAAATCATACAGATTATCACGTCGGAAGTGCAGCTAGAGAAACGAATGATTTCGCAAAAGATATTTTAAAAGAAAAAATCAATATTTTAAAGCTGCATATTAACCAAGATTGATTCTACGTAGCAGGTAGCCTTACGAGTCTAGATACGCTATAATGAAACAAGACTATTCTTAAAATAAAGGTGGAAAAAAATGAATAACTATATTGGCAAAAGCCAAGTAATGACAGTAAAAGAAATTAAAGAAACAGGTTGGCTCCTAGAGAAAGATGAAGTGACTGTTTTTTTATCTAAATCGAATACACATGAAACAGAACTTGCTGTTGGAGATGAAGTAACAGCATTTATTTTTGTTGACTACGACCGAGAAATCCGCGCAACAACAATTATTCCAAAAATTCAAGTTGGACATTACGGCTGGGGCACAGTAACCGAAGTACGCAAACATTTAGGTGTATTTGTGGATATTGGTATCGAAAAAGACGTCGTTGTATCATTAGATGATTTGCCTGCACTACCACACTTATGGCCGAAAAAAGAAGACCGAGTGATGATTGCACTTCGCGTAGACGAAGAAAATCGCGTGTGGGGAGTTCTCGCTGAAGAAGAACAATTCCGCGCAATTGCGGTTCGTGCAGATCAAGATCTTTTTAATCAAAATGTAGAAGGAACCATTTATCGATTACTTAAAGTTGGCTCCTTTGTCTTTACAGATGATTTCCATATTGGCTTTATTCATGAAAGTGAACGGACTGCAGAACCGAGAATGGGAGAACGTGTAAAAGCTCGTGTTATTGCAGTGAAACCAGATGGCTCACTTAATTTATCGTTACGTGGGAGAGCCCATGAAGTATTAAATGACGATGCGGAAATGATATTAACTTACTTACGAAGTGTTGGTGGTGAAATGCCATTTGGAGATAAATCAGATCCAGATGCAATCCGTGCTAAATTCGGAATTAGTAAGGCACAATTTAAACGCGCAATTGGTACACTTTTAAAAGCAAGACGGATTACACAAGAAAATGGAGTAATTACTAAGTTAACAGAAGAGGCATCCGACTAAAGTAGTAGAGATTGTTCCAACTAGCGCGGTTTGTTTCCACTAGCAAATCATCGCTATAATAAACACAGCTGTACAAAGTAGCGAAAAATCGAGAAATAACTTTGTCTAAAGAATGGCTTAAGGAGGTGTGTCAGCTTGAAAAAAATGGAAAGCTCGGTTGTTTTTATATTTTTAATTGCGATTATTGTTGGTGTTGGTCTTGAGATGTTATTCCAGTGGGAACTACTCATTTTATTTGCACTCGGAATATTCTTCATTTTTACATCAAGGAAAGCAAGTGCCACGAAAAAAAGCGCAAAAAACTCACTATTTATTGGTATCGTATTTATCATTATTGCAGTGCTGTTAACAACTACTTTTAAAGTTGGACTTGTTGTTGCAGGTATTTATGCGATTATTCATTATATAAGCCGGAAGCGGGCACCCCAATTATTAATGCTTAAAACGAGAGAGCCAGACAGTAAAATTGATCGCACGGGTAAATTTATTCGTAATCAGTGGTTTGGTAATCAGCGGATATTAGACGTCGTGTACGAATGGGATGACATCAATATTCAAACAGGAATAGGCGATACGATTCTTGATCTAGGAAATACGGTGCTTCCAACTGGCGAAAGTATTATTATGATTCGCAGTGTATCCGGGAAAATTCGCATCCTCGTTCCATTTGATATTGGCATTTGTATTGAACACTCCGCGATTTTCGGAAATATCCAATATGATAAAGAAAGCACCTCTATCCAAAATAATAGCATCAAGGTCTACTCAGATAATTACGAAAGTTCCGCACGAAAAGTGAAAATCATGACTTCTGTAATCTTCGGAGATTTAGAGGTGATCAGGTTATGAGTTTTTCGAAACTAATGATGGTAGTTTGCTCAGGATTACTCCTTGTTGCAACAGCCATTGGAACGGTAGGATACTATTTTTTCAGTGAAGGTTCTTGGTATAAAATCTTAATTGAACAAAAAATATTTTACATTCCTTTTATCGTCTTTGTTCCGCTGACAGCTATTTCGATAGGTTTAATTATTGGCGGCTTACTTGGCTATTTTGTTAAGCAAAAGTTTGAGTCGATTGACTTTTCGATTCGGCTG
This sequence comes from Listeria innocua, assembly GCF_028596125.1. Taxonomy (GTDB): domain Bacteria; phylum Bacillota; class Bacilli; order Lactobacillales; family Listeriaceae; genus Listeria; species Listeria innocua. The sequence goes on from NZ_CP117229.1 coordinate 987,102, forward strand.
CTAGGACAAGGCGATTTAGAAAAAAAGATTACTAGTGAAGAAGATGAAACTTTTTTAGAAGTACAGCAAGTCTATAAGCAAATCGACCGTTTGCGTGATAAGATGAAAGCACAAACGATTCTGACTCAAAAGCTAGCAAGTGATCGCGCTGAATCAAGTGGTCAAACGAAAGAAGCTATTTTGTCAGAAGAGCGTCACCGGATTGCGCGTGAGTTACATGATTCTGTGAGTCAACAATTATTCGCAGCGATGATGCTATTATCTGCCTTAAATGAGCAAAGCGAAAAAAGTGCAACTCCCGCCATGCAAAAGCAACTAAAAATGGTAGAATCTATTGTCAATGAATCCCAATCTGAGATGCGTGCACTATTACTTCATTTGCGACCAACGCAGCTCGAAGGAAAGTCATTAAAAACGGGTATAGAACAATTATTAAAAGAATTAACAACCAAATTACCCATCGAAGTCGAATGGCAAATTGAAGATATTAATTTGCAAAAAGGTATTGAAGATCATTTATTCCGGATAGTGCAAGAATTACTATCGAATACTTTGCGTCACTCTAAAGCAAAATTATTAGAAGTACGTTTAGTGACAATGGATAATTTAGCCGTAATGAAAGTAGTTGATGACGGCGTAGGATTCGATATGGATAATGTTCGTCAAGGTTCTTACGGTTTACAAAATATGCGTGAACGAGTCGCTGAATTTGGTGGTACCATTAAAATAATTAGCTTTAAAGGACGAGGAACTAGCGTAGAAATAAAAATCCCACTTGTTGCGAAAAAGGACGTGGAAAACGAATGATAAAAGTTTTACTAGTAGATGATCATGAAATGGTACGTATAGGCGTGTCAGCTTATCTTTCTGTTCAAGATGACATGGAAGTAGTCGGCGAGGCAGAAAACGGCCGAGAAGGCGCTGATATGGCTTTAGAGTTGCGCCCAGATATTATCTTAATGGATTTAGTTATGGATGAGATGGATGGCATTGAAGCAACGAAAGAAATCATGAAGAATTGGAAAGAAGCAAAAATTATTATCGTCACCAGTTTTATTGACGACGAAAAAGTATATCCTGCACTCGAAGCTGGAGCGAGCAGTTATATGTTAAAAACCTCGACAGCGAGTGAAATTGCCGATGCGATTCGAGCTACATACGGCGGTGACTCTGTCCTTGAACCAGAAGTAACTGGTAAAATGATGCAAAGACTAACCGCTAAACCAGAAAAAAACCTACATGATGATTTAACGAATCGCGAAAATGAAATCTTACTTCTTATTGCAGAAGGTAAATCGAATCAAGAAATCGCGGATGAACTATTCATTACTTTAAAAACAGTAAAAACACATGTAAGTAATATTTTATCCAAATTAGATGTACAAGACCGCACACAAGCTGCAATCTATGCATTTAAACATGATTTAGTAGAAAAAAAGTAACAGGGAGGTAAGCTACACATGAAAGAGGGATTTGCAGTCATCGGTCTTGGGCGCTTTGGCGGAAGTATTTGTCGTTCACTTGTCGAACAAGGAATGGAAGTGCTTGCCATCGATTCTGATGAAGAACGGGTAAATGAATATATGTCGATTGCTACTCATGCAGTTATCGCCAATTCAACCGATGAAAACGCGCTTCGTCAATTAGGTATTCGAAATTTCGAGCATGTTATTGTCGCAATTGGTGAAGATATTCAGTCAAGTATTTTAACAACGCTGATTCTAAAAGAAATGGGCGTAAAATATGTTACTGCAAAAGCAACAAATGATAAGCATGCTAAATTACTAGATAAAATCGGAGCTGACCGAGTTGTCCATCCAGAGCGGGATATGGGACGACGAATTGCGCATTATATCGTATCGAAAAACATGCTTGATTATCTAGAACTTTCTGATGAATATAGCTTAGTGGAGATTTCGGTTTCTGATCCGCGTTTCCTCGGCAAAAGCCTTGTTGACTTAGATTTTCGTAACTCATTTGGCGTTAACATCGTCGGTATAAAAAAAGACAAACAAATGATTATTACTCCTGAAGCAAATGATGTACTTCATGAAGGAGATATTTTAATCGTTATTGGTTCAGATGACGACATTGAGCGATTACAAGAAAAAATTCAATAAACATAAAACCTATGCAATATATGAAGATGTGCAACAATATCTATTATATGCCTAGGTTTTTTTATTGTTTACTTGCTATCTAATCATTTATTTTCTATTATAGTTACAGAGCTTAAGTAAACGTGATAGAAGAGAGGGGAACTGATGAAAAAATTTTTGCTAGATAAAATTGGGGCGCGAGGATTAATTCAAATGTTGCAAGCATTTATTTATGCAAGTATTTGTGTTATTGTTCATACTGTTATTTTTCCTGATTTGGCTGGAGTTTTACCTATTGTTGTTTTAATAGGGATTATTTCCATGCAACCTACATATGGGATTACTCGAAAAGTCATTCCTCAAATTGCGATAGCTTTTACGTTAGCGTGCGCATTCGTTATTATCAGTACTTACTTTTTTCCAATCAATGTATATATTTATTATTTTGTAATGTTAATTGTTATTTTAATAGTGAATTTTACGATGCCGCAAAAATACATGGTGATGACGCTAGCAATTGGGACAGCGCTTTATTTTCTTGGGACAGAAGATTTACCAATGCCGCTTTACGTAATGGTGATAGTAGCACTCGTTGATGTATTTGTATTTTTTATTTTAGTAAGACTCGTTGTAAGGTACGTCCATTTGCCGCTTGAAAAAACTGTCCAGACGATCATGAAGCAATTAATGGGGCTTTTTGATAAAGAAATGGAAAGCGTTTTTAAAAATAACGGGAAATTTGTATCGAAACCATTGTATAATATTTTTGTACAATCGCAAATGTTTATTAAAGAATATGGCACTAGTAAAAATATGAATCCGCGTCATGTGGAAATTTATCAAGCGTTACTGCCGAATTATTTACAGCTCTTTTTTCATATGCAAACACTTGAGGACATTGGTAGGGTAGGTTTGTCGGAAGAAGCAAAAAAAGCGCTAGCCACAATAAATGTCGAAGTTTCAACTGAGATTAACGCCAAAGAAACAAACCCAGTTGCTTCTTTTCACGTGAAAAAATTCGTTGAAAACTTTCTAGCTATAAAAAAAGGAATGGCTGAATTAGCTGAAGGAGGGGACAAGAAATGAAAAAAATTTCAATGAAAGAGCGCCTTGCTCTTGATCCCCGTGTTGCTAAAGTCTTAATTAGTATTACAATAGCTATTTTGCTTTTCCCGGTAATGGGCGATTGGATTGTTTATCCGACATATGTCTTTAATGCCATTTATATCACTGCTCAAATGACAAAAGGGGCAACATATAAATCTAGTATTGAACGTATTGTTGGGACGATAGTTGGTGGGTTACTTGCAGCGTTTGTATATCTTTTAGTACCAAACCATCACTATATTATGATTCCAATTGGCGCGGCACTTGCTGTTGCGCTGAGCTATCTTTTCACTAAAAAATTCACGATGGTTATTGTTGTTATTACGGTGATGGTATTAGTTGGTAAAGGAGACGGGGAGCCGATTGTTTTTTTAAGAGATCGCTTATTTGATACGATGATCGGGCTAGCAATTGGTTTTCTTGTTTATGCCCTTTATCCACGGAAAAAAGCTAAAAAATTAAATCAAGTTTTCATCTCTAAGGAAAAAGATCTACTGGCAAACATTAAAGCGATAGAGATTAATTCTGATGATGCTAAAGCGCTCGCACCGAAGATTAAAGGCTTATGGAAGCAATTAATTGAACTACGAAAAACGCGAGAACAAATTATTACTGATAGTAGTTTTGTTGGAGATGTAAATTCAGAAGAACCAATGCTCCAATTTACCATTTTAGTTGAACGGGCGATTAACAATATTGAAATCCTTTATCATGTGACTTTAGATAAAGAGGTAGAACCTGATTATGAAATTGTCTTTGATTATCATCAACAAGCGTGCAAAAAGGTGATTAATGAAATGGAAACCTTGATTACGAAGCATCAATAAAAAAGATGACTGAAGCTTAATGGGCCTCAGTCATCTTTTATTTTTATTCAGTTATATCTAAACTCTTCTTAAACATGTTAATTACACGTTCTAAGTCGGTTTCATCTGGTGCAAAATAATATAAATCGAATCCGTATGACTCGCTATAAATCATTTCTCCTTCACCTTTAAGCTCTTGCGAATCAACGTTTTTAAGAACGGAAGAATAATTGGTAGCCATAGAAGTAATATCTGTAAGCGTCATATTAGTTTGGAAATTATCTCCAACAGCTTTCATGATGCTTTCGAAATTGGATACGCCTGATGAACTTATAACTTTATTCGCGATACCGATAATAACGTCGCGTTGTCTATCTTGACGACCAAAGTCACCGCGAGGATCTTCGTGACGAATACGGACATATTGTAAAGCGTCCGTCCCATTTAAAGTAATATTTCCTTTTACAAATTTGCTATTTACTTCTGTTAAATCAATGTCATTATAAACCGTAATACCGCCAACTGCGTCAACAAGGTCTTTAAAGCCTTCCATATTGATAGAAATAAAATAATCTACCGGAACACCTGGCATTAGTTTTTCAACTGCTGAAACGGTTCCTGAGGGGCCTCCGTTCGAATAGGAAGCATTGATTTTTCCAATATCGCCATTTCCATAATCTACTTTTGTATCACGAGGGATGCTGACCATTTCGACAGCGTTTTGTTGTTTATTGGCTGTTGCAAAGATAATTGTATCTGCTCGACCATTCGTTTCACCGGGGCGGGCATCAGAACCCATAAGTAATACGGAAAAAGGTTTTTTCTTATCTAAATCACTTGTTGTTTTATTACTTGTTTCTAAAGGAACATTTATTTTTGTAAAAGTATTTTGAACGGTGATGTAATACTTCGCTGCCAAACCTGTAATGGAGAAAAAGAGAATTCCTAAAAGTGTAACGCTAGCAATTTTCATAACTTTAGTAAAAGTGGACGGTTTTTTTTGCTTCGTTTCTGTCCTAGTTTCTGTCATAAAATTTTCCTCGTCTTTCTTATTTAGTTTGTTTAAACATACCATCGTCTTTCTGAGAAATCAACAAAAAACGATAAATGATTTTGAAACCATTTATCGTCTTTAAAACTATACTTCCATGATTATAGGTAAAATCATTGGACGTCGTTTTGTTTTTTCGTACAAGAAAGGTTGCAAAGTATCTGTAATTTCGTTCTTGATTTCAGACCATTGCGTTGTTTTTTGCTCCATTACTTTATTTAAGTGACGTGTAAGAAGACCTTGAGCTTCTCCGATTAAATTACCGGATTCACGCATATAAATAAATCCGCGAGAAATGATGTCAGGACCAGCCATGACACGTGAGTTTTTCATATCAATTGAAACGACGACAATAACAAGTCCTTCTTCAGAAAGAATGCGACGGTCGCGCAGGACGATATTACCAATATCCCCAATTCCGCTACCATCAATATAGACGCTAGCAGCATGGATTTTACCAGCAACATGAGCTGTCTCACTTGTTAACGCAAGGACATCACCGTTTGCCATAATGAAACTATTTTCTTCTGGTACGCCACACTCTTCGGCAGATTCAGCATGAATTTTTTGCATTCTGAATTCACCGTGAATTGGCATAAAGAATTTAGGTTTCATAAGACGTAGCATAAGTTTTTGCTCTTGTTGACCACCGTGACCAGAAGTATGGATATTATTTACTTTACCATGGATAACTTCTGCACCAGCTTGATAAAGTAAGTTAATTGTACGGTTAACACTTGTCGTATTACCAGGAATAGGGGAAGACGAGAAGACTACCGTATCACCTGGTTGAATTTGGATTTGACGGTGAGTACCATTAGCAATTCTTGAAAGAGCAGCCATTGGTTCACCTTGACTTCCTGTACAAAGGATCGTCACATTTCCTGCTGGTGTTTTATTAAGTTGATGCACATCAATAAATGTATCTTTTGGAGCTTGAATATAACCTAATTGCTTACCGATTTCCATAGCTGATTCCATACTACGACCGAAAACAGCGATTTTACGGCCAGTTTCGATAGAGGATTCAACTACTTGTTGTAAACGGTAAATATTGGATGCGAAGGTAGCGAAGATAATTCGTCCTTCAACGTCGCGGAAAATGTTTTTAATACTTTCACCAACAACGCGTTCACTCATTGTGAAATTTGGTACCTCAGCGTTTGTACTATCTGATAGTAAACAAAGGACGCCTTCTTTACCAATTTCAGCCATTTTTGTCAGGTTAGCTGGTTCACCAACTGGTGTGAAATCAAATTTGAAGTCACCAGTGTGAACAATATTACCTGATGGAGTTTTGACAACAATACCATACGTATCAGGAATACTATGTGTTGTACGGAAGAATGAGATGCTAGTTTTTCTGAATTTAAAAACGTCATCTTCTTCATATTCATAAATTTTAGTTTGACGAAGCAAACCATGTTCTTCTAATTTGTTGCGAATAAGAGCACTCGCAAGCTTCCCAGCATAAATTGGGATATTAAGATCGCGAAGTAAGTAAGGAACGCCACCGATATGATCTTCATGACCATGGGTGATAAAAAGTCCTTTAATCTTATCTTTATTTTTTACTAGATAACTGTAGTCAGGAATAACATAGTCAATCCCAAGAAGTTCGTCTTCTGGGAACTTGATTCCTGCATCAATTAGAATAATTTCGTCTTGAAATTGTACGCCATATGTGTTTTTACCGATTTCGCCTAGTCCACCGAGGGCGAAAACAGCTGTCTCATTATTTTTTACAAATTTCATATAGGCTTATTTTTCCCAGAGCGCGAAGTCTGGGTTTTCCTTTTCGTAAGCTAAGTGCGCGTCACTAATTTTTTCGACAAATTCGATGTGGAAAGGCTCATCTTTTAAAAGTTGGCGTACTTTTACTTCGCTTTCCGCTTCTACGTATAAAGATTGTGTTTTTTCGCGTACGGGTGTTTCTGTAAGTGTTTCTTGATAAAATACTTTAAAAATCATGTTTTTCTCTCCTTAAATTTTAAGTTTAGTTTTTAAAAATAGATTCTCTGGTCGAAAACCTAATAATTATTCAGTAATAATTGGCTTGCTTTCAGTTGTGGACTTAGTAGCAAGCGGATATGGGTGCACGAGATACTAACAATTAGGCATAAAAAAGACAAAGAAAAATTACCACAGACTAATGTATAAAAATAGCTGTGCACGTATAACAATTTTCTTATCCGTTATAATTGCATACCTTTATTTTGGGAATTTGAAACAAATTTCCGAGTAAAAGATGTAATTATAAACTTTTTTTCACGTTCCATTGTTGTTCTATAAATGTTCATCCGATCTATATCCTTCTTTCTAATATACCATAAATCCAGATAATTGCTACTAGAAAGTATAATTAATTTTGCCAAAGCCCGACAGTTTGTGATTTTTTGGTCGCTTTCTGCTATAATTTAAGCTAAGTGATTTTAAAATGGATAGAGGATTGAGGCGTTTAATTGATGAGTAAAATTGTATTTTTCGATGTAGATGGTACGCTTGTAGGTGAAACAAAAGAAATTCCAGCTTCAGCAAAACAAGCGATTGCTAAATTGAAAGAAAATGGCGTTTATGTCGCTATTGCAACGGGTCGCGGCCCATTTATGTTAGATGAGATAAGAAAAGAACTAGATATTAATTCCTACATTTGTTATAACGGACAATATGTTATTTTTGAAGGGAAAGAAATCTACGCTAAACCATTACCAACCGAGTCATTAGAACGACTAATTACGGTGGCATCGGAGCATGAGCATCCAATTGTTTTTTCTGGAAAAGATTCCATGCGTGCGAATTTACCAGATCATGACCGAATTACAATCGGAATGAATTCTATTAAAAGAGATTACCCTAAAGTAGATGCTAATTATTACAAAGGTCGAGATATTTATCAGTGCTTACTGTTTTGTGATGAGTCGTATGATGCTTATTACCGCAAAGAATTTAAACAATATGGTTTCTTACGTTGGCATGATGTTTCAGTAGATGTTTGTCCAGCAGACGGTTCCAAGGCGGAAGGTATTAAGCAGATGATCAAAAAACTTGGCTTTTCGATGGAAGATACTTATGCATTTGGCGACGGACTTAACGACATCGCGATGCTACAAGCTGTTGGCACCGGTGTTGCAATGGGAAATGGTCGCGACGAAGTGAAAGCAGTGGCGGATTATGTTACTGACCATGTGGATGAAGATGGCGTTTATAAAGCGCTTCAGCATCTAAAACTAATTTAAATCAAAAGCGAGGCCACTATTTCAGTGTAGCCTCGCTTTTTGTTGTTATTTGGTCCTGTTCCCATTTCTGTTTAATGAATTTAAGTTGCGCGACGATAATAATACTAATAATCACAAGTAAGTACCAACTCGTTATTTTTGAGACATGCACTGGCCGCCAAGCAACAAGCTGATCAGGATACGCCCAAGCACCGTAAAAACTAGCAATATTTTCCGCGAGATAGATAAAAAATGCAATACACAAAAATGAAAAAGATAAAGGCATTTTGAGCTGAGTAGCGCTAACTTTAAAATAAACATATGTTTTTCGGAATAGTAGGAGAACTAAAATAATCAAAATCCACCGAAAATCCATAATAAAATGGTGCGTGAAAAAATTGGCGTATATCGCTATGCAAAGACTACTTACTAACCAAATATTTGGCCAATTGGTCATGTTAAGATCAAACCTCTTCCAGGCCTGACAAATATAACTTGCCACGCTTGAATACATAAATCCGCTATACAGTGGTACGCCGAAGAGTTTCATTAAACCAGGTTCTGGATAACTCCAAGATCCCATATGTACTTTATAAATTTCAAGCCCCAGACCAATTAAGTGAAAAATCATGATGACTTTAAGTTCATCCCAAGTCTCTAACCCAAACTTTATCAGGACAATTTGTGTGAGGAGGCAAATGATTAAAAGTAAGTCATAGCGCGCAATAAAAGGAATTTCAATTAGTTTTGTAAGGGCGAGTGAAATGAAAATAATGCCCGGAAAAAGACAACAAAGTGCTTGTTTCCAAGTAAATACCCACAGTAAGCGAAAAAATTTCATAAAAAAACCTCTCTCATGCTTTTCTCTAGTTTACCAAACATAACTAAAGAAAAGCATAAGAAAAGGTTAAAAAAGTTCATTTTGACGGTTGATATTCCTAAATGGTGCTTCATTTTCAAATTCTAACGGCTTAGTTTGTAGTTTTTCAAGTAAGCCGCGAACACGATGTTGTTCTTTTTGCAATAAATTATGTAAGATTTCACGCGAGTAGGGAATGTTCAAAACCAAATAGTGATTTTCCTCTGCTGTTTTTGCAAAGTGATTTGGAAATGCAGCTAATCGACTAATTTCGCTGGAAGTTAAAAAAGGCATATCGACAGGAAGTATCAGGTAGTTAGCTTCGGGGTAGGCATTTTTTTGAGCCATGACAGCGTAAATTCCACCAAGCGGCCCGAAATCTTTATATGCAAGTTGGTCGGGAATAATTTGAATAGATGAGTCCTCATAAAAAAGCGCAACTAATTTTTGATAATTTTCTTGATTTGCGGATACGAAAACCATTTCGCAAAATGGTTTCAATTTATTAACAGTGAGCTCCACCCATGTTTTCCCAGTCGCCTCATTCTGGAAAAGGGCTTTTGACTTGCCAAAACGGCTAGACTTCCCACCAGCTAATACAATACCCACATTAACTTTTGCGTTTTTCAAGTCGACCATCTCTCATAACTAAAATTTCTTCCGTCATCATTTCTGCTTCCGAGGCATAATGCGTTACAAAAATAACTGGTATATGGAAATCTTTGGCCATCTGACCAACTAATTTCATACAAATTAAACGTGTTTCTTCATCTAGCCCGTTGAAAGGTTCATCAAGTAACAGTAATTTCGGCTCAGTAATCATCGCTCGCGCCATCGCAACACGTTGTTTCTCACCGCCAGAAAGTTTTTGAACAGAAGAATATAGTAGGTGCGAAATTTGCAGATAATCACTCATTTTTCTTACTTGCTGCTGGATTTCTGCCTGTTCTTTTTTCTTCTTTTTTTTCACTTTTAAGCCAAACGCGATATTTTCATAAACATTCATATTTGGAAATAAAGCTAGATTTTGGAATAAGTAACCGACTTTTCGTTCAGTTACTGGAAGGTGTAAGGAAATATTCGAATCATCCCACGGTGTCCCATCAAACTCGATAATCCCGCCGTCGATGCTCTTTAATCCACTCACGCATTGGAATAACGTTGATTTTCCAGAACCACTTGCGCCCATCATCGCAGTTACTGGTTTTTCAAACGTATAATCAATATTTAAATCATGAAAAGGAAGTTTTTTATGAAATTGTAATCTCAGCATAATTACATCCCCCTCGTTAAATTACTTTGGCGTACGGTCAAAACATGAATGACAAGTAGCGCAAATACGCCGATAATGACGTTAATTAGTCCCAGGTAAATCGCAGTACGCATGTCGCCTTGTTGAACCATAAAATAGATGCTTGAAGCTATTGTATCGGTTTTTCCTTCTATGTATCCGGCCACCATCAAACTTGCGCCAAATTCACCCATCGCCCGGCAAAAACTAAGCAAAACTCCTGCTAAAATTGGTTGCCAGCAGTTCGGTAAAATAATTTTTGTGAAAATCTGTTTTTTATTCGCTGAAAGAGTCTCTGCTGCCCATACAAGTTCGTGATCAATCGATAAAAATGCTGATTTAAGCCCTTGATACATAATTGGTAAAATAATAATCGTCGTCGCAACGATAGCACCACTAAGGGAAAAAATAAAACTGAAATCAAAAGTATCCCAAAGCACACCACCGATAAAGTCATTGCGGCCAAGCACATTCAGTAAAACTAAACCGACCACAGTTGGCGGTAAAACAAGCGGAAGCAAAATTAAAATCTCCACAAGTAACTGAAAACGTGATTTTCGACCAGCAAAATAATAACTCAGTGGTAACATCGTCATAAATGCGAGAAACGTAGAAATTGTGGCAACAAGTAGTGTATGCCAAACAGATGTAAACATAAAACTCCTCCTGAATAACCCTCTAGTACTTCTATTATTATCGTTCTCTCTGGTATAAAATGTCAAACTTAAGTACAATGTAACTAAATAAAAAAGGGGGATGAACGATGAAAAAAATCGCAATACTTATAAGCTGTTTATTAGTACTACTTGTAGGTGCATGCGCGAATACTTCAGAGAAAGCAAAAACAACAACAACTATACATATTTCAGCAGCAGCAAGCTTAAAAGATACGATGGATGACGTAAAACCACTTTTCGAAAAAGCATATCCATCTATTAAATTATCTTTTGACTTTGGTGGTTCTGGTCAAATTCGTGAACGCGTGGAAAGTGGTGCGCCAATTGATGGTGTCCTTTTAGCAAGTAAAAAAGATGCAGATACATTAAGTAATCAAAAATTAGCCGAAAACACGAAAGAATTTGCCGGGAATGACCTTGTGTTAATTGAACCGAAAAATGCTGAACAGAAGGAAGGATTAAGTTTAGAACAATTACTGGATAATGCCGATAAAATTGCCATTGGAGATCCGGAATCTGTCCCAGCAGGCGCTTATGCCAAGCAAACACTTGAAAATTTAAATCTTTATAATACAGAAAAAGCAAAACTCGTTCTTGCGACAGATGTTCGCCAAGTTTTATCGTATGTCGAAGCGGGGAACGCAGATGCAGGCTTCGTTTACCAAACGGATGCGATTTTAAGTAAAAAAGTACAAGTGAAAGCGAAAATTGATGCAAAACTTCATGACCCAATTGCCTACTATAGCGCACAAGTAACTGATTCAGAGAAAAAAGAACCTACCATAACATTCCTCGACTTTATGAATAAATCAGAAGCACAAAAAATACTTAAAAAATACGGATTTAAAGCAGCGGATTAATTAGAAGTCGCTTTACTTTTTAAAACGGCAAAACTCCTGTATATTGGTACTAAAGAAAACGCATACATGATTTATAGAAGGGAAGTGCGCCCAGATGATTGAAAAAAGAAACACCATTAGAATGGAACAAGCGAGAGAAGTATTATGTAACCAAATAACGCATCTTCCTGTCGAACGAAAAAATGTCACGGAAGCGTTAAATCAAGTTTTACAAGAACCGATTTTTGCGCCGTTTCCCGCGCCGTATTTTAGACGTTCTGGTTATGATGGGTTTGCAATTACAGAAGAAGATGACGGTAATTATCCGATTACTTTACATGTCGTAGCAGAGGTTCCTTGTGGTAAAACATATGATAAACCACTAAAACCCGGCGAAACAGTGAGGATCATGACAGGAGCAAAAGTACCTGATAACGCCTCAAAAATTATTATGCTCGAACAATCAAGAGAAGCTGAAAATAAAAATGATATTGTTCTTATAAATACGCAAAAATCTAGTAATATTACGGAAATCGGTGCCGAATTTGCGAAAGGTGATTTGCTCCTAGACCGCGGACACACTTTAAATGCAGGCTCGATAAGTTTACTATCATCATTTGGTATTTCGGAAGTCCAAGTGATTAGAAAGCCAAAAGTTGCTATTTTATCTACAGGAAGTGAACTTGTTCCTGCTGGAAATTCGCTTCCGGATGGCAAAATTTATAATAGTAATCAACCTCTACTTGAAAATCTTCTAACAGTGCACCATGCAGAAATCTGCGCGGCTGAACAACTACCAGATAACTATGAAGATACAAAAGCTCGTTTACTTGAGCTGACGGAAATTGCGGACTTAATTGTTACTACTGGTGGCGTTTCTGTTGGAGATTATGATTTTATGGCGGATATTGCAAAACAAGAGGCAGAATTACTTTTTAATAAAATTCAAATGAGACCTGGTAGTCCGACAACTGGAATGTGGTTGAATAAAACACTTATTATCGCGCTTTCGGGTAACCCTGGTGCATGTTTCACAGGTTTTTATTTATTGGTAGAACCCGTACTCGCAACCTTTATGGGAAAAGATAATACGGCAACTACTAAAGTCCGCGCAAAAATGGCGAGCGATTACACGAAGAATAATGGCTTTGACCGATTTTTACGAGGAACCTATCATCTATCAGAAGAAGGAGAGTATTTGGTTGAATTGGTAGGAAGTGATATGTCGAGTGCGCTAGGAAACCTTCATTTAACAACCTGTTTATTTAAAATTCCAGGCGGTAAGGTTGGAAAATATCAAGGAGAAGAGGTCGAAGCATGGCTACTATCCTCCAAATAATTGGTTTTAAAAATAGTGGAAAAACAACCTTGCTTAATGCGCTAATTCGGGCTAGCCGCAAAGAAAATTATACGGTTTCTGCCATTAAACACGATGCACATGACTTTTCTGTTGATCACGCTGGAACAGATTCGTATTCTTTTCAAGAAAGTGGTGCGGAAGCTGTTGTGATTGCGAATTCTAGACAATATGCTGTCATGGAACAAACTGGCATCGATTTAAAAACTGCCATCCAAAAACTACCGGACTCAGATATTGTTCTCATAGAAGGCTATAAAGAAGGACCTTTTCCAAAAATCATTTTAATTCGAGAAAAAGCAGAAATCGAGCTTTTAAAAAATAGCAAAGCCGTTCATAAAATCGCTACGCACAATCCAGCTTTAAAAGAAGAGGCAATTTTTATCGGAGAAGAAGAAGCTTTAAACATGTTTGCTGAAACGTTAATCAAGGAGTTTTTACAATGAAATATGTAGCTTTACAACACGAAAAAATTGAAATCGGACCACTTTCTGAAAAACTAATCAATAAAAATCACGGCGGAATTAATCTGTTTGTCGGCACAATTCGCGAATGGACTGGCGATATTCAAACAGAAGAAATTCGCTACACTGCTTATGAAGCAATGGCGTTAAAAGAGTTAAATAAATTAGCCACAGAAGTAGAAACTAAGTGGGGTGCAGATGTAGTCATCGTCCACCGATTAGGACTTTTAGAAATAACTGATATAGCAGTGTTTATCGGCGTATCAACACCACACCGGGCTGCTTGTTATGAAGGATCCAGATATATTATTGAACGTTTAAAAGAACGAGTACCAATATGGAAAGAAGAAAAAGATGTCGATCAAATAAGGTGGGGTGGCATAGATGCTCACAACGGTTAAGTTTTTCGCTTTTTTAGCTGAGAAAACAAAGCAAACAGAAGTAAAGTTAAATTTACAGCAATGCGAAACAGTTGGTGAAGTTCGGGAAGTCATTAGTAGTGAATTTCCTGAAATCGCTGTGGATTTGGCAACGTGTATGTTGGCAGTTAATATGGAATTTCAACACGCTCAAGATATTTTGCCAAATGAAATAACAGAAATCGCGGTAATTCCACCAGTTAGCGGTGGATAAGGAGGATACTAGATGGATAAAGACGATTTAACCCATTTTAATGATGAAAAACGTGCGAAAATGGTCGATGTCACGAGCAAATCAGAAACGAAACGTCGCGCAATCGCTAGAGCTACCATACATATGAACGAAGAAACCTTAGCGCGTATTCATGCTGGTAAAATTGCCAAAGGAGACGTTTTGGCCGTTGCACAAGTGGCTGGTATCATGGCGGCAAAAAAGACGAGCGAGCTTATCCCGATGTGCCATCCAATCATGACAACCAAAGCCGATATTTCTTTTAACGATGATGGAAAGACGGCATTAACGATTACATCAGAAGTAGTGACTGTTGGAAAAACAGGGGTAGAAATGGAAGCACTGACAGCTGTTACCGTTGCGGCATTAACAATTTATGATATGTGTAAAGCAATGGATAAAGGGATGCGAATAGAGAAAACATATTTAGTCGAAAAAACAGGTGGAAAAAGCGGGACATTTAAAGCAGAAGCGTAACTATTTTGTAGGATAGGAGTTTTGTTTTATGCAATTATTAAAGGATAAATTTGGGCGGGTACACGATTACATTAGGATTTCAGTAACAGATCGATGCAATTTAAGGTGTGTGTATTGTATGCCCGAAGAAGGCCTGACATTTTTGCCTCATGAAAAAGTACTATCCAAAGATGAAATTGTCAGTTTTATGGAGTTAATGGTGAAATTTGGCATCAAAAAAGTTCGCATCACGGGTGGAGAACCATTACTTAGAACCGATATTGTGGAAATTGTTCGCGGGCTTGGAGCAATTCCTGAGATAGAAGATATTTCGATTACAACGAATGCGATGTATTTGGCGAAAAAAGCAGAGGCCTTGAAAGAAGCAGGATTAACCCGTGTTAATATTAGTTTGGATTCCTTACATGCAGATCGTTTTCAAGCAATTACACGTGGCGGCCGTTTGCAAAAAGTACTCGATGGTATTCAAAAAGCGGAAGAAGTTGGGCTATTCCCAATTAAACTAAATGTTGTTTTAATCAAAGGGCAAAACGACGACGAAATAACGGATTTCCTCCGATTTACAAAAGATAAAGACATTAATATTCGCTTTATTGAATATATGCCGATTGGTCATGCGGGTACGAGTTGGAAAGAAAAGTACTTACCTCTAGATACTATTTTTAAAGCGTGTGATGATGCTAGTTTCGAATATGAACCAGTTGATTCGATTCGCGGAAATGGTCCTTCTGAAAACTTCCGAATTAAAGGAGCAAAAGGGACATTTGGCGTAATACACCCAGTTAGCGCGCATTTTTGTGATAGCTGTAACCGATTGCGACTCACGGCAGATGGCTATATTAAAGCCTGTTTGTACTGGGATGAGGAAATGAATATTCGTCCATTTATACATGAACCAGTAAAATTAATGCAACTTGTCCAAAAAGCAATTGATAATAAACCAGAAAATCATGAAATGGCATTGAAATTACAAGATGAAGTTCAATCTAATAAACCAACTTGGCGACGTATGAGCCAAATTGGTGGATAAATAAAACCATCCGGCCCGCGAGCCGGATGGTTTTATTTTTGTCGTTCCGCTATTAAATGCGGCAATTCAGGTATAATTAATTTTTCCGTAGCGAGTCTCGAAGCATTACTTGACCCCGGTAAGGCAAAAATCAGCAAACCGCTCTTCGAAAAACCTGCAAAAGCACGAGATACCATCGCGCGGCTACCAACTTCTTCGTAACTAAGCATCCGAAAAATTTCTCCAAAACCAGGAATTTCTTGCTGAATAGTTGCGAATAAAGCTTCATAAGTAACATCGCGCTTAGCAATTCCCGTACCGCCATTTGTAATTAAACAAAAGGAACCGTTAGCTGCTAATTTGTCCATTTCCTGTTTTATACGAGGGGCGTCGTCAGGAACAATAACCCGTGTAATCACTTGATGCCCCGCAGCTTCTAACAAAGATTGAATCAGTTTGCCGCTCGTATCGGTTTCTAAATTCCTTGTATCACTAATCGTCAAAATACTACAAGTTACCTTAATAAACGTTTTTTGCTCCATAACTTCCTCCCTTAATTAAAAAATAGTTGGTATATTTTCTTTGCCTCCGCTAAATTTTCAGTTCCATGCAGTAAAACACGACCATTTTTAAAAATAACAAATTGATATTTTTCATAATTAAAACTTAGTAAAGCTGGATTTTCCGTATAAATCATTTTTTGTTCCGCTAATCGTTGTTTTATTTCGCGGAAGTTACTTTTATTTTTAAGGTGAAACTGTACGGTATCTCGTCCACAAAGTGCGATAGTTTGCTTAGAAAAGGGTACTTCCGAACGTACTTTTTCAGGTGAGCAGCCTGTGCAGTGAGGGCGTTTTTTGACAACTAGAGATTGGAAATTCAACTGCCAATTATCTATTTGATAGTATGTATTTGCGGTGAAATCAGGGTTTAAAATCATTTGTGTAAGTAACGAAACTTGCATTCCCGCGACCATCGGAATGAGCGCGCCATCAACTCCAATAATATCGCAACTTGCAGCATTTGTTTGGGGAATATCACCAAGCAAACAGTGTAAACAAGCAGAGTCAGGAGGGATAATCGGCATAAGATTAGCATAATTTCCCGCACAAGAAGTAAAAATCCAAGGAATTTGATGGATAAAACAAAATTGGTTTAAAAAATCGCGAGTCATAAAATTATCCGTACAATCAAGTATGTAATCAATTTTCTTAGCAAAAGGGGTTAAACTTGTCATATTCGCATCGTCAACAATATATTCCACTTCAATCTCGCTGTTAATTAACAATAGTGCTTTCTGTGCCGCATACGCTTTTGCTTGTTTCTCGAGCGCATCTAGTTCTGTATAAAGTGATTGTCGTTGTAAATTACTTAATTCTACATAATCGCGGTCAATTAAAATCAATTTCCCAAAACCCATGCGCGCACAAATTTCCGCCGCGTAGGAACCAATTGCCCCAACACCAACAATCAGAATCGTTTTCGAAAGCAATTTCTCTTGACCGATTTCACCTATATTTGCGACTCGCATTTGTCTATCATAACGTTCCAAGTTTTCCACCTTCTTTCCTATTTATTTTACCAGAAAATCACTGTAAGAAGCTATCTACGAGGTTCCGATTTATTCTTGTAATTCCACTTCACGAACTTTATAATAGAAAGAAACTTAAAACCTAGAGGTGCTAACTATGAAAAAGAAACTAGACACAACCAAATTTTATCCTGCTTATCCAGTTTTTCTATTAACTTACTTAAATGAACTAGGAGAAGCACAAATGTCAACGGGATCCTCATCGTATACACTTGGAGATACTTTAGTCATTGGTATATCTGCCGAAAGTAACGCGAGCAACTATTTAAAACCGGGAGAGAAATTCGCCGTGAATTTTCCGACCACTAAACAGTTCGATTTAATTGAACAAGGTGGCTTTTCATCCGGAAAGCGTATCGATAAAGTAAAAGAATACCAGATTGAGCTAACCAAAAGTGAAAGCGGAGCACTATACATAGATTCATGCCCGATTATTTTTGAATGTACGGTAGGTCAAACGATTAGAGATGCTGACTATCATACTGTTTTTGCTAAAATTGACACACGTTTAATGGAGGAAACTTTAATTGATACAGCTGGTAATTTCGTACATGATGAACTAGACTTAGTTCTTTTTTCAGGCGATGCTTATGAACGTAAATTTCGCAAGTTAGATATAAAAATAGAAAAAGTTGGCGGACATTTATAAAATAAAAACCCCACAGGATATAGATTCCTGCGGGGTTTTATTCATTTCATCCAAATACATCCACATCAGGTGGCAAGTAAGATGGATTTTCTTTATTAATATGGTCATAAAACATAACGCCATTCAAATGATCAATTTCATGTTGCACAACAATTGCTGGATAGCCTTTAAAACGGAGCTTAAGTGGCGTACCATTTTCATCAAAGGCATCAATTGTCACTCGTTCACTACGTACAACATAACCAGGAACTTCACGGTCAACGGAAAGGCAACCTTCTCCACCAGAAAGACAAGCTTGTTGTACAGAATGGCTACGAATTTTTGGATTATAAAGCACATAACTATAAAGACGATCTTTTTCATCGTGTACATGGATAGCTAGGAAACGTTTTGTTACAGCTAGTTGTGGAGCCGCAATTCCAACACCACCACGCAAACCGTATTTTTCTGCTAACTCTTCATCCTGACTATTAATTAGAAACTCGAGCATATCGTGCCCTAATTTTTTTTCTTCATCTGAAAGCGGGAAAGTCACTTCTGTTGCAACTTCGCGAAGTGCTGGATGACCTTCTCGTACAATATCGTCCATTGTAAGCATGATTTGATTCTCTCCTGTTCTTTAATAACATATCCTTATTTTAACAAAAGAACGAAAAAAAAGGAATGAAATATTACTTTCCAAGAAAAAACCGTGTTTTCATAGGACTAAAGGCATATTTGTTAAAAATAGCAAAGTTTAAATAACGAACATTTATAAATAAAATATATATATTGTTCGTATAAATGAAACGGTAAAAAATTTTATAAGTTTGTGAATTCACAAACTAACAATATTTTATAAATAAAACTTCGGAATAGGTGTGATAATGCGAGAGTTGCAATATTATATAACAGTTTGCATCTGTTTTATCTTTTTTTAATACAGAACTGGAAAGCGAATGATTTAAGTTATAATGCCATTGTAAGCGATAAAATAATTAGAGATTAACTTATTGACTTCATAATCTTGGTAGTGTAAATTAAGAGAGAAGATTAGTGTATTAATAAAATTCTTGTTTTTGAGTAAAACAGAATTAACATTTTAAATAAAAGGAAAGTTCCTGTTTTTTTATGAAACATTGTGAAGGAATGAATGTTTTTTCACAAACTCTCTTAAAACCCATGTTTTCAATGAGGATTTTGTGGTAATAACTGGAGAGGCTGCGTAATTAGTTGATAGGAATTTAGAAAAAAGCTTCCGGAATCTGCTTCTTTCTATAGAATAACTTTTCTTTTTACTACGCTATTATAATTAATACACAATCAGGATGGCAGTTTTAAAAGAATCCATTTAGATGGGTAAATGACCGGACGAGCGTTACATAAAACGCATACCTAACTAATGAAGAATTTGAAACTGTACAATGTGAATGACGAAAGGGTGGATACGAAATGGCTTCTAAAACAAAGAAGGCTATTATCGACGTAAAGAAACAATTTGAGGCTGTTCATAAACAATTTGAATTAGTTCAAATTCTAAATGAAAAAGGAGAAATCGTAAATCCAGATTTAATGCCGGATTTAACTGATGACGAGTTAGTAGAATTAATGACTCGCATGGTTTGGACTCGTGTACTTGACCAACGTTCTATTTCACTTAACCGTCAAGGACGTCTAGGGTTCTATGCTCCAACTGCTGGACAAGAAGCTTCCCAACTTGCAAGCCACTATGCACTTGAAAAACATGATTATATTCTTCCAGGTTACCGTGATGTGCCTCAACTTATCTGGCACGGACTTCCACTTACAAAAGCGTTCCTTTTCTCTCGTGGACACTTTGTAGGTAACCAATTCCCTGAAGATTTAAATGTATTATCACCACAAATCATCATCGGTGCACAAATCGTGCAAGCTGCCGGTGTTGCTCTAGGTCTTAAAAAACGTAAAAAAGACGCTGTTGTAATCACTTATACAGGTGACGGTGGTTCTTCACAAGGTGACTTCTATGAAGGAATGAACTTTGCGGGTGCTTACCATGCTCCAGCAATCTTCGTAGTACAAAACAATAAATTCGCGATTTCTACACCTCGTGAAAAACAATCAGCTGCTGAAACATTAGCTCAAAAAGCAGTTGCAGCCGGAATCCCAGGCGTACAAGTAGACGGAATGGATCCACTTGCAGTATATGCTGTAACTAAATTCGCTCGTGAACGTGCAGTTGCTGGTGAAGGCCCAACATTAATCGAAACGATGACTTACCGTTATGGTCCACATACACTTTCTGGTGATGATCCAACTCGTTACCGTACAAAAGAACTTGACGGAGAATGGGAACTTAAAGATCCAATCGTTCGCTTCCGTACTTTCTTAGAAGGTAAAGGCCTTTGGAACGAAGAAAAAGAAAATGCTGTTATCGATCAAGCTAAAGAAGAAATCAAAGTAGCAATTAAAGAAGCAGACGCTACACCAAAACAAACTGTAACTGATCTTCTTAAAAATATGTACGAAACACCAACTGCTCCTATCAAAGAGCAACTGGCAATCTATGAAGCGAAGGAGTCGAAATAATCATGGCGCAAAAAACAATGATTCAAGCGATTACAGATGCGCTTGCAGTAGAACTTGAAAAAGACGAAAACGTATTAGTTTTTGGGGAAGACGTTGGTAAAAACGGCGGCGTATTCCGTGCAACAGAAGGATTACAAGAAAAATTTGGCGAAGATCGTGTATTCGATACTCCTCTAGCAGAATCTGGTATCGGTGGTCTTGCTATCGGTCTTGCACTTGAAGGTTTCCGTCCAGTTCCAGAAATTCAATTCTTCGGTTTCGTATTTGAAGTAATGGATTCCGTTGCTGGTCAAATGGCTCGTATGCGTTACCGTACAGGCGGAACTCGTACTGCTCCAATTACAATTCGCGCACCTTTTGGTGGTGGAGTTCATACACCAGAAATGCACGCTGATAACTTAGAAGGATTAATGGCTCAATCTCCTGGTTTAAAAGTGGTAATTCCTTCCACTCCATACGATGCAAAAGGTCTTTTAATCTCTGCAATTCGTGATAACGATCCTGTTATTTTCTTAGAGCATATGAAATTATATCGTTCTTTCCGTGAAGAAGTTCCAGAAGGCGAATACACAGTAGAAATTGGTAAAGCAGCTGTTCGTCGTGAAGGTACTGATGTTTCTATCATCACTTACGGTGCAATGGTACAAGAATCAATGAAAGCAGCAGAAGCTCTTGAAAAAGATGGCGTATCTGTAGAAGTTATCGATTTACGTACAATTAGCCCAATTGATGTGGAAACAATCATTGCTTCCGTTAAGAAAACAAACCGTGCTGTAGTAGTTCAAGAAGCACAAAAACAAGCAGGTATTGCAGCTAATATCGTTGCAGAAATTAACGACCATGCAATCCTTTCTCTAGAAGCACCAGTTATGCGTGTTGCTGCTCCAGATAGCGTATTCCCGTTCTCTCAAGCAGAAACAGTTTGGTTACCAAATCATAACGATATCATTGAACGAGTAAAAGAAGTTATTGCATTTTAATTCATAATGACCGTTTTAAAACTTATGGGGAGTTTTAGAAGGGGAAAGAAATATTTTTATACTAAGGTTCAGTTTATCTGAACCTTAGAAATTACAGGAGGCTTAATAAAATGGCATATTCATTTAAATTACCGGATATCGGTGAAGGTATCCATGAAGGTGAAATCGTTAAATGGTTTGTACAACCAGGCGATAAGATTGAAGAAGATGAATCCCTATTTGAAGTACAAAACGACAAATCAGTGGAAGAAATCACTTCTCCAGTTTCAGGAACAATTAAAGAAATCAAAGTTGCTGAAGGTACAGTTGCTACAGTTGGACAAGTACTAGTAACATTTGATGGCGTAGAAGGTCACGAAGACGACGCCGAAGAAGAAAGCGCAGCACCAAAAGCAGAATCCACAGAATCAACTCCAGCACCCGCACAAGCTAGCGGAAAAGGAATTTTTGAATTCAAATTACCAGATATTGGTGAAGGAATTCATGAAGGCGAAATTGTTAAATGGTTTATTCAACCGGGCGATAAAGTAGAAGAAGATCAGTCCATTTTTGAAGTACAAAACGACAAATCTGTCGAAGAAATTACTTCTCCAGTAGATGGAACTGTTAAAGATATTTTAGTTAGTGAAGGTACAGTAGCGACAGTTGGTCAAGTATTAGTAACATTTGAAGGCGATTTTGAAGGAGAAGCTAGTCATGAATCTACTCCAGAATCCCCAGCAGAAGAAGCTGAACTTACAAACAACGATGCAACTTCCGCTCCAGCTACAGGTGGAAACGGAACTCCATCATCTAAAAAAGATCCTAATGGCCTTGTAATTGCAATGCCTTCTGTACGTAAATATGCTCGTGAAAAAGACGTTAATATCGCTGAAGTAGCAGGCTCTGGAAAAAATAACCGCGTAGTTAAAGCTGATATCGATGCTTTCCTAAACGGCGAACAACCAGCTGCAGCAACAACTACTGCTCAAACAGAAGAAAAAGCAGCAGCACCAAAAGCAGAAAAAGCAGCAGCAAAACAACCAGTTGCAAGCTCCGATGCTTACCCAGAAACACGCGAAAAATTAACACCAACTCGTCGTGCGATTGCAAAAGCAATGGTAAACTCAAAACATACAGCACCACACGTTACTTTAATGGACGAAATCGAAGTAACTGCACTTATGGCTCACCGCAAACGTTTCAAAGAAGTAGCTGCCGAAAAAGGTATCAAACTTACTTTCTTACCTTATATGGTGAAAGCTCTTGTTGCAACGCTTCGTGACTTCCCAGTGCTTAACACAACTTTAGATGATGCGACAGAAGAACTTGTTTACAAACATTACTTCAACGTTGGTATCGCAGCAGATACAGACCACGGTTTATACGTGCCAGTAATTAAAAATGCTGATAAAAAATCCGTATTCCAAATTTCTGATGAAATCAACGAACTAGCTGGAAAAGCACGTGATGGTAAATTAACAGCTGACGAAATGCGCCACGGTTCCGCAACTATTTCTAATATCGGTTCTGCCGGCGGACAATGGTTCACTCCAGTAATTAATTACCCAGAAGTTGCTATCCTAGGTGTTGGTCGTATTGCTCAAAAACCTATCGTAAAAGATGGCGAAATTGTAGCAGCACCAGTACTAGCGCTTTCCTTGAGCTTTGACCACCGTGTAATTGACGGCGCGACTGCTCAAAAAGCAATGAACAATATTAAACGTTTATTAAACGACCCAGAATTATTACTAATGGAGGTGTAACAAAATGGTAGTAGGCGATTTTCCAGAAGAAAGAGACACCATAGTCATCGGTGCAGGCCCAGGTGGGTATGTAGCCGCAATCCGAGCTGCACAACTCGGACAAAAAGTTACCATTATTGAAAAAGAATATTACGGTGGTGTGTGCTTAAACGTTGGATGTATTCCTTCTAAAGCACTTATCACAATCGGTCACCGTTTTAAAGAAGCTGGACACTCTGATAACATGGGTATTACAGCGGACAACGTGAACTTAGATTTCACAAAAGCACAAGAATGGAAAGGCGGCGTAGTTAACAAGCTTACATCAGGTGTTAAAGGCCTTCTTAAGAAAAATAAAGTTGAAATGTTAGAAGGAGAAGCGTTCTTCGTGGATGATCATTCCCTGCGTGTGATCCACCCTGACTCCGCTCAAACTTATACATTCAATAACGTTATCATTGCAACAGGATCTCGTCCAATCGAAATCCCAGGTTTCAAATATGGTAAACGTGTATTAAGCTCGACTGGTGCACTTGCATTAACTGAAGTTCCGAAAAAATTAGTCGTAATTGGCGGCGGATATATCGGAACAGAACTAGGTGGAGCATTCGCTAACCTTGGTACAGAACTAACTATCCTTGAAGGCGGTCCAGAAATCTTACCAACATACGAAAAAGACATGGTTTCCCTAGTTAAACGTAATCTGAAAAGCAAAAACGTTGAAATGGTTACTAAAGCACTTGCAAAATCTGCTGAAGAAACTGAAAACGGCGTTAAAGTAACTTATGAAGCTAACGGTGAAACAAAAACTATCGAAGCTGATTATGTTTTAGTAACAGTAGGTCGTCGTCCAAATACAGACGAAATCGGTTTAGAACAAGCTGGCGTTAAAGTAACAGAACGCGGTTTAGTAGAAGTTGACAAACAAGGTCGCTCTAACGTTTCTAACATTTTCGCCATTGGTGACATCGTTCCTGGTGTTCCTCTAGCTCACAAAGCTAGCTATGAAGCAAAAATCGCTGCTGAAGCAATTGCTGGCGAAAAAGCAGAAAACGATTATACAGCACTTCCAGCTGTTGTTTTCAGTGACCCAGAACTTGCAACAGTTGGTTTAACAGAAAAAGAAGCAAAAGAAAAAGGCTTTGATGTAAAAGCTGCTAAATTCCCATTCGGCGGTAACGGTCGTGCGCTTTCTTTAGATGCACCTGAAGGATTTGTTCGTCTAGTTACTCGTAAAGAAGATGGCCTAGTTATCGGTGCACAAGTTGCCGGAATGAACGCTTCTGATATTATTTCAGAAATCGGCTTAGCAATCGAATCAGGTATTACAGCTGAAGACATCGCGCTTACTATCCACGCTCATCCATCCCTTGGAGAGCTTACAATGGAAGCAGCTGAACTTGCTTTAGGTCGTCCAATTCACATGTAATCAACTTAAAGCGGAAGTATCCTTTACGGGTATTTCCGCTTTTTATCTATATAAATAAGTGCGTGATTTCACAAAAACTCTTTTAGTTCATTTTTTGAAATATTTAAAGTATCCGTTTTAGAAAAAAAGGAGTATAATGTAACAAGTGAACGTAACAAGTCAAATCTAATTGAATCAGGTGAAAAAATGGAGAAACAAACAGCAACTTGGAAGAAAGCTCTATTTTGGTTTGCGTATGTAGTAGCAGGAATTTGTTTTTTATTAACGATTGTGGCCTTTATTGTAGGATTTATTCATCACATGCATGATACAGGTGGATGGCGTTCCGTTATTCAAATTCTCGAAACCCCAATTACGGGCTTTGTAAAAATGACTGGTGGCTACATCGGTAAAGGAATCTTAGAAGTAATTATTCTTATTATCGTTAGCTATGTATTACCAATCTTCTTCTGTTTTGCAACGCATTATTTAAAAGTAAAACGACGTGAAATGGCTTAAAATAAGATTATTTTGTAAAAAGCAAAGCGAATGAGCATTGCTTTTTATTTATGCGGTCAAGTTATTTTATTTTTGCCGTAGAAGCATGCTAAAATAACAATAAGAGACTTGATGAGGAGGAGACCCATATGCCATCTAAGAAGAAAAAGATTGTCGTTATCGGCAGAAGTAATCTACAAAATCTCTACATTCATACAATTCTTTTAAAAAAACTACCCGCTGAGATTTACTTAATAGATGAACAAGCTAAAACAAGTGTGCAAGACTTTGAATATGCGAGCTACTATCATTCTTCAGCAACCGTTAACACAGGAACCTTTAATGAATGTCGAAGTGCGGATCTCGTCCTTTTTTTTCAAGAAGAAATGTCAAATGAGTCTTTCTCAAATGAAGATAATTTAGCATTAATCAAAGAAAAAGTGAAGAAGATGATGGCGACTGGTTTTCAAGGAATAGTGTTAGTGGCGACTGCCGAAAGTAATATTGTTGCTTCCTTAATTAAACATTTTTCTGGCTTACCAGCAAATCAAATTATTACACCTGGCACCATGCTAGCAACTTCTTATTTTCAAGTAGAAATTGCTAAACTATTTAAAATCAGTCCTAAAAACGTGCATGGCTATATTATTGGAGAGAGTACTCAGGATGTCATTCCCGTTTGGAGTCGAGCCTTCCTTGGTGGCAAACCGATTTTAAGTTATTTAGCCGAAGAACAAAAAAGAATCACATCGGATGATTTACAAAATTTAACAAACATGATTACAAAAATTCCTGATTTTCCTGTTGAAACTAAAGATAGCTGTAGCTTCCGCTTTAGTACTGTAACTGTGCTCGCTGAATTAACAGAAGTCATTTTACGAGATGAAGCAAGGGTGCTTACAGTAGGCGTAGAAGTGAAGGAAGCATATGGTTTAGAAAGACCAGTTTTCGTTAGCGTACCAGCTGTTGTGGGCGCTGAGGGAGTCAGAGAATTACTGGAGTTAAATCTATCCGATGACGAACAAAAAGAATTAAAGCGAATTACAACAAAAACTACCGAGAAATTGGGGTTACTGCATAATAAGGGAGGAATTAGTTAATGGAATATAGTTATCCACTAAATCCAGACTGGACAACCGAAGAAATGACGATTGTTGTACAATTTTTAGAAGCTATCGAACGAGCATATGAAAAAGGTATTGATACACTTGAACTCAAAGAAAAATACCGAGCATTTAAACAAGTAGTACCTGCAAAAGGAGAAGAAAAACGGATTGGCATAGACTTTGAAAAAGCAAGTGGATATTCAGCCTATAAAGTCATGCAACTCGTAAAAAACGCAACAACAAGCAAAATAAAAATGCAACCATAATTAAGAGGAGGAATTTTTTCATGGATATTAGTCAAATTAAAGCAGAAGTAGTAACACCAGAAACAGGGATACACGTAGGTGAAAAGGGAGCTCCAGTTAAAGTAATGTCATTTATTAACTTACGTTGCCCATTTTGTCGTGAGTGGAATGAAAAATCTAAAGACGTCCTAACTGAATATATTCAAGCAGGAAAAATCGAATTAATCATTAAACCATTTGATAAAGAAAAAGAATCTTTACAACGTGGAAATGTAGCGCATCGTTACTTGGATTATTCTAAACCAGAAGAAACACGTGAAACTATCAATAAAATCTATAGCACGCAAGACGAATGGGGTAGCCTAAGCCTTTCAGAAGTAGCTGAATATATGGAGTCTACACTAGGCCTAACAGAGCAAAACAACAAAGCTGCATCTGAAAAAATAATCGCTGAAGCAAACGCGGCAAATGTTGTTTTTGTACCGACTGTTATTGTTGGTGAACATATATTTGATGAGCACATTAGCCCTGAAGAGTTACGCGACTTACTTGACGGCGAATTAGCTAAATAAAAAAACGAATGTATTGCCTATCAATTTAGGCGATACATTCGTTTTTTATTTTAAAAGAATTTCCTCCGCCAGAATACAATCGCAAGCGCTCCGGCAATCCCAAAAGCAAAACCAAGCGTTAATATCCAAGCTAAAGGTGTTTCCATAAACGGTAATTTCACGTTCATTCCATAAAAACTAAAAACCATCGTCGGAATCGTCAAAATGATAGTAAAAGAAGTGAGAAATTTCATCACGATATTCATATTGTTGGAGATAATTGAAGCATAAGCATCCATCATCCCACTTAAAATATTCGAGTGAACTTCCGCCATTTCGATTCCCTGACGATTTTCAATAATAACATCTTCTAGTAAGTCTTGATCTTCCTCGTACATTTTAACGATATTTTGACGCATCATTTTATCGAGTACGACTTTATTCGATTTAAGGGCTGTTACAAAGTAAACTAAACTTTTTTCAATTCCCATTAAATCATAAAGCTGTTTATTTTTCATGGATTCATGTAGTTCTTTTTCGATTTCATCTGTTTGGCGGTTCAAGCGTTTTAAGTGACGCAGGAACGTAGTTGAAATCATATATAGAATTTGTAAGGCAAATCGTGTTTTCATGTGCGTATAAAAGCCTTTAATACGGTTTCTAATAAATGATTGTACAATAGAAGAATCAATCGTACAAATCGTAATAAAGTAGTCCTTTGTAATAATAATCCCCATCGGAATCGTTTCAAATGAAGCGTAATGAATATCATCTTCATCAACTACTGGAAAGTCACAGACGATTAAAACGGAATCTGAATCATCATCGCGTTCAATACGAGCACTTTCATCTTTATCTAATGGATCTTCTAAGAACTCCAAAGGGATTTCATAGTTATCGGCAATTTTATTAATTTCTTCTGAAGTAGGGGCAACGATATTAATCCAACAGTTGCGTGTTACTTCTTCTAATTCAATTAATTTGCCGTTTTCATCTGATTTGAAAATTTGATGCATGCTTTTTACCTCCTTTTTTAACAGGTAAATTTCACGCGGTTAGAGTTTCGTTCCCGTGAAAAATCACCTGTATGAATACTTCGATGTGGACCAGGGTCACTTGCTGTTTGCTGCTCCTTTTTCACGTTCCTCAACTCCTTCAAACCATAGTAATTCACAACTCTACCATTATACCTAGATTATAGTCATTTGTACATCTTTTATTGAAGAGCAGCCTTATAAAGCGGAATAAGCTCATCAAGTACCATTTCAGCCTCTTTGATGAAGTCTTTTCCAGGGGATAAATGGTTATCGTCAGGTAGATAAATTTTTCCAACCAAAAATTCACCTTTTTTTACATCACGGAAACGTTTAAGCGTTGCGTCAAGTTGACCGCCGTGCACCGGGTATGTTTTCTCTTCCGTATGGTCTGGCGAAATCGCAAATGTATCAGGTAAATCAGCAAGTAGTTTCTTTTCTTTCAAAAAGCGATTGGCGATTTTTGTGCTTTCTTCATTTTCATAAATAAAAGCGAGCCAGATGAATAAATAATTATCAAAAAGTCCTACTTGAAAATGAGGGTGCTTTTTATAACCGCGTTTATCGTGGCAAATCGCAAGCCATGTGCTTTCAGGTGGGTTAACCGAACGTCTTTGGTGACGAGCAATATGTAAAAACATTTCATCGCCAAGTTTGGCACTTAAATAAGTAGTTAATTCTTCCCCAACTGCTTTAAATTTCGGCTGAATATCATTTTGAATTCCAGCCATACGTGCGTCCAGACCAGAAATTTGCATTGTTTTAAAATCTTTCTTACTAAATCCTTTAAAAGTCATCTGTTTTCCTCCTAATTTTGCATATAGTTTCATTATACGGAAGTTAAGTTCTAAGTGAAAGAATCTTGTTCTATTCAGATAATTCATTTTTGTGATAAAATAAACAAAACGAGTCTAAAAGAGGTGTTAGCATGGACAGCGAAAAAATAGATTATTTAGCAAGGTTATGGATTATGGAAGCAGCAGCAAAAATCAAACAATCTTTTAAAGAAACATTAGACATTGATATAAAGTCTGGCCGAAATGATTTAGTGACAAACATGGATAAAGAAACAGAAGCTTTTTTTGTCAAACAAATCAAAGACCATTTTCCAAACCATCGCTTATTTGGCGAAGAAGGTATGTCAGATGATGTGACCGATTTAAATGGAATTGTTTGGATTCTTGATCCAATCGACGGCACACTTAATTTTGTGGAGCAACAACGAGATTTTGCCATTTCACTTGCAATTTATCAAGATGGAGTAGGGCACTTGGCTTATATTTATGATGTTACTCGTGATGAACTATACTTCGCGGAAAAAGGAAAAGGCGCAACAGTAAATGGCAAACAAATTCCTAAAATCGATAAAGACATGGATTTGCAAGATGCACTACTAATTGCCAACCTAAGTGTGACAAGAAAATTTCCAACTATGTGGGAAGCCGTAAAAGTCTCAAGAGGGCTACGACTTCACGGAGCAGCTTCACTTGAATATATGGACGTTGCAACCGGGCGAGCAGGGGCATATCTTTCAGCTAATTTAGCTCCGTGGGATATTGCTGCTGGAAAAATTATCGTGGAAGAATTAGGGGGAATTGTCACCCGAATTGACGGCTCAAAAATCAATATGCTGGAAAAAGGAAGTTCCATCGTTGCAACACCAAAAATTCATCAAACCCTATTAGACAACTACCTGCCTTAAAGAAAGCGCTCAACATAAAAAAACTCATTTTCAGAAAATAAAAATAGTGCTAAATCCGCTTAGCTATGCTATAATAGGTAAGTTGATTTAAACGAGACGATAGCGACGGAGGAAAATAAATCTATTTTCCTCTTTCTTTTGGCTAATCTTCACGATAAATGTTTGGATTTTTAATTTAGGAGGAAACAAGATTGAATTTAAGAAACGATATTCGTAATGTAGCAATTATTGCCCACGTTGACCATGGTAAAACTACACTAGTAGACCAATTACTACGCCAATCAGGTACTTTCCGCGACAATGAAACAGTTGCAGAACGTGCAATGGACAACAATGATTTAGAAAGAGAACGCGGTATTACAATTTTAGCGAAAAATACAGCAATTAAGTATGAAGATACACGCGTAAACATCATGGATACACCTGGACACGCCGATTTTGGTGGAGAAGTAGAACGTATCATGAAAATGGTTGATGGTGTTCTTTTAGTAGTGGACGCGTATGAAGGTACTATGCCTCAAACACGTTTTGTACTAAAAAAAGCACTAGAACAAAACCTAACTCCAATCGTAGTAGTAAACAAAATTGACCGTGACTTTGCTCGCCCAGAAGAAGTTGTTGATGAAGTACTAGAATTATTCATCGAACTAGGTGCGAACGACGATCAATTAGAATTCCCAGTTGTTTATGCTTCTGCAATTAACGGAACTTCAAGCTTTGAATCCGACCCAGCAGAACAAAAAGAAACAATGAAACCACTTTTAGACACTATTATTGAACATATTCCAGCTCCAGTTGATAACAGCGACGAGCCATTACAATTCCAAGTTTCATTACTTGATTATAATGACTATGTTGGTCGTATTGGTATTGGCCGCGTTTTCCGTGGAACAATGCACGTAGGACAAACAGTTGCCTTAATTAAACTAGACGGCACAGTAAAACAATTCCGTGTAACGAAAATGTTCGGTTTCTTCGGACTAAAACGTGACGAAATTAAAGAAGCAAAAGCGGGTGACTTAGTAGCACTTGCAGGAATGGAAGACATCTTCGTCGGTGAAACAGTAACACCATTTGACCACCAAGAAGCACTTCCACTTTTACGTATTGATGAGCCAACCTTGCAAATGACTTTTGTAACAAATAACAGTCCTTTCGCAGGCCGTGAAGGTAAACACGTAACAAGCCGTAAAATTGAAGAACGCTTACTTGCAGAACTTCAAACGGATGTATCTTTACGCGTTGAACCAACAGCTTCTCCAGACGCATGGGTAGTATCTGGTCGTGGTGAGCTTCACTTGTCTATCTTAATTGAAACGATGCGTCGTGAAGGTTATGAGTTACAAGTTTCTAAACCAGAAGTAATCATCCGTGAAATCGATGGCGTGAAATGTGAACCAGTAGAAGACGTTCAAATTGATACTCCAGAAGAATTCATGGGTTCAGTTATTGAATCTATCAGCCAACGTAAAGGCGAAATGAAAAACATGATTAACGACGGCAATGGCCAAGTTCGTTTACAATTCATGGTTCCAGCTCGTGGATTAATCGGTTATACAACTGATTTCCTTTCAATGACACGTGGTTATGGTATTATCAACCATACATTCGATAGCTACCAACCAATCCAAAAAGGTCGCGTTGGTGGACGTAGCCGTGGTGTTCTTGTATCCATGGAAACAGGTAAATCTACTACTTACGGAACAATGCAAGTAGAAGATCGTGGTACTATTTTTGTAGAACCAGGAACTGATATTTACGAAGGTATGATCGTTGGAGAAAACAACCGTGAAGGCGATATCGCTGTAAACATTGTAAAAGCAAAACAAATGACTAACATTCGTTCTGCTAACAAAGACCAAACCAACGTTATCAAAAAACCTCGTCACTTATCATTAGAAGAATCATTAGAATTCCTAAACGAAGATGAATACTGTGAAGTTACACCAGAATCCATCCGTTTACGTAAAAAAATTCTAAACAAAAACGAACGTGAAAAAGCAGCAAAACGTTCAAAAACTGCTGAATAATTAATTTAAAAATAAGCCAAATAGTTTTTTTAGAGATATTAGTATCTTTTAAAAATTTATTTGGCTTTTTTTATGCATTAATAGGAGGAAAACAGGGAATAAAATAATGTCTTTGTAACACTATTGTAATATGAATAGCTATTTGGTATATTATAAGTAAGTAGAAAAGGTGGTTATTATTATGAAAAAACGGATAATTATTCTTGCAGTATTAGTGGTACTTCTTATCGGTGGCGTTGTAATTGGAGTTTATGCAAATGGAAACACCGCAAAAGATAATGAAGATAAAAAAACAACAGCAAAAAAAGCCACATCTACACCAAAAGATACAAACAAAACAGTTGATACTGAGAAAAAAGATACAGTAAAAGACTCTGTAACAGATGATAAAGGTGTAGTAACTAAAGGTAGCTCAGATATTGAAAAAAATGCACCGACAAAAAGCAGTGGTAATTCAACAGAATCAAATAAAAACACTCCTTCAACACCAGCGTTTTCTCTATCTACCAGTGGATTTAAAACATCTAATGTAGCATCTGTACTTGGCGGAACAGTGACAACAACTTATTTGTCCAGTAGTCCGTCATTTCAAAAAATCTTTCAAAATTTAACCATTGATGTTAACCAGTACAAAGTAGAACATGTTGTTGGAGCAAACAAATCAGTAAGTGCGAGCAATCCAGAAAGTTATTTAGCAAATAAAAATGGTTACGTTATTACATTAGATATTTCTATCAAAAACACATCTTCGAAAGATAAAATGTATAAAGCCGATCAAATTACCCTTGTAGGAGCAAATGAATTTGTAGGAGGAAGTTTAGATAACTTTGTACCTTCTAATTTCCATCTTATCGGAAGTAAATCTGATCCCAATAACTTCGCAGCCGGTAAAACAGCGCGTGGTCTATTAACTTTCACAATGACTGAAGCTGTCTATAATGATCTAGCAGCTGACTCGAAACTCGGTGTACCAAACCCTGATAAATTTGATTCAACTGTTTCAGAAGCAAAAGCTGGCGACGACGTTGTTGTTTCCTTTCCAGTAAAATAGAAAAAAACCGCCCAGTTAATTGGGCGGTTTTTTTATTTCTCCGTACTTTCTATTAAATTCTTTAACTCACTATTCGACATTACAACTGGTTTATGGAAATTAAAATGACCAGAATTCACGCGACTGATAGTTTTAATAGCTACACGATGTTCACATTCAGGACATAAATACATTCTAATTGGTTTATTACGTAATTGCTTTGTTTTAAATTCACGATTGTCTAGTTCGTCTACACGCTCGCATAAGATACATTTTGCATTCAATTTATCTTCACCTCACACAAGTATTATAGCACGATTATCGAAAAAGGCGAGTAAAAGCGGATTTTTCAAAAAATTTTAGCCTATTCTTGCTTGCGTGGCTTTTAATTTGTGATATACTAGACTTATCTAGTATTAAATTTTACTTAAGGGTTCTCTTAAGATGAAAATAAAGCGCTTATTATAGCGGATGATAGGGGGTTCTGTGATGGCAAATAAAAAGATAGATCACAGAGAAGAGGCAATTGAGCTTTTAAAACAAGACGCAAAACGAATCTTACAGTTGATTAAAGTTCAAATGGATAATTTAACATTACCGCAATGTCCAGCATATGAAGAAGTTCTTGATACACAGATGTATGGCTTATCCCGTGAAATTAATTTTGCAACCCGCCTAGGACTAATTGAACCGGAAGAAGGAAAAAAATTAATTTCCACACTGGAGAAAGAATTATCCGCGCTACATGAACTTTCCATGAGCAAAAAATAATGATTTAATTGAAAAGATGTCTGATTCTTTCTGACATCTTTTTTTGTTTGGCAGGAAAAATGAGCCAAAAGAAGGAGGCAATTCTTCTTTTCATTTGAAGGCTTTTTCCTTTATAATAGAAAGAATAGAATACAAGATGGGATAGTAACTTCTCAGGGATTGGAAGATGCCAATGTTAAAACGAATTTTAAAATCATATGATTATGCATTTATTGCTGTTTTTATAGTGCTTTGTTTATTTGGAATTATAATGATTTATAGTGCAAGCTGGTCTCTAGCTATTGGTAAAGATTTACCTGCTGACTACTATTATGCACGCCAAGTAAAAAACTTTATAATTAGTTTTATTTTCTTTGTTCTTTTTGCGCTTATCCCTTTTAAGTTTTATCAAAACAATAAAGTTCTTATGTTAATTGTATTTGGCTCAATCGGTGTTTTGTTACTGATTTTCTTAGTTGGGAAGACGGTGAATAATGCGAATAGTTGGCTAGTAGTTGGACCACGTTCACTTCAACCCGGGGAATTTGCAAAATTAGCTGTCATTATTTATATGTCTGCAATTTATGCGAAAAAGCAAAGTTACATTGATGACTTTAACCGCGGTGTTTTGCCACCAATATTCTTCCTTGCTTTTGTTTGTTTCTTGATTGCGATTCAACCGGATACAGGTACTGCGTTTATTATTTTCCTTGTTGGTTGTTGTATTATTATTGCTTCTGGGATGAGACTTCGAACAATTATGAAACTAATTGGAATTGGAGTCGGGGTCATTGTCGCCCTTACACTAATTTTGTTCGCTTTACCAGATAAAGTCAGAACGGAAATCGTATCACCAACAAAAGTAGCGCGGATTACGACCTTTATGAATCCGTTTGAATACGCAGATAAAGAAGGACATCAACTAATTAATTCCTTTTATGCAATAGGTTCAGGTGGTGTTTCTGGGCAAGGTCTCGGCGAAAGTGTTCAGAAGCTAGGCTATTTACCTGAAGCGCATACCGATTTTATTATTGCTGTAGTTGCAGAAGAATTAGGTGTGTTTGGCGTAATGTTCATTATTTTAGCGCTGTTTTTCATTATTTTTAAAACGATTTCTACCGGACTCAGGGCGAAAGATCCTTTTGCTTCATTAATGTGCTACGGGATTGCAAGTTTGATTGCTATTCAAGCATTTATTAATTTAGGCGGTGCAAGTGGACTTATCCCGCTAACTGGGGTAACACTTCCATTTATCAGTTACGGTGGTTCTTCATTAATGGTTCTTTCCATGATGCTTGGAATTGTAGCAAATATTTCGATGTTTAATAAATATCACCGTTTGTATAGTGCAGATGGTTCTAAAAAAGAAGTTCCCAAAAAGCAAAAAAGACGATAGATTTCAAAAGAAAAAGTCATTTAATTGGCTTTTTCTTTTTTCGTTTTACCGATTGTTTTTGGCGGTTTATAGCCAGTTTATTCGTGTTTTCGATATTGTTTTAAATATTTAGAAAGAAAATAATTTACATCTGATGGCATTTAATACTATAATTGAAGTTATATACCGTTTTACAGCCTAAAAAAGGGAGAGCTTAAAAGTATACATAATCATTTCGTCCATTTAGGCATCGTATCAAGTATAGAACAGATCAGTGTTGGTTAGGAGGAAAAAAATGAATCGAATAAAAAAAGTATTAGTAGCAAACCGTGGAGAAATTGCTATCCGCGTTATGCGTGCATGTACTGAACTCAAAATCAAAACAGTGGCTATTTATTCACAAGAAGATACTGGTAGTTTTCACCGGTATAAATCAGATGAAGCCTATCTGGTTGGAGCAGGGAAAAAGCCTATTGATGCGTATCTAGATATCGAAAACATCATTGAAATTGCTAAAGAATCTGGTGCAGACGCGATTCATCCGGGATATGGTTTCTTGTCCGAAAACATTGAATTTGCTCGTCGTTGTGAGCAAGAAGGCATTATTTTCGTTGGTCCTAAATCAAAACACCTAGATATGTTTGGTGACAAAATTAAAGCAAAAGAACAAGCTTTATTAGCTGATATTCCAGTAATTCCAGGCAGTGATGGTCCGGTAGCTGGTATTAAAGAAGTAGAAGAATTCGGTGAAAAGAACGGCTATCCTTTAATGATTAAAGCTTCCCTTGGAGGCGGCGGTCGTGGTATGCGTGTCGTAGAATCAAAAGAACATGTGAAAGAAAGTTTTGAACGTGCGTCTTCTGAAGCAAAAGCCGCTTTCGGAAACGATGAAGTATACGTAGAAAAATGTGTTATGAATCCAAAACATATTGAAGTACAAATTCTTGGTGACACTCACGGTAATATCGTTCATTTATTCGAGCGTGATTGTTCTATTCAACGCCGTCACCAAAAAGTAGTGGAAGTTGCTCCGTGTAATGCGATTACTTCTGAACTTCGTAACCGTATTTGTGATGCAGCAGTTAAATTAATGAAAAACGTTGATTATATCAATGCGGGAACAGTAGAATTTTTAGTTGAAGGCGATAATTTTTACTTTATTGAAGTAAATCCTCGTGTGCAAGTAGAGCATACAATTACTGAAATGATTACAGGGATTGATATTGTTCAATCTCAACTATTCATTGCAGATGGTTATGCGCTTCACGATCAGCTAGTGGCTATTCCTAAACAAGAAGACATCCATATTCACGGCTCTGCAATTCAAAGCCGTATTACTACTGAAGATCCACTTAATAACTTTATGCCAGATACTGGTCGAGTAGACACATACCGTTCTACAGGTGGATTTGGTGTTCGTTTGGATGCAGGTAATGGTTTCCAAGGAACAGTAGTAACACCGTTTTATGATTCTTTACTTGTAAAATTATGTACTTGGGGTATGACATTTGAGCAAGCAACGCGCAAAATGCGTCGGAACTTAATTGAATTCCGTATCCGCGGTGTGAAAACAAACATTCCTTTCTTATTAAATGTTGTTCGTCATCCGGATTTTGCAAGTGGTAATTATAATACAAGCTTTATCGATACTACGCCTGAACTATTTAAATTCCCACATATTCGCGACCGTGGTACGAAAACGTTGCGCTATATTGGTAATGTAACAGTAAATGGCTTCCCAGGAATTAAGCACCGTGACAAACCTGTATACGCAGAGCCACGTTTGCCTAAAATTCCTTATGGTTCGCAAATCGCACCGGGAACTAAACAAATTTTGGATGCAAAAGGACCAGAAGGCGTTGTAGACTGGGTGAAAAAACAAGAAGAAGTGCTCTTAACAGACACTACACTTCGGGATGCGCACCAATCTTTACTTGCGACACGTGTTCGCTCGAAAGACATTTTCCAAATAGCAGATGCGATGGCTCATTTATTACCAAATATGTTCTCATTTGAAATGTGGGGCGGGGCAACTTTTGATGTAGCTTATCGCTTCCTAAATGAAGATCCTTGGGTGCGCCTGGAAACACTTAGAAAACAAATTCCAAACGTAATGTTCCAAATGTTACTTCGCGGAGCCAATGCTGTTGGGTACAAAAACTATCCAGACAATGTTATTCGCGAATTCGTTAAGCAATCAGCGCAATCCGGTGTCGATGTATTCCGGGTGTTTGATAGCTTAAACTGGATCAAAGGTATGGAAGTGTCAATTGATGCTGTTCGTGAAGCAGGGAAGGTCGTAGAGGCTACTATCTGCTATACAGGAGACATTGATGATGACACAAGAACGAAATACACGATTGACTACTATAAAGATATGGCGAAAGAGCTCGTTGCTCAAGGTACGCATATTTTAGGAATTAAAGATATGGCTGGACTTTTAAAACCACAAGCGGCTTACCGTTTAATTGGGGAATTAAAAGATACAGTAGATGTTCCGATTCACCTTCATACACATGACACAAGCGGTAATGGTATTTATACGTATGCAGCGGCAGTTAGTGCAGGAGTTGACATTGTTGACGTAGCATCAAGTGCGATGAGTGGAGCGACAAGCCAACCAAGTATGACTGGTCTTTATTACGGATTAGTTAATGGTAATCGTCAAACCAACCTAGACGCACAAAACTCCCAAATTATTAATCATTACTGGGAAGATGTTCGTCATTATTATAAAGACTTTGACAACGCACTTAACTCGCCTCAAACAGAAGTATATATCCATGAAATGCCAGGTGGTCAATATACCAACCTTCAACAACAAGCAATTGCTGTTGGACTTGGCGATCGTTGGGATGAAGTAAAAGAAATGTACACTGTTGTAAACCAAATGTTTGGAGACATCGTTAAAGTTACACCATCTTCTAAAGTTGTTGGAGACTTGGCACTATTTATGGTTCAAAACGAACTTACAGAAGAAGATGTCTATGAAAAAGGCGATACTATCGACTTCCCAGATTCCGTTATCGAATTCTTTATGGGCGAAATCGGCCAACCATATGGCGGTTTCCCAGAAAAACTTCAAAAACTAGTACTCAAAGGACGCACACCACTTGCAGATCGTCCAGGAGCTCTAATGGAGCCAGTTAACTTTGCAGATGTCAAAGCTGAACTAAAAGAGAAAATGGGCTATGAACCATCTGAAAAAGATGTCATTTCCTATATCTTATATCCAAAAGTATTCCTAGATTATCAAGAGATGATTAGTAAATATGGTGATGTAACAGTCCTTGATACACCAACATTTTACAAAGGTATGCGCTTAGGTGAAACGATTGAAGTAGAACTTGAAAAAGGAAAAATTCTCCTAATCAAGCTTAATTCGATCGGTGAACCAATTGCGGATGGAACACGTGTCATTTATTTCGAACTAAATGGTCAACCACGTGAAATCAACATCCAAGATATGAATGTTCAATCAACAGTTATTGCCCGCCGTAAAATTGATACAACAAACCCAGAACATGTTGGAGCTACAATGACAGGTTCCGTTATTCAAGTTGTTGTGAAAAAAGGCGACTCTGTGAAAAAAGGTGATCCATTATTAATCACAGAAGCAATGAAAATGGAAACAACCATTCAAGCGCCATTCGATGGAGAAGTTAGCAGCATTTATGTTTCTGACGGCGACACTATCGAATCTGGTGATCTATTAATTGAAGTAAACAGAAAATAAAAAAACATAAACGATTAACGGGTGGGAATATAACGCTAATTTAAAGTAGCAAACTTTAAATATCGATATTTTAAACGTAGCAAACAGACGTTTTTTCGAATCAATAGCGCTATATTCGCACCCGTTTTTTCTAAAAAAGGAGAACTTACATATGAAATGGTTTAAAGGAATTGCCGTAGTATTATTACTTGTGATTTTAACTGCATGCGGGAATACTGAAACAAAAGCGCCAACAGAAAAAACAAAGAAAATTGAAGTGAAAGATGCAACAGAGCAAAAAATCACTTTAAAAGAAGCACCAACAAAAATTGTTTCATTAATACCGAGTAACACTGAAATTTTATTTGCGCTTGATTTGGGAGATAAAGTAAAAGGTGTTTCGGCTTACGATGACTATCCTAAAGAAGCTCAAAAAATCGAAAAAGTCACTTCAACTACTGTAGACACTGAAAAAATTATCGCACTTAAACCAGATTTAGTACTTGGTCATGAGTCTATGCTTGCCACTGAAAAAGACGCTTATCAATTACTCAAAGATGCAGGAATTAATGTATTTGTTGTGCCAGATGCAACTAATTTAAAAGAAGTCGAAAATTCCATTGAAACAATTGGTAAATTAACTGGAAAAGAGCAAAAAGCAAAAGACGTAACTGCCTCGATGGAGAAACAAAAAGCCGCAGTTGAAAAGAAAGCCAAAGAGCTGAAAACATCTCCAAAAGTGTGGATTGAAATTAGCCCAGACTTATATACAGCAGGTAAAGGAACGTTTATGAATGAAATGCTTGAACTTGCTGGTGGTACAAATATCGTTACCGAAACTGGCTTTATTCCATACAATGAAGAAAAAGTTGTAGAATTAAAACCGGATATTATTTTATCCGTTTATCCAGATGCAAAAGCAACTATTTTAAAACGTGCTGCATGGAAAGACCTTCCAGCTGTTAAAAATGAACAGATTTTTGAAATGGATGCGAATAAATTAAGTCGTCCTGGTCCAAGATTATTAGAAGGTGCAGCAGATATTCAAGCAGTTTTTGAAAACTAATTCTTTGATAATGACAGATGAAGCTTTACAAAAAACGACTTTTAAGGTAATTTAACATAGGGTGGATTTTTTGCTAAAGCTTATTAGTAAAGTGATTCACCTAATAAAGAAAGCAATTTACACTTAGAAGATCATGCATAAACAGCAAGAATACGGCAACTTAGACGACAAATAATACAAACAAGGTGTACTTGGTTTTAAGTGGAGGAGTTGCCTATAAGTAAATAGTGAGCTGAATCTGGTTTTTAAAACCATATTATTTTTCGGGAAGAAGTGTTTTTGTGAAACAAGTTATGGAAGTTATTAAAGAACAAATTAAAAATTTACCAATGATATTTCGCATTGCGCGCTATGAAGATAAGGCTACATATCAAAGTCATTATCTAGGGCTAGCTTGGCAGATTTTAAACCCATTAATCCAAATTGCTATTTATTATTTCGTGTTTGGATTCGGTATGAATGCAAAATCTGGTTCTGATGCAAGTTATATTGAATGGATGCTGGCTGGGATTATTCCTTGGTTCTTTATTAGTGCGGTTATTTTACAAGGTGCGAATAGTATTTATAATAAAATAGGTATGGTTTCAAAAATGAATTTCCCAATGAGTATTTTACCGAATATAACGATTGTTTCTAATTTAACTAGCTACTTTACGATGATGGTAATTTTGCTTGGATTACTTGCCTTAAATGGAACTCCTGTTACGATTTATTGGGGCCAATATTTGTATTATTTTGTAGCAATGATTGCTTTTTTATTTAGTGTTACATTATTTAATGCAACTATTAGTGTTTTAGTTAGAGATTATTATATTATGTTGCAATCCGTTATGCGTGTACTTTTCTATGTAACGGGGATTGTTTGGAATTTAGAAACTATGTTGCCACAATGGTTAGTTCATTTATTAAAATTAAATCCAATATACTATGTGGTTAATGGTTTTAGGGAAACATTCTTAATGAATAGAGGTTTTTGGGAATCTCCGTCCTACACGATGTATTTCTGGTTGATTACACTAACACTATTATTTGTTGGAGCGACACTGCACATGAAATTCCGTGAACGCTTCGTGGATTATTTATAGGAGGTTAGACAGATGGGTAAAAATATTAAAATAGCATTTAAACATGTGTCGAAAGAATATGACCTCTATCAAAATAAATCAGACAAGATTAAAGGCTTGTTCATGCCGAAAAGTCAAAAAATGCAATCCTTTTGGGCTTTACGAGACGTTTCTTTTGATATTCATGATGGTGAAACAGTTGGTTTAATCGGGATTAATGGTTCCGGTAAGTCGACTATTTCTAGTATTATGTCAGGTGTTATCCCGCCAACACAAGGCGAAGTCGTTATTAACGGGGAAACTTCATTAATTGCCATTGCAGTAGGGTTAAAAGGCCCGTTGACAGGTTATGAGAACATCCGCTTAAAATTACTTATGCATGGTATGAAAAGTTCCCAAATTAACAAACTAATGCCTAGTATTATTGAATTTGCTGATATTGGCGATTTCATTAACCAACCAATTAAAAACTATTCGAGTGGTATGCGTTCACGTCTAGGTTTTGCAATTTCCGTGCATACTAACCCTGATATTTTGGTTATTGATGAAGCTTTATCCGTAGGGGACCAAACTTTTTATGAAAAATGTGTTAATAAAATAAATGAATTTAAAGCACGTGGAAAAACTATCGTCTTTGTCAGTCACTCACTTGGACAAGTTAAAAGTTTGTGTGACAGAATCATCTGGATGCATCACGGCGAAATACGTGAAATGGGCGAGGCGAAAGAAGTTGCTCAAAAATATGATGAATTTGTAAAATGGTTTAACAAACAACCAAATGACTACAAGAAAAAATATCAAAAAGAACACAAAGAACATCAAAAAGCTCCACAGAAAAAGGTTTATCCTAATCCAAATGCTAACAAGTATCGATTAACTCTGTTTGATAAATTTCTTTTAACAGCTTTAATTGTTTTAACCATATTATTTGGAACTTTAGTAGCAACTGGTAAATCTTTCAAAGGTTTAATTAGCGAAACCTCAACTAACCAAGTCGAGCAAATTGCATATGTAGACAACAATGAAATAACGATACGCTAAAAAGAAAAACATCTCTCTATTGGAGGGATGTTTTTTTATGAAAAAGTAAGCTGAATTTGTCTAAAATTTTAACAAAAATATATTTAAAACTACTTTCTTTTATTTTGTAATGTATCTGTAACTTACGATGGCTTAAAGTTTGGTAAAATATAGGACAGTAAACAAATTAAGGAGTGGTTGGAGAATAATGATAAATAAAAAGTGGATGAAAATTGTAATGATTCCAATGCTAGTTGTCCCAATGTACGGTTTGACAACTGTCAGTGGACAATTACAGAATTCATTAACTGGAGAAAATTCCTTTGTTAAAGACGCTCAAGCTGCAACAACAGCATCGCAACAAGCGTTTATAGACAAAATAGCACCTGCTGCCCAGGCATCTCAAGAAAAATATCATCTGTTGTCTAGTATAACTTTAGCTCAAGCAATTTTAGAATCCGGTTGGGGGAAAAGTGGACTTGCTACACAAGGATATAATTTATTTGGTATTAAAGGAAAGTACAATGGACAATCAGTTATCATGTCAACCTCTGAATATGTGAATGGTGAGTGGATTAAGATTGATGCTGAGTTCCGTAAATATCCTAGTTGGAACGAATCTGTAACTGATCATACACTTTTATTAGTGAATGGAACTTCTTGGAATAAAAACTTATACAAAAAAGTAGTTGATGCAACAGACTATAAAGTAGCTGCTAATGAGCTACAAAAAGCTGGATATGCAACATCTCCAACTTATGCTGCTAGTTTAATCCGAGTAATTGAAACTTATGATTTAGCAAAATATGATGTTTTATACGACAAAATTCTTACTCAAAAATCCACTTCCGGTAAAGCGACTGTAACAAGTCCAACAGGGAATGGTGTTTGGACTCTACCTTATAAAGTTAAAGGTGTACAATCTGTTAGTCCAGCTAGCACATACGCTAACAAAGATATTGATTTAGTATCTGTTGCTACAACTAAAAGAGGTACGTACTATCAATTTAAATATAATGGTAAAGTAATTGGTTGGGTAGATGGAAAAGCACTGACCATATACGATAGCGTCAATTATGATAAAGTAAACGTTGGACGAGCTAAGATTACGAGCGCACCTGGCAATGGTATTTGGTCTAAACCATACAATGTATATGGACGAGAATTTGTAACCAATGCAACTACTTATGCCCAACAAGAAATAAAACTCTTACGTGAAGCGCAAACCGCAAAAGGAACTTATTACCAGTTTAGTATTAACAATAAAACAATTGGTTGGATTGATAAACGTGCTTTGACTATCTATCCATATGATTCTGTTATTTCTAGCAAAGCTGTTAACCTTGATGGACAAATTACTAACCCAACAGGAAACGGTATTTGGACAAAAGCATATAAATTAGAAGGCACAACTTCTGTCGCCCAGGCTACTCAATATGCTAACCAAGATGTTAAAATTAGTGAAGTTGTTGAAACTCAACATGGTACTTATTACAATATTAGTATCGGCGGAAGAGCAATCGGTTGGTTAGATAAAAATGCGATTACTCTATATGACCAAGCTGAGTACAATAAAGCTGTTACACTAGACGGAACTATCAAAAACGTACAAGGTAATGCTATTTGGACAGAACCTTATCGGACTGCTGGCACAAAATTAGTCGCTCAAGCTGAAAAATATGCCAACAAAGATGTTCAAATTGTCCGTGAGGCGAAAACACCAAGAGGAACTTACTACCAATTTAAATCAGGTGGAAATGTGATTGGCTGGTTAGATGTAAAAGCTTTTGATATGTATGATGAAATAACTTCGAACAAAGCTGTAAATATGGAAGCAGTTATTGAAAATGTCGAGGGAAATGCTGTTTGGACTGCACCTTATAAGAGTGTAGGTGTAAAACTGATTGGTCCAGCAAGTAATTATAAAGATAAAACTGTCAAAATAACTCGTGAAGCTCAAACAAGTAGAGGAACATATTATGAATTTAGCTCTAATGGTAAAACTGTAGGCTGGTTAGATAAGAAAGCATTTAAAACTTATAGTACTATAGAATATGATGAATCTTATGTACGTGA
Source organism: Listeria innocua (assembly GCF_028596125.1). Taxonomy (GTDB): domain Bacteria; phylum Bacillota; class Bacilli; order Lactobacillales; family Listeriaceae; genus Listeria; species Listeria innocua. Next base: position 1,031,165 of record NZ_CP117229.1, read on the forward strand.
TGCAGTTGTAACGAATGTTAGTGGTCATACTGTTTGGACATTGCCATATCAAGTTTATGGTGTGAAATCAGTTGGGTCAGCATCAAACTACAACAATAAACAAGCTAAAATTACAAGACGTGCTAAAACAGATCGAGGCATTTATTACCAATTCAGCATTGATGGTAAAAATGTAGGTTGGTTGGATGAAAGAGCTTTTGATGTCTATGATACGGTAGAATACAATAATGTAATTAATAAAACTGCATTATTGAGCAACCCAACAGGAAACGGTATATGGTCAGCACCTTATAGAGTTATCGGTGTTAAGAATGTAGGACAAGCTACCTCATATGCTAATAAAACCGTGCAATTAGTTCGAGAAGCGAAGACAACTCGAGCAACTTACTATCAAATGAGCGTAGATGGTAAACTAATTGGTTGGATTGACCAAAGAGCATTTACGAATATTAGATAATTGAACGTTAAATAAAAAAACAGAGTGATTTTAATCACTCTGTTTTTTTCGCTTACGATTTAGTTATATAAATAAGCTCTTTCAAAAAGTCTTTGTAATAAGCTGATTCAAAATGGGAAAACGAATGACCAAATGGATAGTTGAAATCACCAATATATGATTTCTTTGAAAAATCGATGACTTTTGCTTCAGGCAGTTTCGACAAGAAGTAGTTGTTTATTCTATCCCAGAAGTAATTATTTTTCTCAATTGCCATTTTATTTTTATAAACTACTACTTTTCCATTTTCATCGTAATATGAGGTTGTAAAGCCACCTAAGTTTAAAATCACTCGATCAGCAGGGAATGTTTCTGTTAATTTTGCAATAAATTGATCAGCATAACCTTTCCACTCATTAAAGAATGCTTCATTATCAATATGATCTAGAATTCTTTCATAAGGAAGGTCATTAAGTAATTGACTATCTTCTATAATATATGATAAAGTGATTGCCGTTTTGTTATTTAACCAAATGACTGGACGAATAACATCAGGATAAAGATCAATAAGGAAATAATCAGAATTAGACTCTTTTAGGTTAACGAAAAAGTCTTTCTTCCAATCTTCTTCCACGATTGTTTTCTCTGCTGGTTTCATATCATTGTACTTGTCCAAATTAAAACTCTCAGCAGGTTCAGTCATTACACTAATAATAGAAGAGTGAAACTGCGTAAAGCTACATTCGAAAAATGCTTTATAATCAGGATTGAAAAAAGGAGATGAGTTAAAAGCATTGCGACTAAAACAAGTGCCCATAACAGCAATTTTAGTTATATCTTCTTTAATTTTTGGCGCGGGAGCCGTTAAGCATGACAAATTATTGAAATCATTTTTAGTTAATTGTGCTAGGAATTTCTTGTTGGCAATATTAAAAAACTTAGTATTACTAAGGTCAATTGTATTTGGAACTAGAATAGGTAAATCAGGCATATCTTTGGAACGGAGGAAAAAATCCCATGTCGCATATGCTTTGTTATTAGGGCCAGCTAAGAATTCACTTTTACTAATGCGTACAGAGTGTTTCCCTATTCCTTTTTTTAGTGGCCAAGCTTGTTCCATATGATATTCAAATACATCTGCTTTTTTATCTAGTCGTTTTGCTACAACTTGTCCTTCATGGAAGTTTCCTTCTAATTTAAATTGTAAAGTTATATCGCTACCTGATTCTTTTAGTTGACTGACACTTACTAATCCTTGAATATTCTTTTTGAAATAGAAGGATAATCTGCTTGAGCCAGTGACATAAGAGCGCAGTGTAGCAAAGTGCGGGGAAGCCAATTCCACTTCTTTCGGAATGGATGGTTTTCTTTCGGCGTCAATAGATAGGAATGTAGTTAATCCTTGCTCTACTTCTTTAGGCGATATTTCAATCATGGCATCTAAAATATTTGTATTATCTACTAAGAAGTTAGTTGCTAAGTCTTTAACAGGAATCGAAAAGCTAACGACTTTATCTGTAACCAGTCCTAAGTCAAATGATTGTTCTTGCTCATGGAATAAATAAAAGCTAGGTGTTGGTCTACGTTTTAGTAGTAGCTTTGCTTTAAACGGTCCATCTGGAAGCGAAGAATTAATTTTGATAGTACCTGTCATCAATTTTTCGCTTAATGAAAAACTTTCTAATGAAGCTAAAAGTTCCACTGGTCTACTAATAAGCGTTAATACACCTTCTGGAAAATCAAAATGATATTGGTAAAGTGAATTAGATGGTTGGAAAGGTTGATTAATAATAGGTCCATCTGACATCAAATGATTATATGGATAATCGCCATTCACTTTAAATTTCCAAGCAGTCTCATTATTTGGGAGAGAATACTCAGCAAGTTCGTCAATCGAAATAACTGCAGTGAATGAATTTTTTTCTTGAGTAAAAGGAATGTTTAACTTTTGTTCAGGGTGTTTATATTCTCGGATTTCGTTGTAATATGCTTGAATGCTACTGATTTTTCCTTCTGAAAAACCATGTATCTTCCATGTTTTAGATTCTATTAACTCAATTTCCTTTATATAAAATTTCATCGCTAGCTCCTTAAAATTTAATTATGATACTTTTTATTTTATCATATTTCAATAAAATTCCCTACAAAATTGATAAAAGTTGAAAGTTTTCAGAATAATTGCAGATAATGAAAAGCCTTTTTTTATTAAGTGAAGCTAAACACTGATAAATTTTGCACAGATGGTTGATAAACTGCTGTAAATAAGATATGCTGTAGATACTGAATTTTATACAATAGCATATCAGTAAGGGGTTGTAGTGAGAGTGGAAAAACCATTTTTAACCGTTGTGGTGCCTTGTTATAATGAAGAAGAGGTATTAAGCGAGAGCGTAACACAACTAACAAATATTATAAAAAAATTAGTGATGAATGATTCTATTAGTAACAATAGTCAAATCATGTTTGTTGATGATGGAAGTAAGGATCGAACTTGGGAACTTATAAAGCAATATTCTGAATCACATGAGCATGTATCAGGGCTAAAGTTGAGTCGTAATTATGGGCATCAAGGTGCATTATTAGCAGGATTAACAGCTGCACATGAACATTCAGACTGTGTTGTTTCTATCGACGCAGATTTACAAGATGACGTAAATGCAATTATTGAATTTATGGAAAAATATCATGAAGGTTTCGATGTGGTTTATGGTGTGAGAGATAAACGCGATACAGATACTTTTTTCAAAAGAAATTCTGCTCTAACTTTTTATAAGATTATGAGTAAGTTAGGTGTTAATATGGTTCCTAATCATGCGGACTATAGATTACTTAGCAAACGCGCATTAACAGAATTTTTACGCTATAAAGAAGAAAATATGTTTATTAGAGGTATTGTACCATTACTTGGATTTAAATCTACCAAAGTTTATTATAATAGAAATGAACGCTTTGCTGGAGAATCGAAATATCCATTAAAGAAAATGTTATTATTTGCTGTTGATGGTATTACTTCTTTTAGTGTGGCGCCAATTCGCTTATTGCTAGTGATTGGTTCTATTACTTTCTTAGTAGGTGTAGTTTTAGGTATTTATGCAATTGTTCAAAAAATAATCGGGGGCGTAGTTCCTGGTTGGACCTCTTTAATTGTTTCTATTTGGTTACTCGGCGGGGTACAATTAATTGGTATGGGCGTTTTGGGCGAATATATTGGAAAAATTTTCCGACAAGTAAAAGAACGTCCTCGTTTTACAATTGAAGATAATGTCTTTGAAATGAAATGCGAGAAAAATAAAAACAACGAGAGTTTGGTGTAAGTAAAGTGAAGAATAAGTTAGTTTACACTTTTAATGCTTTATTTATCCTCCTATTTGGCTACTTGCTTTGCCTAAGCATTTTCAAACCACAAACTTTTACTTTTGAACATCCTTTTGTCTTAATAGTTCTTAGCGCTGCTGCGTTATTAGTTCTTATTGGGATTTTCCAGTTTAGTACTAGATTAAATAAAAAAGGAGATGGTTTTTTAACCATCTCTTTAGTGATTTTGATATTAGCAGTCCAAGTATATCTATTAGTTTCGCTGCAAATGAATTCATATGCGGATGCCTATGTAATTAAGGGCGAGTCTTTAAAAATGCTGGCAAATGGAGGACATGCTACTGGTCAAGAATACTTTATGATGTATCCAAATAATATCTTTATAACCATTATACGATACTGGTTATATGCTTTTGGAGGAATGCTTGGAGTTTCCAATGTATTCTTACTTGAAAGTGTATTTCTATTTTTATGTATGAATATTACTATTTTTGTATTGTTTTGGATTATTCGTAAAGAAAATGGTAGCAAATATGCGAATATTTATCTTATCATTATACTATTTTGTGTTCCATTACTAGGTTACATTTGGTATTTTTATACTGATACTCTAGTCTTGCCTTTTGCTTCCCTTATTACTTTATTTTATTATTTATATACGAAAAATAATAAATGGTGGTATTTTATTATTATCGGGTTATTGTTTGCCGTTGGGTATCATATTAAGCCAAATATCATAATTTTATTGCCAGCGATGATTATTCATCAATGTTTCATAAGAAATTGGCGTAAGGTCTTGCTAAATACAATGGTGTTAGCGATTTTCTTTGTAAGTTTAAATGCTGTTTTCACGCCATTATCTAATCATTATGGATTTAAGAAAAATTTGGCTATAGAATTTCCGCAAACGCACTGGGTGATGATGGGGCTTGGTGAGCCAGCAGGTCGTTACAATAGTGAAGACGTGGCTTTTACAAATCAATACAAGACAAAAGAAGAGAAACAAGAAGCGAATATAGAGAAAATAAAAGAACGACTAAAAGAGCATGGGCCCATTGGACTTGCAAAATTATATAATAATAAAATGATAAACACATGGACAGATGGTACACGCGCTTATACGTGGTACACGAATTCTGCATTAGATTATCCAGCTTCATTTGATTATTTCTTTGGAGATAAGCGCTTTTTTACAGAGTTCGCTGCCCAAATGTTCCATATCATTAATTTACTGTTAATATGTTTAGGTGCGTTACGTTTTTATAAAAAAAGAGAACTTGATATATCTTTCTTTATAAATATCACCTTAGTTGGTGTCTGGTTATTTCATTTAATCTGGGAAGCAAATCAGCGTTATATATTATTTGTAACTCCATTAATGATTGTGTCTTCTATTTATGGATTTAAGTTTATTATAGAAAGTTTATTTACAGAAAAAGTAGTTTTAAAAGATAAGTTAAAAAAATCTTTCTTAATTACGAGTTTCCTTATCTTTTTGTTAAGTAGTGTTTTTCTTGCGTTTGGTGGAAAAATGATTGCGACTGATAAACAAGATATTAATCATTATATTGTTAAGCAAAGTTATGCTCATATAGCGTTACCAGTTAATAATAAACAAACTATTTCACAAGAATTTACATCTGATAGTCCTTTTAACTCAATTGACATATATGTGATGAAAAAACCGGAAGCTAGTAGTTCATATCGAATAAAAGTTATCAATGAAACTAATGACACTATAATTTATAATCAAGAGAAAAAAGGTACAGATTTTCCAAATGAGGCTTACCTTAAATTGAGCGTTAACGATAATCCTAAAGGAAATAATAGGTATCGCATCGTAATCTCAGAAGTAGAAAATAGCCATCCAAATCAACCTTTAGTTTTAGGAACCTATTTTGATAATGATTTAGACCTTTACCCATATGGCGATTTGTACGTTAATGATGACAAAAAAGAATACCAAGACATAGGCTTTTTTGTTACAAATACAACCTCAAAACCATTAATGCCAAAATATGCATATATTATGTTTGATTTATGTATCATGCTTGTTTTTGCAGGAACGTATTATGTTTTTAAAAGAAGACGTTAATACTATCCAATATTAGGTTATGTATATAAACATGGAGAACATCTAATTAACATGTGACATATATTTTGAATTAGGGAGAGTCTATAAATGAGTAAAGATTCAAATAAAATAATTGAACAAAGCCGAGAAATAGGAATAAGCATAATTATGCCACTTTATAATGTGGAAGAAGTAATACTTGAAACTCTCGAAAGTATTCATGAGCAAACTTTTGATAGTTATGAAGTGTTATTAATTGACGATGGTTCAACAGATAAAACAATAGAAATTGTAACCGAATATATAAAAGATAAGCCACGGTTTAAATTATACACTCAACCAAACGGAGGACCAGCTTCTGCAAGGAACCATGGTTTACGACTTGCAATAGGTATGTATATTTGTTTTGTTGATAGTGATGATATACTGCCTAACTATTCCTTACAACTAATGTATGATGGTGCTATTTCTACAGGGGCAAAACTAATTACTGGAGCAACCAAACGTTTTAATTCAGAGGGCGAATGGTTTATACCAATGCATATTCAATATAATATTGCTAAACCAGGAATGAAAACCTTATTAAAAAATCCTGAGTTGTTTTATTCAATTGGACCATGTGCGAAATTGTATCACCATTCACTAATTGATGGCGTATTTTTCCCAGAGAATATTCGCTACGGGGAAGATCAACCGTTTGTTTTACATGCTTTATTGCAAGCCAAAGATATTTATACAGTAGAAAAAGTTGTTTATTATTATCGTTTACGCGATGGTGAATCGCAATCATTAACGCAATCAGTAGATAAAGATCCAATTCGTATTTTAAAGTCTGTTTTCCAGATTTTTGACTATGGTGAAGAAGAACTGAAAAAAAACAACACTGATTACGAGGTTGCTTTAAAATATTATCAACGCGTTTCTAGTGTGGAGCTTTGGGGAGCGTTACGAGCAGCAATAGAAAGCAAAAAAAGTGAGAACCAAAAAATTGCTTTTACAATGACTTTAGACTGGTTGAAAACAAAATCAGATGACTTTTTAAATATTATCCCTTCATTTAGATACTTCTTGTTATTTAGTAGTATTGAGCGTGTACGTTATATAACGAAAGACAATAAAGAAAACTATCGTAATTTAATTGGTTATTTATGGAGCCGACAAGGGGAAGAAGCTAAAATTGCATTTAGAAAAACTTACCCAATTCCCATGAAGGCTGCTCTACAAATAATTGAAAATAATAATTGGCGTGATGCTCGTAAAATTTCATTTAAATTTATTGTTCGACGCAAGTTTAAAGCTCCAATTTTAATTCGTAAAATAAGTAGAGGGATTATTTTTAGAATTGCTACATTAATGCCACGGAAGAAGAACCAAGTGATATTAGCTACAGAACGTAGCACCACTTTGGAAGGTAATTTATTAGCAATTTATGATTATATGTTTTATAACAATATGCCTCAAAAAGTATATGTGTTTTTACGAAAAAATCGGAATTGGTTTGAAATGTTTCAGCTATATTATACGCTGGGGCGAACGAAAACAATTGTTTTAGATGATTATTACAATAAAATTTACGGTTTGAAATTTAACAAAAATACACATGTTGTGCAGTCATGGCATGCAACAGGCGCATTTAAGAAATTTGGATTTAGTGCGCTGGAAGGTACAGATGCAAATACAGAAGAATTTGAAACTCGTGCGCATTCCCCTTATACTGATGTGCTTGTAAGCTCAGAAGGAATTATTCCGGAATATATGGAAGCTTTTAGAAAACAAGCTAATCAAATTAAACCAATTGGTGTACCTCGAACTGATGTGTTTTTTGATGATGAATATGTGAATTATACAAAAGAAAAATATATGAAAATGTATCCGCAATTGCGCGATAAAAAAATATTGTTATATGCACCTACTTTCCGTGGTGGACCGAATGAGCGTTTTAATTATAGTGTAGTTCTTGATATTGCAGCGTTGAAAAAAGAACTTGGCGATACTCATATCTTAATTTTGAAATTCCATCCGGTTATTAAAAACGTTTCATTCAATGTAGAAGAAGATGATCCGTTTATTTTGAATTTAACGCTAAATAATGATATTAATGACTTAATGTTATTCAGTGATGCGCTTATTACTGATTATTCTTCTGTCATTTTCGAATTTAGTTTGATGAACAAACCGATTTATTTCTTTGCCTACGATATTGATGATTATCTTGATGAACGTGGTTTCTACTTTGATTATAAAGCGACCATTCCTGGTGAAGTGTTTAGAGATACACCATCGCTTATTGAAGCGGTTAAAAGTGGTCTATATAATTACGACGAGTTGGAAATCTTTAAAAAGAAATTTGTTGGTAGTTTGGATGGGAATTCAACGAAACGTTTTGTTGAGACTTATATTGGAAAAGCGAATGAGGAAGTGAAGGATATATGAGTATAGTAATAGAACAACTCGTTGTAAAGGAATCTAGTGGTAAATGGGGAAGTCCTCATCTTTTAGAACAAATAAAAAATAATATTTCTATGTCAAACGCTGATTTTTTAATTATTTGTTCAAAACCTGAAGAAAACATCCTTTCACAAATTCAAGACTATATTGCTCGCTTCCCCGAAAACATGGTTGGAGCAGATATTCATTTATTTAGTCAAAATCCTGTATTTTTACAACATCTTCGTAAATTACCAAATGAAGATAGTTACGAAATGACTGGCACACTTCAATTCTTAGCTGAATTAACACCAAATCCAACTAGTACGTATTTAGAACGTGATCCTCATATGCTCCTAGAAGAAATGGGACAATACCAATTATATAATGTATCCTTTTTGAAAAATTATTTTGAGGAGAGGATAAACGAAACAACTTTGATTGATATTTTTCATCAGGCAAAAATGGTTTGGAAGCACAGTGTTTTAGAAGAAACAAAAATAAACGAGGCTAAAAATCAAGTTGCAAATAATTATAGAATAACAGATATGGTTGATTGCTGGGAATTTTATCGAAAGTTAGAAAATAACTACACAAGTTTAAGACTGGAACTTCTTGATTTTGATAAGAACTTGTTTAATTATTTGATTCGTACTAAATTAGGTCCAACTTTCCAAAAGCAATTAATGTCTGGAAATCTTACCGAGGCAACCGAGGCAATTGAGGCCCTTACTGTTTTTCTAGAAGATAATGATAAGCATCTTGTAAGTGAACTTGTTTCCTTAGGATATTTCTATCTACAAGTACCAGTGAAAGAATATCCTGAGTGGGGTAATAATAAAGCGTTTAGTAATGCGTATTTAAAATTCTTAAAGGTACTTTTTGAAAAAATGCATTATCAAACAAAACAATATAATTTAAGATTTTATCGACGCGCGACAAACGCTGTCTATAAAGCAGTTGGTTTAAATTCTTTAAAACCGATTGCTAAGTGTTACAAACTTTATTTTTAAGTTGATGCAAAAAGAGAGCTGACAAATGAAAAAATGTCAGCTCTCTTTTTTTTATTTTTTATCGTTTTTATGCACTTGTTGGTATAAATCGTCAATTAATGCTTTGACATCCTCTTTGATTTCTGGATGTTTTAGCGCGAATTGCATTGTAGTTTGAATAAAACCGAATTTATCGCCAACGTCAAAACGTTCGCCTTCAAAGTCATAAGCAAATACGCGTTGTACTTCATTTAGGCTATTGATTGCGTCTGTTAATTGGATTTCGCCGCCTGCACCAGGCTTTTGAGTTTCTAAGAAGTCAAAAATTTGTGGTGTTAGTAGGTAACGACCGAGAATTGCTAAATCGGATGGTGCTTTGGCAGGATCTGGTTTCTCAACAAAACCTTTTACATTGTATAAATTCTTATCGTATTCATTAATTGGATCAATAATACCGTAACGATATGTTTCCTCATGTGGCACAGTTTGTACGCCAATTACAGAACTATGTGTTTTTTCGTATTGATTCATCAATTGTTTGGAACAAGGGATTTTGGATTCTACAATATCATCACCTAACATAACGATAAATGGCTCATTCCCAACAAAACCTTTTGCTTGAAGGATGGCATCACCAAGTCCTTTTGGTTTTGCTTGACGGATAAAGTGCAAGTTAATGTTAGTTGTTTGCTCTACAAGATGTAATAACTCTAATTTGTTTTTTTCACGCAAATTATTCTCAAGTTCAGGCACGGAATCGAAATGGTCTTCGATAGCGCGTTTTCCTTTACCAGTTACGATTAAGATATCCTCTATACCCGAGGCAACAGCCTCTTCCACTATGTATTGAATAGTTGGTTTATCCACGATAGGTAAAATTTCTTTAGGCATTGCTTTAGTTGCTGGTAGAAAGCGTGTTCCTAATCCAGCAGCTGGGATTACAGCTTTTTTTACTCTCATATTTAATAATCTCCTTCTAATCTATAATTCAAGTAGACTCACCTAATTATACGCTAAGCTTCTTTGAATTTACAAGTTTTTATCGGCAAAGGAGATAAATTTCAAAAGTTTTGTTAAAATGATATTGAAAATAGATATTCGCTTAGATAGAAGCTAGTTTGTTAGACAAGTTTTGTGTTATAATATAACAGGTTAATATAAAAAACAGTTAAAGGAGATTAGAGGATGATATACGCTCAAATTTTAGCTGGAGGAAAAGGTACGCGAATGGGTAACGTTAGCATGCCGAAACAATTTCTACCTCTAAATGGTAAACCAATCATTGTTCATACAGTAGAAAAATTTATTTTAAATACACGATTTGATAAAATTCTTATTTCTTCACCTAAAGAATGGATGAATCATGCTGAAGATAATATTAAAAAATATATTTCTGATGATCGAATTGTCGTAATTGAAGGCGGAGAAGACCGTAATGAAACAATTATGAACGGAATTCGTTATGTCGAAAAAACATTTGGTTTAAACGATGAAGATATTATCGTAACACATGATGCTGTGCGCCCATTTTTAACGCACCGAATTATTGAAGAAAACATTGATGCTGCGATTGAAACAGGCGCTGTAGATACTGTTATTGAAGCACTTGATACAATCGTTGAATCAAGTAATCATGAGTTTATTACAGATATTCCTGTCAGAGATCAAATGTATCAAGGGCAAACACCGCAAAGTTTCAATATGAAAAAAGTGTATAATCATTATCAAAACTTAAGCGCAGAGAAAAAACAAATTTTAACAGACGCATGTAAAATTTGTTTGCTTGCTGGCGATCAGGTGAAGCTTGTTAAAGGCGAGATTTTCAATATAAAAATTACAACTCCATATGATTTGAAAGTAGCGAATGCGATTATTCAGGAGCGGATAGCCAATGATTAATCAAGTATATAGACTTGTGTCAGAGAGACAGTTTGAAGTTGCCAATGTGGACGAATCTTTAGCTGGTGATGTGGTCGTTGTTAGACCTACTCATTTATCTATTTGTGCGGCAGACCAACGCTACTATACAGGTTCTAGAGGAAAAGAAATGCTTTCTAAAAAACTTCCAATGGCGCTTATTCATGAAGGCGTTGGCGAAGTCGTTTATGACGCAACAAAAGAGTTTAAACCTGGAACAAAAGTTGTCATGATTCCGAACACACCATTTGAGAATGATCCAGTCATTGCTGAGAACTATTTACGTTCGAGTAAATTCCGTTCTAGTGGTTATGATGGTTTAATGCAAGATTATGTATTTATGCGTCGTGACCGGGTTGTTGCATTACCTGATGACATCAATATGAAAGTAGCGGCATTTTCTGAGCTTATTTCTGTTGCTGTACATGCGATTTTACGTTTTGAAGGAAAAAGTAACGCTAACCGTGATAGCTTTGGCGTATGGGGTGATGGAAACTTAGGCTTTATCACTTCCTTATTATTAAAAAATTGGTATCCAGAAAGTAAAGTTTACATTTTTGGAAAAACACCATATAAATTAGACTTCTTTTCTTTTGTAGATGGCGCATATTCGATTGATGATGTACCAGCTGATTTAGTCATTGATCAAGCTTTTGAATGTGCTGGAGGAATGGGTAGTCAGTATGCAGTCAGTCAGATTATTGATGTAATTAAACCTGAAGGAACTATTTCGTTACTAGGAGTTTCTGAGTATCCGATTGAATTTAACTCACGTATGGTACTCGAAAAAGGGCTTACAGTTTACGGAAGTAGTCGTAGCGGCCGGGTTGACTTTGAAAAAACAGTAGAATTTCTATCCACGAACAAACGCGGGGTAGAATATTTACAAAACCTAGTTGGTGAAGTGCATACGGTGCATTCGATTCAAGATGTAATCGAAGCCTTTGAAGCTGATTTACGTAGTCCATGGGGCAAAAGCGTTATGGAGTGGAAGATATAATAAAACATTGGGGAGTTTAGGCTATACGCTTATGAATTTGTTTGCTAAAGTATATTTAGGAAGCAAGGCAGTCGAGAGGAAATTCGGCGTTCATATGCGAGACCTTAACTTCCCAGTTTTATATGGAGAGGGAAAAAAGAATGAAATTTGCGATTATAATTCCTTTTTACAATGCGGAAAAAAGGTTGGCTTTATCCATAGATAGTATAATTAAGCAGACTTACAGCTTTTTGAAGCATGTGGAAGTTCTGCTTATTAATGATGGGAGCACGGACCGTAGTAGTGCGATTGCTCATAGCTATGCCGAAAAATATCCGAGTAATATTCGCGTTTTTGATGTCCCGAATGGTGGTCCTTCTAAGGCGAGAAATATTGGAATACATAATGTACAAGAAGACACTGACTTTGTAGGATTTTTAGATGCAGATGATCTGTTATCGCCAAATATGCTTTTTAGTATGGTGAACTTCCTAGAAAAATCAGCTGTTAATATGCTTGTCCCAGCTTTTTATTATTTAGATGATTTTGGGAAAAAACAAAAAATTTCTCCACATAAATTAAATGACCGTTTCACAAATGGAAATCGAGTTGTAGCGATTGAAAAAGAACCGCAAGCAATTCATTTTTATATTGGCGGTACTTTTTTTCGTTTCGAAAGTTTGAAGCAATTTGCCTTTGATGAAACGCTTAAATTTGCGGAAGATCAGCTTTTAATTACGAAATTTTTGCTTGAAAATAGAAGTTACGGATTGATTGCCGATGCTGGTTACTATTACTATCGTGATTTAAAGCAAAAAGGTTCTTTAGTAAGTTCAGCTTGGAAGCAACCGGAAAGATATACGCCATTTTTACAAAAGGTGTACCAAACTTATTTAACAAACTCTAAAGAAATTTTTGGCGAAGTGATTCCATATGTGCAGTATTTAATCGCGTACCATGCCAAGTTGTTTTTTTATAAAGAAAACATTTATTTTAAAGAAGTATTAAATGAGCAGGAACAAGAAATCTTTGTGCGTGAATTACAGAAAATATTACAAGAAGTTGGTCCGGAGATGATTGTAGCACTGGATACACCACTTGTTGTAAAAGAAATGATGCTTTCAATTTTGCGAAACGGCTGGCCAGTACAGTTTAAGACGGCAGAATTAGAAGAAGTTCCGCTTGTCACAGTAAAAGAAAATTACCGTCCTGGAAAAGCTGTAACAGTGGAACTCTTACTAGAAGAGGCGCGGGAAACTTTATCAGATGGCGGAGAATTCTTTGCTAATACATCTGTAGGTACGGCGCAAACAAAAGTAGTAAAACGAAAAACAGCCCAAACAATTTGGGATATTGTTGTTCGTGAAGAGGGGACACTTGAAAAAGTGATGACACGGTTAAAACCATATCAATTGAAAGTCCAAGTGTTTTACCAAGATAAAAATCAAAAAATAACAATGATAGATTTAAATGTCATCAAGAGTGTGTTAGGAAAATTAAAAAGAAATAAAGCTTTAAAGCGAAAGTTTAAACAGGGGGGAGTATCCTGATGAAGTTTGTACAAAAAATATATTATTTCCTATTTAAGCTAGTAGGATTTTTACCTCGAAGAAAAGAATTAGTGATGTTTGAAAGCTTTTCTGGGAAGCAATATAGTTGTAATCCACGTGCTATTTTTGAATATATGGAAGAGCATAATCCAGAATACGAGTTGTTGTGGAGTGTAAATCCGAAGTATGTTGATTTGTTTGAAGCGCACGGGGTACCGTATGTTAAGCGTTTTTCTGTTAATTGGTTGTTTAAAATGGGCTTAGCTAAATATTGGATTTCTAATAGTAGACTGCCGCTTGAGCTACCAAAACCGAAAAAAACTATTTATGTACAAACGTGGCACGGAACGCCTTTGAAAAAACTAGGTGTCGACATCGATGAAGTACATATGCCTGGCCAAACAACCGAACAATACAAGGCTGATTTTGTGAAAGAGGCGCAGAAGTGGGATTATTTAATTTCACCTAATGCGTATTCTAGTACGATTTTCAGACGTGCATTTGGTTTCACTGGGGAAATGATTGAGTCTGGCTATCCGAGAAATGATATTTTATTTAGTGCGGATAAAGAGTTGAAAATCGCTAATATCAAAATGGCCTTAAATATTCCAGAAGATAAGAAAGTTATTTTATATGCGCCAACTTGGCGTGATAATGATTTTTACGAAATCGGAAAATATAAGTTTGATTTAAAGATTGATATTGCCAAAATGCAAGAAAAATTCGGTGATGAAGTCGTTCTGTTAGTTCGGATGCATTATCTCGTAGCCGAACATTTTGATTTCACGCAGTATGGTGATTTTGTACGAGATGCTTCCAAACATGAAGATATTAGAGATTTGTATTTAGTGAGCGATTTATTAATTACTGATTATTCTTCCGTATTTTTTGATTATGCTAATTTAAAAAGACCAATGTTGTTCTATACGTATGATTTGGCTGAATATCGCGATACACTTAGAGGCTTTTACTTTGACTTTGAACAAAATGCCCCAGGACCACTTGTTGAAACGAATGATGCTTTAATGGCAGAAATAGAAATCATGCTTGAAAATCCGCCTCAAATTGCAGATAGCTTTTTAGAACAATTCTGTACTTGGGAAGACGGGCACGCAGCAGAGAAAACAGTGAAAAAAGTTTTTGCTGAAAAATAGGCGGTGGGAATATTGAAAAAAATAGCAATTTATATGTATATGCTTGCTGTTAAAATAATTGGATTCTTGGCGAGCCTTTTACCAGTTCAGCAAAAAGTTGTTTTTCTTATAAGTTTTGAAGAAAATCCCACTGCGATTATTAAGCAAATGAAACTGTCCAATGTCACCCCGAAAACAATTGTCTTCTATGATCCTAGAGTAGACGTATCAAAGTTATCTTTAGACTTTATAAAAGTAAAACCGAAGACACTGCAACAATTTATTCCATTAATGTTTCACCTCAATACGGCAAAAGTAGTTGTCACAGATAATTATTTTGTGGAATTAGCTGGCTTGAAATTACGAAATGGCGTAAATTGTATCCAAGTTTGGCACGCAAACGGTGCGCTTAAGAAATTTGGCTGGGAAGATAAAGCAGCGCAAAAAAGGTCAGATCGGGATAAGAAAAGATTTCAAGAAGTATATAAACGTTTTACAAAAGTACTTGTTGGTTCTGATGAAATGGCATCAATTTTCAAAAAATCATTTTTACTAGATGAATCGAACATGTTGAAACTTGGTGTTCCACGGACTGATTATTTCTTCAAAGAAGCGCAGTTACAAGAAAATTATCAGTGGTCATACGAGCATTTACATTTAACAAACAGAATTAAATTACTATATGCGCCGACTTTTCGGGATAATGAATTGGGAATGGCAAAGTTACATTTAGATATTGCGGAAATGAAACAAGCCTTAGGAAATGAATATCAATTGATTTTAAAATTACATCCTTCTATTAGTAATGATTTAGAGAAACTAGATGATGATTTTGTCATTTATGTGGATAAAGAAACGCCGATTGAAACGTTACTACCAGTTGTGGATATTTTAATTACTGATTATTCTTCCATTCCGTTTGAGTTTGCTTTACTTCAAAAACCAATGATTTTCTTTACGTATGATTTAACGGAATATGATAATGCTAGAGGACTTTCAGATGGCTTTTTAGAAACCATTCCTGGCCCCCATGTTTTTACAACGACTGAGCTAATTGAAGTAATACAAAATAATACGTTTGATTTGGAAAAAGTTCGATTATTTGCTGAGAAATGGAATAAATATTCGGATGGATTTTCAAGTGAGCGTTTTGTATCCTTTTTAAAAGAACAGCTTGAAAAGTAGCACTGCTAACAAGTAGAGAAATTTTTGTTTTCTTGATATACTACTAAAGAAAGTAGGTGGGCTGATGAAGAAAGTAATTACATATGGCACATTTGATTTAATTCACTGGGGGCATATTCGTTTATTAGAACGAGCAAAAGCTTTAGGTGATTACCTTATTGTAGCCATTTCAACCGATGAATTTAATCGAATCAAACACAAAGAAGCATACCATAACTTTGAACATCGCAAATTAATTTTAGAGGCAATCAGATATGTCGATGAAGTGATTCCAGAAAGTAACTGGGAACAAAAATTAGAAGATGTTAAAAATCGTGATATTGATATTTTTGTGATGGGTGATGATTGGGAAGGCGAATTTGACTTCTTAAAACCTTATTGTGAAGTTGTTTATTTACCACGGACAGACGGTATTTCTACTTCCAAGATTAAAGATGATTTAAAATAGTCGTAGCACAAAACAGGCAGACCGGTAATGTTCAATTATTAGGTGGTAGGCTTGTTTTGTGCTATTATTATGTATAAATAATAACGCAAAGAACTAGTTATGATAGGAGCAGAAGAAATGACAAATTTATTTCAAGATGATAGTCTAACGCTGCATACAGACTTATATCAACTAAATATGATGAAAGCGTATTTTGACGATGGACTTCATGAGCGTAGATCGGTATTTGAAGTGTTTTTCCGAGACATGCCATTTGATTCAGGTTTTGTTGTATTTGCTGGACTGGAACGAATTATTAATTATATGCAAAATTTACGTTTTACAGAAACGGATATTGCTTATTTACATGATGAACTTGGGTTTGACGGACCTTTCCTCGAATATCTACGTAATTTTAAATTTAAAGGAAATATTCTTGCTGCAAAAGAAGGGGAATTCGTGTTTAAAACCGAGCCAATCCTTCAAGTAGAAGCAAGCTTGGCAGAAGCACAATTAATCGAAACAGCTTTGCTTAATATTGTGAATTTCCAAACGCTAATCGCTACAAAAGCTGCGCGAATTCGTTCTGTTATTGACTACGAAACGTTTGCTGAATTCGGAACAAGACGCGCGCAAGAAATGGATGCAGCTATTTGGGGCACACGAGCGGCTTACATCGGCGGTTGTGATTCCACAAGTAATGTTCGAGCTGGAAAGATTTTCGGTATTCCTGTGTCTGGTACGATGGCACATGCGATGGTTCAAGCCTACCGCGACGAACTAGAAGCATTTAGAAGTTACGCAAAAACGCATTTTGATTCGATTTTCTTAGTAGATACATACGATACGCTAAAATCCGGCGTACCAAATGCGATTAAAGTAGCGAAAGAAATGGGCGATAAAATCAACTTTATCGGCATCCGCCTAGATAGTGGCGATATGGCTTTCCTATCTAAAAAAGCGCGCCAAATGTTGGATGAGGCTGGTTTTACAGAAGCGAAAATTTTTGCTTCAAGTGACTTAGACGAACATACTATTTTATCCTTAAAAGCGCAAAAAGCGAAAATTGATTCTTGGGGTGTGGGTACGAAACTTATCACGGCCTACGATCAACCAGCGCTGGGAGCAGTTTACAAAATGGCGGCGATTGCTGATGAAAATGATATTTTACAAGATTCAATTAAACTTTCTAGTAACACTGAAAAAGTTTCAACACCTGGTAAGAAAAAGGTTTACCGGATTATTACGAATGAAGATGGCTTAAAAGCAGAAGGCGATTATATTGCTTTAGCGGATGAATCACTTGAAAATGTCGACAAACTAACGATGTTCCACCCAGTTCATACGTATATTATGAAGACCGTCGAGAATTTCACTGCTCGCGAGTTACTTGTACCGATTTTTAAAGATGGGGAACTTGTTTATGACATGCCGACTTTAGATGAAATTAAAGCATATAAAGAAGAAAACTTGGCGCTGCTTTGGGATGAGTATAAACGAACTGTTCGTCCAGAGCAATACCCAGTTGATTTAAGTGTAAAATGTTGGAAAAACAAGATGCGTAATATCGAAAAGGTACGTAAAAGTGTCCAACTTCATTCACCAGTTGAACTAGATATGCCGTTTTAGGAGGAATTATAATGGAAATCAGAGAAAGAATTTTAGCAGATATGCAAGTGGCAGAAACAATTGATGCACACGAAGAAATCCGGAAAAGTGTCGAGTTTTTAAAAGCATATTTAAAAAAGAATACGTTCTTAAAAAGCTTTGTTCTGGGGATTTCTGGGGGACAAGATTCGACTTTAACTGGAAAACTAGCACAGATGGCGATAAGCGAATTACGAGCGGAAACAGGTGATGATGAGTACCAATTCTTCGCTGTGAGCTTGCCATACGGAACACAACTAGATGAATCGGACCGTCAAGATGCACTTGATTTTATGGCACCAGATAATCGCTTAACCGTGAATATTAAAGCTTCGGTTGATGCGAGTGTTGCGGCGCTTGCGGAAGCGGGAGTTGAACTATCTGATTTCGCTAAAGGTAATGAAAAAGCGCGCGAACGGATGAAAGTTCAATACGCGATTGCAGCGATGCACAAAGGCGTCGTTGTTGGAACCGATCACTCCGCGGAAGCAGTTACTGGCTTTTATACGAAATACGGCG
This sequence comes from Listeria innocua, assembly GCF_028596125.1. GTDB lineage: Bacteria > Bacillota > Bacilli > Lactobacillales > Listeriaceae > Listeria > Listeria innocua. The sequence continues at coordinate 1,049,766 of NZ_CP117229.1, forward strand.
ACGGGGGAACGGATATTAATCCACTGTTCCGCTTGAATAAAAGACAAGGCAAGGCGCTTCTTAAAGAGCTTGGCTGCCCAGAACATTTATATTTGAAAAAACCGACTGCGGATTTAGAAGATAATAAGCCAGCACTTCCTGATGAAGTCGCGCTTGGTGTAACTTATGACCAAATTGACGATTACTTAGAAGGCAAAGAAGTTCCAGCAGATGCTGCGGCAAAAATTGAGAATTGGTTTATTAAAACCGAACATAAACGCCATATGGCAATTACTATATTTGACGATTTCTGGAAATAGGAGGCTGTTTAAATGAAAGTTGGTTATGGTTTATTAACTGCATTTTATACACATCCAGGAGAAAAAGATAATTTAGTTAAAATTTTGCTTGAAGCGGCTGAAGGATTGGATGATTACAACACGTGTATTCAGTATATTGTCAGCGAATCTGAAACCGAGCCAGACACGGTGTTTGTTTCTGAAATTTGGGTTGACAAAGGGCACCATAAAGCATCTCTTGATAACCCAGCTGTACAAGAAACAATTAAACGCGCCAAACCTTTAATAAAAGATATAAAACAAATACAAGAATTAGACATACTCGGTGGAAAAGGCATATAGATGATAAAACATGAATGATTCTAGGACTCTCCTGGAATCATTTTTTTGGAGGGATGACAAATGCAAACGTTGATGATTGTTTGTGCTGGCGGTGCGACGTCAAGCTTAATGGCACAAAATGTCGTGAAAAGCGCGACATCAGAAGGAATGGACGCTGTTTTACTATTTCCAGATGACGTAAAATACAAAGATAGTTTTCTCGAGAAATATAGCGAGCGGGATCTGATTGTCGTGATGGGTCCAGTCGGCGCAATTACAGCCGGGAAATTCCGTGATTACAAAGAGCAAGTCGATGCCGTTTTAGTAGCACCACAAGTGAAATATATGTACAAAACAGTGGAGGAAGTATTAGGCGAACTAAATATTCCTTGCGCTAATATTGATTCACTCGATTTCGGTCGGATGCGCGGAGATAAGATTCTCACGCAAGGTCTAGCCTTAATGGATGCGAAAAATTCCAAATAAGGTGTTGCAACTTTAGAGGGGAAACGTTAAAATGAAAGAAGATGAAAAGGACAAGTGATTTGTCCTTTTCTTATATTATTGTGAAGTAACCGCGATTTTGCGGTTTCATTTTATAGATAAGGGTGGTTTTGTTTAAAATTATGAAAGACTTTACCGAGCAAGAGAAAATTATCGTTCTAGATTTTGGTAGTCAGTACAATCAACTAATTACGCGCCGCATTCGTGAATTCGGTGTGTATAGTGAATTACATCCGCATACTATTACAGTTGAAGAAATGAAAGCACTAAATCCAACGGGGATTATTTTTTCAGGAGGACCTAACAGTGTGTATGACGAAGATGCCTTCCGCGCAGACGAAAGAATCTTTGACATGGGAATTCCGATTTTAGGAATTTGTTACGGCATGCAATTAATGACAACGCACTTCGGTGGCAAAGTAGAACGTGCGAAAGACCGCGAATACGGGAAAGCGGACATTCACGTTGAAAACCCAAGCCGTTTATTTGCTGGACTACCAACCGATCAAGTTGTTTGGATGAGTCATGGCGATTTAGTTGTCGAGGAACCAGCTGGATTTGAAGTAACAGCTACTAGTAAGTCTTGCCCAATTGCAGGTATTGCGGACGAAGATCGTTTGCTTTACGGCGTGCAATTCCACCCAGAAGTACGTCACTCAGCTTACGGCAACGAATTACTGAAGAATTTTGCATTAAACATTTGTGGCTGTAAAGGCGACTGGACAATGGAAAACTTTAGTGAAGTAGAAATCGCTAAAATCCAAGAAATCGTAGGCGACAAAAAAGTCTTGCTTGCACTTTCTGGCGGCGTAGATTCCTCTGTTGTTGGTGTGTTAATTCATAAAGCAATTGGCGACCAATTAACATGTATTTTCGTTGACCACGGACTTCTTCGCAAAGGGGAAGCTGACCAAGTAATGGCAACATTACAAGGCGAATTCAACATGAACATCATCAAAGTAGATGCGAAAAAACGCTTCATGGACAAACTTGCTGGCGTTTCCGATCCAGAACAAAAACGTAAAATCATCGGTAACGAATTCATTTACGTATTCGACGACGAAGCCAACAAACTAGACGGCGTAGAATTCCTTGCACAAGGAACACTTTACACAGACATCATCGAAAGTGGTACAGCAACTGCCCAAACAATCAAGTCTCACCACAACGTTGGCGGCTTACCAGAAGATATGCAATTTAAACTAATCGAACCATTAAATACACTTTTCAAAGATGAAGTTCGCGCACTAGGAACAGAACTTGGCATGCCTGACGCAATCGTTTGGCGCCAACCATTCCCAGGCCCAGGCTTAGGAATCCGCGTTCTTGGCGAAATTACGGAAGAGAAATTAGAGATTGTTCGCGATTCTGATTACATCTTGCGCGAAGAAATCAAAAACGCAGGCCTAGAACGCGAAATCTGGCAATACTTTACTGCTCTTCCAAATATCCGTAGCGTTGGTGTTATGGGTGATGGTAGAACGTATGACCATACTGTGGTTGTTCGTGCAGTGACGAGTATTGATGGTATGACAGCCGATTGGGCACGTATTCCGTGGGATGTACTGGAGAAAATTTCGGTACGGATTGTGAATGAAGTGGATCATGTGAATCGTGTTGTTTATGATATTACGAGTAAGCCACCAGCTACGGTTGAGTGGGAATAATTAAAGAAACCGTGAAACTATTGATATCAGAGGGTTTCACGGTTATTTTTTGTTTTATGCAACCATTTTGCAACCAATAGTTCAAAAATTGACCAGTTATTTAATTCTATTGAATGATTATAATAATTAAGTAGGAGGTAATCTATGTGAGAAAAAAATTAATTGAACAGATTTTAATATCACCTTCACCTTTTTCTATTTTCGAAGAAAACTATAATGAATTGAGAAATACTAGATTTTTATTATTTGATAACAACTCAAATAATTTTGGAAAAAAATTTCAAAAAATGGAATTTAATAACTTTACAATTTCTCCATTAGCAGAGTATCACAATACAATGGTTCTTGATCAATATACTGTAAAAGAATCAAGGGAATTAGAAGTAGTTCATTGTGTAGATTTTGATTCAAACATTATTAGTAACTTAAGAAAACTTTTTTTCCATACTAATTACAGTAACGAATACTTAATAAAATTACTTTTATATGTGAAAAAAGAACGTATACAGCCTAATTGTTCGCCCTATTTAATAGAATGTGCCGCAAATAATTTTAATTTGGATAAACAAGATATTTATGAAAGTTTATTATCCTTCTCACTATTGGAAAATACGAATATTGAACAATTGATAACTAACCATCTAAATAAAGAACCCTCATCAACAGATTATTTAGACACAGATGAAAGATGGCGATCTTTAATTGAACTAAAAAAATATGCAACTAAAGAATATATCCCAAGATACTATTATATCTATTGTTTATTATTGAAGATGTATTTTCTTAAGTTCTCTTCTAAAAAATCTGCAAAAAACAAACTCATTCAATTATTAGATAGTATTAATACAGAACTATTTAGTTATTGGGAAAATGAACTTGTAATTTGCTACTTATCATTAAAAGAAGACTCTAAAACTGATTCGTTTTTTGGTTCTGTAAAGCCCAATACAAAAGATATGTTAATAAAAATCCAAGGAATGGCTTGGGATTTATTTCATTTGCGATGTGCTCATGAACATATGGCAGAGCGTAATAATTATTCAAAACGTATTTTTTTACATTCATTTAGCTCAGAGGATAAAGGATTAAACTCAATTATTAGATTAAATCCAATAAAAAGAATTGCATTCGATGGTAAGGATGTTTATACTCACCATAGATATACCATATTTAATATGTGTCCTGAAGTAGATGTATATACGATTCTAAATGAATACACACATCATAGAAACAAAATGTGCAAAGAAACAAATTACCAAGAACTATCCAAAAAATTAGAGTTTGAACTCCTACATCTATCATCACGATAGTTCGCATAGAAGGTAAAGCTATCTTCTATGCAATTTAATTTTCTATTAATTAATCTACTTTGAAATCGATACTTTCTCCTCATTTTTAAGCTTTTCAATTTTTTCTCTAACTTACTTACATCTCTAAAATAACTTTCATTTATGGGCCCCTCTTACGCAGTTTTTATGAATTCCCCATATGTTACTGAAAAAGGTTTAAGATTTATTGATTCAATGAAGCCGCTTAGGATGAACAAAAAAAATCAAATGGAACAAAAGAGAGTATTTTTAGAGCGAGTAGAAAATAAAGATGAGGATTTAAATATTTCAAATTATAGGGTTGATTCGGATGATTATTTAGAGATAGTTAAATTGGCTATTGAAGAGGAATTAGTTTTAGGCATATGTATAAAGTATGCTTCTAATAAGGGAATAGTAATACATTCTAATGCTCATTTGAGTTCAAAAGGAATTGAATATTTAGATAATCCTGATTTAGTGGAGACAGAAAGTAAAGTAAACGTTGCTCCTTCTCAAGTAATTAATATTTATGGTGGAGACCAAAGGGGCGCTGGTTTTGGAATGAATGCCACTATTAATAATAATTTTGATAATTCTCTTGAGGAACTTGGTGCTTTTATTTCTAGACTTTCTGAAAATGAGCAAAAAGAAGCGAATGAAATATTAGATGCAATTAAGAATGGGGATATTAAGCCAGGTATGCTTTCTAGGTTCTCTACTTTCCTTGAGAGCCATCCTAATTTAGGCGCTTATACTGGAAAAGCTATTGTTTGGGCACTAACAAAATTATAAAATTAATAATAGTATGCTAATATTAATTTTGAAAAATAAAATGGGTAGATTTGAATAATAGTAGTAAAATTAATCATTAGTGCTTAATAACACAACATTAAAAAAGCTAATAAATAAAAGGTCTCATATTTAAATTTTGAGATCTTTTTTTATAGTTTTTATCGATTCCTAAAAGAATTTTCTAATTGATATATCCGTCTAAGTAAAATCTCCTATTGTTACTAAATGACAGCTCGTGTAAATATCATTATAATAGAACCATGATACAAACTTCACATACAGAAAGGGAAAACAACCATGACAAAAATTCGTATTAATAAAGAAAAAATGAATAATCATGCTACAACCCTAGGTGAGAGTGCGGGAAAGTTAGATTACTATCCTTTGAAAAATGAAAACATGAGTTATACGCAAACTAATTCTATCCACCTTTTTCGGGAATCATTACTTGAACTACTTGAAGGCATCGAAAATTTAGGATCTGTTGCGCAAGATGATGCTACTCGAATCAAGCAAATGGGGGAAGCTTTTGCAAAACAAGATAAATCCATCAGCCAGAAGATGAATTTGGAGGTGCGTTAAGTGGATAAACGTACCCAAGAATTAGGTGAAATAAAAAAAGAGATGGAGCGAGAAGATGACGCTCTATACGCTATTAAAAATAAAATTAGACATTTAGAGGATGTGGAAGAAGATATTCATCAAGCTAGACGTGAAATGGATGACATCCTTTATCATATGAAAGAAGCTTGGCGAGGAGAACACGCAGAGGATACTTTTTGGCAAATAGAAGACGAGGTAAATCATTACAACCGGAAAACTGCTTGCATGACTACCGATATTCAAACCGAACTAAATAATGAGCAAAAAAAGCATCAACAAAATCTCCACGCGCTCGAAACTAAACAACAGGATATCACAAAGGAGATGCGTTTATGACTCGAATAGATATTGCTGAAGTAAATCATTTTTCACATGAATTAAAAATAGCCAATCAACAGGCTAAAACACAAATTACGGCAATCCAAAATGCTATCATTGCTTATTTACAAGATGATTCGCTCTCCGGAGAAGCAATTAGTGCGTCTAAAGGATATTATGCAGCGACTTATTTACCGCTTTGTGCTTCTATCAAACAAGCACTACATGTCAGCGAGGAATCTTTAAGGAAATATATTACCGACTTTCACAGTCAAGTAGATAGTTCTCCAAGTGCAAAAATTGATGCAGAAGGTCTGTATGAATTAGATCAGAAAATAAATCGTTTAGAAAATAAATTAGAACACATTCAATTAGAATTAAGTTCGATGACAGCAGTTTCTAGGCAGGGCGAAATTAATGCGCTTCAAACGCAAATATTTGCCAATTATAAAAAAGAACAACTTTTAGAAAAATTTCTTGATTTTGAACGTGCTCATAGTCATTTTTTTCAAGAATTAAGTGACTTAGCTCGAGCAATCAATCGTGGTGTGCGTGATATTCAGGCGAACATTTCTTTTAATAGCCAAACTGGGATGTACAAAGTAGATAAATTAAATGCTTCAAACTTTGAACGACTTGTGGATTTATACGCTTCTCAAAAAGCAATAGATGACAAAGTAAAAGCTATGGAAGATATTGGAATGCTTCCTTATATTCCAGAAGGAAATCGTGCCGGATATGTTACAACTAATGGCAAACTAAATACGGAAGCGACGTTAGATTTAGTTAACCAACAGATGATTTATTGGCAAAATGAAACCGGTATGCGCGAGTTGTTTGGCGTTGGAGCTTTTTATCGAGCAGTTTATGGTTTGGATGCAGTTACTGCTGAAAGGATTGGTGGCGGACAAAGGCTAGTGGATGGCTCAACGGTGTTTTTACAATATGTTGGAGCTTTTGGAGTGAGTGGTTTTTATGCTGAGTTTGGGCAAGTACGAAAACTTGATTATTTGCCTACCTCTGGCATAAAGTTAAAAACGAGTCCATGGGAGACCACGACGGTTTTAGGGACTTTTAAAGATGATACAAAATATGTTCTTGAAGAATTAGGTAATATCAAATCAACTGATTTTAGTATGAAAAAAAATCGTTTTAACTTATTGAATACTCCTGATGACCTATATAAGACACCGAATCAATTTTGGGCAGAATATAATCAACCTTGGTTAGATAAAGTAATTGCACGAAATGATGATGTTATTTTATCTACAGAACCAATTGAGGATAATTTGTATAGGATTAATAGGGAAACTGGATTAAAAGAATTAACTGGTTTTGGTAAAGAATATAATTATTTACTTGAACATGGTTATAAATATGATTCAAAATCATCTAAAATGATTAAAAAATAGGAGAGTGATCAATTGGATTTTTATAAAGAAGTTGAAAAAATATTCAAAGGATATGAGCAAAATTATCAATTGAAGCTAACTAAAATAGATAATAATGAAGTTGCTTTCATCGGAGAAAATTATGCTTTAGGTATAGGATGGAGCACGGATGGGGTGGATTTACATTATTTCAAACTAGATAATTCGACACTCAGTAAATTTAGTTTAGATAATTTATTAAACAGAAACCTAACTAAAATCGAACGAGAAGGAATACTTCCCAGCACAACAATTTACGAGAAAATAATTAATGAATTAATAATCTGCGAAAGAGGATTCAATAATCATTTTCAAGAATTGCTACAGGGTGAAACATTAAGCGGCTATGGAAATAAAGAATTTGTTTCGAATTTGGAGAAGAGTATTATTGAACGTGAACTATTGACTCGATAATAATGCATATTAGGAGAACCGCATTATTTCTATGAATTTGATTGCATAAAATCTTAATACAAAAATAACAAAGTTGGTGGATTTAATGGAGTTTAAGCACGAAGTAGAAAATATCTTTGCGGATATAATTCAAGAATATCAATTTAACTTAATTAAAGTAAATGAAGACGAAATATTGTTATTACACCCTAATTATGCTCTAACTATATGGAAAAGTAGAGAAGGTATTGATGTTTATTATCTGTTTCTTCATAGCTTAGAAAAAGTGAAAATAACCAATTTCTTATTTTCAAATTATGAAAAAGATTTGTTAGCCAATATAACTCCTGCCAATAATTTGACCAACCAAATTTCTAATAGCTTACTTATTCATGCGAGAGGTTTAAGCAAATATTTCCCTGAATTGTTATCTGGTCAAAATGACTGGGTAAAGGAGTTTAAAGAGAATAAGTTTTATAATGAGCCGAGAGCTATTAACAAAGACGAGTATTCAGCCTATCAAACTATTATAAAAAATATCAATGGCAAAAAAATTGAAGGATTTCAAAATGAAATATGAAGCAGATTTTATAAATAGATTCAAATCATTAATAGAAGAATTCCAGTTAAATTATAAAGTTATATCTGAAGAGGAGCTAGCACTTTTTGGTTCTAATTTTGCGCATGTTTTTTTGATTCATTTTGATGAAGTTTCTTTGAATTATGTATGCCGTGATAAAGATAATTCACTTGTTAGTTATGATGTATGGTCTTATTTTTTGCATGTCTTTGATGATAAAGATAGGGAGAATTTGCCAAAATATAATTCTGTGCAGGAACGGGTTGATATTTCGTTTTTAATACTTGCAAGAGGTCTTCCGCGTCATTGGAGTAGTGTGCTAAATGGAGATGACAAGTGGTTGGAAGATTATAAGCAGTATGAATTAGCCCGTGTTCCTAGAAAAGTAATGGGGGACTTGAAGGATTGTTTGAGTTTATATATTTAACCAAGAAATGTTGAGAATGTAACAGCAAAGAGGAGTTCAACCATGAAAATAGACGGTAACTCAAAAGAAATAATCCTTAAAAAAGTGAATTTCTACTCCATAATAATTTTAAATTAATAGAAATAAAAATAACGGATGTCACAACTTATTAATTAGAAAAGCTCATAAAATCTCTTTTTATTTCACAAACAATAATGTACTATGAAAACATGGGAGATTCAAATACGAAAGGAGAAAAGAAAATCAATCATACACAAAAGGGTAAAATTGATTTCACTTTCTTTGTGTTTATGCTTTAAAACCTTTAACAATTAAAAAAACATCATGGGATTTTTGTATTTAGGACAACAACGTATAAACAATAGTGTAATCCAGCACAATAATTTTAAAGGAGCGTAACTTTATGAACGAATTTCCAGTTGTATATGAACCAGAGTATATGACAATTTATTTACTTGTTATCATCGGTGTCTTTTCTACAACATTGGCTTTATCACTTGAAAAATATAAGTTCACTTTAGCGGGAAAAGCGTTGATTGGGATGTGTTTTATTTCTCTAGCTGTGTTATTTATATATGTTTTAGAGTTAGCATATCTTTCGGATACAGCTGATTTGTTATTTCATACAATCGGTGTTTGGGAAGTAGTGCTTTTCACACATCCATATATTTTCTTAATACTTGCAATCTTGCTCGGTGGGGAAAAGAAACCGCCACATGTGCCCAAACCTAAAAAATAAACTATCTAAGTCGGCGGAATGGGAAGATGGTTTTCCTCTAGGATTGTGAGAACGGTATAATCAGCTAGCTGAATCAGTGGAAAAGTAAGCTTGATTCGGTATTATTCAAAAAGGAATTTAAAGTCGAAAATCGTTTGATAGGTTTTCGGCTTTTTTATTATTGATGCTTTGAAAATATTAAAGCAGATTAGGAGGAATAATATGAAGTCGCAGCAGACCTTTATGGTAGAGGTTACCTTTTATTCTAGTGCAAGAAAAACGGTTCCGGAAGCGGGGTATCGGCCGCATTTTGTGATGGAGTTGGATGAGGATCGGGAATATTTAGGAGTTGAAATTTATGATATAGAAGTGGATACGCTGGATTCGGTGGGGTATGCAATGTGTTCTTTTTTATATGAACAAGAGGGCGTTGGTTATAGTAAGATTCAGCCAAATAGGTCTTTTATGGTTATGGAGGGCGCGAGTGTTGTTGGGAGAGGGAAGATAGTGTCGTTTCATTTGTAAATGACAGTTAAATTGATTTATGCGTTTTACACAGTATAATTAAACTATAAACCTATCAAACGAAAAATGATGATTCCCTCCTATTTGAAAAATACATCTAAAGGGGGAGTCTTTATTAATCTTGACCGAAGAACTTGCGTAAATAAAAAATAAATAGGAAGTTGAAAAAAATGATACTTATAAATAAACGAGCGGAAAAACAAGATTACCAGACAATTTTAGCGATTTGGGAAAAGTCAGTTATTGTAACGCATGATTTTTTAACTGCGGAAGATAGGCAGTTTTACAAAGAACAAATTCCTTTGTTTCTAGATAATGTGGAACTGTTCTTATGGTTCGCTGGTGAGGAGGTCATTGGTTTTAGTGGGACGAGCGAGCGGGAACTAGATATGTTGTTTCTGGATCCGGTAGCCACGGGTAATGGTTATGGGAGTCAGATTCTGGGTTGGCTAATAGAAAATAAGCGGATAAACCTGGTGGATGTGAATGAACAAAATGAAAATGCCACGAGATTTTATTTGAAGCATGGATTTGTGGTTTCTTCCAGAAGTGACTTGGACGGTTTTGGGAAGCCTTATCCAATTCTTCAATTGCAACTGAAGGAGAGAGTTAATGGAGTATGAACAGCTGTTACAAAGCGAACTTGGTGAACTTGAAATAATTCGGGAAGAACTACAAAACAAAGAATATCGAGGAATGATTGTAAAAACGGCTAAAGATGGCACAACGATTCGGACGCGTTTGGCGAAAAAAACAGATAAAAAAACAGGGTACTTTGTTGCTTTTTGGGAGAAAGATGAACTTGGTAAGAATTGTCCTTTTGATGAGAATGATAGCGCTGATTTTTTATGTATTGTTGTTATTGATGGTGATTTGAACGGTTTATTTGTTTTTCCAAGGCAGTGTTTAATTGAAAAGGGAATTTTAACTAGTGAAGTTGGTATTGGAAAAATGGCTGCTAGATTTTATCCATCGTGGTGCCAGGATTTAAATAAAACAGCGGAAAAAACACAAGCTTGGCAACAGGTGTATTTTAAAAATTATTCTATAAGAAAAGAAGACCATTGATCTGGTCTTCTTTTTATTGTTTAGAAACTACTTGCTCGCAGTAATCTAGGTAAGCATCGTCTACTAGAAAATATTTTGGAACCATTAAGCCAACAATATTGATGAGTAGCTCTGAATTAGCGATGGCAGGATTAATCATTTGATGCGAGACATTTTTAATGGTTTTGGTTTCTAGGTTTTCTTTTTTGATTTGTTTGGTGTAAACATCTTTTGTTTCTGCTGAATCGACATTTTTATCTTTTTCAGCTAAGACGAGGTAGATTTTTGCTTTTACTTTTGAAAGGTCTAGGGTGGCATCTTGGTTCATGTTTTTGCGGATAAAGTTGTAGCGATCTGGGGTCATTTTTTCTTTACCGCCATTTTTTTTGTAGCTTTCGTAGGTTTTGTTATTAGAAATAAGGGTGCTGTCGGTGAGGAAATTTTGTTGTGCTTGCTTAACTTCTTTCGTTGTTTTACCAGCGTCTTTCGCTTGCCAGCCAGTGTTGTATTCTCCTTGACGCATCCAGTTGATAGCAGGGGCGGCAAGGATTGAGAAAGCAATCTCATTATTTGCATTCATTGCTTTTGGGATCACCCAACCGGCTTGACTAGCGCCCCATAAGCCGATTTTGGTGGTGCTGTCTGGGTATTTTATTTTCATCCATTCGATCACTTGGTTGACTTCGTTTGCGCGATCATCCATGGACTGATTTAGCCAATTGCCTGAGGATTTACCAACGCCTAATTTATCCCATGAAACAGATATATATCCTTGTTTGGCAAATCGTTCCATCAGCGGTTTATAGCCACCGTTTTGAGTTGCTTCTTGTGCCCCGTCACCATGAACAAATACGATAATGCCTTTTGGTTTCTCGTGTTTTGGGGTTGTCACGACCGCAGAAAGTTTTCCACCAGTAGTTGGGATTGCGACTCTTGTTTCGTTCATTTCGAAATCGTTTCCGATGAAAAGAATCGCTACTAATATGACGATGATTGCGCTTATTACAATAGTTGTTTTTTTCCAACGTTTCATTGTATCCACTCCATTTTTTGCCATTCTTTAATACCGGTGAGTACTCCCATCAATGTGCTATTTTCTTTTTGAATCACTTGGAAGCCAATAGTTCTATACAGCTTGCAAGCGCCATTATTGTTCTTGGCAACGTATAAAGTTATCTGTTCATCATGAAAAGTTTCTAGGCAATGAGAAATTAACGTTTTTCCAATGCCTTGACCACGAAAATTTGGCGAAACGGTTATAAAGTCAATATATCGTTCATTTTGAACAGGTTTGTGTGATAGAAGACTGAGGAAGAAAATCAATTTGAGGCACTGTGAAAATGATAAAAATTTTCTTAGGTTTTGATATAGCTTTTGATGAGAGTCACTCTTGCTCGTTACAAACATGCAACCGCAAATTAGCTCATCTTGTATTGCAATTAGTAGGTTTTCGCCTTGTTCTGTATAAATGTAATGGCAAAAAGCGTATATAATGTCACGTGCTTCTGTTTCTTTGAATAACGTTTTTGTGAACTTTGATTTGAACCCTGCGAAAACTAAAGATGTTACTTCTTCAACGATATTTTCTTTTTCAAATGAATTGATGCTTTTAATGGAAAGTGTCATAACGGCACTTCCATTGTGTAAACCATTGCGTCTGGATAGGCGAGTGAAGGGTAGATGTTTTCGTATAATATCATGCTTGTTGTAGGGCGTTTTAATTCTTCTAAAAACAGTTGGATTTGCGTTTCAATGGTTGCTTCATCTTTGGCGATAAAAGATTTACAAGCATATTCGCCGGCTGGAAAAGTATAATCACTTCTTTTTTTTATGCTTTTAAGGCAGATTATACCAGTGTCTTGTTTGGAGAAAATGTAAAAAGGTTCCTCTAAATCCGGTAGATTGTGTTTTGCGGCTTGGGCGTAGTTGATAGTGTTATTATCAATTATTTGGTTAGGAACTTTTTTAAAATAACGATCGTCTTTAGCTACAAATGTGATTTCATTTAAACGCATTTCTTTTTGCGAATGGATGATTTTTTGAATCGTTTTTTGAATTTCTACTAACTCTTCTATTTTTTGTTGCAAATCTTGTTCAGCCTGCTCTAACATCGGAGTCACTTTTTCACTAAGCAAACTTTCTTTGATTTCTTGAATAGAAAAGCCAATTTTTCTAAAAAGGATAATTTGATATAAACGGTAAATGTCGGCTTCTTCAAAATAATAATAGCCATTTTCGGGATTTCGTTTAGGAACTAGAATACCTTCATCGATATAATGACGGATTTTATATTTAGATATTTGAAAAAGTTGCGCGATTTCGCCAGTGGAAAGGGTAAGCATCTGAAAACCTCCTTATGATTTAGTTTTAGTATAAACTATGTGGTTACCACGCAGTCAAATAAAAAAACAAATGACAATGAGAATCATTATCAAACGCTGATTTTTGTGATATAATAAACAAAGATTTATTAATGGGGGTTAGCGATCAAATGGGAAAAGTAGTATTGAAAATGGCTCATACTGCCAAAAAATCAAAGAAAGTATTAAGGTATCTTGAAACGAACCTTAATGTAACTCGGGGGAAGTACAATGATTGATAAGCGTTTGTTTCAATTGGTTGAAAAGAAATCTTTAGTGTTATTAATTCTTTTTCGTGTGCTTAGTTTGGGGCTGATGATTGGTCTTTGGCTTATTTTTGCTCAACAATTAACGCATTATTTAGAGGGCCAAAGTGTCAATTGGTTATGGCTTATTGGAACGGTTGTAGTCGTTTTAGTTGGCAAAGCGATACTTACCAAATTAGCCGAGAAACAAATTTACCAAGCATCGGCGGAACTGCGTTTATCAATGCGGCGTGCTGTGATGGAAAAAGCTTTTCGGTTAGGCAACAACGAAGGACAGCTACCGGCATCAACATTAACGCAGCTCGCAGTAGATGGGATCGAACAATTAGAAATTTATTATTCACGTTTTTTACCGCAATTATTTTATTGTCTCATCGCTTCTTTGATGATTTTTGGAAGCTTAGTTGGATTTGCGTGGCAGCCGGCGATTGTGTTATTAATTTGTATGCCGATGATTCCGATTGTTATTATGGCAGTGATGAAAATTGCTAAGCGGATTTTGAGCGGCTATTGGTCGGATTATACGAATTTAGGAACCAAATTTCATGAAAATTTAAGTGGTTTGAGTATTTTGAAGGCTTATGACCAAGATAAATATAAGCAAGAGGAAATTGTTTCTGATGCGGAACGTTTCCGTAAAGCTACGATGAGTTTATTATCGATGCAGCTGAATTCGATTACGATTATGGATATTATTTCGTATAGTGGGGCGGCACTTGGTATTGGTATGTCTTTAATTATGTTCACAAATGGCAATATAAGTATGACTGGCATGTTGATGTTCTTACTACTAAGCGCCGAATTCTTTATTCCAATGCGTCAACTTGGATCTTTATTCCATGTGGCGATGAATGGAATTAGTGCATGTAGTAAATTGTTCGCTTATTTAGAGTTAAAAGAGCAAGTTTATGGCTCAGAAGAATTAGCTAAACCGTTAGAAAAAATGGAAGTTCGTCATTTAACATATACATATGAAGAAGGTAAAGCTAAAGCACTTCAAGATATATCAGCTCATTTCAATAAAGGAAGTTTTTCAGCACTTGTTGGAAAGTCTGGCTCAGGAAAAAGTACTTTTGTGCGAGTGTTATTAAACCAATTGCCTGGTTATCAAGGGGAAATTATTTGGAATGATGTTCCGTTAGCTAGTTTGAGCGGGGAAGCTATTCGTAAACAAGCTGTGTTAGTAGATAATCATGGTTATCTTTATGCAAATAGTATTCGGGAAAATTTATTAATTGGTAATTCAGCCGCTAATGATAGCGATTTGTGGAATGTTTTGGAGCAAGTTAGTTTGGCTGATTTTGTTCGGAAGTTACCGGAGCAATTAAGTGAGAATTTAGAAGAGAACGGAAGTAATTTATCTGGTGGACAAAGGCAGCGGTTGTTACTAGCGAGAGCATTGCTGCGTCAAGCTGAAGTCTTTGTTTTCGATGAAATTACGTCTGGTGTGGATTTGGAAAGTGAAAAAATTATTCTTTTGGTGTTGCAGAAGTTAGCTAAAGAAAAAATCGTGCTCTTTATTTCGCATCGCTTATATAATGTTTTGGACGCGGATCAGGTACTCATTTTTGACGCGGGGAAATTGGTGGAAGTGGCGAGCCCAGAACGATTGCAACAAGAATCCAATTACTTCAAAAATTACTTTTTAGAAGAAGAAGCGTTGCTGAAAGGGGGAGCATGATATGTCAGAATGGACGATTATTGGTTGGTTATTAAAGTTTGTTAAGCCGTTACGAGGAAAGATGATTTTGGCAATTTTACTTGGTATTATAAGTAATTTATCGGTTATCATGATTTCTTTGATCGGTACGTATGGCATTATCGCGGTGATTTTAAAGCAACCTCTGAATCCGTATAAATGGCTCTTTGTAATGGTTGCTTGTGGTGTGGTTCGCGGTTTGGCACGATATTCGGAACAATATTTAAATCATGATATTGCCTTTCGTTTACTTGCGATAATTCGTGAACGTATTTTTGCGACTTTGCGAAAACTGGGACCAGCTCGTTTATCTGGGAAGAAAAGTGGCGATTTAGTTGCCGCGATTACAACGGATGTCGAAGCTTTGGAAGTGTTTTTCGCGCATACAATCTCACCAGTTTTTATTGCAGTTGGTACGACGATTGTAACTGTTGGCTTTTTGGCGACCTATGATGTTGGTTTAGCGCTCATACTTTTGCTAGGACAAATCTTGGTTGGTGTCGTTTTGCCGATGATTAGTTATAAACGAAATAAAAAAATCGGAACTGCTTATCAAAAAGAATTCGTTGGACTCAATCAGATGGTAATGGAAAATATTGCAAGTTTACAAGATATATTCCAGTTTAAATTGGGCGAAGAGCGTTTAGGAAAACTAGAAGAACAAGGTGAAAAGCTCAATAAGCAGTATAAAAAAAGAATACGACAAGGAAGCGAGCTCCAAATATTTGGTGAATGGGTGCTAATTGGTACGGCGACTTTAATTTTAGTGCTAGGTAGTCTTTGGCAATTACCGCTTGAAACAGTATTAATTGGAACCGTGCTTAGTCTGAGTTCTTTTGGATCGGTATTGGCATTAAACGCTTTAGGAACAGCGCTGTTAACTACTTTTGCTAGTGGTAAGCGATTATATACATTAACTGAAGAAAAACCTGTTGTATTATTTAACGGTCAGCTTGAACTATCGGATTTTGAAAGTGCGGAGTTAGATAAAGTGAGTTTTAGTCATGATGGAAAACAACCACTTTTAAACGAAATTTCGCTAGCGCTTCCTAAGGGGAAATGGCTCGGCATCGGTGGGGAAAGTGGCAGCGGGAAAAGTACCTTAGTAAAACTACTGATGCGTTACTGGGATCCAGATGGTCAGATTAAATTAAATGATAACGCACTCCCTGAAATTACAGAGTCTTCGCTTCATAGGCTGGAAGGTGTTATGGAGCAAAGTACGTTTTTATTTGAAGACACGCTCGGTAATAATATTCGTTTAGGAAAAAAAGATGCTACTTTGGAAGAAGTTAAAGAGGCTGCCCGAAAAGCTGCTATCGATACATGGATTGAGACTTTGCCAGAAAGTTATGACACGATCATTGGCGGGCAATCACGAAATTTATCAGACGGCGAACGCCAGCGGATTGGCTTAGCTAGACTATTTCTCCATGATGCCCCGTTATTATTATTAGATGAACCAACAAGCAATTTGGATTATATTAATGAACAAGCGATTTTAAACACGCTCCGTTTAGAAATTCAAGATAAAACGGTGCTGGTAATTTCTCACCGAGCAACAACATTAGACTTGGCAGAAGAACAATTATTTATAGAAAATGGTGCATTGAAACGTGCAGTAAAATAATAAAAACAGCTTGTATAGTTTACAAGCTGTTTTTTATTTATAAATCTACTTTCTCTGAGCTTTCGAAAAATTCAACCGTGTCAAGTTCTGCTCATCTGCTGTGCAATATAAATAATTCGCGTTTTACAGAACCGCTCAAAATATTTTATCGATTTGATGAGAGATAATGTCCAAAGTAAATGGACGCTGGTTTTTCATCATATTTGACGTACTATACAAAAACTTTCCCAATTTGCTCAAATAGAAATTCTCGTCCAAACAAAAGAATGAAAATCAAGAAGAGCATGACGATACCAAAAATAAATACTCCATATACAAGATCAAGGGGATAGCGATGATCATGTTCAATAATATCTTCGCTTAATGAAGCTAATTTGGCATCAAATTGGTTAATTAACTCAACGAAATTATTTCGGCCGATAAAGGCACAGTCGATTTTCTCCATTTTGTTTTCTGTTTGAAAGAATAGTTCCATCGTTTCTGGAACTTGATACTTCAAGAACCTACGAAAAGGTTGGAAGTTATAACTTATTCTTTTCACATTTGCAAGATGAATCGTTTTTGTTTTGTTGCGTGTGTGAATAATAAAAGCATTCTTTGTGACCTGGATCCATTCTTTTGGCGGGAGTAGAAGTTTAACAATTAAATATCCTATAAAAAATAGAGTAATAAGACCATAGTAAAATGATTCTGGTTTTTCTATTGACAATAAAGTTAATAAGCCAAACAAGAAAATAAAAGATAAAGAAGTTAAAGCTGTTCCGATTGTTTTAAGTTTGTCTTTGTAATATATCATGATGAACACCTGCTTGATTGAATTTATGTTGAATTTAATGATAACATTGTAAAATATAATCATCAAGTTCATTAGTGAACTTTTAACTACCAAGTAAACAAGGAGGAACTTCATGGAAATCACATTACAACAACCTACAACAGCTGACTTTCCTTTCATTGAATGGTTGTGGGGAGATTTAGCAACAACAGAAGTGCTCGGCGGACCATTTTCTTTTCCAGAAGAAACGCGAATGGACTGGCTAAAATCAAAATCACAAGCGAGCAATGCTTATTTTATTATAAAAAAAGGTACAGAATCTGTTGGTGAAGTTAGTTTTCGCGATTTTGAAAAAGGAACAGCTCATTTAAATATTAAAGTGGCTGCATGTTATAGGGGCCAGCGAATCGCTCAAAAAGCTTTGCAATTATTCTTAGATTTTTTCCAAACTGATTGCGGCGGGATAGTTTTGTTGGATGAAGTTAGACGGGAAAATGAAGCAGGCATTGGGTTTCTCGTGAAAGCTGGTTTCGAAGTTATAGAAGAAAAAGAATGGACGATGGTGCTCAAATGGAGTTTTCAAGCAGAGGGGAGTTTTGAATGAGTAAACAAAGATGTGCATGAGGAATTATAAAAAATTAGCAGGTAAGTTAGATTTAAAAGTCTAACTTACCTTTTTTAGTAGTTAAAAAAGCTGATTTCTTATATTGATTCATTTTTTAGACACATTTTAATAAAGAATAAATGGGCGTGATAAGTCCAGTGAAAGCAATATTAGCAAGGCCAAATGGGAATTAGCTTCCAAATAAAGCGAAGGAAAATAATTTCCTGAAATAAGAAAAATTGCCTCCTTATTCTATTGATTTGATTATATAAGCGGAGTATTATGTTGATTGACAATCAAGGAGGATACTATGAAAAAAACGATCAAGATTACAACCAGTTTACTTTTGAGCTTTGCTTGTGTATTTAGTGTTGGGGATTTTACTAAGCCGCATACAGTCGAAGCTGAAACAGTCTATTCACTTACAAATCCAAAGCCGATTAATGAAATTTTTTCTGATCCAAAGCTCGCGCAAGTTGTGGCGGATTGGTTAAAGCTTCCATCAGCGACTAGCGCGGTTACGCAAAGCCAATTGAATACAGTTAAATCTTTGCACTTTGATTCAAAAGGTGTTCAAAGTCTTGAAGGAGTAGAGTATTTAAAAAATCTCACGCAAGTATTTGGCTATGGTAACCAAGTGAGTGATCTAGGACCATTAAGTAATTTAACGCAACTCGAAATCATCCAGATGCCAAGAAACCAAATAAGTGATTTAACACCCATTTCGAATTTGACAGCATTAATGTCACTTGATTTTGAATTTAATAATTTACAAACGATTGAACCGATAAAAAATTTAACGAACATGTTAGAACTGAATGTTAGCGCAAATCCTATTTCGGATATTAGTGCCGTTAAAAACATGACGCAACTGGAATTTTTGACTATAAGAGACTGTGAGGTAAGTGATTTATCGCCAGTTGAAAATCTGTCTAATATGCTGATGTTTTGGGCAGGGAGAAATAATATTAGTGATATTACGCCGCTCAAAAATATGCCCAAACTGCTTGGTTTAAGTTTATTTGGGAATCAAATCAAGGATGTGAGTGTGGTTAAAAATCTTACTAGCCTTGAAGATTTCGATTTAAAAGCGAATCAGGTGAGCGATATTAGTAGCTTAGCAACGTCAACTACACTCGAGACATTAACTCTTAGTTTCAACCAAATAATTGATATTTCGCCCCTGAAAAATTTGACCAATTTAACTAGGTTAGAACTTGAGAACCAAACGCGTGTATTAGATGCGGTTGAGGTAGATAATCCATTGATTTTACCCGCTCCAGTAATTGATGAAAATGGCAGCAGAGTACAGCCGACAAAAGTAAGTCATGCGGGTATTTATGCAAATGGCGAGATTACATGGGAAGGGTTGCAAAGTAATTATATTCTAAATTACGAGTATAATTTACCCGTAGCAATTGGTTCGTTAACAACAACGTATTCTGGTAAAATTACCCAGCCACTGTTGGAGAAGCCTGTTGATCCGATTACTCCGGTAGACCCAGTAGACCCGGTAGATCCAGTAGACCCGGTAGACCCGGTAGACCCGGTAGACCCGGTAGACCCAATAGATCCAGTAAACCCGGTAGATCCAATCACTCCAGTAGACCCGTCAAATCAAGTAAATTCAACTGATCCAGTGAAGTCAGTTCTTCAAGCAACTGAAACTTTAATAAAACAGACGATATCCGTTAATCCGATTGTAGCTAAAGATAATAGAAATTTACCGAAAACAGGGGATAGTGGAATGACTTCTAGTTTAGTTGGCGGTTTAATTCTAGCTGTTTCTAGTTTGGTATTATTGCGTAAACGAAAATAAAAAAAGGAATTTGGCTTTTAGTCAAATTCCTTTTTATACGATTTTTGTGCCTTGGTGAAAGGTGAGTTTCCACGAGCCATTTTCGAAAATCCAGATGTTACTTCGCATTGTATAGGAGTTTTCACTTAGATTTTTAAGTTTATAATATGATAAGACCTTTGTTTCATCTAAAATTTTTATATCATAATTCATGATTTCTAGAGCGCTATCGCCAAGTGTTTTTAGCGATTTGTAATAGGAAAAGTCTTTAACAACACCACTTTGCGTGATTTCAATATAAGATTCGCTTAAAATATCGATAATTTCGGACATGGAGTGACGGTTTTCGAGCGATAAATGTATTTGGTCAAGTTTTTTGAAGTTTTCTTTCGTTAATTCCATTCTAAGTCCTCCGTTTTAAAGAAATAAAAAGGTTCACTTGATTTTGTAAGTGAACCTTTTTGTGTTATTTTATTCCGTCACGATTTTGAATGATTTCATTTACGATGCCGTAATCTTTTGCTTCATTTACAGAAAGCCAGAAGTTGCGGTCTGTATCTTTGGAGATTTTTTCGTACGATTGACCTGTTGCTTCGGCGATGAGACGATTAATTCTTTCGCGCATCCGGATAATTTCTTTTGCTTCGATTTCAATTTCTGTGCTTTGGCCTTGAACACCGCCAGCTGGTTGATGAATCATATAGCGCGTGTTAGGTAGACTATAACGATTTTCTTTTTCAGCGGCTAGGTAAATAGTAATACCAGCGCTTGCAACCCAGCCAGTTCCAACGATTTTAACAGTAGGCTTAATGAATTTAATCATATCATGAATTGTGTCGCCTGCTTCAACGTGACCACCTTGGCTATTAATAAAAATGGTAATCGGATCATTGCTAATAGATTCAAGTAGTAAAAGCTGCTTAGAAACGTCCTCGGCTAACTCCTGATTGATTTCCCCGTAAATTAACACTGTGCGTGTATCAATCAATTTTTGGGTAAGGATGTTTGTGATATTTTCATTATTTTTATTCTCTGCCATGAAAAAATTCCTCCTTAAAAAGCCTTAGTTTATTTGTAATACAGGTATCTTATCATAATGGTCGAAAATGGTCAAACATTTTGAATACAAAAAGAAAACGCTTTAGGATAGCGTTCTCTTCTTAATTTTATACGAATGCGAGTTGCCAAGTAATCCCGAATTTATCAGTAACCCAAGCCACTTTTCGAAGCGCTTCAACTTCTTCAGGTCCCATCATAACCGTGCCTTCTTTAGCTAGTTTTTCAAAAAGGGTATCAAATTCATCTTCTGTGTCTGCGAAATAAAGGGTTGTTGTGGCCCAGCTAAAGTCAGGCGAGGCGTTGTTAGTCATGTCCATAATCATAAATGATGCTCCCTTAATTTCAAAAGTAGCATTCAACACCTTGCCAATATCGCCGCCTTGTTCTGGTTTTGTGAAGTAAGTTAAGCCGATTTTTTTCGCATCTGGAAAAGTGTCTAAATAAAAATTAAAAGCTTCCTCTCCATTACCATTAAAAGTGAAAAATGTGGAGATTCGTTTTGCTTGATTAAACATTTATTTTACCTCCTTTTGAATTATTTTAACTATACCCGAAAAATGTTTCAATTATGTGTTAAAATGGAGAAAAATGTACGGGGGCATGATGATGAAATATCCGATAATGCTTGATATTACAGGGAAAAGGGTTGTCATAATTGGCGGCGGGAAGGTGGCGCTTCGTAAAGTAAAGGGGCTACTCCATACCGGAGCTGATATTTTAATTGTCGGATTAGACGTTTTGCCAGAGATTAAAGAGCTTCAAGTGCAGGTGAAAGAAGAAGCATACCGGGCCGAACATCTAGCTGGTGCTTTTCTGATATTTATTTGTACGAATAACCCAGAAGTAAACCAAATGGTACTGAAAGATTGCTTGCCAGAACAACTAGTGAATGATACGACAGAACAAAAGAATTCCGATTTTTTCAATATGGCAACTGTATCAAAAAATGAGTTGCTAGTCGGTATTTCAACGGGCGGCGGTAATCCTGGATACGCCAAGAAAGTAAAACGTGAAGTCAGTCAGCTAGTAGAAAATCTAGAAACAGAAGAAATCGGAAATCGTAATAAAAAAGATAAAACCTGCTAATTTTAGTAGGTTTTTTATTCTATTATATTGCTCTCTTTTAGGTTGCAAAATTTTACTATAGATTTTGGAATGTAAACGCTCTATCATTGAAGTATACTGAAAAAATATTAAGAGGGTGCTGAGCCAAATGTCCATTTTAGAAAAGATTAAAGATGCCGGAGTTGTTGGTTGTGGTGGAGCGGGCTTTCCGACCCATGCCAAATTTAGCGGTGAAGTGGAATACTTAATTATTAACGCAGCGGAATGTGAACCGCTCCTAAAAACAGATCATTTTGTCATGAGAAACCATGCAGTAGAAACGATTAAAGCAATTGAAATGGTTAAAAACCAAGTAGGTGCAGAGTTTGCCGTTATTGCAACAAAACGGTATTACACAGAAGAAATTGCGGCTTTACGGTCAGCAATTACAGAACTAAATGCAAGCGTGACAATACATGAGATGGATAATGTCTATCCAACTGGCGACGAGCAAGTGATGGTCTTTGAAGTGACTGGACGCGTTGTGCCACCAAGCGGTATTCCACTTATGGTTGGCTGTATTGTATCGAATGTCTCGACAATGTGGAACGTCTTTCATGCAATTCAAGATGACGCGCCAGTTATTCGTAAACAGTTGACAGTAACTGGAGCAGTTGGAGAGCCAAAACTTTTAGATGTACCAGTTGGAACGCCATTTGAAGTATGTTTAGCAGCAGCTGGTGGAACTAATTTAGACGAGTATTTATTTTTAGATGGTGGACCGATGATGGGGAAATTAAATGATCAGTCCACTATTGCTGAAAAAGTTGTAACGAAAACAACTTCGGGTTTGATTGTGGCAGAGGATACGGGTTATCTGCACAAGCTACATTACCAAACAGTGGAACAAATTTTTAATGAAACAAAGTCGGCTTGTATTCAGTGTTCGCTTTGTTCGGATTTATGCCCGAGACAACAATTAGGTCATGATATTCATCCGCATAAAGTCATGCGCCATTTTGCGGTTGCAGAAGATATAACGGATATTAAACCAGATCCGATCTGGGAAGAAGCGATGATTTGTTGCGAATGTGGTATTTGTGAGGTAATCGCTTGTCCGATGGGGCTTTCCCCGCGCCAAGTAAACATTCATGTGAAAAAAGAGCTTTTAAAACAAGGTGTTCGTTATCAAACTGATAAAAAAGAATTTACGCCTGACCCGATGCGCGATTATAAATCGATTGCTCCAAAAAATATTCTAATTAAAATGGGCTTACAGCAATATGCTGATGTTCATTTAGAAACAATGCATTATTTAGATGTGGATGAAGTTTTTATCCCAACAAAAATGCATATTGGTGCGCCGTCTATTCCAGTAGTAAGTGAAGGGGACATCGTGAAAAAAGGCGATTTAATTGCGAAAATTCCTGATACTGCTCTTGGGGCAAATATCCATGCAAGTATTGACGGTCAAATTATTCGTATAACCGAAGAACAAGTTCATATTAAGAGGGTGATGTCATGAAAATGGATACATTAGGATTTCTCGAATTAAATAGTATTTCGAAAGGCATCGAGGCGGTTGACACAATGCTAAAAGCGGCCAACTCAGAATTGATTTATGCTAAAGCAAGCTGTCCTGGGAAGTATTATATATTAATTGCCGGTACAGTGGATTCTGTAGCTCAATCAATTGAAGCGGGAACGAAGATTGGTGCGGCAAATATCGTTGGGAACTTAGTCATTCCTCGCGTGTCCGACCAAGTAATCAAAGCAATTAACAAAACGGAAGTGCCAGATGAGATGAATGCAGTTGGTGTTATGGAGTATTATTCCTGTTCAGGATCAATTATTGCTGCAGATGCCGCGGTAAAAGCTGCAGATGTTCAGCTGATGGATATTCGGTTGGCGACGGGGATTGCTGGTAAATCTTTCGTTGTTTTAACTGGTGATACAGCAGCATGTGAAGCGGCCGTGGAAGCGGGACTTGCAGCTGCTAAAGAGGAAGCACTTTTAATTAATAAAGTAGTTATACCAAGACCTCGTAAAGAAGTTTTCGAGAGTTTAATCTATTAAAAAGATAACAATATATTGTCATAGAGTTTTTGAGAAAGGTACGCACTGACTGTGGTTGCGTGCCTTTTGAACAATCTGACAAAATAGTGGCGCTTAAATATGATAGGATTATTTTGAGATAGTTTGTCTAGATGAGGAGTGAAGAAAATGAGTTTTGATGATAATAAAGAACGCGTAATACAAGAATATGTACCGGGAAAACAGGTGACGCTGGCGCATTTAATCGCCAATCCGAACCGTGATATTTATACAAAATTAGGATTAGAAGAAGGCGCAAGTGCGATTGGAATTTTAACGATTACGCCAAGTGAGGCTTCGATTATTGCGAGTGACATTGCAACTAAATCAGGTGACGTTCGAATTGGCTTTATTGATCGTTTTAGTGGGTCTGTTGTACTTACTGGTGATGTTTCTTCTGTTGAATCAGCTTTACAACAAGTTGTTTATTCATTACATGAGATTTTGGACTTTTCTATTCCAAAAATCACTAGGAGCTGAGTCACTTGAAGAAAATGATGGTAATGGGTTCAGTTGGTTGTGGTAAAACAACGCTGTGCCAGAAATTACATGGATATGATATTTTATATAAAAAAACACAAGCTGTGGAGTATTTTCAAGAAATGATTGATACCCCAGGCGAATTTGTACAACATAGACAACTATACAGTGCGCTCACTGTGACTTCGGCTGATGCATCAGTAATCGCGATTTTACAAAGTGTAACGGAGAAGAAGCAGACGTTTTCACCGATGTTTGCCAGTATTTTTGCTAAACCGGTTATTGGGATTGTTACAAAAGTGGATTTAGCGGAATCGGACAAAGACATCGAGCGAGCAGAGCGGGAATTACGCATGGCTGGCGCGAAGCATATTTTTTATATTTCTTCGGTAGAGGAAACTGGAATAGAAGAGCTTCGGGCATATTTGGAAGATTAATTTTAACTAAATGGGGGTTATTTTATGCCTCAAGTGAGGGATTTATCTGTAATTGATGTGCCTGGTGGTTGTGTTTTGACGAGCTGTGATATTAGCGCTGGGTTTGGTGAGAAAGTGCATGATGGCTTAAGAGTTGCGCCTGAAGTGACAGCAAGGTTGACCTTGAGAGTTGCTCTACTAGAAATGCTTGCTTCAGGTGCTGTAGTTGTGGCTGTGAGTGATGTTATCGGAGCGGAAATGGAGCCGACCGGTAAACGTGTTATCGCAGGTCTAAAAGACGAACTTTTTAAGGCTGATTTAGGTCATATTGAATTAAATGGTAGTACTGAAGAAAATATGAACGTAACACAAACTAGTGTAGGCGTTCTTGTAACTGGTTTTGCGACTAAAGCTGCACTTAAGCTCATAAATGTGCATGAAGCTGCGGTCTTATTTGCATTTGGCGAACCGATTGTTGGAGCAGAAGTTTTGCAGAGAATGATGGAAATGCCAGATTATCCTTTGGTCAAACAGTTAGTTTCTGATAGTAGAGTACTTGAAGTTGTGCCGGTTGGGTCGAAAGGAATGGCTTATGAGGCCAATACTTTAGCACGGCTTAATGATTGTGTTTTCGAAGCCAGTGGCGTTTTTAATGAAGCGACCATGAATAAAACTGCTGGGCCGGCTTCGGTTATTTTAGTAGCAGTTAAAGCAAGTGAAGTAAAGGCATTTGAGCAGAATTTTCCAGCTGCTAAATGTTTAGGAGAGTTGAGGAATTACCATGGCTGAAATGATGCTTGTAACTGGTGGTGCTAGAAGTGGTAAAAGTAATTTTGCTGAAAAAGAAGCTGCCAAATATGATCGTGTTTTATATGTGGCGACCGGAATTGCATTTCAAAATGATACAGAGTTTCAAGCTAGGATAAAAAAACATCAAGCAACCCGTCCAGAACACTGGGATACTTTTGAAGCATTTAAAGGGATTGCTACTTACTTGGAGCAACATGGAAATCAATATGATGTAATAATGCTTGATTGCGTAACGATGTTAGTAACTAATTTATTTTTTTCGTTGCTTGGTGAGCGCGAGTTGACAAATGAGATTGCTGATGAAGTAGAAGCGGCGATTCAATCGGAAGTTCGTGCAATTTTAAAAGCAGGAAAGCAATCCTCTGCCAAACTTATTTTTGTTACGAACGAAATTGGGCTAGGGGTTGTACCTGAAAACAAGTTAACTCGAGTATTTCGAGATATTATTGGTCGTATTAATCAGCAAATTGCAACGGAAGTAGAGGAAGTTTATTTTGTCGTGAGCGGCATTCCGAAAAGGTGGAAGTAATATGAAAACATTGATTTTATTAATTCAATTCTTTACGCGAATTCCGCTACCGATCCAAATAAATATGGACGAGATTAACTTGAAAAAAGGGAGCGCGCTTCTTCCGCTTGTTGGGGTTGTTATAGGTGCTTGGAATTGGCTCGTTTTTTCTTTAGTAGCGCTTGTTATGCCTTTGCCGGTTGCGATTATCGCGGGACTTTTTGCAGAAATTATTATTACGGGCGGATTCCATGTTGATGCGCTTGCAGATACAGCTGACGGATTATTTTCTTCGCGTAAAAAAGAGCGGATGCTAGAAATTATGAAAGATAGTCGTGTTGGTGCCAATGGTGTAATTGCGATTTGCTTTTATTTTCTTTTTTATGGCGCTTTATTTCTTTCTGTTCCAAATATACAGCAGATTGGCTGGTTGTTTTTCGTTTTACCAATCGTTGCAAAAGGTGTGACAATGCTACTTTTTGCGAAAATGAGTTATGCAGGATCGAAAGAAGGGCTTGGTTCTATTTTTCTAGGTGTTCCTTGGTGGCCGATTATGATTGCCCAAGGGATTGTTCTCATTGTTTTAGCGTTGTTTTTCTCTTATATTGGGCTAATTGCTTATGCTGGCGTGTTAGTATTTACGATTATTTACCGGTTATTTGTATATAAGCGAATTGGTGGAATGAACGGGGATACGCTTGGTGCAGGTGGGCAAATGGGACAACTTGTGTGCCTATTTTGTTTAGTGTTAATTTGGGGGTTGATGTAATTGCAACTTATTTTTGTCAGGCACGGCGAAACTGACTGCAATGCACTAAAAAAATATTGTGGTCAAATGGACGTGGCTTTAAATGAAAATGGTATAAGACAAATGAAACGACTCCAAGAAAGACTTACTGATTACTCATTTGACTTAGTCGTTACCAGTGATTTAATGCGAGTAAATCAATCTGCAGCATTGTTAAGTAACAGAAAGCCAATTCGTTTTCCTGGATTTAATGAAATGAATTTTGGCGATTTTGAAGGATATACATACCAAGAAATTAGTACTAAGTTTCCTGTCGCCTGGGATGACTATTGTAGTAACTGGCAAACAGCTCCGTTTCCAAATGGGGAAAGTTTTCCGGTTTTTTATGAGCGAGTGATAGCTACATTTAAGGCTGAATGGGAAAACTGGCAGAAACTCGATACGGTGTTATTTGTAGGGCATCTTGGTGTATTACGCGCCATTGCACTTTTTCTACAAGATCAAAAAATAGCACAATTTTGGGATACCGATTTTAAGCAAGGTTGCTATTCGCTCTGGGACAATAAGTCTCAAAGCTTTCTCATTTCTAATCAATAGTAGATTTTTGTTGTTTCAGGTGAAAACGCTTTTTTTGTAAATCGTTTGTGGTAAGATGTAGGTAGTTAAATAGGTCTTATGTTGGTGGAATGTGTTTGCATTTCTGAAAGAGGAATTCGGTATGAAGCCGGAACTGCCCCCGCAACTGTAAGGTGGACAAGAATTGAAAATAACCACTGTGCGTTTTTGACGTATGGGAAGGTTCAATTGTTGAATGAAGCCAAGTCAGGATACTCGCCAAATAAGACGGAAGCAACTCTTTTTCGGGGTCCTAAAAAGCGTATGCGGGTAGTATAGCTTATTTGCTGTGCATAAACTCTCATTCGATAATGGATGAAAGTTTTTTTGTTTTTCAAGCAGCAAAAAAGTCATATTCTGAAATAATCATCGAATATGACTTTGGAAAGTACTTATTTTAAGGTTTCGCGGTAGCCTTTTGGAGTTACATCAAACTCTTTTCGGAAGACTTTGCAGAAATAGCTCGTTTGGGTGAATCCTAAGTTACGAGCAACATTATCAATCGACCAACGTGGATTTTTTAGCATATCTTTTGCGAGCGACATTTTCTTTTGGTTTACATAATTGATAAAATTAACATTCATTTCTTTTTTGAATAATTTACTGAAGTAATAAGAGCTAAGGTAGACATGACTTGCAACTTCATCAAGTGTAATTGGACGATTGAGATTTTTTTCAATATACTTAAGTGCTTTTCGAATTTCTTTATTATCTTCATGATGTGTTGGTTTATTGTGATGGAAGACGATTTTTTGTTTTTGTTCTTCGCGGCTTTTTTCCATTTCAGATTTCAAGTAATACTGGGAGATAATTGTAAGCATTTCGGCAGAAGAATTGATTTTTTTAGAGCTGAAAACAGGGACAGAGCGAAACGCGGAAATTAGGTCTTTATCGTTTTTCCAATCAGTTTCTTCTGTTTGAATATTACCAACTTCACTATTTTCTTCACAAATAACCTGACCGCTGAGCAAAAATCCGCTTAGTTGATTTTCGACGACGATTGGAACTGAAAAATCGGTTAGTCCAGCGTGACATCGATAAATTAAAGGTTTTCCGGTTTTAGAAGCTTCCAACCCGCCAAACATATCACATTTTTGGCAAAGCGAGCGATATTTTGGGTTAGAACGAATGAGTTGGCAAAAAGGAGTAAAGTTACATAATCTTGAAACTTCGGTACCGTGTATATCTACAACAACTGAGGCTAGACTAGTAGCGGCTGAGAACTCATCCATGACTTTTTCAAGAAGCATTTCATTGCTTTTGGTTTGTAGTAACATAGCTATTCCCCTTTCGGCAATACTTGGCGTGTTTCTGTCGTTCTTAGTATAGCATATTTATAATGCGCTTACATTTTCTTGCCATGAAGATAACAATATATTGCTAAGACTAATTTCATAAGAGAAAGCCCAAACCATGCTCTACTGGATGGCTTTTTGTCGTTTATTTTTTTGAAGGCGCAAAATTGTGTTAAAACACGATTCGCGTCTTCTTTTTTTATATTGTAAGCGGCAACTATTTATATATTAGATTGCATATACTGAGAGAGTAAAATACTTATTTTGAGAAGGAGGTACACCCATGCAAGAAGCACTAGGTTTAGTTGAAACTAAAGGGCTAGTCAGCGCCATTGAAGCCGCTGACGCCATGGTTAAATCAGCTAACGTAACATTAACAGGGTACGAAAAAATCGGATCCGGGCTTGTTACTGTGATGGTTAGAGGGGATGTAGGTGCAGTTAAAGCAGCAACAGACGCTGGGGCTGAAGCAGCAAGAAATGTAGGTACCGTAATGAGTACACATGTTATTCCTCGTCCGCATACTGATGTGGAAGAAATTTTACCAGTGAGGGTGAAGTCAGATGAGTAAGCAAAATAAACTGATTGACGAAATTCTAAAACAGGTAATGGAAACGGTCAATGATGCCCCGGAAAAAATAGTAGAGGATGGAGGATCACGTCAAATGAGTGAAAAAGCAGTTCAATTAACAGAGTTTGTAGGAACAGCGATTGGAGATACAATCGGCCTAGTGATTGCGAATGTAGACGGACAACTTTTAGAAGCAATGAAGCTTGAGAAGTCTTACCGTTCTATAGGTATTTTAGGAGCCCGTACTGGTGCAGGCCCACATATTATGGCAGCAGATGAAGCTGTAAAAGCAACGAATACAGAAGTAGTAAAAATCGAATTACCACGTGATACAAAAGGCGGTGCAGGTCACGGTTCTTTAATTATCTTTGGTGGTGATGATGTTTCTGATGTTAAACGCGCAGTGGAAGTTGCACTGAATGAATTAGATAAAACTTTTGGAGATGTATACGGTAACGAAGCAGGGCATATTGAACTCCAATATACCGCTCGCGCAAGCCACGCACTTAATACAGCATTTGGCGCACCAGTAGGTAAAGCATTTGGACTTATGGTTGGTGCACCGGCTGGAATTGGCGTTGTTATGGCTGATACTGCGGTGAAATCTGCCAATGTAGATGTGGTTGCTTATTCTTCACCAGCAGATGGAACAAGTTTCTCCAATGAAGTGATTCTTTGTATTTCAGGAGATTCTGGCGCAGTTCGTCAAGCAGTTATTTCAGCACGTGAAATTGGTAAAAAATTACTTGGAGCTTTAGGGGATGAACCGAAAAATGATCGTCCATCCTACATTTAGAACGGAGGGTAACGACTGATGAAATCAAAACGCTTTGAAGAATTAGCAAAACGCCCGGTCAATCAAGATGGTTTTGTAAAAGAATGGATTGAAGAAGGCTTAATCGCAATGGAAAGTCCAAATGACCCAAAACCAAGCATTAAAATAGAAAATGGAAAAGTAGTCGAAATGGACAGCAAAAAATTAGCTGATTTTGACTTAATTGACCATTTTATCGC
Organism: Listeria innocua; assembly: GCF_028596125.1. Lineage (GTDB taxonomy): Bacteria > Bacillota > Bacilli > Lactobacillales > Listeriaceae > Listeria > Listeria innocua. The sequence continues at coordinate 1,080,465 of NZ_CP117229.1, forward strand.
TAAATATGGCGTCGATTTATCTCGTGCAGAAGAAGTTATGAAAATGGATTCTGTTAAGCTTGCAAACATGCTTTGCGACCCAAATGTACCACGGGAAAAAATCGTTTTACTTACAACAGCAATGACACCGGCAAAAATAGTTGAAGTAGTTTCACAAATGAACGTTGTCGAAATGATGATGTCCATGCAAAAAATGCGCTCACGTAGAACACCGACAACGCAAGCTCACGTAACTAACTTACGTGATAACCCTGTTCAAATTGCAGCAGATGCAGCAGAGGCAGCAATTCGTGGTTTTGACGAGCAAGAAACAACCGTTGCTGTAGTTCGTTATGCACCTTTCAACGCACTTAGCTTATTGGTAGGTTCGCAAACAGGCCGTGGTGGCGTATTAACCCAATGTTCTCTTGAAGAAGCAACAGAATTAGAGCTTGGTATGCGCGGTTTAACTTGTTACGCTGAAACGATTTCTGTTTATGGTACAGAACCTGTATTTACAGACGGAGATGATACGCCTTGGTCCAAAGGTATTTTGGCAAGTGCTTATGCGTCTCGCGGTCTAAAAATGCGTTTCACATCTGGAACTGGTTCTGAGGTTCAAATGGGTTATGCAGAAGGAAAATCGATGCTTTATCTAGAATCTCGCTGTATCTTCATTACGAAAGCGGCTGGTGTTCAAGGTTTACAAAATGGTTCGATTAGTTGTATCGGAATTCCGGGAGCCGTACCAAGTGGTATTAGAGCAGTTCTTGCAGAGAATTTAATTGCCGTTATGTTAGATCTAGAAGTAGCTTCTGGTAACGACCAAACTTTCTCTCACTCGGATATTCGCCGTACAGCTCGTTTGCTGATGCAATTTTTACCAGGAACTGATTACATTTCATCTGGATATAGTGCGACTCCAAACTATGACAATATGTTTGCGGGTTCCAATTTTGATGCAGATGATTTTGATGATTACAATATTTTACAACGTGATTTAAAAGTAGATGGTGGTTTAACGCCAGTGACGGAGGAAGAAGTTGTAGCGGTTAGAAATAAAGCTGCACGAGTAATCCAAGTTGTCTTTGATAAATTAGGTCTTCCTGCTGTAACGGATGAGGAAGTAGAAGCAGCAACCTATGCACGTGGAAGTAACGATATGCCAGAACGTAACATGGTAGAAGATATTAAAGCAGCAGCAGAAATGATGGACCGCGGCGTAACTGGTCTGGATGTTGTAAAAGCATTAGCTGCTGGTGGATTTGACGATGTTGCCGAAAGCGTACTAAACATGCTGAAACAACGCGTATCTGGAGACTTCCTTCATACATCTGCCATCATTGATAAAGACTGGAATGTCATTAGTTCCGTCAACGATTTAAATGATTACGCAGGCCCAGGAACTGGTTATCGCTTAGAAGGCGAACGCTGGGAAAAATTAAAAGATATTGCTGTTGCAGTTGATGCAAACGAATTAGATTAAGCTACTTCCCATTTTTTATAAAGGAGGATTAAGAGACATGGTTGAAATTAACGAAAAAGTGCTTCGCGGAATTATCTCAGAAGTACTAGATGAATTACAGCTTAAAGAAGATAAAGTTTCTTTCCAAAAAGAACAGCCAAGTGTTGCAGTTTCAGATGAAAGCTTTTTAACAGAAGTTGGGGATGCGAAACCAGGAAGACAAAAAGATGAAGTTGTTATTGCGGTCGCACCAGCTTTTGGTAAATATCAAACGAAAAACATTGTTGGCGTTCCACATAAACAGATTTTACGAGAAGTGATTGCAGGCATTGAAGAAGAAGGGTTAAAAGCACGCGTTGTTCGTGTATTCCGTTCTTCTGATGTAGCTTTCGTCGCAGTAGAAGGCGACAAATTAAGTGGTTCAGGCATTTGTATCGGCATTCAGTCGCGCGGTACAGCATTAATCCATCAAAAAGATTTACAACCACTTTCGAACCTAGAGTTATTCCCACAAGCACCACTAATCACACTAGAAACTTACCGGGCAATTGGTAAAAACGCTGCGAAATATGCAAAAGGTGAATCACCAAATCCAGTCCCAATGGTAAATGATCAAATGGCTCGTCCAAAATTCCAAGCAAAAGCAGCTTTACTTCATATCAAAGAAACGAAACATGTTGTTCAAGGTAAAAACGCAGTCGAACTACAAGTAAATTAATAGTGAGGTGAGAATGATGAATCAAGAAGCACTAGAAAATATGGTTAGAAATATTTTACAAGAAGTAAATAGTGGTGCAGTAACAACAACCACTTCTCAAAAAGCAAGCGGAGATTCACTGACTGTACGCGACTACCCACTCGGTACGAAACGTCCAGAACTTGTAAAAACAGCTTCATCTAAATCTTTGGATGATATTACGCTAAAAAGTGTTCTAGATGGCACAATTAAACCTGAAGATGTTCGTGTAACAGCAGAGACGCTTAAAATGCAAGCGCAAGTAGCAAGAGATGCAGGACGTGCTACACTCGCGAACAACTTTGAACGTGCAGCAGAATTAACCGTTGTTCCAGATGAGCGTATTTTAGAAATTTACAATGCGATGCGTCCTTACCGTTCTTCAAGAGAAGAATTGCTTGCGATTGCGGATGAATTAGAAAATGTGTATCAAGCAACAATTTGTTCTAATTATGTTCGTGAAGCAGCACAGCTTTATCAAGAGCGTAAGAAATTAAAAGGCGATAATTAAAATTCACCTTTGCTCATGATTATGTAGGAAATGCGGTGAAATGAATGAAGTATATTGCAGGTATTGATATCGGAAACTCGACAACTGAAGTGGCGCTTGCCATCCTCGACTCGGTAAATAATGCGGAGTTTGTTGCTAGCGCTATTACAGACACAACTGGTATCAAAGGAACAAAACAAAATCTTCATGGGATTTTTAAAGCGTTAAAACTAGCTTTAGAAAAAGTAAATGCAACAACTGCGGATTTAGCTGAAATTCGTATTAATGAAGCGACTCCCGTGATTGGTGATGTAGCAATGGAAACAATTACTGAAACAATTATCACAGAGTCTACCATGATTGGGCATAATCCTAAAACACCAGGTGGGCTTGGAATGGGTTCAGGAATTACAGTACATTTGGATGAAGTGGCTTCTAAATCAAAAGATACTGATTATATCGTGATTATCCCAAAAACGGTTGACTTTGAAGATGCCGCACAGCAGATTAATGATTATACCGAACTTGGCTATCAAATAACTGCTGCGATCCTTCAAGCAGACGACGGGGTGCTCGTTCATAATCGATTAAACCATAAAATTCCGATTGTAGATGAAGTTGGTTTTATTGATAAAGTTCCAGTTGATATGTTAGCGGCTGTTGAAGTCGCAGCTCCTGGTAAAGTCATTGAAACGATTTCTAATCCGTATGGTATTGCGACAGTCTTCCGTTTGAGTTCTGATGAAACGAAGAACATCATTCCCGTAGCTCGAGCATTAATTGGTAATCGTTCAGCAGTTGTGATTAAAACACCAGAAGGCGACGTAAAAGCTAGAACAATACCAGCCGGACATATTGAACTTCAATCAGGAACTAGAACGCAGCGTGTAAATGTGGCGGAAGGTTCCGAGAAAATCATGCAAGCGATTATGTCACTGCCAAAACTTGATAATGCAAGCGGCGAACCGGGAACAAATATCGGCGGCATGCTAGAAAAAGTACGACAAACCATGGCTGGACTTACTGATAAATTACCGGCAGATATTTTTATTCAAGATTTGCTGGCTGTAGATACGTTTGTTCCAGTAGATGTTCAAGGTGGTCTGGCGGGTGAATTTTCCATGGAGCAAGCTGTTGGAATTGCCTCAATGGTAAAAAGTGATCATTTACAAATGGCTGCGATTGCCTCAGAAATCGAACAAGAGCTAAATGTAACGGTCAAAATTGGTGGGGCAGAAGCTGAGGCAGCGATTCTCGGGGCACTTACTACCCCAGGAACCAATACACCACTTGCTATTTTAGACTTAGGAGCAGGTTCAACAGATGCTTCAATCATAAATGGAAAAGGCGAAATCATTGCTACTCATTTAGCTGGAGCAGGTGATATGGTAACGATGATTATCCAGTCAGAAATTGGCCTTGAAGATCGGTATTTAGCAGAAGATATAAAAAAATATCCACTTGCTAAAGTCGAAAGCATTTTTCATATTCGCCATGAAGATGGTACGGTTCAATTTTTCGATACGCCGCTTTCCCCAAGTGTTTTTGCGAAAGTAGTGATTGTAAAACCAGATGGATTTGTACCAATTCCAGGTGACGTTTCGATTGAAAAAATTAAATTAATTCGTCGTTCGGCTAAAGAGCGCGTTTTTGTAACGAATACGATCCGTGCATTAAAATATGTCAGCCCAACTGGGAACATTCGTGATATTCCATTTGTCGTTATTGTCGGAGGATCAGCCCTTGATTTTGAGATTCCGCAATTAATCACAGATGCACTTTCTCATTATTCCTTAGTTGCGGGACGGGGAAATATTCGCGGACAAGAAGGGCCAAGAAATGCGGTTGCAACAGGATTAATTCTGTCGGGTGGTGCTAATGTATGATTCCGGTTGTAAATAAACCAGCAATTTATTTTCATGCAGACCAAAGCGCGAATCCAGACTGTATTAAACAAGTATTATTTGGAATAGAAGAAGAAGGCATTCCATGTGAATTAGAAATTATGCCTTTAAAAGACGAAGTGCAAGCCGCATTTCGAGCTTCAGCGAGTTCGCCACTTTTGGTTGGAATTACGCTCAAAAATGATCATTTAGTGATTCATTATCGTAATCTGCCGCCAGATCAGCCGCTATTTTCAGAATATCGTTTTTGCGCAGCGACCTTGGAAAAACAACGAAATATGGGAATGAATGCGGCGCGACTCGTCAAGGGTGTACCTTTTAAATAAGGAGGTGAAGGAATGCATCAAGCAATTGGAATTATTGAAATTAAAGGACTTGCTTCAGCGATTACTGTAGCAGATACAATGGCTAAAGTAGCAAATATCCAAATCGTGGACACAGAAAAAGCAAAAGGTTTTGGCTGGATTACTGTGAAAGTGGAAGGAGACGTTGCTGCCGTCAATGCCGCTCTTGAAGCAGGAGAACAAACGGCAATAGCCTCAGACAGCTTTGTTGCGAAAAAAGTCATTCCTCGACCAGGGGAAGAGATTTTTACAGTATTTTTGCCAAAAGAAGAAATCGTGCCAGAAGAACCTGAATTAATTGTTGAAACAGAAGACGTCGCGGAACCTGAAACACCGGTAGAAGCGACCTGTAATCTATGTCATGATCCACTTTGTCCACGGATAAAAGGTGATCCAAGACAAGATTGTATTCATTTTGAAGAAGAAAAGTAAACCTAATTTTGAGGAGGAAATAATAATGAATAACGCACTAGGAATGATTGAAACTAAAGGACTTGTTGGCGCAATTGAAGCAGCTGACGCAATGGTAAAAGCAGCAAATGTATCGCTTGTAGGTTATGAAAAAATCGGTTCAGGACTTGTAACTGTTATGGTTCGCGGTGATGTTGGCGCAGTAAAAGCAGCAACAGATGCAGGCGCAGCAGCAGCTCGTAATGTTGGAGAAGTACAATCTATCCACGTTATCCCACGTCCACACAATGATGTAGAAACGTTGCTACCAAAAGGTTTATAAGCCGTGGAAAGAGAAGAATTAAAGGCAATAATTAAGAAAATCGTAACAGATAAATATGGTGGTGCGGAGACAGAGATTCCAATCGGAGTCTCTAACCGCCACATTCATTTAACAGAAAAAGACTATAACCAACTTTTTCCAAATGAACCTATTCAAGTGAAAAAATGGTTAAAGCAACCTGGCGAATTTGCTGCTGAACAAACTCTCACCGTAGTTTCAGAAAGAGGCGAGTTAAAGCGGGTTCGGATTTTAGGTCCGCTTCGAAAATTTTCGCAAGTAGAGCTTTCTAAAACAGATGCACGGATGTTAGGGATGAAGATTCCAATTCGTGTATCTGGTGATATTGAAGGAACACCAGGGATCAAACTCGTTTCTAAACATAACGAAATCTTCTTACCAAAAGGAGCAATTGTTGCGAAACGCCATATCCATTTACCCGAAAGTGTAGCAAATGAATACGGTGTGAAACAAGGTGATGAAGTTTCTGTCCTAGTAGGTTCGGAAATACGTAGTCTCGTGTTAAACCATTGTACGATTCGAGTGAATAATCAATTTATCCCAGAAATGCATATTGATACAGATGAAGCAAACGCGGTAGATATTGCTGGCGATAGCTTTGCAAAAATAATCAAGTCGTGACCTGATAAGGAGGTGTGGAAATGGATATTTTACAAACAGCTAACGAACGGATGGAACAGCTTGCAGCACTAATGAATAAAGATACCAAACAAAAGGTTTCAGCGGATCAAAAAGTAAAAGTTGGCGTCGATTTAGGGACTTCCTCGATTGTTTTCGTTGTGTTGGATGAAAATAATGTTCCGCTTTTTGGAGCGTTTGAATTTGCTGACGCTGTTCGCGATGGGCTTGTTGTTAATTACCGCGAGTCCGTAGAAGTTGTCAAACGACTTAAAGATAGAGCAGAAAAAAGCCTTGGAATAAGTTTAACGCATGCTTCTGGAGCTATTCCACCTGGTACAATCGGGAACAACAAAAAAGTGGTTGCTAACGTGATAGAAAGCGCCGGAATGGAAGCACTTTATACAATTGACGAACCAACAGCCGCTGCAGCAGTACTAGATTTAAAAGATGGTGCAGTTGTAGATGTTGGTGGTGGCACAACAGGAATTAGTGTTTTTAAAGACGGTGACGTAATTTATACCGCAGATGAACCAACTGGAGGAACGCATATGACACTTGTTCTAGCAGGATATTACGGTGTCTCTGTAGAAGAAGCTGAAGAAAATAAGCGCGCGCAAAAAGAGTCTAGCGAGCATTTTTCTGTCATGCGTCCAGTAGTTGAAAAAATGGCAGAAATCACCCGTGTTCATCTCGAAAAATCTCCCTCAGAACCGCTTTATATAGTTGGTGGTGCTTCTGCTTATAGCCAGTTCAAAGATACGTTTGAAAGCTATTTGAAGATGCCTGTTTTTCAACCTAATTATCCGCAGTATGTCACGCCTCTTGGTATTGCCATGAGTTCAGGGAGCGGAAATTTATGATAGAAAAATTAGTTGAAATCATTGTTAAACGCTTGAAACTTCGTGCCGCAAATAAAACAGTCATCGCTGTTAGCAAAATGCCTCGCGATCCAGTTGCGATTTTTATGGAAAATGGGACAGTTCGGTTAACCCAAGTAAACAAACATTTTCTTGAGCGGATACTGGGTGGAAACCGAGCAGAATCACTTACTATTTGGCTTGAAACTGCAGCAGAATACGGGGTAACAATTGAACTTGAACTGTATGATAACGGCGAACCTTGGCTGGATTATAAAATGCTCAGTCAGCTAGTCTATCCAGTTTTTACAAGCGCTGGTGAGAGGCTTTTTCATCCAAGTTCTGAAGTGATTTGTTACAGTGATAGCGCATTAATCCCAAGCGGAAGTACTCTTTGCAAATTTAAAAAGCAGCTTATTACACCGCTTGCAAATGAATATTTAACTAAAAATAATATTGCAGTGCGGGAAAGGCAGTGACGTTATGTTTATGGCGAAAATTACTGGAAGCGTAGTCTCGACAAAAAAAGAAGATTCGCTTACAGGCAAGAAATTAATGATTGTACAACCAATTGATGCGAACGGAGAACATGTGCGCTCAGAAGAAGTGGCATGTGACTCTGTTGGCGCTGGAATCGGGGAGTATGTGCTTGTTGCTCGTGGAAATGCGGCTAGGAGCGTATTTGCAGAACCAAATAGTGCGATTGATTCGGCAATTATAGCAATTGTCGATAGTTTTGATAAGTAAGGAGTGAATAACTCGTGAGTATTTATACAAAAACCGGCGATAAAGGAACGACTGCACTATTTGATGGAAATCGTGTGAAAAAATATGATGACCGTGTCGAAACATATGGTTCGTTTGATGAGCTAAATGCCGAAATTAGTGTAGCAGAAAAGTTCGTTACCTCGCATGAAAACAAGACTTTGCTTAGAAACGTTGAGCGCCAATTGTTTTACGTTTGTGCAGAGCTTGCAACAGAAGATGAATCTGCTCTTCTTAGTAAAATTGTCATTACAGAAGATGACATTAACGAACTTGAAAAAGTTATTGATGCTTATACTCTGAAGTTGCCAAAAGTTGATAGTTTTGTGCTTCCTGGTTCAAGTAAAGCCGGCGCGTTTCTTCATAGTGCGCGGACGATAGCCAGACGAGCGGAACGATTATTAGTTCGTTTTTCAGAACAAACAGCAGTTAGAAATGAGCTGTTGAAATTCGTCAATCGTTTATCTGATTTCTTGTATATTCTTGCTCGAGAAGAAGACTTTAGACAGATGCTAGATAAAGCGACTAAGCTAATTGTTGCCAAGTACTTAGAGCAAACAGAACAAAAGCCTAGTACGACGAGCGATTTATCTTTTTCATTTTGTGAAAAACTAATGCATCAGGTGCAGGTTGTCTCAGAAGAAGTCGGCGTTCCAGTCACACTTGCAATAGTTGATGCGCACGGAAATGCAAGATTTAATTACCGAATGGAACACGCTCTCTTAGTAAGTGCAGAACTAGCAACGAAAAAAGCATATTCCGCCGTAGCGATGAAAACAAGTACAGAAAAATTAACAGAAGCAGTTCAGCCAGGAGCCCCACTTTATCAATTAGAAACACTGACAAATGGTGACATTGTTACCTTTGGCGGAGGCGTTCCAATTTACGGAAAAGATGGAGCGATTATTGGTGGAATGGGAATTAGTGGCGGATCAGTGGAAGAAGATATCCACATTGCAAAAAAAGCATTATCAATGATAGAGAAGGGGTAATTCTGTATGGAATCATTAGAACTCGAACAACTGGTAAAAAAAGTTCTCTTAGAAAAATTAGCAGAACAAAAAGAAGTACCAACAAAAACAACTACACAAGGCGCGAAAAGTGGCGTTTTTGATACAGTTGACGAGGCTGTTCAAGCAGCAGTTATAGCGCAGAATTGCTATAAAGAAAAATCACTTGAAGAACGCCGCAATGTTGTAAAAGCAATTCGTGAAGCACTTTATCCAGAAATTGAAACAATTGCGACAAGAGCAGTTGCAGAGACTGGTATGGGAAATGTGACAGATAAAATTTTGAAAAACACGTTAGCAATCGAAAAAACGCCAGGGGTAGAAGATTTATATACAGAAGTAGCTACAGGTGATAACGGTATGACACTATATGAACTCTCTCCGTATGGCGTAATTGGTGCAGTAGCGCCGAGCACAAACCCAACGGAAACATTGATTTGTAATTCAATCGGTATGCTCGCAGCTGGAAATGCCGTTTTTTATAGCCCTCATCCAGGGGCAAAAAACATTTCACTGTGGTTGATTGAAAAACTAAACACAATTGTTCGCGATAGTTGTGGTATAGATAATCTAATTGTCACCGTGGCTAAACCATCCATCCAAGCAGCTCAAGAAATGATGAACCATCCAAAAGTACCGCTACTTGTTATTACAGGTGGTCCGGGCGTTGTTCTCCAAGCGATGCAATCAGGTAAAAAAGTGATTGGAGCAGGAGCAGGGAACCCGCCTTCTATTGTTGACGAAACAGCTAATATCGAAAAAGCGGCTGCTGACATCGTAGACGGAGCATCTTTTGACCATAATATTTTATGTATTGCTGAAAAAAGTGTGGTAGCTGTTGATAGCATTGCTGATTTCTTGTTATTCCAAATGGAAAAAAATGGTGCCCTTCATGTTACTAATCCAAGTGATATTCAAAAATTAGAAAAAGTAGCCGTTACCGATAAAGGTGTAACTAATAAAAAATTAGTCGGAAAAAGTGCAACTGAAATCTTAAAAGAAGCAGGAATAGCTTGTGATTTTACACCACGTTTAATCATTGTGGAAACGGAGAAATCTCATCCATTTGCAACAGTAGAGCTATTAATGCCAATCGTTCCAGTTGTAAGGGTGCCTGATTTTGACGAAGCCCTTGAAGTGGCTATTGAACTCGAACAAGGCTTACATCATACAGCAACAATGCATTCACAAAATATCTCGAGATTAAACAAAGCTGCAAGAGATATGCAAACTTCCATCTTTGTCAAAAATGGTCCGTCCTTTGCGGGATTAGGCTTTAGAGGAGAAGGTAGTACTACTTTCACTATTGCAACGCCTACTGGAGAAGGAACAACTACAGCACGTCATTTTGCTAGACGCCGCCGCTGTGTTTTAACAGATGGTTTTTCGATTCGTTAAGAGGAGGCAAAGTTAATGAATAGCTTTCAAATCAAGACAAAAGTAGCTTTTGGTACGAATAGTTTACAAGTTTTAAAAGAAATTAAAAATAAAAATGTTTGGATTATTTGTGATCGTTTTTTGGCGGATGGAGAGGGACTTCAAGGTTTAGTTGGGCAGTTAGATGCATCTAATAATGTGCATATTTTCACCGATGTAGTTCCAGATCCACCCATTTCAAAAGTAGCTAGTGGTGTTAGTGAAGCAGGAAAAATTCAGCCTCAAGTCATGATCGCTTTTGGCGGTGGCTCAGCAATTGATACGGCAAAAGGAATTTACTACTTCGCAAAACGCTTAGAAAAAATTAATATTAGTACTTTTATAGCGATTCCAACTACAAGTGGCACTGGATCTGAAGTGACAGCTGCTACCGTTATTACTGATCCAACGACAAAAATTAAGTATCCACTTTTCTTAGATGAACTTATTCCGGATATGGCTATTCTTGACGCGCAACTCGTTGTCACAGTGCCGCCAGCGATTACAGCGAATACTGGAATGGATGTATTAACACACGCGATTGAAGCTTATGTTTCTAAAGCTGCGAGTGATTATACGGACGCATTAGGTGAAAAAAGTGTGCAATTAACGCTACGCTTTTTAACGAGCTGTTATGACGATGGTCGTAATTTAGCTAACCGTGAAAAAATGCATAATGCGTCGACCATGGCAGGTATGGCTTTTAACTGTGCCAACCTTGGTTTAAATCATAGTATTGCGCATCAACTAGGTGCACAGTTCCACGTGCCGCACGGTCTAGCTAATGCGATATTACTTGATGCGGTCATTCGTTTTAACGCCTTCAAAAATCGTGATACTGAACAAAAATATGCTGAACTGGCGCGGATTTGCGGAATGGCTTCTAGATCTGATTCCAATGAAACCGCTGTCCGTCTGCTTCGTGAAAGAATTGTCCAAATGATGGAACACATGCAAATGCCACGAACATTGACAGATGCTGGCGTAGCAAAAGAAAAAGTCTATGCAAAAATGGACGAAATTGCAACAAATGCACTGAAAGACGCTTGCTTGCCAACAAGTCCGACGACACCGACACATCAAGAACTAAAAGAAATTTTAGAACAAATTATTTAGATTTTACGTTAAAAAGGAGGATAAACTATGTCAGCATATTTGGCGGAATTTATTGGAACGATGGTACTTATTATGTTTGGTAATGGGCTTTTAGCAGGTTTAACATTAAATAAATCATTATCACAAGGAGCAAACTGGGTAGTTGTTACATTTGGTTGGGGTTTTGCTGTAATGATTGGTATTTATGTCGCTGGAGCATATAGCGGAGCGCACTTAAATCCAGCAGTAACTATTGCGCTTGCAGTTGGAGGTTCATTCTCTTGGGCAGCTGTAGTTCCGTACATTATCGCCCAAATCGCCGGAGCATTTGTCGGAGCATCGATTATTATTTTACATTATTATCCGCATTTTAAAGCCACACCACAAGAAATTGATACACACGGTATTTTTTCTACTGGACCAGCGATTCGAAATACACCGTTCAACTTAATCAGTGAGATTATTGCAACGTTTGCCTTCATTTTTGGATTACTTATGATCGGCGAGAATAGTTTTACAAATGGTTTAAATCCGTTAATTCTCGGTTTCTTAGTAGTTGCAATCGGAATGAGCTTTGGACCAACGACAGGTTATGCGATTAACCCAGCTCGTGATTTAGGACCAAGACTTGCTTACTTTTTACTACCAGTACCAAATAAAAGTGGATCAGACTGGCGTTACGCTTGGATTCCAATTGTCGGACCAATCATTGGCGGTCTCTTAGCCATTGGACTATTTAACATTTTATTATAAAAAATAGGATGGAGTAAACAAGAAGTAAGTTGTTTACTCCTTTAAAAATGAGAAAGGACTGAGCTATATGCACAAAATTATGGCGATAAACGCAGGGAGTTCTTCACTGAAATTCCAAATTTTTACGATGCCAGGAGAAGAAGTCTTAGTTAAGGGCTTAATTGAAAGAATCGGCTTACCAGATGCCATATTCAACATGTCCTTTCAAAATGAAAAAATCAAGGAAACTCGCGCGATAAATAATCACGGAGAAGCAGTGGAAATTCTACTGGAGCAATTGAAGACGCATCAAGTAATTAATGACCTAAATGAAATTACAGGAGTGGGACATCGGGTTGCGCACGGCGGAGAAGCTTTTGTTTCTTCATGTATTGTAACGGATGATGTTGTAAAGGGGATTGAAGATGTAACAAGTCTTGCGCCGCTTCATAATCCAGCCAATATCATCGGCATTAAAACATTCCGCGAACTATTACCAAATGCCGTTTCGGTTGCAGTGTTTGATACGGCCTTCCATCAAACGATTCCAGAAGAAAACTTTTTATATGCGCTCCCTTATGAACTTTATGAAAAACATCATATTCGAAAATACGGTTTTCATGGAACAAGCCATAAATATGTGGCTGGAAAAGCAGCAGAAGTTCTCAAGAAACCTTTAGAAAAATTAAAAATTATTTCTTGTCATTTAGGAAATGGGGCGAGTGTTTGTGCGATTGAAGCAGGGAAATCAGTGAATACTTCCATGGGCTTTACACCAAATGCTGGCTTGATGATGGGAACACGTTCTGGTACAATTGACGCGACAATCATCCCTTATTTAGTTGACGAATTAGGCTATAGCTTGGATGAAGTGACACATATGATGTCTAGTGAATCTGGCGTTCTTGGTGTATCCGGAATTTCTAGTGATTTTAGAGACATCGAAATTGCTGCGAATGAAGGAAATTCGCGTGCATTATTAACACTTCGGATGTTTACTGGCCAAATCTGTAATTATATCGGGGCTTACGCTTCTGCCATGAATGGTTGTGATGCATTATTATTTACGGCTGGAGTTGGTGAAAATTCACCATTAATTCGTAAAATGGTTACAGAACAGCTGAGTTATCTTGGTGTAACATGTAATGTGACAAAAAATAATGCAGGTGATATGATAATTAGCAATGATGACGAAGCGGTCAAAGTATGCATTATTCCAACAAACGAAGAACTAATGATTGCTCGAGATGTAGAAAAATATACAAAACAAACGATAAGTTAAGGAGCGATTTGATGTGAAAATAACGACGGCAATGCACGGTGGCAACTATAACGAACTAGCAAAACAACATGGATTAACCAAAGAAATGATTCTGGATTTTAGTGCGAATATTAATCCACTTGGCGTTCCAGCTAGTTTGAAACAAACGATAACAGCGAATTTGGATAAACTGGTGGAATATCCAGAACCAGATTACTTAGCGCTCCGTGCGCGTATTGCCTCGTTTCATCAACTTGACTTAGCAAATGTTATTCCAGGAAACGGTGCTACTGAGCTGATTTTCGGAATCGCAAAAGTAACCAAGGCGCAAAAAGTTCTCTTACTTGCGCCTACTTTTGCGGAATATGAACGGGCTTTTTTTGATGCGGAAATTATTTATGCAGAATTAACGAAAGAAACTCATTTTGCTGCAGCGGAAACGGTACTAGAAATGATTAAACGCGAAACAGATCTTGAAGCGGTTTGTTTGTGCAACCCGAATAATCCAACCGGACAATTAATATCGCAGCAAGAAATGATCCAAATTGCAGAATTATGTGAAGAACGAAACATATATTTAATCATTGATGAGGCGTTTATGGATTTTTTAGAAGGCAACGAAACAATTTCGATGATTAATTATTTAGGGAGCTTTCCACATTTAGCAATTATCCGGGCATTCACAAAATTTTTTGCAATTCCAGGGCTAAGACTTGGTTATTTGTTGACCAAAAATGATTTGCTAGCTGAAGCATTATTACAAATGCGTGAACCTTGGTCTATCAATACTTTTGCCGATATGGCTGGTCAAGTATTACTAGATGATACAGACTACATCACTCAAACATACAACTGGATTTCAGCTGAACGAGATTTTTTATATCAAGAGTTGTCTAAGTTTAGCGAACTAACCGTGTATCGCCCAAGTGTAAACTACATATTTTTCCATCTTGAAACACCGCTTGACTTACGAAAAGAATTATTGTTAAAAGGGATTTTTATACGGAGTTGCGCCAATTACCGTGGACTCACTGAAAATTATTACCGAGTTGCGGTGAAAGCTAGATGTGATAATACCAAGCTTATAAGAGCGCTCGAGGTGATTTTTAGTGGAAATTAAAGCAACTTGTCCCGCTTCATGTGGCGAACTTTTGCAAGGATTTATTACTGGCGGCGAAAAATTGATTTCATACCCAATCAACTGGTATTCCGAAGTAACTTTATCCGATAAATCAGGGCAAAACAGCCAAGGTCATACAAAAGCATGGCTCGCATTCGAGGTAACTTGCGAGTATTTTGGCGTGACAAAAAAAGAACGTCCACCTATATCGTTACTAGTAAAATCGACTATTCCGGTCGCCAAAGGGATGGCAAGCTCTACTGCTGATATTGCCGCAACAATAGGGGCTACAGCAAAATGGTTAAATAAACCGATAACAGAAACCGAAATTGCCAAACTTTGTTTACAACTAGAACCAACAGATAGCACGATTTTTAAATCACTCACACTTTTTGATCATTTAAAAGGGTCCGTGATTGAAAGTTCTAACTGGATGCCGAAACTGGGCGTCGTTGTCCTAGAACCACTTACTGTTTTGGAAACTGCAACATATCGGCAAGAAGACCACCATGAACAATTGCTGGAAAATGAACAACAATTAGCCAAAGCTGTGCAATTTTTCAACCAAGCGGCAGCCCAAAAATCAATCAACTTGCTTGGAAAAGCCGCCACAGTTAGCGCAGCGAGCAATCAAATCATTTTACCCAAACCGTTTTGGAATGAGTTGTTAGAAGTGGTGAGTTGTTTAAATCTAGTAGGGATCAATGTGTCGCATAGTGGGACGGTCGTTGGTTTACTGTATGAGTTAGGTAAGATAGACCCGCTAGAAATTTTATTCGAATTAGAACGACGCTATGTCACCACTTTTTACAGCAGGTATTACTTTAGGGAGCTCGTTCGAGGTGGGGTTCAAATAATTTCATAAAGCAAATTCTTCTTGCAAGCGGATTAATTTATGCTATAATAACTTTGATAAACGAATTCGTTCATACAAACAGTTAGATACTGGAAGTCTGGTGAAAATCCAGCACGGTCCCGCCACTGTAAGGAGTTAGACACTCTAAGTCAGGTCTTTTATCTAATTGTTTTAACTGGTTATACTGCTTCGAGGCAAAGCATGTATAATTCTTGGTTCCAGTGTAGTTGTCTCACTGGGGCTTTTTTATTTGTTTTTAAAACAAATAAGCCCACTGTAAATGGTTTGGTGCCGAGAAGCTGGACGAAGCTACGTTTTATCAAGCACCATACGCACAAAGATGTGCACCGCTTAGTTTTATGGTGGGCAATGATCTTTTCAACGACGAAAAGAGTGATACAAGGAACGTATCTTCATTGCCTATTTACAAAAAAAGATTTGACATTTCCACGCGTTTGGTTTTTAATAAAGTGGACAAATAAAATATTTTACGGTACAAAGGCGTACTGTTTACTTAGCAAAGAAGCTTTGAGTTGGAAGAGGAAATTTCTCTACTCAAGGCTTCTTTTTTTAGTTTTAAAAAATTAGGAGGTAATCTCATGCAAAAAGTTAGTTTTAAAACAGATCTTTACATTGGCCAAGGAGCAACAGATCGTTTACTGGATTTTAAAGACAAACAAATTTTCATCGTAACAGATCCATTTATGGTGAGCTCAGGAATGATTAATGCTATTACGGAAAAAATTGATAAGTCGAATACATATACTATTTTTAGCGATATTATTCCTGACCCGCCAATTGAAAACGTTGTAGCTGGAATTGAAGTTTTAAACGAATGTGATGCCAACTTGATGATCGCTATCGGTGGTGGTTCCGCGATTGATGCGGCGAAAGCGATGAAATTCTTTGGTCAAAAACTTGGTACGGTGCGCGCAATGCCATTCATCGTAATCCCAACTACAAGTGGAACTGGTTCTGAAGTTACTAGTTTTTCTGTCATTACGAATAAAGAAAAAGCAATTAAATATCCACTTATTACTGATGCTATTTTGCCGGATGAAGCGATTTTAGATGCGGATTTAGTGAAATCTGTTCCACCTGCAATCACAGCAGACACTGGTATGGATGTACTCACACATGCGCTAGAAGCATACGTTTCCACAAAAGCAAATGATTATTCGGACGCAATGGCTGAAAAAGTAATCCAATTAGTATTCACATACTTGGAGCGCGCTTATAAAGACGGAAATGATTTAGAAGCACGCGAAAAAATGCATAATGCTTCTTGTTTAGCAGGTATGGCATTTAATATTACCTCACTTGGTTTAAACCATGGTATCGCTCACACAGCCGGTGCTAAGTTTAAAATTCCACATGGTCGTATGAATACTTTACTTTTGCCACATGTTATTAGTTATAATGCTGGATTAACAAGTGATTTTGGTAACAATCCAGATAACCGTGCTGCAGAACGTTATACAGCAATTGCCAAATTACTAAAAATGCCAGCTTCCAATACAAGACTTGGCGTTCGTAGCTTAATTAACGCAATTAAACAACTTCAAAAGAAACTCAATATGCCAACAACATTATCTGAATGTGGCGTTAGTCGTACCGATTTAAACGAGCATATTGCGCAAATCGCGGAAGGTGCGCTGAATGATGGTTGTACTGCAACTAATCCAAGAACACCGACAGAAACAGATGTTAGTGCGATTCTCGAAAAAATGTTGGCTTAAAAGTTATTTATTTCACAACTGGAAACAAATAACCTATTGACATCGTTTTCATGCTACTTTATAATAGAACCGAGCACAAAGACGTGTGGAATAATAAATATAGCAGAGCAACGGGGCTCCCTCAAAAATATTGCACAATATTTTTAAGGGGCTCTTTCTATTTTCTGGGAGAATTTTTTCTCTAGCTCTTTAACTCTTTCGCTCAAGTATATGCTTCTATAGAGTGATTTCGTAGAGCTTTGTTACGAATCAATCAATAGCAGAAGAAGAGGACGTGACAGGAATGAATGGAAGAATTGTAATAGCCGATGATGAACCTATTACAAGAATGGATATCCGAGACATATTGGAAGAAGCGAACTACAATGTTGTAGGGGAAGCGACAGATGGTTTTGAAGCAATTGAACTTTGTAAAAGCCATCAACCAGATCTTGTTATTATGGACATTCAAATGCCACTCTTAGACGGTTTAAAAGCAGGGAAACGGATTATTTCTGAAGGCCTTGCTGGCGGTATTATTTTATTAACCGCATTTAGTGATCCCAAAAACACTGAAAAAGCAAAAGGATTCGGAGCATTAGGTTATCTAGTAAAACCACTTGATGAAAAAAGTTTAATCCCAACAGTTGAAATGAGTATTGCCAAAGGGCGAGAAACAAGAAAACTAGAGCAGCAATTAGAAAAGCTCACAAAAAAATTAGAAGAACGAAAAGTGATTGAAAAAGCTAAAGGTGTGCTTATGATTGAGAACAACATCACAGAGGAAGAAGCCTACAACATGATTCGTAATCTGAGCATGGATAAACGTTGTCCAATGATGGAAATCGCAGAAACGATTGTGATGAGCGATGACTAAGACGATTCGAGAAATGTGTTTACGCTATACGGACTTGGCAGAATATGATATTGATGAATTAATACATACTGCAAAATCGTTAAGCGAGTCTTCCATGTATCAAGATGTAGATGTTTTCATTGATGTTTATAACAAACTTACTAGTGAAGCACTTGTTATTCATCATACGCCGCCAAAATCAACCAAGTCACTTTATAAAAACAATGTAGTTGGAGAAACTGCTCTTCGGAGTAATGAACCTGGTGTACTTAGAACACTTGAAACAGGTATGAACTCCAACGACTTGCTTGCCAAAACACAAGAAAACGTATTAATTCGTCAAAAAGTGTATCCTATCCGTAACAAACAACGAGTCATTGCCGTACTTATTCTAGAAAATGATATTAGTGCAGAAATTAAAGCTCATTTTGAAATCGACAATGAAGAAACAGCCTATAGGGATGTTTCTACAACACTTTCCGCGATGAGTAAATTAACCGATTCTATTACTGATCAACTAGATGATGCAATCTTGATTTTTGATCGTAACGGTATTTTACAACAAAAAAACTGCGCTGCTGACCAGTATTATGAACGACTCGGCTACATGGAAAATATCCAAGGAATGCATTATGATAATTTATCTCTCGACCAGATGATGTTTGATGCAATTATGTATCAAATCGAAACGGGAAAACAGCCAGTTCAATTAAAAAAAGAAGTGGTTATTGCCGGGAATTACTTTATTATGAAGCAAATTTTTGTGAAAGAAGAGGATGAACAAGAATGTCGTTTTATCCTTATCTTACATGATGTCACGGATATTAAAGTGAAAGAAGCGGAAATCGTTTCAAAATCGGTGGCAATTCGCGAAATTCATCATCGTGTGAAGAATAATCTACAATCAGTTGTTTCACTGCTGAGAATTCAAGGCAGACGTTCTACAAGCGTGGAAGCACAGAAGGTTTTGAATGAGAGTGTCAGTCGTATCCTTGCAATTGCAGCTACACATGAACTTTTATCCAAGCAGATGGAAGACGGCATCAACTTATATATGGTAATTGAAGCAGTCGCCTATAATATTGAAAGATGTTGTAACGATTGTCCGCAAGTTGCAGTTAGAATGGATATTGATAAACGGATTTACTTGGATAGTGACCGAACCGTGGCACTAGCACTTGTTATGAATGAACTACTACAAAATTCATATGATCATGCTTTCCATCCAAATGAATCAGGCGAAATTTTACTACAAATAAAAGAAGAAAAAAATATTATTCACGCAGAAGTAAGCGATAATGGTCATGGCTTTAATGTTCGGAAAGTATCCGAAAAAAGCCTAGGACTTTCCATTGTCAAAAGTTACATCAAAGATAAACTGCGCGGTAAAGTAACAATTGAATCAAATGAACATGGAACTAAAACAATGTTCGATTTTAAATACAATTCAATCCATGCTACAAAGAAGTAGCTATGAAAAAAGCGATGAAGCTTAAAGCCAAGTAACGATACTGTTATTTGTCTTTAAGCTTTTTCTTTTTGCTAGAAAGGAGTGAGGGTTTTGACGGAAACGATTTTAAGTGTAGGGATTGACCTTGGTACGTCGACAACACAACTCATTTTATCCGAGTTAGAAATTCAAAATATGGCATCAAGCTTCACAGTGCCGCGCATTGTGATTTCAGATAAGCGAATCATTTTTAGAAGCGAGATTCTTTTTACACCGATTCTTGCTGATAATTTAATTGATGTAGATGCAATTCGTGATTTTGTAACGAAAGAATATGCGAATGCTGGGATTAAGAAAGAAGAAATCGGCATGGGGGCAGTTATTATTACAGGTGAAACGGCTCGTAAAGATAATGCGAGTAACGTTCTAGATGCGATGAGCGGTTTTGCAGGAGACTTTGTCGTTGCTACAGCTGGACCTGATTTAGAAAGTATTATTGCTGGAAAAGGAGCAGGTGCGCATACTTATTCTAAAGAAAATAGTACTTGTGTTGTGAATCTGGATATAGGTGGCGGGACAACAAATTTATCGCTATTTGATCGCGGTGAGCTTATTGATACAGCATGCCTTGATATTGGTGGTCGGTTAATCAAAGTGGACCGTGAAACAAGAAAAATCACCTATATTGCCCCAAAAATTCAAGCTTTAATAGAAAAACGTGGTTATCCAATCACGCTAGGTGAGAAAACCTCGCCAGAAAATTTACAACCAATTCTAGGTGAAATGGTAGAGTTACTTAAAAACAGTGTCGGTCTTGGAGCTCCAAATGATTTTTACGAAACAATCATCACAAATAAAGGCTTAAAATTCCTTGCTGAAATTGAATGTATTTCTTTTTCAGGCGGTGTGGCTGATTGTATTTCAACTGGTGCTTTAAGTGATCCGTTTAGATACGGAGATATTGGTCTTTTACTCGGAAAGTCAATAGCTGAATCTAGCTTGATGACCGAAAAAAAGTATATCGAATCTGTCGAAACCATACGGGCAACTGTGGTAGGAGCCGGTTCACACACAGCAGAAATTAGTGGTAGTACAATCACTTATACCGAGAAAATTTTCCCAGTAAAAAACATTCCTATTTTGAAACTTGCCAAACAAGAAGAAAATGAAAATATGGCAGAAGTCATCAAGGAAAAACTCAACTGGTTCAAAATAGATGAAGATATGGAACGGATTGCACTTGCAATTGAAGGGGAGAATAGCCCCAGTTTCCAGCAAGTAACAGAATATGCAAAGGCCATTTGCGAGGGGATGAAAGAACCGATTTCACTTGGGCACCCACTAATTATCATTACTTGGCACGACATGGCAAAAGCGCTCGGACAAAGTATTTTCGGGCATTTACCAGCCGGCTATCCACTGATTTGTTTGGATAGTGTCAAAGTCGATAACGGTGATTATATTGATATAGGAAAACCAGTTGCTGACGGGAAAGTGCTACCAGTAGTAGTAAAAACCTTAGTCTTTAACTGATCCATATAAATAGCTTTAATTTTGAGAGGAGGATTTATCGAATGATTTTAAAAACGAATTTATTCGGCCATACATACCAGTTCAAATCCATCACTGATGTGTTGGCAAAAGCAAACGAAGAAAAATCGGGCGACCGTTTAGCCGGAGTTGCTGCTGAATCTGCAGAAGAACGTGTAGCTGCCAAAGTGGTGCTTTCTAAAATGACGCTTGGAGATTTACGTAATAATCCGGTTGTCCCATATGAAACAGATGAGGTAACCCGTATTATTCAAGACCAAGTAAATGAACGTATCCATGATTCCATTAAAAACTGGACAGTGGAAGAATTACGGGAATGGATTTTAGACCATAAAACAACAGATGCTGACATTAAACGTGTTGCACGCGGCCTAACATCAGAAATTATTGCTGCTGTTACAAAATTAATGTCCAACCTAGATTTAATTTATGGAGCGAAAAAAATTCGTGTTATCGCACATGCGAACACAACAATCGGTCTTCCAGGAACTTTCTCCGCTAGACTACAACCAAACCATCCAACTGATGATCCTGATGGTATCCTTGCTTCTTTAATGGAAGGATTAACTTACGGTATTGGGGATGCGGTAATCGGACTTAACCCAGTAGATGATTCTACTGATAGCGTTGTTCGTTTACTTAATAAATTTGAAGAATTTCGTAGTAAATGGGATGTGCCAACACAAACTTGTGTACTAGCGCACGTGAAGACTCAAATGGAAGCAATGCGTCGCGGCGCTCCAACTGGTCTTGTATTCCAATCTATCGCAGGTTCTGAAAAAGGAAATACAGCTTTCGGTTTTGACGGAGCAACGATTGAAGAAGCTAGACAATTAGCTCTTCAAAGTGGTGCTGCAACTGGACCAAACGTTATGTATTTTGAAACAGGACAAGGTTCTGAACTTTCTTCTGACGCTCATTTCGGCGTAGACCAAGTAACAATGGAAGCTCGCTGTTATGGTTTTGCGAAGAAATTTGATCCATTCCTAGTGAATACAGTAGTTGGATTTATCGGACCTGAGTATTTATACGATTCCAAACAAGTAATTCGCGCCGGCCTAGAAGATCACTTCATGGGTAAATTAACTGGTATCTCTATGGGCTGTGACGTATGTTACACAAACCATATGAAAGCCGACCAAAACGACGTAGAAAACTTATCCGTGCTTCTAACTGCAGCAGGATGTAACTTTATCATGGGTATTCCTCATGGTGATGACGTAATGCTTAACTACCAAACAACTGGTTACCATGAAACAGCTACTTTACGTGAATTATTTGGTCTAAAACCGATTAAAGAATTTGATCAGTGGATGGAAAAAATGGGATTCAGCGAAAATGGTAAATTAACTAGCCGTGCTGGAGATGCATCTATTTTCCTAAAATAAGGAAGGGAGGAACTAAGCGATGAACGAACAAGAATTAAAACAAATGATTGAAGGCATTTTAACGGAAATGTCCGGTGGTAAAACAACCGATACAGTAGCAGCTGCGCCAACTAAATCTGTAGTTGAAACAGTTGTAACAGAAGGTAGCATCCCGGATATTACTGAAGTTGACATTAAAAAACAATTACTAGTACCAGAACCAGCTGACCGCGAAGGCTATTTGAAAATGAAACAAATGACCCCAGCAAGACTTGGTTTATGGCGCGCTGGTCCACGTTATAAAACAGAAACAATTCTTCGTTTCCGTGCGGACCATGCTGTTGCACAAGATTCCGTGTTCTCTTATGTTTCAGAGGATTTAGTCAAAGAAATGAACTTCATCCCAGTAAATACGAAATGTCATGATAAAGACGAATACTTAACTCGTCCAGACTTAGGTCGTGAATTTGATGATGAAATGGTGGAAGTGATTCGTGCGAATACTACGAAAAACGCGAAACTACAAATCGTTGTCGGTGACGGACTTAGTTCTGCAGCAATTGAAGCAAACATCAAAGACATATTACCTTCTATTAAACAAGGTTTGAAAATGTATAACTTAGACTTTGATAATATTATTTTTGTAAAACATTGTCGTGTGCCATCCATGGATCAAATCGGCGAAATCACTGGCGCTGACGTTGTGTGCTTACTTGTAGGCGAACGTCCAGGTCTTGTAACTGCTGAATCTATGAGTGCTTATATTGCTTATAAACCAACAGTTGGTATGCCAGAAGCTCGTCGTACTGTTATTTCTAACATTCATAGCGGCGGAACTCCACCAGTTGAAGCAGGCGCATATATTGCTGAATTAATTCACAATATGCTTGAGAAAAAATGTTCTGGTATTGATTTAAAATAAAATTGTTAGAGGAGGAAACTTCATGAAAAACGATAAATTACCTGCATCCGTTTTAAGCGTCAAAGTTGTATCTAATGTAGACAATGGTTTATTTAAACAACTTGACTTAAAACCGCATCAAAGAAGTCTGGGTATTATTACATCTGATTGTGATGATGTTACATACACAGCACTTGATGAAGCAACAAAAGCAGCAGAAGTAGATGTTGTCTATGCGAAAAGTATGTATGCTGGTGCTGGAAATGCATCCACAAAACTAGCTGGTGAAGTAATCGGTATTATTGCCGGACCAAGCCCAGCTGAAGTAAAAAGTGGCCTTTCAGTTGCAGTAGACTTCATCGAAAATGGCGCTAGCTTTGTTAGTGCAAATGAAGATGATAGCGTACCTTACTTTGCACATTGTGTATCAAGAACAGGTTCTTTCCTTTCAAAAGAAGCAAATGTAGCAGAAGGACAAGCGATTGCTTACTTAATCGCACCGCCACTTGAAGCTATGTATGCTCTAGATGCAGCTCTTAAAGCAGCAGACGTAGCAATTGGAACTTTCTACGGACCACCATCCGAAACTAACTTCGGTGGAGCACTTTTAACAGGTAGTCAATCTGCATGTAAAGCTGCTTGTGATGCGTTCAAAATGGCAGTAGAAAATGTGGCTGAAAATCCACTTCAATATTAAGGTGGTGCTAAAAAATGCCAAATGAAGCACTTGGTTTAATTGAAGTCACTGGTTTCCTTGGTGCTGTGGTTGCCGCTGATACTTGTTTAAAAGCAGCAAATGTTGAATTAATTAGATGTGAAGTCATTAAAGGTGGCTTAACAACAGTTGAATTAACAGGCGATGTTGGTGCTGTAAATGCAGCAGTGGAAGCAGG
Organism: Listeria innocua; assembly: GCF_028596125.1. Classification (GTDB taxonomy): domain Bacteria; phylum Bacillota; class Bacilli; order Lactobacillales; family Listeriaceae; genus Listeria; species Listeria innocua. The sequence goes on from NZ_CP117229.1 coordinate 1,104,603, forward strand.
AAAAGCAGCTACAGAAAGCTTAGGTTGCCTCATTTCTAGTCACGTGATAGCAAGAATGAGTGAAGAAACGAAATCACTCTTTGTAAAAGCTGAGCAAGAAATAGAAGAAACAAAAGAAGTTATCCAAGAAGTCGTAGAAGTAAAAACAACTACAGATGAAACGGAAAAGAAACTTCGCGAAATGAAAGTTATTGATTTAAGGAAACTTGCTTACACATTAGATAATGTGCCTATCCCAAAAAGCAAGATTAAATATGCGAACAAGGATAAACTTGTTCACGCACTAAAAGATATTTATGGAAGGAGTGAAAACTAGTGGCACTAGAAGATAAAGATTTACGCTCAATCCAAGAAGTTCGTAACCTCATTGAATCAGCTAACAAAGCACAAAAAGAACTTGCTGCAATGAGCCAACAACAAATTGATACAATTGTAAAAGCGATTGCTGATGCCGGTTATGATGCCCGCGAAAAACTCGCAAAAATGGCACATGAAGAAACTGGTTTTGGAATTTGGCAAGACAAAGTAATTAAAAACGTCTTCGCCTCCAAGCACGTCTACAATTACATCAAAGATATGAAAACCATTGGTATGTTAAAAGAAGATAACGAAAAGAAAGTAATGGAGGTTGCAGTTCCACTAGGTGTAGTTGCAGGATTAATTCCATCAACAAACCCTACATCCACTGTTATTTACAAAACACTAATTTCGATTAAAGCAGGAAATAGTATCGTATTTTCTCCACATCCAAACGCACTAAAAGCAATTCTTGAAACAGTAAGAATCATTAGTGAAGCAGCAGAAAAAGCTGGTTGTCCAAAAGGCGCTATCAGCTGTATGACTGTTCCAACAATCCAAGGAACAGATCAACTGATGAAACACAAAGATACAGCAGTTATCCTTGCAACAGGTGGTTCTGCTATGGTAAAAGCCGCTTATTCATCTGGAACTCCAGCAATTGGAGTTGGCCCAGGTAACGGCCCAGCATTTATCGAACGCAGCGCTAACATCCCTCGCGCAGTAAAACATATTCTTGATTCTAAAACATTCGATAACGGAACAATTTGCGCATCTGAGCAATCGGTCGTTGTGGAACGTGTGAATAAAGAAGCTGTCATTGCTGAATTTAGAAAACAAGGAGCACACTTCTTATCAGATGCAGAAGCTGTTCAACTTGGTAAATTCATTTTACGTCCAAATGGATCCATGAACCCAGCAATCGTAGGTAAAAGCGTGCAACATATCGCTAACCTTGCTGGTCTAACTGTTCCAGCTGACGCAAGAGTACTTATCGCTGAAGAAACAAAAGTTGGCGCTAAAATCCCTTATTCAAGAGAAAAATTAGCACCAATCTTGGCTTTCTACACAGCGGAAACTTGGCAAGAAGCTTGTGAACTTAGCATGGATATTCTTTATCACGAAGGAGCTGGACATACTTTAATCATCCACTCTGAAGATAAAGAAATCATCCGCGAATTCGCACTGAAAAAACCAGTTTCCCGTCTCTTAGTTAATACACCAGGAGCACTTGGCGGAATTGGCGCAACAACAAATCTTGTACCTGCTTTAACACTTGGTTGTGGGGCAGTTGGAGGAAGTTCATCATCTGATAATATCGGACCTGAAAATCTATTCAACATTCGTCGCATTGCTACTGGCGTTTTAGAGTTAGAAGATATTCGTAAAGAAGAAAACCAAGCAACACCTGAACTTTCGGTTGATGCAGACGCACTCATCCAAAGTTTAGTAGAAAAAGTTTTAGCAGAATTAAAATAAAAAATAAAACACTAATTGGAGGAATTTTAAAATGGCAAACGCAAACGCATTAGGTATGATCGAAACAAAAGGTTTAGTAGGAGCAGTAGAAGCAGCAGACGCAATGGTGAAAGCAGCTAACGTAACACTTATGGGTAAAGAACAAGTTGGTGGCGGTCTAGTAACAGTTATGGTTCGCGGTGATGTTGGCGCAGTTAAAGCAGCAACAGATGCAGGCGCAGCAGCAGCTGAACGCGTTGGTGAATTATTATCTGTACACGTAATTCCACGTCCACACAGCGAAGTAGACGCAATTCTACCAAAAAGCGCTGAATAAGAAAAATTTCTAACATAAATCAGGAAAAAGCGTGAGCGTAGGGCATAAGGGTTCCATCAGACTCGGAAAATGCCTAAAACTTTCGCTTTTTACCAGATTTAAGCAAGACAAAGCTTCCCATCATTACTAACACCAATTGTAAATGGGACAAAAGGATGTGGTTCTTTGGCTATTTTGACAGAAGATGAGTTACGAAAAGCCTACTTACACACCGATTTAAAAACAAAGAAAAAATTAGATATAAAAAAAGGAACGATTATTACTCCATCAGCTAAGAGTTTTTTATCTGAAAAGAAAATCGACCTTCATTATATTGATGAAATTTCAGAAACAAAAGTAGTAGTGGAGCCAGTGAAAAAAGAAACTGCTAGAGCAAAATTCCAAACGATTTATGGTGGTTCAGTAGATGAAAAGCCAGAACATATGACGCATTTACGCGGCAACTTGCTTGTATTTAAAGACCATCCTCAAATCGCTTTCCGCGGAAAATTAGATACGCTTGAAGCTGAAATCCTGGAAACCCAGTGTTCTGTTGCTAGTGAATTTAAAGATCTTGCGGAAGATTTACAAGAAATCCTCACCTTTGTAAGAAATATTGTACGATCGGAAGTTTTAAACGAGCAAATCGAAACGGTTAATTTGCTTGGAATGGACGAAAAAGAACTGCGGGAACGTAGTCATAATCCGAAAAAATACTACCAAATGACACATTTTATGCCCGATTATACGATGGGGAATGCTGTTATTCGGTTAAACAAATTAAGAACGATGGTTCGTGAAACGGAATTAACTGCTTTTGCAGCATTTAAGGAAGCGGATTATTCGGTAAAAAGACCAGATATTATTCAAGCGCTTAACAGGTTATCCAGTTTGTTTTGGATACTAATGTTCCGCGTAAGAACTGGTGAATATAAAAAGTAAGGAGGCTTATTCATGAATAATGAGTTAATAACAAGCCTTATTGAAGAAGTCACTCGCCGTGCATTACTTGAAACTGGCGTAGAAGTAGAAGCATCCGGTCGTCACGTCCATTTAGATCGTGAGACAGTTGATGCACTTTTTGGACCTGGGTATGAACTTACTCATTTCCGTGACCTATCTCAACCAGGTCAATATGTTTGTAAAGAAAGAATTAGCATTGTTGGACCAAAAAGCGTGATTCATAACGTAGTAATTCTTGGACCAATCCGTAAAAAAACACAAGTAGAAATTAGTGCTACAGACGGTACCGCACTTGGTATTAAAGCACCTGTCCGCGAAAGTGGAGACATAGCCGGGACACCAGGAATTTTACTTTTATCTGCTAAAAACAGTGTTCAATTAACTGAAGGACTTATTGTTGCAAAACGCCATATTCATATGACGCCAGAAGATGCAGCAAAACAACAAGTAACACAAAGTGAAATTGTTCAAGTGAAAATTAATGGCGACAGACCACTGATTTTTGACGATGTGGTCGTTCGAATTAGCCCTGATTTTGCTACATATATGCATATTGATTACGACGAAGCCAACGCATGCGGCTTTAAAAAGGGAATTCGAGGTCAAATAATTAAGAAAACAAAGGCAAAATGAGTATGGAAATGGAAGCTCTAATAAAAGCCGTCACCGAGGAAGTCATGAGACGATTACAACTTCCAGATAAAAAAATGATTATCATGGGGCAAGATTCAGAACACACTCTCAGACAGTGTTATCAAAAAGAATATCAAGTTTCGCTTTATGATCGTTCTGAACGTACCTGTGACATTTTATTATTAGAAGAAATGGAAATCGCTGAATTAGCTCGAATCAGTTTGCTTGCACCAATGAATAAAAAAGAACAATTTATCACAGATCATCTTTTAGAAGAACGTCCTACTTGGATCATGAAAAGCGGAATTAAAGCAAATGCTTATAAACGTTCTGCTAAATATGGTATCAGACAGCTCCTTCAAGAATATGAAGAAAAACTCGCTCGTTTTGGCGTAGAATATATCGATAATCCGGTGAAAAACGTGAAAACGAGCAAAGTAATTAGCGAACAAGATGTGATTAAACTCACGAAGAACAAAAGCGAATTCATTTTGCCAGAGGGAAGTTTCTTAACACCACTTGCAAAAGATTATTTACAGGAAAACCGAATTAGCATTAAAGAAAGTTAGGAAGGAAGAGCGGCATGCAAATTGGAAAAGTTACCGGGAGTTTATGGGCGACAAGAAAAGATGAAAAACTGAATGGTTTAAAACTACTACTAGTAGAGATTTGTACCGATGAAGTGGAAGATAAAAGACATTCCATAGTGGCAGCTGATAATGCCGGAGCAGGAAACGGTGATCTCGTGCTCGTTACAACTGGTAGCGCAGCACGAGCATCTACTGGGGATAATACAATACCAGTGGACGCGTGTATCGTCGGCATTATCGACTCGGTAGAACGTTATGGCTGAACAGTCCTTAGGTATTCTTGAACTCAGGAGCATAAGTAAAGGTTACGAAATGGCCGATGTTTTTTTAAAAGCTGGCAATGTAACTTTATTTACTTTTCGTCCGACATGTCCTGGTAAATTTTTGATTATTTTGCAAGGTGCTTCCGGTGAACTTACTAGTGCGATGCAAGATGCAAAAGAAGAAGCAGGGAAATTTCATGTTTCTTCTTATATTTTGCATATGGCGCACGAAGAATTACTTGCTTTTCTAAACAATAAACACCCTAAAGTTGATGTTGATGCAGTAGGAATTATCGAAATCAGTCAATTGGGTGCTGGGCTAAACGCGGTGAATGAAGCGCTAAAAAAATCAGCTATTCATTTAAAACGAATGACGCTCGGTGCTTCGATTGGTGGGAAATTTGTGGCTGTTTTTACAGGGGAAGTTAGTGCTATTCAAGAAGGGATGCGGATTCTAATCGAAACCGCAGAACCAAAAAAGGTGATACATCATACGGTCATTCCTTCTCCTGATGAACTTTTAAAACGCTATCTATAGAATGGAGGAACACTTTTGAGCATTAATGAAATTATTATTTATTTAATGGTAATCTTTATGATTCTAGGAGCCATTGACAAAATTATCGGTAACAAATTTGGCTTAGGAGCACAATTTGAAGAAGGTATTATGGCAATGGGATCGCTAACTCTAGCTATGGTCGGTATTATTACTTTAGCACCAGTTTTAGCGAAAATTTTAAGCCCGATTGTTGTACCAATTTATACAGCGCTTGGGGCTGACCCAGCAATGTTTGCTACAACTTTACTTGCGAATGATATGGGTGGTTTTGCGCTAGCTCAAGAACTTGCGCTAACGCCTGATGCTGGTCTTTTTGCAGGAGCTATTTTAGGCTCAATGATGGGACCAACAATTGTTTTCACGATTCCAGTAGCACTTGGAATTATTAAAAAAGAAGACCATAAATACCTAGCGACTGGTGTACTATCTGGTATTATTACGATTCCAATCGGTTGTTTAATCGGTGGTCTTGTAGCTGGATTTTCACCAATCATGATTTTCAAAAACTTAGTACCAATTCTTCTTGTAGCTGTACTTATTATGTTAGGTCTTTGGTTCAAACCAGAAGGCATGATTAAAGGCTTTACGATTTTCGGAAAAGGGGTAGTAATTGTTGCTACTATCGGACTTGTGGCTGGAGCTATTCAACAACTTACTGGTTTAACTATTATTCCAGGAATTGCACCAATTGGCGAAGGTATCGAAATCGTTGGTGGTATCGCACTAGTTCTAGCAGGAGCTTTCTGTTTAGTTTTTGTTATTACGAAAGTGTTCAACAAACCACTTATGAAAATGGGTAAATTACTTGGTATGAATGAAGTTGCAGCGGCTGGTATGGTTGCGACACTTGCAAATAGTATCCCAATGTTCCAAATGCTAAAAGATATGGATGAGCGCGGTAAAATTATTAACGTTGCTTTTGCAGTATCTGCGGCCTTTGTTTTAGGGGATCATCTAGGTTTCACAGCTGGGGTTGCCCAAGATATGATTTTCCCGATGATTGTCGGAAAACTTGTCGGAGGAGTAACTGCAGTAGCTGTAGCTATCTACATGGCTAACCGAATGATGAAGAAAAATAAAGCAAAAGAACAAACGGCGGTGAAAGATAATGGCTGATATTAGTAAAGAATTAATTGAGCAGCTAGTAAAACAAGTTGTCCTAGAAAAAATGGGTCAAAGTTCCAAACACGTTGACCCAAGTGGTATTTTATCCGTTAAACTTCCAGAAGTAAGAGTTTCTGAAGAAGACCGTTTAGATACTGGTAACCCTAGTGATGTTGTTTATACAAAAGATTTAGTAACATTAGAAGAAAGTAAACGTCTAGGTTTTGGTCTAATGGAAATGAAAGATACAACATTTGATTGGTTCTTAGATTACGATGAAGTAGATTATATTATTGAAGGCAGACTAGATGTTGTCATCGATGGTAGAAATGTTTCTGCAGGACCAGGCGAACTGATTTTCATTCCAAAAGGAAGCCAAATTAAGTTCTCTGTAACTGGAGAAGCGAGATTCATTTATGTTACTTATCCGGCTGATTGGCAGTCACAATAATCATAAAAAAACGATTTCGGCAACATTTGCTGAAATCGTTTTTTATTTAAGTGAATCGCGATATTCTTTAGGAGTCATATCGAACTCTTTCTTAAAGACTTTGCAAAAATAACTAGCACGCGAAAATCCTAAATTCTTTGCAATCGTGTGGACGGCCCAGTCACTTTTTTCTAGTTGTTCCTTTGCATATAGCATTTTTTGTTCATTGACGTAATTAATAAAATTGATATTCAATTCGTTTTTAAATAATTTACTTAAATAAAAGGGGCTTAAATAAACATAATTGGCTACTTCTTCTAGAGTGATGGAACGATGAATGTTCTTTTTAATGTAGCGAATAGCTTGTTTGATTTCTTTATGTTCACCACTCGTTTTACTGGATGTGGCAGCTTCTTTTTTGGGTTGTTTTTGTTTTTCGTGAGCGGTGTAGTAGTCACTTAAAACATCAAGTACTTCGACTGTTTCGAGCGAATGAAGTAGGGCAGAGTGATCTGGATTTTTTTTGTTGAAGTCTTCTTGAATTTGTTGGGTAAATTGATTTTCTACCTGACTATTCATCAAAGGTTGAATATTTACTACTTTTTCTTTCTCCAAAAATCTTCCCTCCTTATTTTATTCTTGCACTAATTATACCATAAAATCGCTTAAAATAACGTTTTATCCTGCATTTTAAACAGAACAATAAATTCTTTTTTATAACAAAATATTGTCATTTTTGCTTTGTGAATTAGAGAAATTGAGAAAAAGTTCACACTGGTGGCTATTTTAAGTGTATACAATGAAAAAAATACGATTTTAAAAGCTTGCACTATTTTGCTTTCTAGCCTGTTAGTGCCCTTGTACCAGTGTTTTAACAGGGATATAATGAGATGGAAATAACGCTTTCACGAGAGGGTGATCTTTTCAATTGAAGATTCAAAAATTAGTATTATGTGCGATGTTGATTGCAATGTGTGTAATTGGCGCAAACATAAAATTAATGGGTTCTGTTGCATTTGACGCAGCCCCAGCTTTTATTGGGACTTTGCTGCTTGGTCCGATGTACGGTGCAGTGCTTGGGATTTTCGGTCATTTAACATCAGCTTTACTTGCGGGATTTCCGCTGACACTACCGATTCATTTGATTGTTGCTGGAATGATGGGCGTAACGATGATTGCTTATGGATTTACGCGCCACAAGCTAGCTGAAAAGAATCAACTAGTTGCTATTAGTGCTTCTAGTGTTGTCGCTTTTGTTTTTAATTGTCCGTTATCATTACTTGCGCTTTATCCATTAATGCATCAAGCGGTATTTGTGTTATTTCCGGTTCTAGCTATTGGTTCGATTTGCAACATTTTTGTCGCAGAAGTCGTTTACCAAGTATTACCAGAACGCTGGAAAAGACGAATTGCCGGGTACTAAACAACTAAATAGGTGAATATATTAATCCGGGAAAGAGGTGGAAATCCTCTACAGGCCCTAGCTACTGTAATTCGGACGAAAGCCAAACATATGTCACTGGAAGAAATTCCGGGAAGACTGGTGAGTAGGTTGATGATAAGTCAGGAGACCGCTAGTATATTCGATATCCAAAAACAACTTCTAAGGGAGCGAGTTGTCTTTATTAAACAGATTTTCATGATAAGAAAGTTTCTTTGTGCTACATAGAATTCTTATTGATGTTAAATCTCTAAAAGACGCCAAAGTTCTGTTTGGCGTCTTTTTTTATGGCTAAAGCGAAAGGTGAAAAAAGATGAACAAAATCTTAATTGCAGCCGCATCAAGTGGTGCAGGAAAAACAACCGTAACCCTCGGAATTATGCAAGCTTTGAAAAAAAGAGGCTTCGCGGTTCAGCCATTTAAAGTAGGTCCAGATTATATTGATACGAACTATCATCAAGCAATTACAGGTGTTGCTTCCATTAATTTAGATAGTTTTCTCATTGATGATGACGAGATGCTAGCGTCCCTTTTTCAAAAGCACGGCGAGTCTGCTGATATTTCGGTCATTGAAGGAGTGATGGGATTATTTGATGGGCTTGGGACTGATCGCGATAATGCCAGTACTTCCTTTATTGCCAAATGCACAAAGACACCAGTCATTTTAGTTGTGGATGGAAAAGCTATTTCGACTTCAGCAGCGGCGATTGTTGACGGATTCAATCGTTTTGATCCGGAACTTAAAATTGCTGGCGTCATTATTAATCGAGTTGCCTCAGAAAACCATTTTTCTTTAATCAAAGGGGCGATTGAGCGTTATACGGATGTACCAGTGTTAGGTTACTTGCCAAAAAATGCGGCAGTGGCACTTCCAGAACGGCATCTAGGATTAGTACCACAAGAAGAAATGACTGAGCTCGAAGCAAAATGGGAGCTACTTTCTGACCTCATTACCACGCATGTGGATTTAGACAAATTACTCGAAATAAGCAAATCTAGTGAGAACTTATCTACTTCTAAAGCGCAAATGAAAGTAGCAGATTTTTCTGGGCTTCGTGTCGCTTATGCGCTAGATGCAGCATTTCACTTTTATTATCAAGATAACTTGGATCTGATTCGTTTGACTGGGGCAGAGTTAATTCCATTTAGCCCGCTTGAGGATAACGAGGTTCCGGAAGCAGATTTCATCTATATTGGCGGCGGTTTTCCAGAAATTTTTGCCAAGCAGCTTAATGACAACAGATCTATGCGGAAGTCAATTTTGGCTGCGCACGAAAAGGGCATTCCAATTTACGCCGAATGTGGTGGGTTGATGTACCTTGGTTCGAGTTTAGAAATGGAAGGAAAACAGTATGAAATGGTGGGAGTTTTTAACGGTATTAGTAAGATGACAACAAGGCTGCGGAAGTTTGGCTACTGTATCGCGGAACCTTTAGAAGAAACGTTAATCGGCAAAAAAGGGATGTCGATTCGCGGGCATGAATTTCATCATTCTGTTTTTGAAACGACTGAAACAGCTTGTATGAAACTTTCAAAAAAACGTGACGGTGAAATAGTTAAAGAGTGGCGTGGTGGTTATCAAAAAGGCAATACTTTTGCCAGTTATCTCCATATCCACTTCTACCAAAATCCGGCCATTTTAATGCAGATGTTTGGAGCTGGAAAGAGATGAGCGTACTCTTTTATACCATATCGTTTATTTTAGATTTCATACTAGGTGACCCTTACAGCTGGCCTCATCCTATCAAGGTAATTGGTAACTTTATTCAATTATTAACGAACGCTTTGCGGAAAATTTTTCATGGTAAATCACTGTATTTTGCTGGAGGCCTATTATTCATTCTTACAGTTGGAATGACGGGAATTGTTTCGTGGCTCATCCTTTATATTAGTGCAAAAATTGCTTTTTGGCTTTATGCGGCGGTGTTTATTTACTTAGGGTATACGACACTTGCGATGACTTGCCTTGCGAAGGAGGCGCGGAAAATTCAGCGAACACTCGCGGATGGTGATTTAGAAGCGGCTAGAGTACAAGTTGGGATGATAGTTGGTCGGGATACAGACAAGCTTACGGCAGAACAAATCAGTAAAGCCACCATTGAAACCGTGGCGGAAAACACAGCAGATGGCGTTATAGCACCATTATTTTACTTATTCATTGGAGGACCTGTGCTAGCCTTGATGTATAAAGCCGTGAACACACTTGATTCGATGGTCGGTTATAAAAATGAAAAATATCGCGCCATTGGTTTTGTTTCCGCAAAAATGGATGATTTGGCCAATTTCATTCCAGCAAGGCTATCTTGGTTTTTCCTTGTGATTGCGAGTTTTATTTTGAAGTATGATGGACGCACTGCATGGCGGATAGGGCTTCGTGACCGGAAAAATCATACAAGTCCCAATTGCGCATATCCAGAAGGCGCGGTAGCAGGAGCGCTTGGGATAACACTTGGTGGCACCCATGAATATTTCGGCGAGACAGTTGTTAAACCAACCATCGGCAGTGGAACAAAAGCCGTTACACAAAAAGAAATCAGTCAAACAATTCACTTACTATACACAGCTTCCATTATTGCTTTTCTAATTTTTATCAGTATACATTTAATACTATTTTAAAGGAGTGGCACAATGAACTACATTAAAAATCCAGCCAAAATTGAAGAGAAAAGTTTTGAAATCATTCAACAAATTATTGACGATATTCGACCAGATTATACATTTCAAAACAAACTAGAGGAAGCCATTATCAAACGTGCGATACATACGACAGCAGATTTTGATTACTTGGATAGCCTCGTTTTTCAACAAGATGTTATCCAAAAAATTATTCATGTTCTTAAAAATAAAGGAACCATTTTTACAGATACTAATATGGCGCTTAGTGGTATTAATAAACGGCTGTTAGATGAACTTGGCTGTAGTTATCACTGTTATGTGAGTGATCCAGAAACGATCGAAATTGCCAAACAGCATGGCATCACGCGCTCAATGGCCGGAATTAAACTTGCTTCTTTAAAAGATGGACCGAAAATATTTGTCCTAGGGAACGCGCCAACTGCGGTTTATAAAATTATCGAAATGACGGAAAGCGGGCAATTACAAGCAGAGGCGGTCGTTGCAGTGCCTGTCGGATTTGTCGGGGCAGCTGAATGTAAAGAAGAAATTCTTGAAACCGACATTCCAGCAATTGTCGCTCGTGGTAGAAAAGGCGGTAGTAACCTTGCCGCGGCAATCATTAATGCAATCTTGATTACGATGTAAAGAAGGCGACGAGCAGTGGAAGATTTTATTTATTATAATGGCAAAAAATATCGTAAAGGCTATACAACTGGAACGTGTGCAGCTGCCGCGGCTAAAGCGTGTGTCGAAATGATAGAAAACCAAGAAGAAGTAAGCGCGGTTAAAGTCACAACAACAGGTGGAACTATTCTTGAAATCCCCGTTGCCTATCAACAGTTTTCTGAAAAAAAGGCAACTGCAGCTGTTCAAAAAGATGGCGGGGATGATATTGATGCCACACACGGCATGTGGATTTTTGTTGATGTCGAATTAACAGATAGTCCGGAAGTTACTTTAGATGGAGGCGTTGGAATTGGTCGCGCAACACAAAAGGGTATTTCGGTTGAAGTGGGTGAAGCGGCAATTAATCCGGCACCAAGGAAAAATATTTTAGCTACAGTACGCGAATCACTTGGCGAAAATCGTGGCGCAACCATTTTAGTATATGCTCCTGAAGGGGAAGAACGCGCGAAACGAACAATGAATAGCAACCTCGGTATTATCGGCGGGATTTCCATTTTAGGAACGACAGGTATTGTCACACCGATGTCGGATGAAGGCTGGAAAAAATCATTATCAATGGAGCTCGAAATGAAACGGAACCAAGGACTTGACCAAATTATTCTTGTTCCAGGTAATTACGGCGATGATTTTGTTCAAAATACGCTTGGTTTTGCGAGTGATAACATCGTTTCCATGAGTAATTTCGTTGGTTACATGTTGAAAGAAACCCAACGACTCGCATTTAAGAAAGTATTGATGGTTGGGCATTTTGGCAAATTAGTGAAGGTTTCAGCTGGTATTTTTACGACCTATAGCAAGGATGCGGATGCGCGGGCAGAAATCTTGGTGGCTAACTTGGCTTTACTCGGCGCACCATTATCACTTTTACAAGAAGTAGAGAAGTGTAATACGACAGAGGCTGCAGGCGAATTAATTGAAGCAGCTGGTTTTACTCAAGTTTATGAGGTAATCGCACAAAAAATCAAAGCAAGGTCAGAACGCTTCTTGAAATTCACTAAGCCAAGTGTGGAAATTGATGTCGTTACATTTTCAACTGAAAGAGGCTTACTTGCTGCAACGAAAGACATAGAAGTATTGCGGGAGGAATGGCGATGATTACAGTGGTTGGAATCGGACCAGGAGATACGAATTTGCTAATAAACGCAGCAAGACAAGCTTTATCTTCAGCAGATTCAGTGTATGGATCGAAAAGACAATTACAAGAAATAGCTGAATTAACAACTGCAACGTGCCTATTGTTACCGAAAAAATTAGCAGATTTAAAAAATATTCCTCATCAAAATAAAAACGTCGTGATTTTAGCATCAGGCGATCCACTGCTCTACGGGATTGGCAACTGGGCGATGACGAATTTTTCAGAAGATATTCATATTATCCCGGGAATCAGTGCAATCCAGATGATGTTTCACCAAATCAAGCTGCCGATGAATGATTGTTTTATAACGAGCAGCCATGGTAAAACACCAAATTTCGATTTTTTGCTCCAACATGAAAAAGTCGCAATGGTAACAGATTCCATTATTGGACCATACGAAATAGCTGCTGAAATCTCAAAACGAAATCTAAAAAAAATCATGTTTATCGGTGAAAATTTAAGTTCAACAGAAGAACGAATTCATAAGCTAAGACCAGAGGAAGTTGAAAAAAAATACGATATGAATGTTGTGGTGATTGTCGATGAAAGATGACGTATTTATTCGCGGAAAAGTTCCGATGACAAAAAGCGAAGTGAGAGCAATAAGTATTGATTTACTCGGATTAGATAATACAAGTAAAAAACTGCTAGATGTTGGCGCTGGAACTGGAAGCGTTGGACTTCAAGTAGCTTATAATTTTCCACATATCAAAGTTACTGCAATTGAACGAAATAAAGATGCGGTGGACTTAATTAAACAAAACCAAGCCAAATTCGGCGTAGAAAATGTTGCAGTCATCGAAGCATATGCACCAATCGAATTATCTCAGGAAGAGAAATTTGATGCCATTTTTATTGGTGGTAGTGGTGGGAATTTAACCGATATTATCGACTGGTCGTTGGTTCATTTGAAACTAGGCGGTCGCTTGGTACTTAATTTTATTTTATTAGAAAATGCCTTACAAGCAATGAACCATTTAGAAAAATTACCAGTGAGTGAATTGACAATGAAGCAAATTCAAGTTTCAAATTGGCATAAACTCGGAGCTGGACATTATTTTGAACCACAGAACCCAACCGTCATTATTGGCTGTAAAAAACTAGAGGAGTGAAGAAAATGGCAGAAGTACATTTCGTCGGAGCAGGACCAGGAGATAAAGAATTAATCACACTAAAAGGATACCAATTATTAAAAAACGCCGATGTTGTTATATACGCTGGCTCACTTGTAAATCCGGAATTGCTAGAATACTGTAAACCGGACTGCGAAATCCATAATAGTGCCAGTATGAATTTAATAGAAATTATTGACTGTATGGAAGCGGGAGTAACAGCTGGAAAAGAAGTTGTTCGTCTGCAAACAGGAGACTTCTCTATTTACGGCTCGATCCGTGAACAAGTGGAGGAAATGAAAAAACGTTCGATTCCATTTACATGTACGCCAGGTGTAAGTTCATTTCTTGGCGCGGCTAGCAGTTTTGGTGTTGAATATACGGTTCCCGAAGTTAGCCAGAGTGTGATTATTACTCGAATGGCTGGAAGAACGCCGGTACCGTCACGTGAGTCACTCAGATCTTACGCAGCGCACCAAACGTCCATGGTTATTTTCTTATCTGTTCAAGGTATCAGAAAAGTAGTCTCAGAACTTATCAAAGGTGGCTATAAACCAGAAACCCCAGCAGCTGTTATTTATAAAGCAACTTGGGCAGAAGAGAAAAAAGTAACTGGTACGCTTCAAGACATCGCTGAAAAAGTGACAGAAGCAGGAATTACTAAAACGGCCCTAATAATGGTTGGTGATTTTCTCGGCGAAGAATTTTATTATTCTAAACTATATGATAAGGATTTCAAACATGAATACAGATAAAATTGCCATTATCGCAGTTACTGAACGAGGGCGCGATTTAGCAATTTCATTAACAAAAACATTACCAGGAACGGTCTTTGTCCCAGAAAAGCACCAGAATGAACAGACTGCAGTTTTAACGCCTAATTTTGGTACAGCAATGCGTGAAATGTTCACGACGCATCAGGCATTAATTTGTATTATGGCAACAGGTATTGCGGTGCGGACGCTTGCTCCAGTCATTCAAGATAAACTATCGGATCCGGCAGTAATTGTAATGGATGAATATGGTCAGTTTATTATTAGTTTACTCTCAGGACATGTTGGAGGAGCAAATGAGTTAACGGAGCAAATTGCTGCAATTACTGGTGGTGCCGCAGTAATTACAACCGCTACTGATCGTGCAAATGTGGCAGCAATTGATAATATCGCCAAAGAAATCGACGGATATTTACCCGATTTTAAAGCGACGACTAAACGCATTAATGGCTTGCTCGCTGCTGGAAAAGAAGTCAGTTTGCACGTAGATGAGCCATTTGAAGTAGATTCACGAGGTTTTACAAACAAAGAAATTAGTCCACAAATTTTCATTTCGACCAAATACAATTTACCAGATACAAAAATAGAAAGAATTCAGCTAGTACCAAGGAAGTTCGTGCTTGGTATTGGATGTCGAAAAGGCGTTTCAGCGGAAACAATGGAGGAAGTTTTCACCCATTTTTGTGAACAAGAAAACATACATCCGCGCGCTTTTCGTGAAATCCATAGCATTACATTGAAAGCAGAAGAACCAGCCATTTTGCAATTAGCGAAAAAGTGGAACATTCATTTTATTGTTCATTCCGCAGAAGAATTACAAACGGTAGCTGAAAAATATCCAACGTCAGAATTTGTTCTAAAAACCGTAAAAGTTGGAAATGTCGCTTTATCATCAGCAGATATTGGTAGTAATGGAAACGTCATTACGAAACGATTTGCCGAAAATGGCGTGACATTCGCAGCAGGAAAACTAATTAAAAATAATGAGGTGGCAAAATGATTTATGTAATCGGAATTGGCCCAGGAGATAAACGATTAATGACAGGTGAAGCACTAGAAGCAATAGCGGACGCAGATGTAATCGTTGGCTATGTAACATATATCAAACTAATCAAAGAATTAATTAAAGATAAAGAAGTAGTGAAAACGGGGATGCGCCGTGAAATCGATCGCTGCCAGGAAGCTGTAAATATCGCATTAACAGGAAAAAAAGTAGCCGTCGTTTCAAGCGGAGATGCTGGTATATACGGAATGGCTGGATTGGTTTTAGAACTAGCCGAAAAAAGCAACCCAGAGCTAGAAGTTAAAGTAATCCCAGGAATTACAGCTAGTATAGGGGCAGCAGCCGTTCTCGGGGCGCCAATTATGCACGATTTTTGCCATATTAGCTTAAGTGATTTAATGACACCATGGGAAGTAATCGAAAAACGTTTAACACATGCTGCGATGGCCGATTTCGTTGTCTGTTTTTACAACCCGAGAAGTAAAGGTCGCGCCAATCATTTAGCCAATGCTTTTCAAAAGATGATGGAACACAAATCACCAAAGACTGTCGTTGGAATTGTTAAAGATGTCGGTCGAAAAGAAGAACGAAAAATCATTACGACAATGGAAGATATTGACTATGAGTTAGTGGATATGACAACGATGGTTATTGTCGGTAACAAAGAAACATACGTAAAAAACGGCAAAATGATTACACCTAGAGGATACTCTTTATGATTTTTGTGCTTGGAGGAACTTCTGATAGCTTGTTAATTAGTGACTGGCTAACGGAAACAAAACGACCATTTATTCTTTCAGTAGCAACAGATTACGGTGAAACTTTAGCTAAGCAACATGCAGAAAAAGTATTTTGCGGTCGATTAGCCAAAGAAGCAATGCTCGCAAAATGGCAGTTAGAGCAAATCAAGCTTGTTATTGATGCCACTCATCCCTTTGCAACCATCGTTTCTGAAACGGCCATGGAAGCATGCAAAGAAGCGGGCATTCCATACATCCGCTTTGAGCGAACAAGCGAACAAACCGATAATACTTATTTAGTAGATGATATTAACGAAGCATGTAAAGTTGCTGCAAAACTTGGTCAACGAATTTTTCTTACAACAGGTAGTAAAAATTTACCTGAATTTGTGGCAGGGCTGAAACAACAACATATTATCGCTCGTATTTTGCCAGTGTCTGATGTGATTCGTTCAGCAGAAGAACTTGGGCTCGTTGCCGACCAAATAATTGGCATGAAAGGTCCGTTCACTAAAGAAGCCAACCGCACACAGCTAGAAATGACACAAGCGGACGTATTAATTACTAAAGAAAGTGGAAAACAAGGCGGATTTCAAGAAAAACTCACGGCAGCAGCAGAATTAAATATTCCTGTTATCGTTATTCGCCGAAAAAAATTAAATTATCCAATCGAAATAAATCATTTAACCGAACTACCAGAAATTTTAACTCAATTGGAGGTCTACTAATGGGAAAAGTCATGTTAATTGGCGCAGGTCCTGGTGATGCACAACTTCTAACAGTAAAAGGATTAGCCGCACTTCAAAAAGCGGATGTTATAGTCTATGATCGCCTCGTTGAACCAGCGATGCTCCAAGAACGAAAAGCTAGTTGTAAACTAATTTATGTCGGAAAAGAACCACTTCATCATCCAATCCCGCAAGATGAAATCGAACAAATTCTTGTAAGAGAAGCAGCAACAAATGAGCTAGTTGTTCGTTTAAAAGCGGGTGATCCGTACGTATTTGGGCGCGGCGGCGAGGAAGGCGAAACACTTCATAAAGCAGGTATTCCTTTTGAAGTCATCCCAGGAATTACTTCAGCTATTGGCGGGCTTGCTTATGCGGGAATTCCGGTCACGCACCGTGATTTTGCTTCTAGTTTTCATGTGATTACAGGTCACTTGAAAAAAAGGCGCGATCCACTAGATTGGGAAGCACTTGCAAGACTCGAAGGAACCCTTGTTTTTCTGATGGGAATGACAAACTTACCTAACATTTGCGCCAATCTACTAGCAAATGGACAAAAACCGGAGACAGGCGTGGCAATTGTACAGTGGGCATCGCGTGGTAAGCAATTAACCGTTACAGGAACTTTGCAAACAATCGAACAAAAAGTAGCAGAATCTGGTATTTCATCTCCTGCGCTTATCGTAGTTGGTGATGTAGTGAGCTTACGTCCACAGCTTAACTTTTTTGAAGAAATGCCACTTTTCCATACAAAAGTATTACTTCCAAGAGCACGCGCAGGTAAAAGTATGCTCGCTGAAAAAATTCGCGATTTAGGCGGAGAAGTAACGATGTATCCAAATATTCAAGTGCTGGATATTCTGCCAACGAAAACAAAAGCAGAATTATGTGAAACTAGCGAACTTCTTTTCACTTCAAAAGAGGCTGTAGAGCGCTTTTTCGATTATCTAGCAACACTTGAGTTGGATATTCGTTCCCTAAAAAATACCCATCTTACCGCTATCGGAAAACAAACGAAAGAAGCATTTAGTGAAAAAGGAATCATTCCAGATAGTTTTATTAAAAGACGGAGCACAGAACTAATTTTAGAGCATATAGCTCGTTTTCAAAAAAATGCTAGCAACTTAATTATCGGTAGTGTTGTTGATACAGCAGAGGTTAGTGCTATCTTATCTGAAGTGAAAACAACCGAAATGATGCCATTGTACGATATGCGTCCAGTGACAGAGCGCCCATTTGACCTCGAAAGTTTTGAACAAATATGCTTTTCCAGTTCTCGTTCAGTCCAAAATCTACTCGATGTACTAACAACCGAAGAAAAAGCGATTTTACAAACGAAAACGATTCTCTCGATAGGAAGATTCACGAGCGCAACCTTGCAGTCATTTGGCATTAATGAATTTGAAGAAGCTGAGAATGCTACACCAGAGAGCTTAATTGAACTAATTCAAAAAACAAAATTAGAAGGAGTACCACAATGAAAAAAGCCATATTAGTCGTTAGTTTTGGCACTAGTTATCCAGAAACCAGAGAAAAAACCATTGAAGCTTGTGAAAAAAGAGTGGCCCAAGAATTTCCTGAGTACACTGTATTTCGTGCTTTTACATCCAACAAAATTATTAAAAAACTAAAAACCCGTGATAACATGCACATTAACACACCAAGTCAGGCTTTAAACCAGCTAAAAGAACTAGGTTACAAAGAAGTCATTATTCAATCTCTACATATTATTAATGGCGGTGAATTTGAAAAAATTACAGCTCAAGTGGAAAAATTTAAAGCGGATTTTGATTCAATCATCATTAGTCAACCATTACTTGATTCAAAAGAAGATTACGAAAAAGCCATTGAAGCCATTCGCCACCAAATGCCTCCTTTGAAAGAAAATGAAGCATTGATTCTGATGGGCCACGGCTCCAAACACCATGCTTTCAGCGCATATGCTTGCTTAGACCACATGCTTTTAAACGAACCGATTTATCTTTGTGCCGTAGAAAGTTATCCCGGCCTTGATCAAGTGATTGAACGATTAAAACAGGCAAAGATCAAAAAAGCCCATTTGATGCCGTTCATGCTTGTTGCAGGAGATCATGCCACAAATGATATGGCTTCAGATGACGAAGATTCTTGGAAGAGCATATTGGAGCAAGCTGGTATTGAAACTGAGTGCCACTTGCAAGGGCTAGGCGAAAACCCACTTATTCAAGCTCAATTTATCGATCATATCAAAGTAGCAACAGAAAGGGTGAACACGCGTGGCTAAATTTTACGGCATTGGCACAGGTCCAGGTGACAGCAAGCTAGTTACGATGGAAGCTGCTGATAGACTGGGGAAATTAGCGATTCTCTATACTCCCCAATCTAAAAAAGGTGGAGAAAGTTTAGCAAAAAAAATCGTTAACCCATATTTAAAAAACACGCTTATCATCAAAGAACGTCATTTTCCAATGAGTTACAACAAAACAGAGAAAATGCAAGCTTGGAAAGAAATTGCTGAAGAAATCAAAACAGATGTTCAAAACGGACATGATGTTGGTTTCATTACCCTTGGCGATCCAATGGTCTATAGCACTTATAGTTATTTGCTAGAACTTTTAAAAGGTGAAATTGAAACAGTTACACTCGCAGGGATTTCATCATTTTCAAATATCGCCTCTAAATTAGAACTGCCTCTTGTAATGGACGAGGATAGTTTTGCTGTAATCCCTGTAACAGCAGGAGCTGAAAAAATCGAACAAGCGCTCACATTATTTGACACTATTGTCTTAATGAAAGCAGCAAGCAATTTACCCCTTCTTACGACATTACTAAAAAAACTGAATTTGCTTGATGCAGCTGTTGTAGTAAGTGATGTTGCCATGGCGACTGAAAAAATCACTTACGGCATGGGCGAGATAAATCCAGAAGAAAAAATGTCATATTTTACTACGATTATCGTGAAAAAAAGAAGGGAGCAATATAAATGAAAAAATTATGGAAGTTTCTACCATTTGTTTTAATCGGCGTTATTTATTTTACTTTAACGAACCCAGAATCCGCACATGCAATGCATATCATGGAGGGCTTTTTACCCGTTAAATGGGCAGTCTTTTGGCTAATTGTCTTTATCCCATTCCTTGTACTTGGTTTAATTCGTATTCGTAAATTAATCGCTTTAGATAAAAATAATAAATTACTGTTGGCATTATGTGCAGCCTTTATCTTTGTTCTTTCTGCACTTAAAATCCCGTCCGTTACAGGATCTTGTTCTCATCCGACAGGTGTTGGACTTGCAACGGTTATGTTCGGACCGCTCGTTGTCAGTGTTCTTGGCGTGATTGTCTTACTTTTCCAAGCGCTACTTCTTGCACACGGCGGTATTACTACTCTTGGTGCAAACGCAATGTCGATGGCTGTTATCGGTCCAATGGTTGGTTTTGTCGTCTATAAACTAGCTCGTAAACTAAACTGTAATAAAAGTGTTTCGATTTTCTTATGTGCAATGACAGCTGACCTGGCAACCTACTTAACCACCAGCGTCCAGCTCGGAGTCGTTTTCCCAGATCCAGCATCAGGCATGATGGCTTCTATTCTAAAATTCATGGCAATTTTCTGTGTCACTCAAGTTCCAATCGCGATTGCAGAAGGCTTACTCACTGTAGTTATGTACAATCTTATTAGCAAAAATTTACCAGAAAAGGTGGCACAATTACGATGAAAAAAATCAATATTAATATCATTTTAATTTTATTAGTAGTTTTGTTAATGGTGAGCCCGTTTTTCTTCAATAAAACAGGTGAGTACGGGGGATCAGACGGAGAAGCTGAAGCAGAAATCACTAAAATCGATCCAAGCTATGAACCGTGGTTTGAACCTCTTTATGAACCAAAAAGTGGCGAAATTGAAAGCTTATTATTTACCCTGCAAGGTTGCATCGGAACAGGAATCATTGCGTATGTCATTGGTGTAAGTCGTGGCAAGCGGAAAGCTGAGAACGATGTTAACCATTGATAAATATGCTTATCAAAACCGGTGGATAGCTTTTTCGCCATCATTAAAAGCATTATTTTATGTCGCGATTCTAATACTCGCGCTAACTGGCCCTGTGCTCGTACAAGCGATACTATTTTTATGCATGGTGCCACTGACGCTTTATGTTGTTAAAATCCACTTTAAACAATATTTGAAATGGCTCCTTTTACCATTTTCATTTCTACTATTTAGTTTGCTTTCGATTCTTATTTCAATTTCAAAAGATCCAAGTAGTTTTCTTGCTTCAATCTCTATTGGAAGTTTTTATCTTGGTATTTCTGATGTGACGATAACGACAGCAACTCAAGTTTTTTTTCGGAGTATTGCTTGCTTAGCGGCAACATACTTTTTCGTCTTAACCGTTCCCGTGGTACAATTAACGAAAGTGATGAAGCAAATTTTTATTCCAAAAGTGCTTATTGAACTAACGATTTTAATTTATCGGTTCATCTTTATTTTCTTAGAAGAAGCGGCGGCGATTCGAAAAGCGCAGAGCCTACGTTTCGGTTACCACGGCATAAAAAATAGCTATCGTTCATTTGGAATGCTCGTAAATACTTTATTTAATCGCGTAATGAAAAGATATAATGAAATGGTTATAACACTTGATGTGAAGCTATATCAAGGAGAATTTCATATCTAGGAGGAAGCCAATTTGCTTAAAACAGAACATATTTCATTCCAATACGAAGATGGCAAACAAGCCTTAACGGATGTTTCAATCGATTTAGATAAAGGCAATATTATTGGCCTTATTGGTGCGAATGGCTCCGGGAAATCGACCCTTTTTATGCAGCTTTTAGGCATTAATAGGCCAACTTCAGGGACAGTTTATTTTGAAGGAAAACCACTTGCTTACAATAAAAAAGCCTTATTTGCATTGCGAAAAAAAGTAAGTATTGTTTTCCAAGACCCCGACCAACAAATTTTCTATTCCAATGTACGTGATGACGTGGCTTTTGCACTTAGAAACCTAGGTATTAGTGAAAAGGAAGTGGAGTCACGAGTAACAAATGTACTAGAAACAGTTGGTGCGACAGAATTTCAACATAAACCTGTCCAATACTTAAGTTATGGTCAAAAAAAACGTGTCGCTATTGCCGGAGCGCTTGTTCTTGATACAGATTGGTTGCTGCTTGATGAACCAACTGCAGGACTTGATCCGATTGGTAAAAAAATTATGATGGAAATTATCGAACGTCTTGCAAAACAAGGAAAAAAGATTCTCATTTCAAGTCATGACATCGATTTGATTTATGAGATTTGCGATTATGTCTATATGTTAAAAGACGGAACAGTTTTAACAAGCGGGGAGACGAGCGAGGTTTTCTTAGAGAAAAGTCATATCGAACAAGCAGGGTTAGTACAGCCGTGGCTAATCAAATTACACCAACAAGCTGGCTACCCACTTTTCAAAAAAGAAGCCGATTTTTTCGCACATACGGGGAAGGTGATTAATTAATGGTAGAGCAAATAATGATTCAAGGTACCGCTTCCGATGCAGGGAAAAGTGTAATAGTTGCAGGTTTATGCCGCTTATTTAAAAATAAAGGCAAGCGAGTTGTGCCTTTTAAATCGCAAAACATGTCACTCAATTCTTTTATTACCGCAACAGGTGATGAAATGGGACGTGCGCAAGTTTTCCAAGCTGAAGCAGCAGGGGTTTTTCCAGATGTTCGAATGAATCCCGTGTTACTTAAACCGACCAATGATCGTCAGTCGCAAGTAATTTTTATGGGAGCGATTTTAGATAATATGGATGCTGTTTCTTATCACGATTTTAAGCAAACACTTATCCCAAAAATTCAGGCAGTTTATCAGAGTTTAGCTGATGAAAATGATATTATTGTATTAGAAGGCGCTGGAAGCCCAGCCGAAATCAATTTGAATGACCGAGATATTGTCAATATGGGTATGGCTAAAATGGTCGACGCACCTGTCGTGTTAGTTGCTGATATTGATAAAGGCGGCGTGTTTGCTTCGATTTATGGCACGATTATGCTTTTAAAAGAAGAAGAACGTGCGCGGCTTAAAGGAGTAATCATCAATAAATTTCGCGGTGATGTAGCACTTTTACAACCAGGCATTGAGATGATAGAAGAGCTGACAAACGTTCCTGTCATTGGCGTTATCCCTTATGCTAACCTACAACTAGAAGAAGAAGATAGTGTTTCACTCAGCGGGAAAAATTACGTTCTAGATAGTTCGGCGTTACTTGATATTGCCATTATTTGCTTGCCTCGAATTTCTAATTTTACAGACTTTCATATTCTAGAAATTCAACCTGACATCAGTGTGCGTTATATACGAAATTTAGCTGATTTTGGAAATCCAGATTTAGTCATTATTCCTGGCAGTAAAAATACGCTGGAAGATATGGCTTTTCTCGAACAATCAGGCCTGAAAAAAGCGATTCAAAACTATGCCGAAAATGCCGGGAAAGTAATTGGGATTTGCGGTGGCTACCAAATGCTCGGTAAAAGAATGCTTGACCCAAATCAAGTAGAAAGCGAAAAAGTAGAAATTGCGGGACTTGGCTTATTAGATACTGAAACAATCTTTCTCGACCAAAAACGCACTACACAAATTACTGGCGTGACATTTTCTTCGGAACCAGTCGAAGGATACGAAATCCATATGGGCCAAACTAAGCGCGGCGAGAATACTCAACCGTTTTGTAAAATTAAAGCAGTCAACGGTAACCAAGAAACACACGAGGACGGTGCCATCTCCGCGAACAAAAACATTATCGGCACATACATCCACGGTATTTTCGATAATGATATTTTCTTAGGCAATCTATTCAATGAACTGCTAACACAAAAAAACAAATCCATTTATCCACATGAAATTATCAAACTAAAAGAACATAAAGAAACTGAATATGATAAACTAGCGGCTCTTTTAGAAGCAAATATTCAAATGGATCAACTAGAAAAAATTATGAAAGGAGAAAAAATATGCGTATCTACACAAAAACCGGCGATAAAGGAATGACAAGAATTATCGGGGGGAGCAAAGTAAGTAAAGATAATATACGAATTAATGCATATGGTACACTCGACGAACTCAATTCGCTTATCGGTTACACCATTACAACTCTTGGAAATGAACCCGAAATTCAAGCTGAACTTGAGCAAATCCAACAACAATTATTCGATGCAGGAGGCGACCTCGCAACAGAAGAAGGGAAGCGCGATTATAAACTGACAGCTGAGCCAGTTGCTTGGCTAGAAGACCGCATTGATATTTATGCCGATGAACCACCTGAAATTGAAAAATTCATTTTGCCAGGAGGTACTCAAGCAGCTTCTTTACTTCATATGGCTAGAACAGTGGCAAGGAGAGCAGAACGAGAAATTGTTGGTATGCTAAAAATCGCCTCCACTAACCAAGAAGTATTAAAATATGTAAATCGCTTATCTGATTACTTTTTCGCTGTTGCCAGAGTCGTGAATTATCGCGCAGGCGAAACCGATATTTTCTACAAAAATTCCGAATTAGTTTTTCGAAATAAAAAGAAATAACAAAAAACCTCTCCAGACATTCCATCCGGAGAGGTTTTCTTTATTAAAAGCGTTGAATTAAAAATACACCAATAAGCATTAATAAAACACCAATCATTCGATAACGGTTAATTGGATGAGGAATAACCCCGAAAAAACCAAAATGATCAATAATAAGTGCAATAATCATTTGCCCACAAAGTGCTAAAACTACTGTCATAGCAGAGCCAAGTAATGGTAAAAGTAAAATGTTAGAAGTTACAAATAATACTCCAAGTGCGCCACCAGTGAATACCCACCAAGGAATTCGACCGACCCCTTTTAGCTGAAAAGTCAAACGACGCTCCACAATTAAACAAACAAGCGTAAGTAGCGTGGTCCCAACTAAAAAGGAAATAAATGATGCTACAAAAGGAGAACCGACAGTGAGCCGAAGTTGGCTATTAATCGATGTTTGAATCGGTGAAAGTAGTCCAGAAACAAGTCCCATTGCCATAAATAGTAATAATGATTTGGATGATCTTTTTGTCATGATTTCTCCTCCTTTTAAAATCGTTGCATCAAGTAAATGCCGCCGAACATTAAAATAACACCAAGCAGTCGTTCGATGTTAATCTCATGCATCGGAACTTGAAATAAACCAAAGTTATCAATTACAATAGCCATAATCATTTGTCCACACACCGTAATCATTACAAGCAACGCAGAGCCAAGTCGTGGTAAAAGTAAAATATTAGCTGTTAAGAAAATAACGCCTAATGTTCCACCGCCAACCCATATATACCAAGGATTTGAGGCAATCATTTCTGAAGATATTGGCCATGATTTTTGTGTAAATAAACAAACAATAAGTAAAACAGTCGTCCCTACCATAAAAGAAACCCACGAAGCTAAAAACGGTGATTTCGTATATGTACTAAGTCGTGTATTGATGGCTGTTTGAACGGGTAATACCATCCCCGCCAGTAGACCTGATACAATAAATAATATAATCAAAAATTTCCCTCCCTTTTATCACAATGAAATAATTATAAAATAAAAGAGGGGTAAAAAGATAGTATTTAATTTAAAGTGAGGTGTTTTTATGAAAATCCGAATAATCGGATCTGTTGGAAGCGGCAAAACCACTTTAGCAAAAAAAGTTTCCAAGTGGCTACAAATAGATTTTTTTGAAACAGACCGAATTGTATGGAAAAGAGAAGAAACGGAAGTGAGACGAAGCGATTCAGAAAAAATAGCCGAGTTAAATGCAATTCTCCAGAAGGATAACTGGATTATCGAAGGCGTGCATTTAGAAGCCTGGACAGAAGAGAGCATTTCACAAGCCGACATTATTATTTACCTTGATTTACCTAAAAAACAAATCCGCTCTCAGCTTATAAAACGCCAATTCAAACAATTACTACGAATCGAAAAAGCGCACTACGTAGTCCGATTCAGCATGCTAAAGAAAATGTTTTACTGGGATGATTTATTTGATCAAAGGACTAAACCATTAGTGAACGAAAAAATAAATCAACATCCAGCTAAATGGTTAATTATTAAAGAAAATCTAGCGTTTCATGAAATTCAACAAAAAATATTGCAAATTATATCGAGCCGTGATATATTATGAGTATCAAATACATCGAGGTGCGATATAATTATGGATGAAAAACTACGAAAAACCTATCTTCCCATGACTGAAACTGCCTTTTACATATTACTTTCGCTAGTTAAACCGAAGCACGGTTACGCGATAATTGAAAATGTTGCCCAAATGACCAATGAGCGGATTAAACTTGGACCAGGAACTATTTACGGTAGTTTATCCAAAATGAACAAAGACAATTTAATCCAAATCATCCAAGAGGAGAGCAACCGAAAAATCTATCAAATCACAGAAATCGGTGCCGAGGTTTTGCAGTTAGAAAAAACACGCATAGAAGAATTGTATAGAAATTCGAGGGAGGTTTAATCATGGAGAAAAAAGTCTTAAAGTTTTTTACTGTAGATAATATGGAAAAAGAAGAAGCCTATTTAAACGATATGGCTCAAAAAGGCTGGTTATTTAAAGAATATAAATCTTTTAGGTACCATTTTGAAAAAGGGGAACCGAACAAATATCGCTATGCCATTGATTATAAAGTGAATCAAGGCGACGAAGCCTCGTATAAAGCACTCTTTGCTGATGCTGGTTGGGATAATGTATTCTGCTATCCAGTATTAAACGGTAATTGGATGTATTTCCGAAAACTACAGGCCGAAGAGGCAGGAAGTGAAACGATATTCTCAGATGAAGTATCATATATTCATTTATATAGAAGTATTCGGAAACGCTGGACGATTTTTGGCATATTAATGAGTATTCTTTTATTGCTGGATTTATTTTTCCTAAACAATGCTGGAAGTTATCAAGTAATTACTATTTTCATTTTTATTCTATTTATTATTCTCATCGGTTTGTACGGAAAGATGTTTATCCAATTAACGAGGAAAATAAATAAATTTGCGAACAAAAATCTATAAAACAGAATGTAAGATAATTATGATGGCGTCAACTAAACTATTTTATAATAGAAGAAACTCGCATTTTTTTAAAATCATCCCATTTAATCCTGAACTTATATGACTAAATGATGGCAAATGTTACAAAATGAAGAACAAATGTTATCAAATAAAATTAAATTGAATCTATAACTAACTTTTTGCCTTATCATAAAATGTTAAAGATTTCTTAAAAGACATTTAGATGGATTGCAATTGTGTTCAAATTAACGTATTCTAAAAGCATCAAGGGATTCGGAGACAGAAAGGCGTGACGACATCTGAAGTATAGAAAATTATCCAAAAAGAAAAAACAAAAAAGGCTAATTGGGATAGCAGGGATTTTACTGCTGATTATTCTAGTAGGTGTCATAGCATCTGTAGTCAGACAACAATATTTAATTATGACAGCACCGAAACCGGACCCAGCATTCCATTCAAAAGAGCAGAACTTTCTTAATGAACTCTCTCCTCGTGCACAAGAAATTCAAGCAGAACACGGCATTTTAACGAGTATTACTTTAGCACAAGCTATCCTTGAATCTAACTGGGGTCAAAGCGATTTAGCGCAACAAGGTAATAATTTGTTTGGTGTAAAAGGCAAAGCTCCACAACCGATGGTAAACATGACGACAAAAGAATTTGTAGACGGAAAATGGATTGAAATCAAAGCCAACTTCCGAAAATACAAAGATTGGAATGAATCATTAGAAGCACACGCAGAACTCTTTTTAAAAGGAACTTCCTGGAATAAAGATAAATATAATGGCGTGATCAAAGCCGATGATTATAAAAAAGCTGCAGAAGAATTACAAACAGCAGGCTATGCAACCGATCCAGGTTATGCAGAGAAGTTAATCAATATTATCGAAAAATATGACTTAGCTTTATATGATCGTATAGATGATAAGATATACTATGATGCAAAATCAACTGGTTATGGCAACGTAAAAAAAGACGTTTCTGGAGCAATTTGGACAAGGCCTTATGGACTATCTGGAGCACAAAAAGTAGAAGAAATTAACTACTACAAACGAGAAGATTTGAAACTTTTACGAGAAGCAAAGACAGATAGTGGCGTTTGGTATCAAATTTCCGTGAAAAATGATCCAATTGGTTGGGTAAAACAAGAATTAATTGATAAAAAATAAGAAATAACCGAAAAAGAGCTAAAATGACTTGTCTTATTTATAGGCAAAAAGTCCTTTTGAAGCTCTTTTTCTTTTTTATTTTCATAACAGCCATCTCCCGAAAAGGTTACTATACAATAGCTAAGGGCCTTTTGTAACATAAGTAATGTAAAAGTAATGTGTATTACAAAGAAGTTTTGTTAGAATGAAGTGGTTGTTTTAAAGAACACACGTTTCTGGTTTTGATAAGCCAGAAAGATATTTCAAAGAAGGATGTGCAATAAATCATTATGTTACAACTCGCAAAGAAGCATTTGGTGACAATTGGTCTTGGAATTACAATTACATTATGTGCAGTACCAATACACTCCCAAGCTGCTGGTCTAGAGGACGGCTTAACTTCCAAGCAAGAGAGGTTTATTAATGAAATTGCGCCGCATGCTCAAAAAGTGCAAAGAGAACATGGTATTTTAGCAAGTATCACTATTTCGCAAGCTATACTAGAATCCAATTGGGGAGAAAGTATGCTAGCAAAAGATGGCAATAATTTATTTGGAATCAAAGGTTCTTATAATGGAGCCTCTATTAAATTACCAACCAAAGAACACAACGGTCTTGTTTGGGTTGGTACCGATGCTAATTTCCGCGCATACCCGGGTTGGTATGAATCGATGAATGACCACGCACTTTTATTTGTCAATGGCCCATCATGGAACCCTCATTTATACGGGGGCTTAATCAAAGAATATAACTTTGAAAAAGCGGCTATTGCACTTGGAAAAACTGGCTATTCGTCTGATCCAGAGTATGCAGCAAAATTAATCGACCTAATTAAAAAAGCAAATTTAGATAAATATGATACAGTTTATAGCGAACGAGTATCTGATAAAGCAATTAAAGCTGCTGGTGAAGTAGCTATAAAAGATAATTCCTTTATTTGGTCCGCGCCAGGTGGAACAAAAGGAGCAAATCCAGTCGAAAAAACAACCAAATATTTTGGACATCAAGTTTCTATTAATAGAGAAGTTAAAGTAACGGATTCCAATATTTCGTGGTATCACATTCATCATAATGGCGATTCTATCGGTTGGATTGAAAGCACCTCTATAAAAAAATTCTATCAATTAGAAGATTATGCTCCAACGCGCGACGCTTTACTTAAAACAGATGATCAAAATCGTTTAGTAATTAATATGGATATTGATACATCAGAACTGCACAAACCTACAATAGCTAAGGAAGAAACAAAGGGCAAAACTGCACTTAATCTACCTTTATTAAACGTTCAGTCAATTGCTTGGTAAGTAAAACGCAAAAAAAGTCGAATAGCTGTTTCGGCTTTTTTTGCGTTTTCAAAGGAATTTTAGAGAGAAACTGTTATAATGTAAAAGGAGTTTATAAGGAGGGTTATTTATATGGATGAACAATTAAAGATGTTAAAAGCACTAACGGATGCAAAAGGTATTCCCGGTAACGAACGTGCGGTTAGAAACGTATTTCGTGAATATATTGAACCGTTAGCTGATAGTTTTGAAACAGACGGCTTAGGTAGCGCCGTTGCGAAAAAAGTGGGCGCAGAAGATGGACCAAAAATCATGATTGCTGGTCATTTAGATGAAGTTGGCTTTATGGTGACTCAAATCGATGATAAAGGTTTTATTAAATTTCAAACAGTGGGCGGTTGGGTTTCGCAAGTAATGCTTGCACAAAAAGTAACAATCGTGACGCGTTCTGGCGAAGAAATCACCGGTGTTATTGGCTCTAAACCACCGCATGTAATGACAGCAGCAGAACGTCAAAAATCTTTTGATATTAAAGATATGTTTATTGACGTTGGTGCGGTTGATAAAGCAGAAGTTGAAAGTTACGGCATTCGTCCTGGTGATATGATTGTGCCAGCATTTGATTTTACCGTAATGAAAAACGAGAAATTCTTACTTGCAAAAGCTTGGGATAATCGTATTGGCCTTGCTATTGCTATCGAAGTACTTAAAAACTTACAAAAAGAAGCACACCCAAATATCGTTTACGGTGTTGGAACAGTCCAAGAAGAGGTTGGTTTACGTGGAGCCAAAACAGCAGCACATTTCGTTCAACCTGATATAGGTTTTGCTGTTGATGTTGGTATCGCTGGGGATACTCCTGGTGTAACTGACAAAGAAGCAATGAGTAAAATGGGGGAAGGTCCACAAATCGTTATCTATGATGCTTCCATGGTAGCACATGCTGGCCTTCGTGATTTTGTAACGGACGTAGCAGACGAACTATCTATCCCTTACCAATTTGAAGCAATCCCAATGGGCGGAACAGATTCAGGGTCTATTCATTTAACAGGAAACGGAATCCCGTCGTTATCCATTACAATCGCAACTCGCTATATTCATTCCCATTCGTCCATGCTACATCGTGATGATTTTGAAAATGCAGTAAAACTAATTACTGAAGTAGTTAAACGTTTAGATAAAGAAAAAGTAACAGAAATTCGCCTAGGTTGAGTTTCGAGAAAAGAGGACAACTTTTATGGAACAGATTCAATCAGTAAAAAACGACCGTGTCAAAACATGGAAGAAACTACAAACGAGAAAAGGCCGCGATAAAACCGGAACTTATTTGGTGGAAGGCTTTCATTTAGTGGAAGAAGCGTTACGTCAAGATGGTTTAGTACTGGAGCTGCTTATTTCAAGTGGTGTTTCTGTTCCAGAAGAGTGGTTAAAAGGCGACTATGATGTATTTGAAATTAGTTCCGAAATCAGCCATCTAATTAGTGACACAATGACAGAACAAGGTGTATTTGCTGTCGTTGCTATTTCAGAGCCTGACATGATGCTATTATATGGTAAGAAATTGTTACTCGTAGATGCAGTACAAGATCCAGGTAATGTCGGCACGTTAATTCGAACTGCTGATGCGGCTGGATATGATTGTGTCGTTTTAGGCAGAGGCAGTGCAGACCTTTATAATCCAAAAGTTATTCGTAGCACGCAGGGGAGTCACTTCCATATTCCTGTCATTCAAGCAGATTTATTTGAGTGGGTGGCGAATTTAGAAGAAGAAGGTGTTCCAGTGATTGGAGCAGTTTTAGATGACCAAGCCAAATCACTCAATGATATGCCAAAGCGTGAAACATTAGCCTTAATGGTTGGAAACGAAGGAAACGGCATATCAGAAGAATTACAAGATCGACTTTCCGAAAAAGTATATATTCCAATTTACGGTGATAGTGAATCATTAAATGTAGCTGTAGCAGCCGGAATTTTACTTTATGGTTTAAGAAAATAATAAAAGTGGTTGATAAGTCGGAATGAACTTATCAACCACTTTTTTAAATCTCTTCTTGTTTTTCCATTTTTACTTCACGAATTGCGACGCGTTTTAAATCAGCTACGACACTATGCATATAATCAAACGCAGCGCCCCAGTCAATCCCAGTAAAGAAGCCGTTCGAACTACCTGTTGAGATAATCGTTACTTCTGTTTCTCCGTGGAAATTATTAATGTTAACAAATAATGCCGCTCGATTAGAAGAACGGAAGTAAAATTTTTCGCAAGCAAGTGTCGCTAGTTCTCCAAAATCAAATGTTCTAATTTCGGAAAATACAATATTTGACCCTACTTGACCAGCTTTGATTATTTCGAAGGTTTCTGAAACATCTGTTTTAACAATGTAGCGAATAGATGGCATGAGAGACGCCTCCTTCATTAATCTATCTTACTTATATTTTAAGTCAGAAGGATACTTTGGTCAATTATATTTCAACTTACTAAATATAAGCAACAAAAGATTTATTAGTTACTTTCTGATGATAGATATGGTACAATAACGTTAGAGGTGAGAATTATGACTGATGCACATACAGTATGTCCGAAGTTTGAATCGGCGTTCCAACTATTAGGTAAACGCTGGACTGGACTTATCATCAATGTCTTACTGACTGGTCCAAAAAGGTTTAAACAAGTTGCCGCTGAGATCCCACAAATGAGTGATCGGGTGCTTGCAGAACGTTTGAAGGAACTTGAGGAAATGGATATTTGCTTAAGACAAGTTTATCCAGAAACTCCTGTACGCATTGAATATGAACTAACCGAAAAAGGTAAAGCACTCCAAGAAGTAATGCTTGAAGTCCAGTGTTGGGCGGATAAATGGGTGGAAGTACCTAATTAAAAAGAGATAATCTCTCCAACTAATATGGGGAGATTATTTTTTAGCTTGAATCTTTCGTAGAACCATACTATAATAGAAACTATCTAAATAAGTAAAGACAATGAAAGAGCCAAGTAGCATAGTGAGTCTGTATAGGGAGAAGTGGTCATAGACTGAAAGCCACTTTACAAACGAATTTGCGAACATTTCACCTCTGGAGTCGCCCCCCGAGAAGCACGTTATGTGTGAAGGTGGTCCGGTTACTAAGCCGTTATCGAATTTTGAGTGGGAACAAATTTTGTTCTTATTAGGGTGGTACCGCGAGAAGTCTCGTCCCTTTGTGGATAGAGCTTTTTTATTTTGTCTAAAAAGAAGGAGTGAACGGTATGTTAGAGCAATTACAAACGCTGAAAAGTGAAGCAGAAACGCAAATTAACGAAGCAGCAGACTTAAAAACATTGAACGACTTACGGGTAAAATACCTTGGTAAAAAAGGCCCGATGACCGAAATCATGAAACAAATGGGGAAACTTTCCGCAGAAGAAAGACCAAAAATGGGTTCACTTGCTAATGAAGTAAGAACAGCCTTAACAGAAGCGATTTCCAGCAAACAAGAAATTCTGGAAACAGCAGCAATTAATGAAAAATTAAAATCAGAAACAATCGATGTTACTTTACCAGGCACAGCGCCAAGCATCGGAACAAAACATTTACTAACACAAGTAATTGAAGAAATGGAAGATATGTTCATTGGTATGGGTTATGAAATCGCAGAAGGACCAGAAGTAGAACTGGATTACTATAACTTCGAAGCATTAAACCTTCCAAAAGATCACCCAGCTCGTGATATGCAAGATAGCTTCTATATTACAGAAAATACTTTATTACGTACTCAAACATCACCTGTACAAGCAAGAACGATGGAAAAACATGATTTCTCTAAGGGACCAATCAAAGTTATCTGTCCAGGTAAGGTATACCGCCGCGACAACGATGATGCAACTCACTCCCACCAATTCACGCAAATCGAAGGGCTAGTTGTTGGTGAAAACATCACTTTTGCTGATTTAAAAGGGACGCTGACTGTTCTCGCTAAAACCATGTTTGGTGAAGAACGCGAAATTCGCCTTCGTCCATCATTCTTCCCATTCACTGAGCCGTCTGTTGAAATGGATATTTCTTGTTTCAAATGTGGTGGTAAAGGTTGCCGCGTTTGTAAAGGAACAGGTTGGATTGAAATTTTAGGAAGCGGTATGGTACATCCAAACGTACTAGAAATGTCCGGTATTGATTCCACTCGTTACAGCGGATTTGCTTTTGGCTTAGGACCTGAACGTGTTGCGATGTTGAAATACGCAGTGGATGATATTCGCCACTTATATACGAATGATTTACGCTTTACGAAGCAATTCCAAAGCACAGAAACGGGGGAAATCTAATGTTAGTTTCATATAATTGGGTCAAAGAATTTTTCCAAGACTTCCCGTTAACGGCGGAAGAGCTAGGAGAAGCAATTACAAGAACCGGAATTGAAATTGAAGGCGTAGAAGAATTAAGCGCTAGTTTGAAAAATGTCGTGGTAGGCGAAGTATTATCATGTGAACGCCATCCAGATGCAGAAAAATTGAACAAATGCCTTGTCCAAACTGACGAAGAAGAGCCAGTTCAAATTATTTGCGGAGCTCCAAACGTTGCTGCAGGTCAAAAAGTAATCGTAGCCAAAGTTGGTGCAAGACTTCCAGGCGGACTTAAAATCAAACGCGCAAAATTACGCGGCGAAGTTTCAGAAGGAATGATTTGCTCACTTGCTGAACTTGGCTTTGAAAGTAAAGTTGTACCAAAAGCTTATGCGGACGGCATTTACGTTTTACCAGAGCATGTTGAAACAGGCGTGAGCGCAATTACTTTACTTGGCTTAGATGATGCGATTCTCGATATGGCAATTACACCAAACCGCGCAGATGCATTAAGTATGAACGGCGTAGCTCATGAAGTAGGCGCAATTATCCATCAAAAGCCAGCGCAACCAACCGAGCCCGATGTATCTGAAAAAGGTAAAGCGGACGATTTTATTTCTGTAGAAGTAGAAAATCCAACAGAAACACCTTATTATGCTATTAAAATGGTTGAAAACATCGAAATTAAAGAATCACCTCTTTGGCTTCAAACAAAATTAATGAAAGCAGGCATCCGTCCACATAATAACGTAGTCGATGTAACAAACTACATTAATTTATTATACGGACAACCACTGCATTCGTTTGACTATGATAAAATCGGCAGTAAAAAAATCGTCGTTCGTTCCGCAAAAGAACAAGAAGAAATTACCACACTTGATGGCGAGAAAAGAATATTACAAACAGGACACACTGTTATTACTAATGGAACTGAACCGATAGCAATTGCTGGGGTTATGGGCGGAGAGTTTTCTGAAGTAACTGAAACGACAACAACTGTGGCACTGGAAGGAGCTATTTTCAGTAGTTCATCTGTTGGAAAAGCATCTCGCGAATTATATTTACGTACAGAAGCAAGTATTCGATATGATAAAGGTTCTGATGCTTGGAAAGTAGAAAAAGCACTTGCACACGGCGGAGCACTTATCGCTGAACTTAGCGGGGGAACGCTTGTTGGCGGCGTAGTAGAAGTAGATAATCGTGAAAAAGCAGTAAATAAAATCGAAACAAGCTTAACACGTATTAACCGTATTTTAGGAACGGAGATTTCCCTTTCCGAAATAGAAACGATTTTTGATCGCTTAGGATTTGTATTAGAAGTTAAAGAAGACACATTAATTATTGAAGTACCGACTAGACGTTGGGACATTACAATTGAAGCGGATATTTTGGAAGAAGTTGCACGTATTTATGGTTATGATGAAATTCCTGTCACACTTCCAGCAACGAGCACAACTGGTGGATTATCTGACAGCCAAAAAGCTCGTCGTGTAATGCGCGCTTATTTAGAAGGAGCGGGACTTAACCAAGCATTAACGTATTCCTTAACTTCCAAAAAAGATGCGACTCGTTTAGCGTTATCCGATGAAAAAACAGTGGCGCTTTCGATGCCAATGAGTGAAGAACATAGCCATTTAAGAACAAGTATCGTCCCACAATTAATTCGTAGCGCAAGTTATAATATTGCTCGTAAAAATATGGACGTAGCACTTTATGAAATGGGAACCGTGTTCTATGCAACAGAAGGTGACAATTTACCAATCGAACAAGAGCATTTAGCTGGCTTAATTACAGGAAATTGGCACACGGCTGATTGGCAAAAAACACCAAAACCAGTAGACTTCTTTGTTTTAAAAGGAATTGTAGAAGGTTTAGTGAACAAACTTGGAATCGAAGCCGAACTGCACTGGAAGCAAATCGAAAAAGAAGAACTGCATCCAGGAAGAACAGCAAGCATCCAGTTAGAAGGAAAAGAAATCGGTTATCTTGGAGCGCTTCATCCAGCAGTGGAAGCAAGCTACGATTTAAAAGAAACGTATGTATTTGAAATTAATGTAAAAGCGTTACTTGATGCAACGAAAGAAAAAGTAGTTTATCATCCAATTCCACGCTACCCAGAAATGACACGCGACTTGGCCTTACTTGTGGATAAAGATACTGACCATGCTACGATCTCTCAAGTAATCAAAGAGCACGGCGGGAATCTCTTAGTCGACATTGAACTATTTGATATTTTCGAAGGCGAAAGTTTAGGCGAAAACAAAAAATCACTCGCTTATACATTAACTTTCCTTGATAGCGAAAGAACACTTGTCGAAGAAGACGTACAAAAAGCAACTAACAAAGTAGTGGAAGCATTACAAGCAAAATTACATGCTATTATCCGCTAGTTAACTAAAAAGAACTGAACTATTTGGAAAACATTTTCGAGTAGTTTGGTTCTTTTTTTGTACAGTGGAAATCTTGCCTGTTTTAACACTTCACTAACTAAAATAACACATGTTATAATGGTTAAATATGACAAACAAAAGAAGGACGAAAAAAATGACCTATGTAGAAATGAAGGACGTATCTAAATTCTATCAAATGGGCGAAAATGTTGTTACAGCTAATGATAAAATTAATTTTGGAATTAAAAAAGGGGAATTTGTAGTTATTGTTGGTCCTTCAGGTGCTGGGAAATCTACCGTATTAAATATCCTTGGTGGAATGGACAGTGCCAGTGAAGGGCGTATCATGGTAGATGGCCAGGATATTGCTCAATATAACGCAAAACAATTAACTAAATATCGCCGCACGGATGTCGGATTCGTTTTCCAATTTTACAATTTAGTGCCTAATTTAACTGCCAAAGAAAATGTGGAATTAGCAGCACAAATAGCGCCAAATGCATTAGATGCAGAAACCGTTTTAACCCAAGTTGGCTTGAGTCATAGATTAGATAACTTCCCGGCTCAGTTATCTGGCGGTGAGCAGCAACGGGTTGCAATTGCTCGAGCATTAGCTAAAGCACCCAAATTGCTTTTATGCGATGAACCAACTGGCGCCCTTGATTATGATACGGGTAAATCAGTCTTAAAATTATTACAAGAAACTTGCGAAAAGACTGGTACAACAGTTATTGTTATCACCCACAATACAGCGATTACGCCAATTGCAGACCGAATAATTGAAATTAATAATGCAAAAGTTCGGAGCATCAAAGAAAATACGGAACCAATGTCCATTGATGATTTAGAATGGTAGAAAGGAGCAAGCATTGAAACGTTCAGCTTTATGGAAAGATATCTACCGAGAAATATGGCATTCAAAAAGCCGCTTTATTTCAATTTTTATGCTGATAATGTTAGGTGTTGCTTTTTTCTCTGGACTAAAAGCAACTGGACCGGATATGCTTTTAACAGCAGACAATTATTTTAATAAGTATCAACTCGCCAATTTCAATGTCCAGTCAACATATGGACTAGATGATACGGATAAAGAAGCTTTAGAAGGTATTTCGGGAGTCGCTCAAGTAGACTTAGGATATACAGCAGATACTTTAATGAAAGAAAACAACATCGTTACAAAATTATATTCAAGCTCTGCAAGTGATAATTTAAATAAATATAAAGTAGTAAGTGGTCGTTTGCCGGAAAAATCAGGTGAGATTGCTCTGGATAACAACAAAGTTATTCAAGACAACATCAAAATCGGCGACAAAGTAACTTTTGTTAAAAATGATGGAAGTGAATTAACCCATACACTTAAAAAATCAACATATAAAGTAGTTGGCTTTGTTCGATCACCAGCATACATCCAAAAATCCGAACGGGGATCAAGTACTGTTGGGAAAGGAAAAACAGACGCTTTTGGTGTGATTCCAGAACAAGATTTTGATTTGCCAGAATACACTATTGCCAGTCTCACTTTTAATAATCTAGCGGATAAAGAAGCTTTTAGTGATGCTTACATTCGCACGGAGAAAAAAGATAACAAAAAAGTGGAGCAAGCTTTAGCAGGACAACCAGAAAAACGACTGAATAAAATTAAAACGAGCGAACAAAAAAAATTAGATGATGCCACAGCCGAAATCAATAAAGGAAAAGCAGAACTACAAAAAAATCAAGCCAAACTAGATGCTGCAAAAGCACAATTGGATGAAGGCTTTTCCAAGTATAATGCAGCAAAAGCTAGCTATGATGCCAAAATTAAACAAGGTGAATCAGAAATTGCTGCTGGTGAAGCGGAACTAGCGAACGCCAAAAAACAATTAGATGCCGCAAAAATGCAGATTAATCAAGGCGAAGAAGCCATTTTACAAGCTGAAAGAGAATTAGAAGAAGGCCTAGCTGCATGGAATGAGGCCAATAATCTCCTCAATACAGCAAATGGATACTTAAAAAATGCGCGATCAACCTTAGAAAATGCATTAAAACAACCAGATTTAACTGATTTTGACATCGACCGAGAAAGCTTAACTAATGCATTCAACATGGCGGCTTCAGAACTTGATATTTCAGCTGAAGAGCTCGCCGAATACGAAGAAACCATTAACACTTTGCTCGATGATTATGAAAATGGAGCCATTAGCGATGCACAAATCCGGGAAGCTCTGAACGCTGCACTTAAACAAGTTGCTGAAGGTGAAAAAGCCTATCAATCGGCTCGAACAGTTTTAGATGAAGAAAAACAAAAAATAGAGCAAGGCGAAAAAACATTAGCTAGTAAACAACAGCAACTTGAGCAAGCAAAAATAGCGTATCAAGCGGGATTAGCAAAATATCAAGCCGGTCAAGAAAAAATCTCCCTCGCTAAAAAGCAATTGGCTGATGGAAAAGAGACAGGCGCCGTAGAATTACAAAATGCACTAAAAAAATTAAACAATGGGCAAGCAGAATACAATAAAAATCTCGCACTATTTGAAAAAGAGAAAAAGGCAGCTGAAGCCAAATTAGCTAGCGCCGAAAAAGACGTTAAAATTGGCCAAGAAAAACTCGATGCACTTAAACTACCGAAATACTATGTCCTTGATCGTAACGATAATCCAGGTTATAGCGAATATAAAGAAAATGCCGATCGTTTAACTTCTTTATCCACGGCATTTCCAATCTTTTTCTTCTTAATCGCAGCACTTGTTTGTTTAACAACAATGACTCGAATGGTAGAAGAACAAAGAACGCAAATTGGAACATTAAAAGCATTTGGTTATTCGAACGGTAGCATCATTTTGAAATATCTTGTTTATGGTTCGATTGCAAGTATTGGCGGAAGTATCGTTGGAATTATAATCGGTTTCCAATTCTTCCCAAATATTATCTTTAATGCTTATAAAACAATGTATGAAATGCCTGCTGTCGACATCGGATTTTATTGGAGTTACAGTTTATTATCCATTTGTGTAGCATTATTCTGTACGACTTTCACCGCATATGCAGCATGTCGGGCAGAACTAAGAGCGAATGCAGCTACATTAATGCGCCCGAAAGCACCAAAAATCGGCAAACGAATTTTCTTAGAACGAATTAGCTTTATCTGGAAACGAATGAATTTTACGAGCAAAGTAACAGCAAGAAATCTCTTCCGCTACAAACAACGGATGCTAATGACAGTACTCGGTGTTGCTGGTTGTACAGCGCTAATTCTTACTGGCTTTGGACTGCGAAATTCCATTAGTGATATAGCTAAAATGCAGTACGGTCAAATAATGAAATATGACGCAGCAGTTTATCAAGATATGAGCGCTCCACCAACAGCAAAAGAAACGTACGATAACCTAATGGAAGATTCTAATATCAAAAGTAAACTAGCGATGTCGCAAACAAATATAGATGCAGTCAAATCAGGGCAATCCGCACAAGCGAGTTCCATCATTGTCCCTAAAAATTTAAACGAATTACCAGACTATATCGTGTTGCGTGACCGTGCTAGTCACACAACAGAAAAGCTAACAGATGATGGAGCAATAATTAGTGAAAAACTAGCTAAATTATTCGATATAAAACCAGGCGATTCGATTACTGTAAAAAATGCGAAGAATGATAAGTACAAAATCAAAGTTAGCGCTATTACAGAAAACTATGCAATGCACTATATTTACATGACTCCAACGTATTATCAACAAATATTTGACGAAAAACCTAGTTACAATTTAGATTTATTAAAGCTTAAAGACACTTCTGAAAAAGTAGAAACTGAGTTCGCAGAAAAATTAACAGATAGTAAATCTATTTTAACGATTACTTTCTCAAACAATATAAGTTCGATGCTAACGGATACTCTAGATAGTTTAAATATTGTCATTGTCGTATTAATTACTTCTGCAGCACTACTAGCCTTTGTCGTTTTATACAACCTTACAAATATTAACGTATCAGAGCGTATCAGGGAACTTTCCACTATCAAAGTACTCGGTTTTTATCCAAAAGAAGTGACAATGTATGTTTACCGAGAGAATATCATTTTAACCTTGATGGGCATTGTCGCTGGATTTATCCTTGGCTTCTTCTTGCACCGATTTATTATCACGACTGCAGAAGTCGATCAAATGATGTTCAGCCCTGCAATTGATTGGACAAGCTATCTATTCTCCGGCATTCTTACCCTTGTTTTTGCATCCATCGTCATGGTTGTGATGCACATTAAACTTAAACGAATTGATATGATTGAAGCACTTAAATCCGTAGAATAACCTTGAAAAGAACTTGCTATTTAAGCAAGTTCTTTTCATTTGACTTCAAAATAAATAAAGCTTAAACTTGGAAATAGTTAAGGGGGTGAACTTTATTTGGAAAAGCAAAAAGTGAAACAACTGATAAAGAGTTACCAACAAACTTACATATTCGCGATGACACATATACATCAGGCTATTTCTGAAATTTCAGCTAATACAGTAGACTTATCGATTGAACAATTTTTTGTATTGCGAGAAATAGCTACTGGTGATGAAATAAGTGCTACAGAACTTTCTGCTTGTCTAAATGTCAATAAAAGCGCAATTACACCAAAGTTAAAAAAACTAGAAGAAAAAGGCTACATTAGACGAGAACGAAACAAGCATGATAAACGCGCCGTTGTTTTAACCATCACAGAAAAAGGGAATAGCGTTTACGAAGAGTGTGAAAAACAATTAGAGTTACTCGTAAATGAATGGCTTGAAATTCTAGGGGAAGAAGACAGCGAACAATTTTTTGAGTTATTTCAAAAAATTAACAAGTCAGTTGTCAAACCGAAAAAATAAAAGGAGAGATTTGGCATGAAATGGATTATGAAACTCCGCTGGGCCATTTTAGCATTTTGGCTTGCAGCAGCAGTCGTACTAATGTTTATCGCACCACCCATGGCAGATCTTGTACGCGAAAAAGGCGAATTAAAGCTGCCTGATGGTTATCCGTCCTCACTTGCGACAGAAATGCAAAAGAAACACAATCCGGATGACAAAGGTTCAGCATACATTGCGGTGTACACAGCTGACCATAAGTTAACTGGAACTGAGTTAAACAATATTAAAAAATCACTTGATTCCATTGACAAAAATAAAGATGAACTTCACGTAACCAACGTTGTATCAAGTTTTAATCAACCCGAATTAAAGGATAAATTCTTATCAAAAGACGGTAAAACGATGGTAGCAAGTCTAACTGTAGATGACACAGATGCCTCTGTTAAAAGCATTCGAAACGCTTTAGACAAAAAAATGGATGTTAAAGGCGTTGATACTTACTTAACAGGAAATAAATTAATTCAAGAGGATGTTGTTCAGGGTTCAGAAGACGGTTTACATAAGACAGAAGGCATCACAGTTGTCTTTATTTTAGTCGTATTATTCCTTGTATTTAGATCTGCAGTAGCGCCGTTCATTCCACTTTTAACTGTAGGAATAAGTTATCTCGTTGCACAAAGCACGGTCGCTTTCTTAATTGACATCTTTAATTTTCCTGTTTCGACCTATACGCAAATATTTATGGTGTGTATTATGTTTGGGATTGGGACGGACTATTGTATTCTCTTAATGAGTAGGTTTAAAGAAGAAATGGGAGCAGGGCTAGATCCACGAGAATCTGTTCATGCAACTTATCGTACAGCGGGTAAAACAGTTATTTATAGTGGTGTAGCTGTACTCGTTGCCTTCACTTCGCTTTATTTCGTTCAATTTGATTTATATCGTTCCGCAGTCGCTGTTGGTGTCGGTATTGTCGTCTTACTCGCAGCACTTTATACACTCGTACCATTCTTTATGAGTACGCTCGGAACCCATTTATTCTGGCCATTAAATAAAAATATTAGCCACAAAGAAAATAAAGTGTGGGGAGCTGCTGGGAAATTCACATTTGCGAGACCATGGATTGCTTTACTCATCGTTGCAGCTATCACATTGCCGCCAATTTTACTGCATACAGGAACAGAATCATTTAACTCATTAGATGAAATTAGTGACAAATATCCTTCTAAAAAAGGATTTGAAATCGTTTCAGATAGTTTTGGAGCAGGACAAGTCGCGCCTACACAAGTTTTTATCGAAAATGACGATAACATGCGTACAACAGAATACATTGCGCAAATCGAAAAAATTTCCGATGATTTATCTCACTTAAAAGGTATTGATATGGTTATGAGCGCGTCACGTCCAGCAGGAAAACGTGTCGATGATATTTACATTAAAAATCAAGCTGGACAAGTAAATGACGGCGTTGGACAAGCAACTGACGGAGTAGGTGAAGTCAAAAAAGGCTTAGATTCTGCTAGCTCAGAACTTAAAAAATCAGAACCAGCTCTTGATAAAGCAGTTGCTGGAGTTGGCGACCTTCAAAAAGGTACCGTGGCAACCGAGCAAGGCATCAATCAACTTCAAGCTGCACTCGCACAAATTCAAATTGGAATTGAAAGTGGCGCAACCGGTGCAGGAGACTTAAAACAAGGAGTAGCAGAAGCCAAGTCACAACTCGCTTCACTTCAAAATGGAGAAGCACAAATTCAAGCAGGTTATGCAGAAATTCAGAAAAACTTGCAAAATGTAGCAGAACAATTAAAAGGCTTTGGAAATCCCAATTCACCAGCAATTGACACATCCAAGCTCGAAGCACAGTTTAAGAAAATCGGGGAATCGTTCCAAACATTCGCAGCAGCACATCCAGAAGTAAGAAACGATCCTAAATTCCAAAAACTAGCGGCTGATATACAAGGTCTACAAACAGCTGGTAATGAATTAAAAACAACTGCAGGACAACAAATGGCCGCTCTTCAAGCAAAAATGAAAGAACTAAATCAAGGTATTCAACAATTAGCAACCGCAATGAACCAATTAAATGAACAGTCCAAACAAATTTCAGACGGCCTAAGCGCATTTGGCACTGGACTTGGTCAGATTGAAACTGGACTCGATCAATTAGAAAACGGTCTAAATCAAGCCGCAGACGGTCAAGGTCAAGTCGTTTCTAAAATGCCTGAAATCTCTAACGCCCTATCTCAAATTGCAGCAGGACAAGGTGCACTAAAAGAAGGTTTTGCCGGAATTAGTGGACAAATGGGTGAACTAACAAATGGCTTAACTTCAGGAGCTGATGGATTAGGCAAAGTAGAAAGTGGTCTAAACACAGCGAACGGACTTATTGATGATTGGTCGAAAGTTCCTTACGCAAGTTCTGGAATTTACGTACCAGATGCGCTATTAAAAAATGCTGATTTCCAAAAAGTACTAGACCAATACATTTCTTCTGATGGAAAACTAGCTACGATTAATGTTATTTTGACAAAAAATCCATATTCGAATGGAGCAATGGATTCCATAGATGACATTAATGAACAACTCGCAGCTAGTATGAAAGGCACAAAACTAGAAAATGCCAAAATTGGTATTGGCGGAATGACTAGCGCTAACTATGATACAAGAGATATGTCAACAGCCGATTATCATTTAGTACTTGTTATCGTTCTAGCTAGTGTATTCGTAACCCTTGTTATCGTTTTACGTTCACTTGTAATGCCAATTTACCTTATCGCATCACTTGTATTAACTTACTTTGCGGCACTTGGATTTGCAGAAATAATCTTTATGCGAATTCTCGGCTATAGTGGACTAACATGGGCAACCCCATTCTTCGGATTTGTTGTACTCGTCGCACTCGGTATCGATTATTCGATATTCCTTATGTCACGATTTAATGAATATA
Organism: Listeria innocua; assembly: GCF_028596125.1. GTDB lineage: Bacteria > Bacillota > Bacilli > Lactobacillales > Listeriaceae > Listeria > Listeria innocua. The sequence goes on from NZ_CP117229.1 coordinate 1,148,370, forward strand.
ATGGGCTTTCCGTTCGTGATAGAATGATAAAAGCGATGAAAAATATGGGCGGCGTTATCTTCAGCGCAGTGATCATTCTCGGTGGAACATTCGCCGCGATGATGCCAGCAGGAGTTCTTTCCTTACTTGAAATCGCAACAGTAGTTCTGATTGGCTTAGTGCTCTACGCCATCGTTATCTTACCACTATTCGTACCAGTTATGGTTAAACTATTCGGTCGTGGTAATTGGTGGCCATTTATCACAAGAAAAGGCGATCATCAAGAAAACGTACCACCGAAAAAATAATTAACAAACCGCATTCCTTTAATCGAGGAGTGCGGTTTTTAGTTTAATTTAAAAAGTTATTTTGCTAAGATGGGTATAGAGATGAATAAAGGAGGAAGGAAGCAAATGATAAAACTCGAAAATGACTGGGATGAGTTATTAAAAGATGAGTTTAACCAGCCATACTATTTAAAACTTCGCCAGTTCCTAAAAAATGAATACCAAACCAAAAGAATATTTCCTGATATGTATGATATTTTTAATGCTTTAAAACACACGGCTTATAAAGATGTAAAAGTAGTTATACTTGGTCAAGATCCATACCACGGACCAGGACAAGCACACGGTCTTTCTTTTTCAGTCCAAAAAGGTGTTCAAATACCACCATCGTTACAAAATATTTATTTAGAATTACATAACGATCTAAATTGTGAGATTCCAAACAATGGCTATTTGATACCATGGGCGGACCAAGGAGTGCTCTTGCTAAACACAGTTCTTACCGTTCGCGCCGGTCAAGCTAATTCGCACCGTGGCCAAGGTTGGGAACTGCTAACAAACCGCATTATTGAAATGATTAACCAGAAAGAAGAACCCGTTGTCTTTTTACTTTGGGGAAACAATGCAAAAGAGAAGTTACAACTACTCACAAATCCAAAACACATTGCTTTCACATCCGTTCATCCTAGCCCACTATCAGCTTCACGCGGCTTTATGGGATGCAAACATTTTTCAAAAACAAATCACTTCCTAGAGCAAAATGGCATCAAACCAATTGATTGGCAAATTCCTTCTATATAATTAAAAACGCCTCGTCTTTATTTGACGGGGCGTTTTATCATTTTTTTGCAATTTTCAAGGCTTTTTCTGTGTTAGCAAAATGTTGTTTAGTATATTTAGCTAATGTTTCTAGTCCAAATCGTTCAATAATTTCTGCTGCAACAACGTCCACGTGTGGTCCGGCACCTTTTGGAAGCGGGATGCCAACTTCTTTTGACATAGCATCAAAGGCTTGCACAAATTTATATCGAGCAATAATCGAAGCTGCTGCCACTGAAAGATGAAGTCCTTCTGCTTTCGTTGCGAAAAATACATCTTCTCGAATAATACTTGGCTCTTTTGCTAAATATCGATAGTAAGTATTTTTTTCAGCAAATTGATCAATTAAAATCGCTTCTGGTTTTATGGGAGCAAGTTTTTTTAGGACATTTTCAATAGCACGGTTATGTAGTAATGCTTTCATTTGGCCTTGGTTCATGCCTCTTTTTTGAAGTTCATTGTATTTAGGATTAGGGCAAAGTAGCACACTATGTGGAACGATTGGCATGATTTTCTCTGCTATTCGGCAAATTTCTGGGTCTTTCATGGCTTTTGAATCTTTCACACCAAGCTCTTTTAAAAGCGGCATCATTTCAGCGTCCACATAAGCTGCACAAACTGTAATTGGACCAAAAAAATCACCAGTACCGACTTCATCTGAACCAATAACATTTTTGGCGGCAAAGTTCGCTGGAAGAACGCCTTTAGAAACACTCGGCGCCTTCGTTTTTGCTTCTGGAAGAGTCGCAACCCATTTTTTTGCTTCAGCTTCTCCGTTGACTCCTTGGAACATTACTTTACGAGATTTGTAGCCAGTAATCGAAACACCAGGTTTTTTTGCCGCAAAAACGGCTCCAGGTGGGAGTTTTGGGCTTGAAAAGGGAAGATAAGTTTGTTTCATTTTTTCGAGTGTTGATTGATCGACTATGATAACTGTATTTGCGATAAGGCATCATCCTTTCAAAGTTCTATTGTAACATACTACGACGAAAGACTGAATATCTGTTAAACGGGTGGTTGACTCTTTTCTTTCCAGCTTTTTCGTGATAAGATTATGACAAGTAGCGGCCTAAATGAATTTGGGCGAGGAGGAATTTACGTGGCAAATGAGAGAAATAAAGTAGTGACAACAATTTATGGTAGAGAATATACGATTGTTGGCGTAGAAACAGCTGACCACTTACGAAAAGTAGCTCGTCAAGTTGATGAAAAAATGCACGAAATTGGCTCCCAAAATCATGCGCTAGATAGTGGTAGGCTCGCGGTATTAACAGCTGTGAATGCAACTCACGATTATTTAAAACTAGAACAAAAATATCTAGAGTTGGAACAAGAACTGGCTCGAATTAAAGGAAGAGATTAATGATTTTAAATGCGATTATTTTAATTTTACTTGTTTGCGGCTTTTTCGCAGGATTTAGAACAGGCCTAATCAAACAACTTATTTTATTACTTGGTTATATTTTGGCATTTTTTATCTCGTATACGTATTACGAAGATTTAGCGCCACATTTAACTTTTATACCTTATCCAGGTAGTGATACTTCAGATGGATTATCCATTATTTTACAAGAATTAAGAACAGAAACAGCTTATTACAATGTACTTGGCTTTGCGATTATTTTCATTGTGGCAATCATTGTTGTGCATATGCTCGCTTCCCTTGTTGGTGGCTTGACTAAAATCCCAGTGTTGCGTCAAATCAATGGATTATTAGCAGCTGTTTTTGGTGTTATTAAGTCTTATTTAATTATTTTTATTGTTTTGTTCGTCATGGCAATTTATCCGGCAAATTGGTCTGAAAACCTCATTGATAGCTCGACGGTTGCTCAGTGGATGCTTGAAAATACGCCAATTTTGTCCGAACAATTTTATGACTGGATGACAGATATTCTGCCAAAATAAAAGAAACATTCGATACCAGATGTATACTCTTAGCCAATTTTGGATAGGATTTCTCTGGTATTTTTTAATGACCAAGCGAGGGAGGAATTAAGATGGCTACGAATAAAAAAGAAATCATTCGTTTACTTGAGGAAATCGCCACTTATATGGAATTAAAAGGAGAAAATAGCTTTAAAATATCGGCTTTCCGAAAAGCCGCGCAAGCAATTGAACTAGATAGCAGAAGTCTGGCGGAAATTGAAGACTTTACTAAGATTAGCGGTATTGGAAAAACGACGGGTGAGATTATTCAACGCTATTTGGACAGCGGCGAATGCCCAGAACTCGTGGAACTAAAAAAAGAAGTGCCAGCTGGCCTCGTTCCACTTTTAGATGTACCAGGGCTTGGTGGTAAAAAATTATCACGTCTTTACCATGAATTAGGCGTAGTAGATAAAGATACATTACTTAAAGAAGCTCGGAACGGTCACATTGAAGCATTAAAAGGTTTCGGTAAAAAGTCTGCGGAAAAAATGGCAGAAGCAGTGCGCGAAATGGGCGAACGACCTGATAGATACCCACTAAATGATGTGTTACCAATCATTCAAAAAGTAGAAGATTATCTTGCTAGCATAGACACAATTGCAACCTTTGCTCGAGCAGGCAGTTTACGTAGATTACGAGAAACAGTCAAAGATTTGGATTACGTTATTGCTACTGAAAAACCAGAAGACGTTCAAAAAGCATTACTAGAATTTCCTCTGATTACAGATGTTATTGGGGCAGGGGAAACCAAAGTATCAGCTGTTCTAGAAGATAACATTACAATTTCAGTAGATTTTCGCTTAGTAGAAAAGAAAGCTTTTGCAACAACTTTGCACCATTTTACTGGTTCCAAAGATCATAATATCAAAATGCGCCAATTAGCTAAACAATCGAACGAAAAAATCAGTGAATATGGTGTGGAGCAAGAAGATGGAAGTATGCGTCACTTTGAATCAGAAGAAACGTTCTTTAAACACTTTCATATTCCATTTTTACCTCCAGAAGTACGGCGCGACGGTACAGAAATTGAACGGGTGACAAAAGATACGAAATTCCTCGAGTTAAGTGATATTCGCGGTGATTTACACATGCATACAACTTGGTCGGATGGAGCTTACGCGATTCCTGAGATGATTGAAGCTTGTATCGCTAAAGGTTATGAGTACATGGTAATTACCGATCACGGAAAATTTTTACGAGTAGCCAATGGTCTGGATGAGAAGAGATTACTTGAGCAACAGGCAGAAATTAAAAAAGTAGCTGCTAATTATCCAGAAATTGACGTTTATTCTGGCGTTGAAATGGATATTTTAGCAGATGGCTCTCTGGACTTTGATGATGACACTTTAAAACAGTTAGATTTCGTTATCGCATCGATTCATTCCAGTTTCCAACAATCAGAAGAAGAGATTATGAAACGACTAAAAACAGCCTGTGAAAATCCATATGTGCGTCTGATTGCTCATCCAACAGGTAGAATTGTCGTGAAAAGAAAACCATATCATGTTAATATGAAAGAACTAATCAAACTAGCAAAAAATACAGGTACTGCGCTAGAATTAAATGCTAATCCACAGCGCCTTGATTTAAATCGGGAGCATTTAGAAATGGCCCATGCAGCAGGCGTGCCTATCGCAATTAATACGGATGCGCACGATACGAAACATCTTGATTTTATGTCGATCGGAGTCCGTGCTGCAACGAAAGCTTGGCTAGATAAATCTGCAATCTTGAATACAAAATCAGCCGCAGAATTCAAACAATTTTTACAGAATAAATAACTTTTAAAAAGAAGGATGACTAATGGAAAAAAAAGTAGAAGCCATTTTAGAATTTGATAAAATAAAAAAACAACTTGCTGAATTTGCTTCTTCCTCACTAGGGGAGCAAGCGATTTATGAACTTGCTCCAGCTACAGATTTTCAAGTCGTACAAAAAGCGCAACTTGAAACAGAAGAAGGAGCCAAAATTATTCGTTTGCGGGGAAGCGCGCCAATTACTGGTCTAACAGATGTTTTTGCACATTTGAAACGTCTAGAGATTGGTGGCGATTTAAACGGGCTAGAAATCTACCAAATTGGTAGTAACTTGCGTGTAAGCCGCCAAATGAAAAACTTTATGAACGATTTACTAGAAATTGGCGTCGAAATACCATTACTCGGCGCACTTTCTGATGAACTTTTAGTATTAAAAGATGTAGAAGAAGATATTGCCATTTCAATAGATGAAAGTGGGAAAATATTAGATACAGCTAGTGAAGCGCTTAGCTCGATTCGTCGTACTTTGCGCCGGACAGAAGACCGCGTGCGTGAAAAGCTAGAATCTTATTTACGTGATCGCAACGCTTCAAAAATGCTAAGTGATGCGGTTATTACGATTCGAAATGATCGCTATGTTATCCCCGTGAAACAAGAATATAAAGGACATTACGGCGGCATCGTTCATGACCAGTCTGCATCCGGTCAAACGCTCTTCATTGAGCCACAAAGCGTGGTTGATTTAAATAATGAACGCAAAGCCCTTCAAGCGAAAGAAAAACAAGAAATCGAACGTATCCTAGCTGAAATTTCTGCTTCATTAGCTGGCTGGATTAATGAGATTCATCATAATACCTTTATTCTGGGTCGTTTTGATTTCATTCTCGCAAAAGCTCGATTTGGGAAAGCTCTGAAAGCCGTAACGCCACATTTGAGCGATACTGGAATCGTTCATTTAATAGCAGCCAGACATCCGCTTTTAGATGCTGTGAAAGTTGTTGCTAACGATATTTATTTAGGTGAAGATTTTAGTACGATTGTTATTACTGGTCCAAATACAGGTGGTAAAACAATTACATTAAAAACATTAGGCTTACTAACCTTGATGGCGCAATCAGGCTTACAAATCCCAGCCCAAGAAGATTCGACTATCGCTGTTTTTGAAAACGTATTTGCTGATATTGGCGATGAACAATCCATTGAACAAAGCTTAAGTACTTTCTCGTCCCATATGACAAACATTGTTTCGATCTTAGAAAAAGTAAATCATAAATCACTTATTTTATATGATGAGCTCGGAGCTGGTACGGATCCGCAGGAAGGAGCAGCACTCGCTATTGCCATTCTTGATGCAAGTCACAAAAAAGGTGCAAGTGTTGTTGCAACGACTCACTATCCTGAACTAAAAGCTTATGGCTATAACCGAGCACATGCAACCAATGCTTCCGTTGAATTTAATGTTGAAACACTTAGTCCAACATACAAACTACTCATTGGCGTACCCGGACGAAGCAATGCATTTGATATTTCACGCCGCCTTGGTTTAAGTGAAAGTATCATCACAGAAGCAAGAAGCCTCGTTGATACTGAAAGTGCAGACTTAAATGACATGATTTCAAGTCTAGAAGAAAAACGAAATCTAGCAGAAAGAGAATATGAAGAAGCGCGCGAACTAGCTCGTGGTGCCGATGCTCTTTTAAAAGATTTACAAAAAGAAATTACCAATTATTATCAACAAAAAGATAAATTACTCGAACAAGCAAACGAAAAAGCTGCTGGAATCGTAGAAAAAGCCGAAACAGAAGCCGAAGAAATTATCCACGAACTGCGCACAATGCAATTAAACGGGGCAGCGGGAATCAAAGAACATGAACTAATCGATGCTAAAACAAGACTTGGAAAAGCTAAGCCAAAAACAATTAACAAAGCTATTCCAAAAGCACCAAAACAAAAACCACATGTTTTCCAAGCTGGCGACAATGTTCGCGTCCTATCTCTTGGCCAAAAAGGCACACTTTTAAACAAAATTAGTGATAAAGAATGGAACGTCCAAATCGGCATCATCAAAATGAAAATCAAAACGACCGATTTAGAATATATCGAGCCAGAAAAACCGAAAAAACAACGCATTATCACATCTGTTCATAGTAGTGACTCACCAGCAAAAAGTGAACTCGATTTACGCGGTGAACGCTACGAAGACGCTATTCAAAAAGTGGATAAATACCTTGATGAAGCATTGCTCGCAGGATACCCTCAAGTAGCAATTATTCATGGTAAAGGTACTGGCGCGCTTAGAACAGGCGTCACGGAATATTTGAAGAATCATCGTATGGTTAAATCCATCCGTTTCGGAGCCGCAGCAGAAGGCGGGAACGGCGTAACAATCGTTGAGTTCAAGTAAACAACTGAGCAAAAACATGGCTCCAAATAGGTCTAGGTGCTATACTGTGTGTACAAAAGTCATAAGGAGTGAATTAAATCATGGTAAAAGAAATTACAGATGCAACATTTGAACAAGAAACTAGCGAAGGCTTAGTATTAACAGATTTCTGGGCAACATGGTGTGGTCCTTGCCGCATGGTGGCTCCAGTTTTAGAAGAAATACAAGAAGAACGCGGCGAAGCACTTAAAATCGTCAAAATGGACGTAGATGAAAACCCAGAAACACCTGGAAGCTTTGGTGTTATGAGTATTCCAACACTTCTTATTAAAAAAGACGGCGAAGTAGTAGAAACAATTATCGGCTACCGTCCAAAAGAAGAACTGGATGAAGTCATCAACAAATACGTTTAAAATTATGCTAAAATGAAAGAAGCTTAGAACAAACATTCTAGGCTTCTTTTTAAATGTGTAACTGGAGTTGATAAAATGTCTTCTGAACATATCCAAAATAAATTAGCGCTTCTGCCGGACCAACCTGGTTGTTATTTGATGAAAGATAGACAAGGAACAATTATTTATGTTGGGAAAGCAAAAGTGTTGAAAAATCGCGTGCGTTCGTATTTTTCAGGTACGCACGATAGTAAAACGCAACGTCTAGTCCAAGAAATTGTGGACTTTGAATATATCGTAACTTCATCCAACGTAGAAGCATTGCTACTTGAAATTAATTTGATAAAAAAACATGACCCACGCTTCAATATTCGCTTAAAAGACGATAAAACTTATCCGTTCATTAAAATTACAAACGAACGACATCCGCGACTAATTATTACCCGCCAAGTAAAGAAAGATAAAGGGAAATATTTCGGTCCGTATCCAAATGTCTACGCTGCAAATGAAGTGAAACGCATTCTAGACCGACTGTATCCACTTCGAAAATGTAGTACATTACCAAATAAAGTGTGTTTGTACTATCATCTCGGACAATGCCTTGCCCCGTGTGTATTTGACGTGGAAGCAAGTAAGTATAAAGAAATGCAAGACGAAATTGTGGCATTCTTAAACGGTGGCTATAAAACCGTTAAAAATGATTTAATGAAAAAAATGCAAGAAGCCGCAGAAAATATGGAATTCGAAAAAGCTGGTGAATTCCGCGACCAAATCAACGCCATCGAAACAACAATGGAAAAACAAAAAATGATGATGAACGATTTCGTTGACCGCGATGTCTTCGGTTACGCCATTGATAAAGGCTGGATGTGCGTCCAAGTATTCTTCATTCGCCAAGGAAAACTCATTGAGCGCGATGTTTCCCAGTTTCCATTTTACAACGATGCTGATGAAGACTTCCTCACATTTATCGGCCAGTTTTATCAAAAAGCAAACCATATCCCACCTAAAGAAATTTATTTGCCAGATGATGTTGATAGCGAAGCCGTTCAAGCCGTCGTTCCCGACACAAAAATCATCGTACCACAGCGCGGAAACAAAAAAGAACTCGTGAAACTTGCTTACAAAAATGCCAAAATCGCTCTAAACGAGAAATTTATGCTACTTGAACGCAACGAAGAACGGACAGTCGGGGCAGTTGAACGACTTGGTGAAGCGATGGGGATTCCAACACCATCACGCGTCGAAGCATTTGATAACTCGAATATTCACGGTACAGATCCCGTTTCTGCAATGGTCACATTCCTAGACGGAAAACCAAGTAAAAACGATTACCGCAAATACAAAATCAAAACCGTGGAAGGACCGGATGATTACGCAACGATGCGAGAAGTTATCCGCCGTCGTTACTGGCGCGTACTTAAAGAAGGCCTACCAATGCCAGATCTAATATTAATTGATGGTGGGAAAGGACAAATTGATAGCGCCAAAGACGTCCTAACAAACGAACTCGGCTTAGATATTCCAGTAGCCGGACTCGCAAAAGACGACAAGCATCGTACTAGCCAACTATTATTCGGTGATCCTTTAGAAATAGTTCCACTCGAAAGAAACAGCCAAGAATTCTATTTACTGCAACGAATGCAAGATGAAGTCCACCGTTTCGCTATCACATTCCACCGCCAACTACGCAGCAAAACAGGGTTCCAGAGCATTCTTGACGGCATTCCTGGCGTAGGACCTGGCCGCAAGAAAAAACTACTGAAACATTTTGGCTCCATGAAGAAATTAAAAGAAGCATCAGTTGAAGAAATTAAAGAAGCTGGCGTTCCACTTAATGTGGCAGAAGAAGTGCATAAACATATAACCGCTTTTAACGAAAAAGCCAAAAATACCGAACAAAAATAGATTTTAGATAAAGCTAACATACCAATGATTTTTTAGTTATTGGCATGTTAGCTTTTTTATTTCAGCACCTAAGATTTTCGCTAGGGGAAAAACAAAAGAAACTCACCCTTCCCTTCAACACATAAATGCGCTAAAATAAAACCATTGATAAAAAAGCACCAAAAAGTCAGGAGGAGCGAGATTGGGACTAGTAGTATTAAAATTTGGCGGAACCTCTGTTAGCACCGTAGATAAAATCGGAAAAACAGCAGATCAAGCCATTTACGAGAAAAAACAAGGGAATAAAGTCATTGTCGTCGTTTCCGCGATGGGTAAATCAACCGACAAATTAGTAGCGATGGCAGAAGAAATCAGTGAAGCTCCAGACAAGCGAGAAATGGATATGTTACTTTCCACCGGCGAACAAATCACGATTGCTTTACTTGCGATGACTTTAAAAGAAAAAGGACATGATGCTATTTCTTATACAGGATGGCAAGCAGGAATTGAAACAGAAGCAGTACATAGTAACGCAAGAATTGCTGATATTGATAGCGCGCGCATTGAGTCTGCACTTGAAGCTGGGCAAATTGTTATTGTTGCAGGGTTCCAAGGTATAACTACAGACGGCGAAATTACTACACTCGGCAGGGGTGGCTCTGATACGACCGCAGTAGCAATCGCATCCGCTTTAAAAGCAGAAAAATGTGCTATTTGTACAGATGTTGTTGGCGTATTCACAACAGATCCCCGTTACGTTAAAAAAGCCCAAAAACTAGAACAACTCACCTATGATGAAATGCTAGAATTAGCCAATCTCGGTGCTGGAGTTTTACATCCACGCTCCGTTGAATATGCGAAAAATTTCCGAATTCCGCTTGAAGTAAGAGCGAGTCATGAACTAGAACCAGGTACAATGATTGAGGAGGATTTAACAATGGAAAATACCAAAGTAGTCCGCGGAATTGCTTTTGAAGATCAAATTACTCGTGTAACCATTCACTGGAAACAAAAAGAAGCGATGCGCGTTTCAAAAGTTTTTACTAAACTAGCAGAAAATAACATTGATGTAGATATTATCATTCAAGGCATCACAGGTCTTGGTCACGGCAACTTATCCTTCACCATTAAAACAAGCGAACTATTAGCTACTCTAGCTGTTTTAGAAGAAAGTAAAGAACTACTTCAAATCGAAAAACTAGAATCCGAGCAGGAACTAGCGAAAGTATCCATTGTTGGTTCTGGCATGGTAAGTAACCCTGGAGTCGCTGCAAAAATGTTTGAAGCTTTAACTGAAAATAATATCCCAATAAAAATGATTAGCACTTCAGAAATCAAAGTTTCGACGGTTGTTCCCGCACGTAAAATGGTAGAAGCAGCACAAGTTTTACATGACCAATTTGAATTAGATAAATAAAAATAAGCTTGAATTAACGAGCTACATCCCAGTTAAGAGGGGTGTAGACAAGTTATTTCAAGCTTATCTTTTTAGTACCGTTCTTCGTTATCAATCGTTTCTTTACGATCCCATTTAACGATAATCGTCACTTGTTTTTTACGTTTATCTATTTCATCGTAACTTTCTGTATAGAGCTTCTTCTGTGTTTGTAATTGCTCTGCGATAAAACCAGCTTCCAATTTAAAAGTTGGATTTTCTTGTGTACGGAACCGCGAAACAACCATGTCACCTTCTAAAAGTAAACGCAACTCATCTTTCTTTTCCTTTAAAATACTAAGTGTCCCAAAAGAGGCTTCTTCAAAGAATTCTCTTATCTCTTCCATGGATTCAAGTGGGAATTTACGCGCTAAGTCTTTCCCAGCCCAGTACATAATGTGAGGCGCTTCATCTCCAAGGATTTCAGGAATTAAATAATCTCGCAGTACATCTAATCCAAAACTTGGAACGAGTGCTTTTTCCTCGTAATTATTCTGTTCATTTTCTGTCATTTCGGATACCTCACTTTCATACACCATTATAACCAAAATCACCCTAAAATGGAAAGCACAATAAATAAATTTCTATAAAAAACCTTTTTTCTCAAAAAAGACTTGCGAAAAAAGCGAAAAAATAAGAAAATGGAAGGTATAGATAAAAAATTTGGAAATTAATAAAGAAATTGAGGCGAGACTGTGAAACAAGCTATAGGCTTTATCGATTCGGGAGTAGGCGGTTTGACAGTAGTGCGTGAAGTACTAAAGCAGCTACCCCATGAACAAGTATATTATTTAGGTGATACCGCACGTTGCCCTTATGGACCACGCGACAAAGAAGAAGTAGCTCAGTTTACTTGGGAAATGACCAATTTTCTCGTAGATCGTGGCATCAAAATGCTCGTTATTGCATGTAATACTGCAACAGCAGCAGCACTATATGACATTCGTGAAAAACTGGATATTCCTGTTATTGGAGTTATTCAACCTGGCTCAAGAGCAGCTCTTAAAGCAACAAGAAACAACAAAATTGGCGTATTAGGAACGCTTGGCACAGTCGAAAGCATGGCTTACCCAACAGCGCTTAAAGGACTAAACCGCCGAGTAGAAGTAGATTCACTCGCATGTCCGAAATTTGTATCCGTTGTAGAATCTGGCGAGTATAAAAGCGCCATTGCAAAAAAAGTTGTAGCCGAATCGCTCTTACCACTGAAAAGTACCAAGATTGATACGGTGATTTTGGGTTGCACACATTACCCACTTTTAAAACCAATTATCGAAAACTTTATGGGAGATGGCGTTGCGGTCATTAACTCCGGCGAAGAAACTGCTAGCGAAGTCAGTGCTTTACTGGATTACCATAATTTATTAGATGCGACAGACGATGAAATTGAACATCGTTTTTTCACCACTGGTTCCACACAAATTTTCAAAGATATTGCAAAAGACTGGTTAAATATGCCAGATATGACAGTAGAACATATAAAATTAGGAAAATAAGAGGTGCCACTAATGAGATTTGATGGAAGAGAAAAGAATGCATTACGAGAAATCGAAGTAACACCTGATTACTTAATGCACCCAGAAGGTTCTGTTTTAATCGCATCAGGAAATACAAAAGTTATCTGTTCTGCAAGTGTAGAAACAAAAGTACCACCATTTATGCGCGGGGAAGGTCGTGGCTGGATATCTGCTGAATATTCCATGTTACCACGAGCAACGAATACACGTAATATCCGCGAATCTTCTAAAGGAAAAGTAACTGGAAGAACAATGGAAATTCAACGTTTAATTGGACGGGCTTTACGTGCCGTGGTTGACTTAGACGCACTTGGTGAACGAACAATTTGGTTAGACTGTGATGTTATCCAAGCAGACGGAGGAACACGCACAGCCTCTATTACTGGCGCATTTATTGCAATGGTCATGGCGATTGCAAAACTAGATGAAGAAGTTCCGTTCACGAAATTTCCTGTCAAAGATTTTCTTGCAGCTACAAGTGTTGGCGTTTTAGAAGAAGGCGGAACAGTACTTGACCTTAACTACGTAGAAGATAGCGCGGCACAAGTCGATATGAATATCATTATGACTGGTAGCGGAGCCTTTGTAGAACTCCAAGGAACAGGCGAAGAAGCTACTTTTTCAGAAGCCGAACTTGCTGAACTAATCGCTCTAGGTAAAAAAGGAATAAGCGAACTAATCGAAATCCAAAAAGAAACACTCGGCGACAAAATCACAGCGCGGATTAAAGGAGAATAAAAAATGAGTAAAATTATTATTGCCACCGCAAATAAAGGAAAAGCAAAAGAATTCGAAAAAATCTTTGCGAAGTTTAATATCGAAGTTGCTACCCTTGCTGATTTTCCAGAAATTGGTGAAATTGAAGAAACAGGCACGACCTTTGCTGAAAATGCTGCTCTTAAAGCAGAAACGGTCGCTAGCTTGCTAAATCAAACAGTTATTGCTGATGATTCAGGTTTAATTGTAGACGCGCTTAACGGAGCTCCTGGTGTCTATTCTGCACGCTATGCTGGGGTCGCTCATGATGATGCAAAAAATAATGAAAAACTACTTAAAAATTTAGAAGGCGTAGAACCAGCAAAAAGAACCGCTCGTTTCCACTGTACACTTGCTGTAGCTACACCCTCTGAGAAAACAAGCTTCTATACAGGAGAGGTAGAAGGCATTATCGCAGAACAACTATGCGGTACAAACGGCTTCGGTTATGATCCACTATTTTTCTTACCAGAATTCGGTCTTACAATGGCAGAAATTCCAGCAGAGAAAAAGAATGAAATCAGCCACCGAGCTAATGCTATTAAACAGCTAGAAAAAGATTTAGCAGAAGTTGTAGAAAAAGTTACTAAAAAGTGAGAGAATAAGTAACAGAGCACTAGGGGGAGGAAATAAAATGAAATTATTAGTAGTTAGCGACAGCCACTCAGAACGTGACTGCTTAATCCATCTTAAAGAAAAATACGAAAATACAGTCGATGCCATGATTCATTGTGGGGATTCTGAATTAGAAGCTGATGATCCAGCGATTCAAGGATTTCATACTGTTCGAGGCAACTGTGATTTTGGCGGAGGCTTTCCAAATGATTGGGTAGGGGAAGTGGATGGCTATCGTATATTCACCACACACGGACATCTTTATAACATCAAAATGACACTTATGAACTTACGCTACCGAGCTCGCGAATTAAACGCTGATTTCGCATTCTTTGGTCATTCTCATGAACTAGGCGTTGATATGCTAGATGACACCATCATTTTAAACCCAGGAAGCATTTCCTTACCAAGAGGTCGCATTCGCATTAAAACATACGCACTCATCGACTCTACACCAGAAGGAATCAAAGTTCGCTTCATGGATCGTGACGATAACGAACTAACTGACCTAACACAAGTTTTTCCTTTAACAAAGCACAACTAGGTCAAAAGACACCCAAAAAAGAAAAAATGCAATAACTTAAAGAAAACCATTGACAAACAAGCAATTTAAACATAAAATGGTATTTGGCTGTTGAAAAAACAGTGCCATTTGTCCTGATAGCTCAGCTGGATAGAGCAACGGCCTTCTAAGCCGTCGGTCGGGGGTTCGAATCCCTCTCAGGACGTTAAATAAAGCACCATAAACGTGGTAATACAATGTTTATGGTGCTTTTTGATTTGCGGAAGTTCAAATAATGGTATTCAAGCAGTTGTGTCTATTAAGAGGGGAAGACAACATCGAATGCCTCTTACAAATAATAAAAGTTACTCTAATATGTCTTTTAGTAAATAATATAGGTGGAGACTGATAAAAATCATATGAAATTCTTGTTTGATTTTATAAGTTAATTAGTTAAATAAAAAAGGGGATTTCATTTAAAAAAACAACATATATTTTAAGTGAATATGTATTTTTCGAGATATTCGAGAAGAGTAAAGCATAAATCGTGTATAATAAACTATATTACGTGTTATCTTGTGATTAATTACACAATATTGCACCTATCGTTTAAGAAAAAGTTTAAGTAAGCTCTTTTTTTGTTGTTCATGACTAGAAACGGACATTTCATTATATTTTTGGTTATACATTAACTTATTGTATTACGATGAAACTAGACTAGGAGGAGGGAGAAAAACATGAAAAAAGGATTTTTTTACGCTATTTTTATTCTCTTAGTAATAATAGCAAGTACATTATTTGCTCTCAACATCATTTCCAGTGTAGGATGGATGGCTAGTGTTTTTTGTTTAGTGATAGTCGCTATAATATTTACGAACATGACAAAAAAACGGACATAACGGAGGGAAAAACGGTTATACTTTAGAGCATTAGATCGTATTAGCAGATGCTCTTAAAACGCTAAACAGTAAAATAAAAAATCTCTAAAACATTTGAAACCCTTTGTAATTAAAAGGTGAATGTTTTAGAGATTTTTTTATCTTGCATTTCCCATTTTTATTCCGTTGTTTTTGTGGCAAATTTTATTAAAACTAGTTCAAGTAATTACGAATCTCATTGGAAGCGAAGAACTACTTTATAAAATAGTCAAAAATTAGGACAAGCAGATTATTGAGATGATTGATCCTTTACTTTAATAATAATTTTTATGTAAACTCATCCCTTATTAGGTGTTCTATTGTATGACTTGAGAGTAGTTTTTTTGAGAATTTCAAGCAATAAATTTAAATATATTAGAGAGTCTAAAATTAGTACTAATCCCTAAAAAGATATGAACGATATGTGAACGATGATACCAAGAAATGAAAAAATCTCTATACTATATTCAAATTACAAGCTTGGGACTGCTATAATTAGTACTTATTGAGGCGATATGATGCCACATACATTAAATACAGAATAAACTCATTCTTTAAGATAATAATTACATCTAAGGAGACTAATCATGAAAAGAAAGATAAGTTCTATCATTGTAGTCGGGATAATGCTCTTTCAATCATTAACTATGTATCCATTTATCACCGAAGCCAAAGAAAATGAACAAAAAGAAGAAATAAATAAACCCTCAAAAATAACTAAGGGATTAACTAATTCCCTAAAATACACTAAGACAATTCTTGAAACAGGGGACACCTATGATAGTGTATTTCCTGACAGTGCTTTAGCTAAAGTAGTTGCTAAAGAAGCAACGGGGTCAGAGAATACAACTCAGCTAGTAACACAAGCAGACCTGAATAAAATCAAATCTCTCAATGGTTATAATAAAGGAATCAGCGTATTAACAGGAATCGATTTGCTAGTCAATGTGACAAGTATAAGCTTGAATAATAATCAAGTAACAGACATTTCTCCAATAGATCAATTACCTAATTTAGTAAGCCTATCGGTAAAAAACAATCAAATTAGCAGTCTTATCTTAAATGCGCAAAATCAACTCCCGAAACTAACAACCATTGATATTGAAAATAATCCTGATCTTAATACTATCGATATCCAAGATCAACCCCAATTGGTAGATGTAAAGACATCCGGTTATACAGGATTACGTAAGTTAACAACGGTAATTGCCAAAAACAATCCAGAATTAGTCAATTTAGGCCAATACACTATCCGAAATGTCTACTTTAGCCAAGTAGCAAGTTTAACGAAAGTTGAATTAGTCAATCTCCCTAAGGTAAGAAAAGTAGACCTTGAGAGGAACAGTATTAATGAGCTAAAAGTTACTGATTTGGCTATTGAAGATCTGCCATTAGAAGAAAATGAATTAACAGATACTGTATTCGATAACATCCAAAATCTGCCTAATTTAAAAACGTTAGACCTGTCAAAAAACCAACTAGAAGAAGTTGTGTTAGACAAAACGGATGTAGAAAATCTACCCAATTTGATGACATTAGATATACAGCAAAATTTGGCTATAAAATTGATAAATGTTCAAGATCAACCCCAATTGGTAGATGTAAAGACTTCCGATTATAAAGAATTATCTGCGTTAACAACAGTAATTGCCAAAAATAATCCAGAATTAGTTAATTTAGGTTATCCCATTATGCAAAATGTTTACTTTTACCTAGTAGCAAGTTTAACGAAAGTTGAATTAGTCAATCTCCCTAAGGTAAGAAAAGTAAACCTTGAGAGGAACAGTATTAATGAGCTAAAAGTTACTGATTTGGCTATTGAAGATCTGCCATTAGAAGAAAATGAATTAACAGATACTGTATTCGATAACATCCAAAATCTGCCTAATTTAAAAACGTTAGACCTGTCAAAAAACCAACTAGAAGAAGTTGTGTTAGACAAAACGGATGTAGAAAATCTACCCAATTTGATGACATTAGATATACAGCAAAATTTGGCTATAAAATTGATAAATGTTCAAGATCAACCCCAATTGGTAGATGTAAAGACTTCCGATTATAAAGAATTATCTGCGTTAACAACAGTAATTGCCAAAAATAATCCAGAATTAGTTAATTTAGGTTATCCCATTATGCAAAATGTTTACTTTAGCCAGGTGGCAAGTTTAACGAAAGTTGAACTTGCTAACCTTCCAAAAGTAAGAGCAGTTCGATTGGAACGTAATAGCATCAATCAGATTGAACTAAATAATTTAGTTTCAGTAAAAGACGTGAATCTAAATACTAACAAAATAACAAATGATAGCATAGAGAAATTTAGAGGCATGCCTATACTAGCAACTTTAAATTTAAACAAAAACCAAATTACCAATATAAATATGCTTGATGGTTTCCCACAAATGACTACTTTAAATATCGATTTAAACTCCATCAGTGTTTTACCAAGTAACCTTAAAACAAAAATGCCAAAACTATCGAGAATTAGTGCATTAAATCAAACAGTTACTTTAGGTAAAGCAATTGTAGTGGATGATTCCGATTTAATTATTAATAATGAGATTAGTAATTTTGAAAAGTTAACCGAGCCAAGCCCAATATCAAATTTTGGAACTTACGCAAATGAAAAAATAACTTGGTCGTCTGAAAGAATAAAAAATTTAACAGAGGTCAGCTTTCAGTTTTCTGAGCTAATTAATGTGACTGGTATAGATGGAACTTTTTCAGGAAAAGTAACACAACCATTTAAAAGATCAACTACCCCAGTAATTAATGCAGATTCCGAAATTCATTATCCACAAGGGACAGAAAAAACAGAAGCAGAGTTTTTAAAGGATGTTCAAGCGCAAACAACGGATGATTTAGCCATTAAAAGCGATTTTGAAACAATGGTGAATCTCAAGAAAGTAGGAAAATACACAGTAACATTAAACGTAGAGAATCTGGATGGAATTAAAGCTACTCCAAAAGAAGTGATTGTTTATATTGATGCTGTACAAGGTGCAAATATAACTGTGAAATATGAAGACGAATCAGGGAATAAACTTGCGGAAAATAGTATACTAACTGGAAATGTCGGTGAAGAATATAGTTCAAGTGCAAAAGAAATTTTAGGTTATACACTAACTGAAATGCCATCAAATGCACAAGGAGAATTTAGCTTAGAAGAACAGACTGTGACATATATCTATTCGAAAAATCCCGTTCCAGCTAAAGACATCACGGTACAATATACCGATGAGGATGGGATGGAATTAGCACCAACCGAAACATTATCAGGTAATGTTGATGAAAATTATGTTACAACAGCGAAGACTTTTACAGGATACGAATTAATTGAAACACCGAGCAATGCAGAAGGAAAGTTTAGCGAAAATGCACAAACAGTGACCTATGTGTATCGCGCGATTAAAGCAGAGCCAATTTTAGCTAAAGAAGTTACGGTGAACTACCAGGACGAATTAGGAGCTAAAATTAGTGAAACGGAAGTATTGACTGGTGAAATTGGTGAAACATACACAACAGTGGCTAAAACAATAGATGGCTATACCTTAATTAAGAGCCCTACTAACGCTAACGGGATTTTTAACGAGAATCCTCAAACGGTTACCTATGTGTATCAATTACAAAATAGCCCAATAGCAGCAAATATCACCGTTAAACACTTGGATGAAAACAACAACGAGCTAGCACCAAGTGAGGTACTAAGCGGAAATGTCGATGAAGCATATACAACTAAACCAAAAGAAATAAAAGACTATTCGCTAGTAAAAGTACCAACTAATGCTAGCGGAAAATTCACGACAGAAGCACAAACTGTGATTTATCACTATAAAAAGAACAGTATACCGACATCATCTTATATTACTGTAAAATATGTAGATGAAACAGGGAAAGAGCTGGCCATAAGCAAGGTATTAAACGGAAACATTAATGATTCCTACGCAACTACAGCCAAGGAAATTAAAGGCTATACGCTAGTGCAAAAGCCCGCTAATGCAACTGGTAAATTTACGGATCAGAATCAAACTATAAAATATGTATATCGTGCTAATAAAGCCGAAGTAAATCCAAATCCAAATTCAGATGTACTAGGGAGTAATTCCAATGGAGATATTCAACCAACGAATGATATTAAGCCAACAAACGATGTCCAACCAACAAATGAGGCTCCACAAACCCTACCTAAAACAGGTAGTCAGCCGGCAAATTTGATCTTTGGATTAGGAATTTTACTAGTACTTCTTAGTACCCAATGGCTACACCGAAATAAAAGAAAAAAAGCTAAATCTCATAACTGCTGATAACGTTTCTTGAAAAAACTCTCCTTATCATAAGGAGAGTTTTTGTTTATTAAAATAATTTTACCTATCAAATAGTGAAGGCAGCGAGTCATTTTATATAATCACTACTAAGTTAGGATTAATACGCTTCCTTACAAAAATCTTCTTACGGTTAGCAGTTTTTTTATATTACGCTTGAATTTCCAAAAACAGGGGTATTGTACAAGTGTTCTAAAAAAAGATAATTGAAGGAGGATTTTTACATGAAAAAAATGCTACCTGAGAGTAAAGTAGAATCAATAAGAAAAGAAGGATTTTTAAATCGAGCTGTGGAGGCATACCGATTTTTCTATCCAACCGTTTCGAATGTATCAAATTTTAAAGCATTACACGATTTAGGAATTACCGAGAATCACGATTTTATTATTCAACTTACGACTCCTGACTTAAATGTACTGACACAAAATTCAGATACCCCGTATTGTCTTGGAACAGGGAACACAGAGAATGGTCCTGTTGTCATCGAATTACCGCTGGGTGCCATTGTTGGTGTGGCGGATGATATTAATTTTAAATTTATTACGAATATGGGATTAACAGGGGATGAAGAAGGTAAAGGTGCCAAGTATTTATATCTTCCTCCTAATTATGACGGGGATATTCCAGAAGGATACATAGTTCGCAAACCATCTAGTTTTAGGTTTTTAATTTGTTTACGGGCGATGGTCCACCAAGCAAGTGATTATGAAAAAGCATTTGAGTTACTAAAAACAGTAAAATTTTATCCGCTAAAAGAAGCAAAAAATAATCCAACCAGTACTTTCCATGATTTTTCTCATCGTAAAGCCATTTCAACACCTTATTATGTTGAAGGAAAATTCGATTATTGGGAAGTAATCAAATGGGCGCTGGATAATGATGAAACAGATCCAGAATATTACCAAATGTATGGCTTACTAAAAGCAATTGGACTGGCTCCAAATAAAGAATTTAATCCTGATTCAGACACAAAAGCATTGTTAATTGAAGCTGCCGAAAAAGCAGATAAGATGATGTTTGTGAATTCCTTTAATACAGATGATCCTGCAGCCATTGTTTGGCCAGGGAAAAATTGGGAATGGGCTGTATACGGTGAGAATAATGACTTCTATGAAAAAACGTATTTAAACCTTCCTGTAAGAGAGCGCTGGTTCTATCAAGCGACACTCGAAACACACATGATGTTTATGCATAAAGTCGGATTTGGTTCCGTTTATATGCTTGGGGTGAAAGATAAAGAAGGAAACTATCTGGATGGGGGTAAAAGTTATACATTAAAAGTGCCAACACCAGTACCAACGAGCATTTTCTGGTCGGTAACGGTTTATGAGATGGATACTCGTTCGGAAATTGTTACCGAGCAGTTTATGCCTGCACTTAATTCAATCAAAGATACCTTTGAAGCTG
Source organism: Listeria innocua (assembly GCF_028596125.1). GTDB lineage: Bacteria > Bacillota > Bacilli > Lactobacillales > Listeriaceae > Listeria > Listeria innocua. Next base: position 1,169,271 of record NZ_CP117229.1, read on the forward strand.
ATGCAGATGGCAATACAACGCTTTACTTTGGACCAAATCCACCAGAAGATGAGTCGCTACCTTGGATTCAAACTGTTCCTGATGCCAATTGGTTCACGTACTTCCGTATTTACGGACCAACTGAACCAGCATTTGACAATAGCTGGCAACTATATGATTTTGAAGAAGTTAAATAAATAAAAAGAGGCGTAACTTTTAATAGTTGCGCCTCTTTTTATTAATCATTAAGTCCTAATCCATCTAAAATCGTTGCTTCATATTTCTCAATGCGCGAAACACGCGTTTTTGATTGCTTTGGAGCCGCAAAATAAAGCAAGTACGCTTTTTGGCGACCAGGAGTTAACGCTTCAAAAGCTGTTTTTAAAGCAGGTAATTCCTCAAATTTCACAAGTAACTCTTCTGGAATAGGCGTTTCCGCTCTTGGTTTAAGCGCTACTTCTAAACCAGCTTTTTCAACTTCGATTGCATTTTGAATATATTTTTTTAAAATCTCTTTTTGATCAAGAATTTCTTGTAAATTAGTAAAGCGGATTTGCCTAGCAGCTTGCACATTTTCTGTTTGTTGCACTAAAATATTGTCCGGATCACGGAGTAGTGCGCCTTTCATAAATAACAGGGCACAGTAGTTTTTAAAACCATGAATTAAGAAAACGTTGCTGCCATTAATAGCATAACAAGGTTTTCCCCATTTAAATTCTTCTTCTAGTTCAAATGTGATAGCCATTTCTCTTAATGCTTTGAATTCAGCTTGCCAGGTAGAAGGTTTATTAAGGAACGAATCTACTTTGGGATTTAATTCTGTCTTTGCCATAAAGAATACCTCTTTTCTAATCTTAAATATGTGCTGTTTTACCTCGTACAAATATGCTTTTTTAGGACAAAATGACTTAAAGAAAGAACCTGAAACTTATCCCAGGTTCTTTTGCTTTTAGGATAGATTAAGCTGCCAACCAATACCAAACTTATCAGTAACTTGACCATATTTTTCTGACCAAAATGTTTTTCCGAGTGGCATAATAATATTGCCGCCTTCCGCAAGTTGATGGAATTGTTTTGTCAGTTTTATTTCGTCCGTTGTATCGATAACGAGTGTGATATTGTCTCCAAATGTAAGTGGCATAGACTTCGGCACATCGGAAAACATGACTTTTACTCCATCGAGTACTAAACTAGCATTCATTACTAAATCTTTTAGCGAATCTTCTATAGGTTCTTCAGCGGACTCGATTTCCCCATATGTCATCAAATCTGTACACTTTGTTCCAAAAATTTCTTCATAAAACGCGATAGCATCTCTGGATTGTGTTCTAAAATTCAAGTAAACATTTAACGTCATTTGAATTCCTCCTCGATTTTTATTCGCTATAGTTCTATTCATTTTGGTGTATTTATTATAGCAGATACTGCGTGAAAGAGGAAAAATTAAGAAGATAAATACTTGACTTGGAGCTACTCCAGGGTGATAAACTAAAGAGAAGATATAGATTCGGAGGAATTTAGATGAAAAAGACATTATATTTAATGCGCCACGGTCAAACTTTATTTAACCAACGCAAAAAAATTCAAGGATTTTGCGATGCCCCACTTACCGACCTCGGGATTAAACAAGCAAAAATCGCTGGGAGTTACTTTAAAGAAAATAATATAACATTCGATCAAGTTTACAGTTCCACATCAGAGCGCGCATGTGACACGTTAGAGCTGATTACGGACAAAAGCTATCAACGGTTGAAAGGTTTGAAAGAATGGAATTTTGGTGCTTTTGAAGGCGAGAGCGAAGACCTGAACCCACCACTACCATATGGAGATTTTTTTGCCGAGTATGGGGGAGAGCGAGAAGTAGATTTCAGAGACCGTTTAGTAACAACAATGGAACGTATCATGAGCCAAGATAACCATGATACTGTCCTCGCTGTTTCCCACGGAGCAGCCTGTGCTCAATTTGCCAGATATTGGGAAAAAACAAGCAAAATTGGCAAAGTAACAGGACTGAAAAATTGCTGCATTCTGAAGTTTGAATATGAAAACGGTAGATTTACTTTAGTTAATTTTATTAATCATGATTTTGAGAATGGGACGCATATGGAAAGTGTTAAATAAACAACTCATGAACGTTAGGTTTTATACGAAAGACAATATAGTTAGAAGAGGTGCAAATTAGCATCTCTTTTTGTATACAATTGTTCTTGTTTTAAAAATTTTTCAACTTTTTCAACAATCTATTGCGCCGTTTTTCACAATTCGATATAATTATTATTGAGTGAATACAATATTACACATAAGAAGGTGGAAAGAATGTCAAAATATGATGCTGAAATTGTTAATGCACAACAATCCATCACCGGACAACAAGAAAAAATACGAAGATTAAAAGAACTTATCACAAAAATAGAAAGAAAAGGTGAACAGATTAGTTCCATACCTATTCGCCAAATCGATTTACCATTTGATTTTTGGCAAGGTAAATCTGATAGTGTCATGAGAGAAGTACTTCAAAGGCGACTTCAATTTTGGAATAATCAAAATGCTGTAGTGAATGACCTTGTACAGGAATTGCGCGCAGCGATGACTAAAATGCAAAATCAGATAAGTGATTATCAAGCGGATATTAGCTACTATACAAATTTAAAACAAATGGAGGAAGAAGTAAATGTCTGATATACAAGTAAATGAATCACAAATAATTAAAAGTATGAATCAATTTGCTGGTAAGCAAAAAGTACTTTATAAAAAATCTTCCTCTACTTCCCATAATAATAAACTAGCTACATATCATAAAATACAAACTATATTAACAAAAATGGATACTCAAATGAATCAATTACAGCAGTTAGGCGAGCGAACGACACAAGACATAGAGAAGAATTGTGCTGAATTCGTTAACTTAGATAAAAATCTATTAACTGATATTGAAGTAACGGGGTGATTGTAAAATGAAGATAGATGTCAGAGAATTAAATGAGATAGTTAGCGAGAATATAGTAATGCTTAAGAAAGAGTATGAAAATTTAAATATAGCAATGAACGCTACAACCAATTTCACAGTAGAAACTCAGGAATTTTTTAAAGGAAAAACAGCAGATGCAAGTCGTGCTTATCTACAAGAGGCATATAAACCTGTACAACAAAAAACGCTAGAAGTTAATAAATTGATGACAAAAATATTGAGCGAATATATTGCAGATGCCGAGGCACAGTTCGGAGCAAATGGTATGATAGATATTCAATCTATTGTAATGGAATACAAGCGCAGTTTTAATCAAGTTAGTGATGATGAAATGAGAGAATACCGCGATTTGAATAATCTTATTCAAGAGGCAAACGAATTTACTTACTTTCAGTCGAGTAATTTAGGTTTTTTTGAAGAATTGCATCATGATGCTTTAACAGAAATAACAAATATTCGCATGAAACTAGAAGACTTTGAAACCAAATGGAATGTTGAACTTAGTAAAGCTGAAAAATTACAAAAAGAGCTTGATTGGATGTTAACACAAGTTAATGATAATAAAATAATTCCAACAAGCTATCAAGCCGGAACGCTCCCATTCGGTAAGCCATTTAAATCACGAGATGAGTTTGATACAGTGCAAGAATATTACCAATATGTCGTTGAATGGGCAGTGGCAAATGGTAAAGCGAAAGAAATCATTGTTGATGGGCAAAGATATTATGAGTTTACCGATACTTTTTATTATGAAAATTATAATAAGGAAGTCAATGGAACATTAGTTATGACAGAAGTAAATGGAGAAATGATATTATTTGTACAACGTAAAGATATAGAGAGTGCAGTTTCTGTTCCTTTTGGAGTATTTTACCCAGATCCATTTCAAAGGCTAGCAAATGGAGGAGAAACAGATGGAACTATAAAATTATATCACTGGAAGAGCAAAGATATACCAGAAGGACTAAGTGTTCCAAACGAAGAATTAAAGGCTATGGCAGATTTCTTCGCAGATACACAGAATAGTTATGATGCAGGTATGGCTATATTAAAATATTTGGCTCATAACAAAAATCCTGAAAAGCTATCATTTACAGATACAGAATTAGATAAAGTTGCAACGAATTGGTCTGGCGGTAAAAATAGATTTGACTTTGCAGGTGAAGTTGAGGCGCATGCTGATATGCTTACTGATTCAATACTAACAGAACTTGCCGCGAAGCCAATGGATAAAATTGATAGACCTGGTAATACAGATGAAGAGAAGGAGCAAGGATATTATCACGCAGCTTCAATAGCTGATATGCAAAAAGGAGAAGATGGAATGATGAACAAAAGTTTTAATTCGATTTGGGGTTCTGGCCAATATTCAGCTTATCTTCAAAACCTTATGCATGGACAAGAGAATACGCCGAAAGCTAAAAAGAGAAGTTTCCCACGCCAATAATTTTTTATAAATACTAGTAGTGATTTACAATGTAATAATCATAAAAAGCTAGTTACTATTAATAAGTAATTCCTTTCAAAATTTGAGAATGGAAAGCACTAAATAAAAAAACGTAAACATTAGGTTTTTTTATGAAAGAATATATAGTTAGAAGAGGTGCAAATTTGCATCTCTTTTTGTATACAATTATTCTTACTTTAGAATTTTCCAACAAGCCATTGCGCCGTTTTTCACAATTCGATATAATTATTATTGAGTGAATACAAAATTACACCTCAATTTTTAAGAACGTAAATGAAAGAATACTGAATGGGTGAATTATGAATAATAAGCTAAAATTTATTTTAAAAACACTATTAGGGGTGTTTTTACTATCTCTTTCTATGTATCTTTTTTTAGCTCAATTCAGCAAATTAGTTGGCTAGAAAATAGTAGTATGGAAGATAGAACACGGTACTTTTTACAAAGGAAATTTAATGATGATTGGAAAGATATCTCCCCGAACTTAGCATTTGATTTCAATGTTGAAAGTGGTCGAAATAAATTAATGACAGCGCATTTTGATATATCCGCGCAAGTCGAAAATAGAAAAGATGATTTACACACATTTAAAACTAAAAAGAAAAGTGAGTTCAGTAAACTTATTACATTTGATATCGAAGTAATTAAAAATGTAAAAGCAAGTACTAAAATTGAAAAGAAGCAGACAGTATATATACATCCATTACCTGTAAAAGAGAACAATGAAATTTATACACTTCAGTTTTCTAATAATATGTATCAACCCAATCGAAAAATGGAAAAAGGATTAGACATACGGTCATCAGATGTGGTTGATAGCGTAATTTCTTCTCAGAAAAAGTATCAACTTTTACTTGAGCAGATCACAACAAAAGAATTATCAAGCAAAAAACTAACAAAGAATATTATACTTTTACTTAGCATTTTGGTTTTGGGAGCTTATGCATATTTAATAATTATTAAAAAGTAGAAAAAGCGCAGTACACCAAGCGGGCTCAGTGTACTGCGCTTTTTCATTTATTGAAACAAATTCTTTATTTTATCCAAAAACCCACCAGTTAACTCATTCGCAGTATCTTGCAAGTTTTCCGTAAGTCCGCTCGCTTTATCTTGCAGATTTTCCGTTAGGTTTGTCGCTTCATTCTGTAAATTTTCCGTGACATTACTTGCTTGTTCGCCAAGCTCAGATGCTTTGGTTGTTGCCTCTTCTGTCAGTGTTCCTAGATTTTCCAGGGGCAGGGACTCGGTAACTTTATTCTTCAAATCATCTAAATTCATTGTTTCCTCCTTATTTTGGAAGCTTAGAGTCCATTTTAAAGGAAGTAGGAGCGAAGTACAAACAATTCGTTCCGTCATTTGTGAAAAAATATGGTATGATGATATGAGGAAATGAGGACTGACATGAATAATTTAAAATTAAGTGAAGAAATTAAAAGAGCCATTAATGAACTAGGATATAAAGAAGCTACCCCTGTTCAAAAAGCAGTAATTCCAGTTGCCTTAACAGGAGAAGATATTGTTGCTAAATCACAAACTGGTAGCGGGAAAACAGCAGCATTTGCGATTCCAATTGCAGAACAGGTTGTTTGGGAAGAAAACAAACCACAAGCGCTAATTATCGTACCAACGAGAGAACTTGCAATGCAGGTTAAGACAGAATGTACGAATATTGGACGATTTAAACGAATTAAAGCAGCAGCAATATATGGACAATCACCTTTTGCTAAACAAAAATTAGAATTAAGTCAAAAAAACCATATTGTTGTTGGAACGCCGGGGCGATTACTGGATCATATCGAAAAAGGATCACTTAATGTCGATAAAGTAGCCCATTTAGTTTTAGATGAAGTAGACGAAATGTTAAGCATGGGCTTTATTGACCAAGTAGAAGATATTCTTAGCCGTTTACCAAAACAGCGTCAAAACTTATTTTTCTCAGCGACATTACCTGAAGAAATGCAAGATTTAATTAAACGCTATCAAGATAATCCAATGGTAATTGAAATGGCTTCTGAAAAAACAAATCCAATTTTTCATGTGGAAATGCAAACGGATAATAAAGAAAAAACGTTAAAAGATGTTTTAATTACTGAAAATCCTGACAGTGCAATTATTTTTTGCAATACGAAAAATCAAGTCGATGAACTCACCGATTTACTCGATGTAAAAGCTAGTAAAATTCATGGCGGTTTAAGACAAGAAGATCGTTTCCGCGCTATGGATGATTTCAAAAGCGGAAAATCACGTTTCTTAATTGCGACAGATGTAGCCGGTCGAGGAATTGATGTTGATAATGTCTCGCTTGTAATTAATTACGATTTACCAATTGAAAAAGAGAACTACGTGCACCGAATCGGACGTACTGGCCGTGCTGGAAAAAGTGGAAAAGCTATCAGTTTTGTTAAAACGAATGAAAATCCGCTTCTTCGTGATATAGAAGAAATGCTAAATATTACGATTGAGAAAAAGCGGAAACCAACTATCATCGAAGTAAAAGCAAATGAAGAAGCTTTCCGTAAAAAACAACAAAAACGCCCAACCATAAAGAAAGCTCGCGGTGAAAAACTAAATAAAAATATTATGAAACTTTATTTTAACGGTGGTAAAAAGAAAAAAATCCGTGCGGTAGATTTTGTTGGAACCATTTCTAAATTAGAAGGGATTACAGCGGAAGATATTGGTATTATTACGATTGAAGACCATGTATCCTTTGTCGAAATTTTAAACGGAAAAGGCCCAGCTGTCCTTGAAATGATGCGCTCACGAAAAGTGAAAGGCAGACGTCTCAAAGTCAACGAAGCAAGAAAACGATAATTTAAAGCAAAGAAGGTCACGCAATGGAAAGGCCAGATAATCGACTTATTATAATGGTGTTAGAAGTTGTCAAAAATCCTGTATACAATATAAAATCATTAACCATCAATTTTCTGCAAAGTGATATTGTTGGCAATTCTACGAGAAATGAGTTGTTATACTGCACTTACTGGCTTGAATTTCATGGCTTTATCATACGTGACGAAAATAATAATAATAAAAAATATTATAGTATGACGCAGCAAGGTAATCATTTACTTCAAAAAATTAAAAATGAACTTTCTTAGTTTGTTCATACTTTTTTCATATTTATTCGGTATATTAAGAGTAACCTTTTTTTCAATGAAATATCTCACCTGACAGCATCCGTTTCCCAACCTAAACACGGATGCTGTTATTTTTTATGCCGTTAAATATGCTATACTAATAAAAACGAAAAAAGAAGGTTAAACTATGTATAAATACACGCTCTGCTTTATCCAAAGAGCTGATGAAATTTTATTATTAAACAGACAAAAATCCCCTTGGATGGGAAGTTGGAACGGCGTTGGTGGAAAAATCGAGCCCGGAGAATCACTCATTGAATCTATCAAACGTGAAATTAAAGAAGAGACTGGAATTAATGCAGCCGACTACGAAATACGTGATATTGGTGAAATGAAATGGTTTGTAGAAGGGGAGAACCTTGGCGGCATGCATTTGTTTGTTGCTAAACTGAAAGATGACTTTATATACCAAACCCCGCTGGCAACCGATGAAGGAATTCTCGACTTTAAAAAAATATCATGGATACTTAATCAAGAGAATACTGGTGTAGTGAACAATCTACCTTATCTGATCAAACATGTTCCGGATGATTTGAAGAGAATAGAAGTTACAACAAAATACCGTGAAAATACATTATTACATATTAGCCATCAAGTCTTATAAAAAAAGCATTGCGCTGATTCGCAATGCTTCCATTTATCAAGATGTAGTAAAATAATTAGCTTCCCATCTACTAATTAAATTTTGAGCATCATCGGTAGATAATTTTTTATGGCCGATAATTTGTTCTTTCGCAATTTCTAGACTTTCAAAATGATCAATTAATCGCTGCGATGGGTTATTAATATAGACGTCACTAAGCAAAATAGAATGATTTTTTTCACTTTCAATCGCTCGGACTCCTACGATATAACCTGCTGCGGTAATGAGTAATAATTTATTCATAATTCTTCGCTCCCTTTTAGTTGTTCATGTGCGCCACTGGACACTTTTTTTCTGGATAAAAACATGTAAATAAATACGCAAACAAATGCGATAGCACCAGCGATAATGTAAATACCTTGGAATGAAAGAACATGATGAATTTCACCCATAATATAAGGTCCGATACCAAGGCCTAAATCAAGCCCAATAAAGTAAGTAGATAAACCAATGCCAATACGGTGGGGTTCACAAACTTTCAAACAAACAGCTTGTCCATTCGACATAAAAGTTCCATAACCTAAACCAATTAATCCACCTGAAATAAGTAAAACAATACTTGATGTTGCAGTACTAAGCACAACTAGACCAACTGCTAAAAAGAGATAACTAGGATACATGACATATTTTTCACCTTTTGCATCAAATAGTTTCCCTGACATAGGTCTGGTAAAAGTAATAACTAACGCATAGACAACAAAGAAAAAAGTACCAGCGCTAACTAAATTAATTTCTCGCGCATACGAAGCAAGGAAGGTAAGTACGCTTGAATAAGAAATCCCCATCAAAAAGGCAATAAAAGTAATCGGAATAACTTTTGTTTCAATAAAACTTTTGACAGTCCAAGTTTGTAATGCTGTCCGATGTTCTTTTGTTAAAACAATATTTTTTACTGGTAGATAGAAACAAAGCAGTGCAGTTAATAAGACAATAACCGTGGAAAAAATAATAATCGTATAAAAGCTTGTTTTACTTAACAAAATCATTCCAATAAATGGTCCAATGGCAGCAGCAAGACTCGTACTAAGACCATAATAATTAATGCCTTCTCCGTTTCTAGAATTAGGAATATAAGCAGTAACAATGGCATTTGTTGCAGTAGAAGTTGTTCCATATGCAAACCCATTTAAAAAGCGAATAATAAACATAATTGCAATCGTCGGCATGTATAAGTAAGCCATCGTCGTTACTAAGAAAAATAAAATACCAAACCTTAAAACTTGCTTACGACCAAATAACTCAAGCTTTTTCCCCATATAAAGTCTCGCAAGGAGCGTACCAATAATATAAATACCAGAAGCAAAACCCGCTTCGCCGAGTGATGCACCCAGCTCTTCTTGGGCAATGACAGCAATAATCACCATCAGCAAATAATAGACAAGATAAACGACAAAGTTAATCAATGTTATTAAAACAAAACCCTTATTAAATAATTTTTCTTTCATAAATTAAAATCCCTTCCTACGTGTGATTTATCTCAGCGACAAAGAGTATTATAGGCGAAATTTTAAGAGTAGACTTTTTAATTTGGTAATTATTTCTGATATATACAAATTTGTATAACATATGTTGAAAAAATAGGGAATAGTATTTTGTATGATTAATATGCTTTAACTGGAATGACAAAAAGGAGGTTAAGAACATGAAACAAAATATTCTTAATAATTATGTAAGCACAAATGATTTTCCAGTTATTACAAGGGGAAAACGTAAATATTTAACTTACGAAGGGCTTGAAGATTCTTATGTGTACATACTTAAAAAAGGGATTATTAAAACGAGTATTATCTCAAGGGATGGCAGGGAATTTAATTTAAACTACATTAATAAAATGGATATTATCTCACTTTTAAAAGATGAGTATTCTCAATTTGCCAATGCGCCGTTTAATATTCGTGTGGAATCAGACACAGCAGAACTATATCAAGTAGACCGAGTACGTTTTTGGAAAGATGTAAACCGTGACGTTGATCTGCAAATTTATGTCAAAGATTATTATCGCACAAGACTTTTACAATCCATCAAAAAAATGCAGCAAATGCTGATGAACGGAAAACTTGGCGCAATTTGCACACAGTTATACGAACTTTATACACTTTTCGGCGTGGAAATCGAAAAAGATCAATTTTTAATCGATTTTTTAGTGAGTAATGAAGAAATTGGTCACTTTTGCGGAATAAATTCAGCGAGCAGTGTCAATCGGATTTTTCAACAATTAAAAAAAGAGGGCGTCATCACCATGAAAAATCGCTATATTATCATAAAAAAATTAGATGTTATTCAAGAAAACGTAATTTTTTAAAGGATAACAGTAGAAAAGCACTGCAATCATAATTTGCAGTGCTTTTCTATCCTCTTTTTTTAAATGTATATCGAACTCTAAGTGTAATAAGCCCAATGATGATTAGCAAAGAGCCAACCAGCATATTTTCTAAGTCGCTAAAGTCCCAAAAAATAGAAATTCCGATATTAGATAGTCCCAAAAAAACAAAAACCAAGCCAACAACAAGTAAAACCATATATGCCGGTTTAGATATTTTCATAAGGACGCCTCACTTACATTAAAAATAATTTCCACATCATTGTAACATAAGTTTCATAAAACAACATCATTCGCTTGTAATTTGTTTTGTGAATCCTTCTCCAACAACACTTTGCACGTCATTAATAATAAAGAATGCTTTTTCGTCATATTTATTCACGATTTTTGTTAGTGGGAGAAGTTGATCACGACTAATCACGATATAAAGGATTTTTTTATCTTGACGCATATAGAATCCTTGACCGTTAAACAGCGTAATACCTCGTTCCAAATTCGCATCGATTTCGGTAGCAATTTCTTCATAGTAGTCAGAAATAATCGTAACAGATTTTTTAGGATTATAACCTTCTAGGATGAAATCAAGCACTTTTGTAGAAATATAAAGTGAAACAACCGTAAATAGCATATTTTCAAAACCAATAACAAAAACAGAAGGGATAACGACAATTAAATCAAAGAATAATAGCGCATAACTAGTATTCCAACCTAAATATTTATTTGCTATTTTTGCTAAAATAGCACTTCCAGCAGTAGTTCCGCCGCCGTTCATAATGAGCCCCATACCAATTCCCATCATTAAACCAGCGAAAATCGCTGCCACGATAGATTGGCTTGCAACAAAAGCAAGCGGTTCAGAAAAATGTAAGAATAGCGAAGTGAAACTAATCGCGACAATCGTCCAAACAATCGTCATGCGATCCAAAAACTTATAACCAATAACAAGTAAAATACCATTAAAAATAAACGTCGTAATCGCTGGAGTCCAACCAAGCAAGTAGTAAAGCATCATCGTTAACCCCGTAACGCCGCCTTCCCCAAGATTATTAGGGATTGCAAAAACATTGACCGCAAGCGAGAATATAAGCGCTCCAACAATAATTTTTGCGATGTTCCAACCAGTTTTATTTTTCATATCCATTTCTCCTTTCCACACAAAAAAAGACCCAAGAACACCGCGAAATCGGCACTCTGGAGTCTTTTTATAAAAAAAGCATTAACTGACATCTCTGTCATTAATTGTCTCACCATAAAAAATTGCTATTCATTTCAACACAATTTACAATATACCATAAAAAATAAGCTGCTTCAAGCACTATTAAGTAAAAAAATTAACCGAAGATCGCTAAGAATGGCATTAAATTAAGTAAAAATAAACCAACAAGAACACTAATAACAATTTTGATGACAAGCGGTTTTTCACTTTCTGTTTTTTTCACCTTGATTCCCTCCCTATTAGATGCTTACTTTGCCCAGTGTACAAATTCATTTTTTAGTGGCATATAAGTGGCAGTTTTTTTCTTATAAATCTGATAAGCAAATAAAAATCCAAGAAATGCTGGAACGATAATTGCGATAATAGTTAAAATAACTTTAGTCATAGAAAATACCTCCTCTTAAATCAAAACAAAAGAACAAATCTTACTACTATTAGTGTAACAAATTTCACGTGATTTTGGTAATAAAGCGGACTAGCAAATTTCGGTTACATTTATCTGCAAATATGCTACAATAGCGGTGGGTGAGTTAATTTGAATAAAAAAAATAAGTTTTTTGACATTTATTTAGAATTAGAGCAAGATATTACATCCGGCGTTTATCCAGCAGGCACACTACTTCCGAGTGAAAATGTCCTGGCCAAACGTTTTTCAGTATCCCGTGAAACAATCAGAAAAGCACTTGTTTTACTACTTGAAAACGGCTGTATTCAAAAGCTCCAAGGTAAAGGATCGATTGTAATTGATAGGGAACGATATTCATTTCCAGTTTCGGGATTAACTAGTTTTAAAGAATTACAAAAATCCGAACATATGAATGCGACCACCAAAGTAATTCGAAACGAGCGAGCAACCTTGCCAAATCGTATTGCTGATTTCGCTGGTCTTCCGCGTGGATCATCTTGTTTAGCTATCTTGAGAGTTCGTTATTTAGAAGGAGAAGCAACCATTCTAGACTACGATTATTTATTAGACAATACCAATCCGATTGAAACCGAGATTTTAGAAGACTCTCTTTATCAGTACTTAGAAAATGAAAAAGGCTATGAAATCAGTTACGCTCAAAAAGAAATTACGGTTGAGCCGCTGAATGCAGAAGATAAGAAATACTTAGCGCTCCACGGTGACACTCATGTGGTTGTCGTAAAAAGCACCGTATTTCTAAAAGACACAACTCTTTTTCAATATACAGAGTCACGTCACCGATTGGATAAATTTCGTTTTATTGATTTTGCTAGAAGACGTTAAAAGGCCCGAGAAATATTCCCGGGCTTTTTTTATTGAATTAAAGTTAATGTTTCATAAGGCGATAACTCTATCTCAGCACTAATTTCTTTACGGTCATAATTTGATAGTAATATCTTTCCGTCCGAAAATTCTTTTGGAAGCTGTATTTTTTTCTTTGTAGCTCCAAAGTAATGAATTGCTAGTAGCGATGCAGTTTCATTTGAACGCTTATAGGCGATAATCGAATCTTCCTCGGTCAAATATGGCGTATAATCACCAGTTTGAATGACCGGATATTCTTTACGTAAAGCAATCAGTTTTTGGTAAAAGTAGAAAATGCTTGTTTTATCGGATAGCGCTTTTTGAACATTAATTTCATTGGCGTTATCTGCTACTTTTAACCAAGGAGTGCCGGTCGTAAACCCAGCATTGTTCGAACTATCCCACTGCATTGGTGTCCGGCTATTATCACGCGAACGTTCTTTAATAATAGTCATTACTTCTTGTTCACTTAGCCCGTTTTTGTGTAAGATGTCAAAATGATTGAGTGTTTCAATATCGACATAATCATCAATTGTAGGGAATTTTGGATTCATCATGCCAATTTCTTCTCCCATATATACAAAGGGAGTTCCACGCATAAAATGAATTGTCGCACCAAGCAGGGTGGCAGAGTGATAATAATGTTCCGGACGATCAGAAGCAAAACGCCCAAGCGCTCTAGGTTGATCATGATTATTCCAAAAAAGCGCATCCCAGCCATTCTCTTCAGACATTGCGACTTGCCACGTATGGAAAATCGATTTCAAATTAGCAAAATTCACATCCGCTAAGCGCCATTTTTCCCCATCAGGATAATCCACTTTTAAATGATGGAAATGAAATACCATCGATAATTCTTTTTCTTTCGGGTCGCTATAACGGATACAATTATCAATATCAGTAGAAGACATCTCCCCAACAGTTACAATCGGCTTATCACCAAAAGTTCGCTCATTTAACTCTTTTAAATAGGCGTGAATGCCTGGCCCATCCGTGTAAAAACGACGACCATCACCTTCAAAATCATCTTCTAAAAACTTAGGTTTCGCAATAACGTTTAACACATCTAAACGAAATCCTTCCACACCTTTATCAATCCAAAAGTTCACCACATCAAAAAGCGCTTCACGTACATTTTTGTTAGCCCAGTCAAGATCAGCTTGAGTAACGTCATATAAATGCAAATAATACTCAGATGAATTAGGTAACTTTTGCCAAGCACTTCCGCCAAATTTAGACTCCCAGTTTGTTGGCGGAGATCCATCTGCTTTTGCCGGACGGAAATAATAAAAATCACGATAAAAAGGGTCACCAGCGAGAGCTTTTTTAAACCAAGGGTGTTCGGTTGAAGTATGATTTAAGACTAAATCAATCATAATTCCGATATTTCTTTTCTTTGCTTCAGAAATAAGCGTAGTAACATCATTCATAGTTCCAAATAACGGGTCTACAGCCGTATAATCAGAAATATCATACCCGTTATCATTTTGCGGAGAAGGATAAAAAGGATTAATCCAAATCATCTCAATTCCGAGTTCCTGTAAGTAATCAAGCTTAGCGGTGATACCAGGAATATCCCCAGTACCATCGCCAGTCGTATCAAAAAAAGATTTTGGATACACTTGATAAATAGTTTTTTGAGCAAACTTTGTCATAAAGAGAAGCCTCACTTTTTAATTGGTTGATTTAGCAGAACCACGATATTCTTTTTTACCAAAAGTTCGAATTGGAGCAGTATCTACTTTGTTTAAAATATTATATTTGCGGAATAATACAGTTAGAACGAATGGAACAACAATTGTAATCAACATACATACAGCAAAGATTGCATAGTATTTAGGATTAATTGACAAGATTCCAGGTAATCCCCCAACCCCAATGGAGTTAGCCATAACACCACTAGAAACGGAAACGACAGCTGCAATTGCTGATCCAATCATGGCAGCAACGAAAGGATATAAGTACTTCAAGTTAATACCAAACATTGCAGGCTCAGTTACACCAAGGTAACAAGAAATAGTTGCAGGGATCGAAACCTGTTCTTCTTTTTCATTACCGCGGTGAAGGAAAATAATAGCAAGAACAGCTGAACCTTGAGCAATATTAGATAAAGCAATCATCGGCCAGAGATTTGTTCCTTTAAATTGGCTCATTAATTGTAAGTCGATAGCGTTAGTCATATGATGCAGTCCCGTAACAACGAGCGGGGCATATAAGAAGCCAAATAGGGCGGCGAACAACCAACTCAGTCCACCAGTTAAACCAGCATAAACGACATTTGAAATCGCGTTACCAATTTTCCATCCAATAGGTCCAAGAATGACATGAGCAGCTAGAACAGTTGGAACAAGGGCAAAGAATGGAACAAAAATCATCGAAATTGCATTTGGAATAAATTTACGTAACCAGATTTCGAGATAGGCTAGTAAGAAACCTGCCATAATTGCAGGAATAACTTGTGCCTGATAACCAATCATCTGCACTTGAGCAAAGCCAAAATCCCAGACAGGAATGTCGCCAGCTTTTGTTTCAACAACGCTGTAAGCATTTAGCAGTTGCGGGGAAACAAGTGTTAAACCAAGGACAATCCCTAGAATTTGAGTTGTCCCCATTTTTTTCGCGATTGACCATGTAATTCCAACTGGTAGGAAGTGGAATACAGCTTCACCAATCAGCCATAAGAAACTATAAACACCAGCCCAAAATGGATACACATCAACAATCGTCTTAGTACCGTCTTCTAAAAACTTAATATCACCGATAACATTACGGAAACCGAGAATAAGACCACCAACAACGATTGCAGGAATTAACGGTGTGAAAATTTCAGCTAATCCGGCAAGCAAACGTTGAAGTAAGCTCATATTTTTCTTAGCATCTACTTTGGCATCCTCTTTATTTACACCTTCCACACCACTAATTTTTGTAAATTCATTATAAAAAATAGCTACATCATTACCTATAATAACTTGAAATTGCCCAGCTTGAGTAAACGTTCCCTTTACAGCTGGAATGTCTTCGATAGCTTCCACGTCAGCATTATCAGGGTCTAGCAAAACAAAACGCATTCTTGTTGCACAATGTGTAACAGATGAAATATTTTCTTTGCCGCCTATTAATTCTAAGAGAGCGCTTGCATCCTTTTTATAGTCAACCATAAAATTTCCTCCTTTTTAACTTGTATATACAAGTTATTCGCCATTACTATACTATAAATCAGTTGAAAGCGCAACCACTTTATTTATGCTAAAATTAAAAAAAGGAGAGAGGTTTATGAAACATATAAGAGTAGCAGCGATTATCAGGCATCAAAACAAAATTTTACTCCACACAACTAAGAATGAAAGTTATTGGACATTGCCGGGTGGTGCCGTTGAAAACGAGTTAACTAACGAAGGCTTACAGCGAGAAATGAGAGAAGAACTTGGAGAAGAAGTGATTATTCGCGATTTAAAAATTATCGCAGAAAATCGCTTTGTATATCATGGCGAGGAAATTGATAGTATTGAGTTTTATTATGCTGTGGAATTATATCCAAACAGCTCACTATTAGAACTTTCGACGTTTACAAAAATAGAACAGTTTGGGCAGTACGGGGAGACAGGTTACGAGTTAAATTTTAAATGGTTTGAAATAGACAAGGTGAGTGAGGTAGAAATATTGCCAAAATTCCTCCAAACAGAACTAGCTCAACTTTCAAGTGATCGTATAAAACACATTCAATAAACAGCATAAAAATACCCCGCGAAATATAAGTTTCGCGGGGGTTCATTTAATTAGTCAAAGATACTAATGTAATTTCTTTTTTGCTAAGGTCTAAAAATGGTAATTTAACACGTGTATCTAAGCAATATGCGTTGTATAGTAAAGGTTTTAAAGTCGTTGTAGAGCTCTCGACTTGGCGAACAAAATTACCAATTTCTTGATACAAAATTTCAATATTTTTTAGACTACCAATTTTTGAATCAATGCGGTTTTCACTAACATTCACATTGGAGTTCGTTACTTTTTCATTAAATTCATCATTGATAGCATCTTTTGTACGTTCAATTCTTGTAAAACGAGTATCTTCCCAATCAATCTCAATGATATGGCAATCGTCAAGTTGGAGGAAGTCACCTGTCCACAGTTTTCCGTCAATTTCAACAATCATTCGCGTATCGGGGAAAACCTCTTTGTTACGGTATTTTTTTAGTAAATAATCATACATTTGTAATTGCGCTAAACAGTTATCCATGTGTGTCATCTCCTTATGGGTTTATTATAGCACATTGTGATTATGTGAACAATCAAGTTAAGATAAATGAATAGTTGGAACTGTAACTTTTTAACTAGTTATACAAAAGTCCTAATAAAAGGCAGTGAAATAGTGAAAATAACTGCCAGATGTTATACTAATATTAAGATGAAATGGGAGGGAGACACATGTACAAACAAATGAAATTAAAAGCGACAGATGGGTTAGATTTACATTTACATATATGGGATGAAGTTGAAAATCCAGTTGGTGTAGTTCAAATTGTTCACGGCATGGCAGAGCACGGGGCTAGATATGGCTTGTTTGCTGAACGTTTGAATGAAGCGGGATATATCGTAGTAGCAGACGATCATCGTGGGTTTGGAAAATCAGCTATAGATGAAACTTATTTGGGTCATTTAGACGGCGAAACAGGTTTTCAAAATATGATACAAGATGAAGTAGTCGTTCGAACTTATTTAAAAGAAACTTATCCCGGACTGAGCTATTTTATTTTCGCACACAGTATGGGAAGTTTCGTCATCCGGACTTTTATGGCGCAACATCAAGTTGATGGAGTAATACTGAGCGGAAGCGGATTACAACCAATCCCTCTCCTGAAAATGGGGCAAATTATAACGAAACAACGGGTAAAAAAAGATGAAATGAAACGAAGCGGATTTCTAAATAAATTAGCATTTTGGGGCTATAATAAGCCGTTTAATGAAAATCATCGCTTCAGTTGGCTTTCACGTGATGTGGCGATTTATGAAGCTTATGAGAAAGACCCGTTTTGCGGTCCAGTAGTGGGAACGAGCGGATTTTTCCATAATCTTTTTGAAGCCGTTAAAATAAGCCAGCAAAAAGAAACTGTCGAAAGTGTGCCGAAAGATTTGCCTATTTTATTACTTTCAGGGAGTGATGATCCGGTAGGCCATTTTGGAAAAGATACGCCTAAAATTGCATTAGCTTTAGAAGCAGCTGGAGTGGAAGATGTTACCTATAAAATCTACGAAGATGCGCGCCATGAACTTGTCAATGAATTATGTAAAGAAACTGTTTTTAAAGATGTTATTGCTTGGTTGAATACAAAAAACAAGGAAGCCTAACTATTAGGCTTCCTTTTCATTAATTACGGATTTGACCGTCCCCGAAAATAATATATTTAGTTGAAGTAAGCTCCGTTAAGCCCATTGGACCTCTGGCATGAAGTTTTTGAGTACTAATACCAATTTCTGCACCAAATCCCATTGCAAAACCATCTGTGAAGCGAGTAGAAGCATTAATATATACTGCCGCAGCATCGACTTTTTGGTGAAATGCTTGTCCTGTTGCATAATCATTCGAAATAATTGCTTCGGAATGTTTTGTCCCGTATTTATTAATGTGATTAATTGCTTCATCTACTGAATCTACAACTTTAATGGCCAAAATAAAGTCTAAAAATTCATCTTCCCAGTCTGACTCTGTTGCTGCTTTAGAATCTTTTAGAATTTCTCGTGCGCGTTCATCCGCGCGTAATTCAACGTTATATTCCTTTAAAGCGGTTTCCATTTCAGGAAGAAAGGCTTCTGCCATATCTCGGTGAATAAGTAAGGTTTCAGCTGCATTACAAACAGAAGGACGCGAACATTTTGCGTTCACTAAAATATCGATTGCCATTTGTTTTTCAGCAGCTTTATCGACATAAATATGACAATTTCCTGTGCCGGTTTCAATGACTGGAACAGTAGCATTTTCAAGAACTGTTTGGATTAATTTAGCTCCACCGCGCGGGATAAGAACATCTAAAAAGCGATTTAAACGCATCATATCACGAGCTGTTTCACGAGATGTGTCTTCAATTAATTGAACGCTAGAACGAGGGAATCCAGATGCCGCTAGTGAATCCTGAATAACGGACATAAGAGCCTTATTCGAATCAATTGCATCACTACCACCACGTAAAATAACAGCATTACCAGTTTTAAAACAAAGTACAGAAGCATCGACTGTAACGTTTGGTCTTGATTCATAAATGATACCTATAACTCCAAGTGGTACTCTCGTTTTTCCAATAGTGAGTTCGGCTTCATTTTTCCACATATTTGTTACTTCTCCGATAGGATCTTTCAAAGCAACAACTTGTTTAACCGCGTCAGAAATTTCTTTTATTCTTTCTTCTGTTAAACGGAGGCGATCAATCATTGTTTCAGGTGTCCCTTTTTCCCGAGCACGTATAATATCTTTGTTGTTTTCCTGTAGAAGGGAAGCTGTATGGGCAAGTAAATCATTGCTTAGATTTAGCAAAGCTGCATTTTTTTGCTTAGTTGATGCTTGCGCTAAAAATTGGGATGCTTCTTTAGCGGCACTTCCTTTTTTAATGAGTTCCGTCATGGGAAAATTCCTCCTTTTTACTTGCAAATAAAGTCCCAACTTGTTCACCTTGCATTATATCAAAAATAATTGTAGGATTTTTGCCATTGGTTAAAATCATTTTTTGGTTAGCATTCATACAATAAGAAGCAGCGGAAAGTTTCGTTAACATACCGCCAGTTCCGAATTTAGAACCTTTACCGCCAGCAAGTGCTTCGATTTCTGGTGTTATTTGATTGATTTCAGAAAACATAACTGCATCTGGGTCAGTTGAAGGATTACTACCATAAAAGCCATCAATATCAGATAGCATGATAAGTAAATCAGCTTGCACGAGTTTAGCTACAATAGCTGAAAGAAGGTCGTTATCGCCGTATTTAGTTACATGTTCCAGTTCTTCAACAGCAACTGTATCATTTTCATTTACAATAGGAATAATGCCGCGTTCTAAGAGACTTTCGAGCGTGTTCATAACATTTTCTCTACTAATAGGGAAGTCAGTTACAT
This sequence comes from Listeria innocua, assembly GCF_028596125.1. GTDB lineage: Bacteria > Bacillota > Bacilli > Lactobacillales > Listeriaceae > Listeria > Listeria innocua. The sequence continues at coordinate 1,189,374 of NZ_CP117229.1, forward strand.
CTCGAGTAAGTAGTACTTGACCAACAACTTGTCCGTATTCACCAAAAAACTTACTATATATATGCATTAATTCACTCTGACCGACAGAAGCAACTGCTTGTTGTTCGGGAATGCTTGTAGGTCGCACTGGAAGTTGTAATTTATGACAGCCAACGCCGATTGCCCCAGAAGAAACTAAGATAACTTCTTTTCCTTCATTACGTAAATCGGATAAAACCATCGCTAATTTTTCGATAGTTCTTAGGTTAATATGGCCATTTCCATACATTAATGTACTTGTACCAACCTTGATAACTAATCTCTTGCTATTTTTTAAAGATTCGCGCATTTCTATGACCCCTCTGCTAATTAGATAATACTTCTATTTTACATGAAAATAGAGATATGTCTATAATATATTGTTGTTTGGTCAAGTAATCACTAAAAAAGGATTCTAAGAAATTGTCTTAGAATCCTTTTTTATTATTTTGTAGCTTTACTCGCAGCTGAGATGACTGAAACTTGTTTTAATCCTTTGCTTATTAGGCGTAAAATAACGAACCACACAATTACGATTAGAACAATTTGTTTAAACGCAATGGCTGGTAGTGGATTGAAAGGACAATCCCAAACGAAATGTAAAGCAATCGGAATAATAAACCATTTCCAGAAAGTGCCTGTGAAAATATGGTTCATTCCTAGTTTTTGATCTCCTTTAGCAATTACAAGAGCGGCACCAGTTATTGCAGCCCATACAACATGACCACCGATAGACTGCCAACCACGACTAAAGATAACATTCATCATTGTTTCACCAGCAATATGAATATCCTTGAATAAAAATGCTGCATCGACACTATAGTTAAATGCATAGCCAAGCGATTCAAAAGCAGCGAATCCAGCCCCAACAGCTGCACCAATAAGTAAGCCGTTTAGGATATATTTCGAATTAAGCGAGCGGATGAATAGGGCAACGATAATCATTTTTCCGGTTTCTTCTATAAAACCAACTAATAAAGCATTAAAGTAGTTTAATTTCCCAACTGGAATAATCGAATAAATGACAAGTGTTGCAACAAGCGCTGCGACACCACCGATGAAAAACATTTTTACAACATCAAAAACGCTGATATTTCGCGGTGCATTTGTTTCGAAAAAGAATAATAAGACCGAAAATGGAACTGCAAAAGAGCCAATAACCATCAGCCCAGGTATGGTATTACTATTATCAAACAAATATGTACAAGCAAGAAGTAAAAAGTACGTAATGATTAAAACTAAGAATACTCTAGAAAACACCCATGGATGAGGCCAAGTATGGGGAATGTCACTAGTTGCAGGCGTCGTATATTTTGTCCCTGCGATAAATACTTTTTCGCCTTCCTCTTTAGAGTGCTTTTTAAACACAGCAGAGAAAAGATTTCCAATTTTTAATTCTGAATTCCCGTGATTTAACGCATGTTGATGTAATTCTGTTTGTTTAAATGCGACCCACTCTGGATGAGGGGATTTTTGGACCAATGTTAAATCATTAATCTCTTTCTTTTTATATAGAGCTATCATCTCTACATTAGTAAAAGGCCCAACTTTCTGTTCGTTCTTTTTGAAGTACCATTCTGACAAATGAAACTCCCCCTTTAACTTTTTAGTTTGACTCTGTTAATTATTCCCAAAAAAAGTCAAAGTTAAACGGGTGATGAATTTAATCATTAAGTTTTTTCGCTTGTTCATATAGGAAATCTATCGAATCAGCTAGAAAATGAGCAGCTGAATCATTCAAAGGCTTGCCGTTTAAATTCAAATCATCTTCATATCTTAAATCTTCACTAATTTTTATCATTCTTTTAGCAATATCTTTCTCACCTTGAAGTTCACTAGGAGCATAAGTAGGAATACTTTGCTGACCTAGTAAATAATCTACACTAACATCGTAAAGTGTTGCAATTTGTGTAACCATATCTAAATCAGGTTCGCGAATACCATACTCCCAGTTGCCGTAAGTAGAAGGTGCTTTCAAACCTAATCTTCTTGCTGTTTCAGCTTTTGACCAGCCTTGTTTTTCTCGTAGTAATGTGAGTCTATTACTTAAATTTGGCATGATTTCACTCCTTTTTGTTTGATTATACAATAAATTACACAATTTAGCTATAATTTAACACAAAGTGAATTATTTTGCAATTGACAACCTCTTATCGAGTTGGTATTATTGTATTAATAACTCAAACTGTGTAGATAAGGAGAAGATGACATGAAAACAATAGACAGCAGAAAAATTAACACGGCCAAAATTCGGGAATTACGATTAGAACGGGGAATAACACAAGCTTTTATTGCAAGAAAAATGGGTTATAAGTACACATCAGGTTATAGTAATATCGAAAAAGGAAGCGTACGGTTATCACATAAAAATGCCGTTATTTTGAGTGAGGTGCTAATGTGTGATTTAAAGTGTTTTTATGAATAACGCTTGTTGAAAAATAAAGTAAAAGCACACAAAATGAGTGTTTTTCTTTATTTTTGATAAAATACACACATTGTGTGAAACTAAAAAAGAGGAGCAAACAACATGAGGAAAAAAACTTTAGTAATGTTTCTTATTTTTATTGTGTTAGTTTCGTTATTTATACCTACTAATGCAAGCGCGTATTCGAGACTTGGATATGTGATGACAAAGGCTAGCGCCAAAAATTTTAAGGTGTATATTAATGGTTCAGCGAGAGGATATAGAAATATCATTATTAACGGGGCGAAATCTTGGAATCCTTCTCCGTACTTGAATACGGTAACGATGGGAAATGATGTGAAGCCTAACTTTACTGTCAGTAGTTCAAATACGAACAAAGGAAGCGTCTTAGCAGTTTGTAACACAACTTATTACAAATCTAATAAATTAATCGTGAAGAATGAAATTACGCTATACAAAGGCTTCCGTTCACTTTCAAATAATCATAAAATAGAAACGGTAGCGCATGAATTTGGTCATGGCTTTGGTTTAGGACATGTGAAAACCAGAAATGCAATCATGTTAGATAAAGGTTTTATCAATAAAACTAAACCGCAAAAAGACGATTTTAATGGCATCAAAGCCTTATACAAGTAAAAAGGAGGATTGACGATGAAGAAAAAAATAACGATGATCATAGGCTTAGTAAGTCTTAGTATATTAACTGCTTGCTCAAACAGCCAAAGTGTAAAAGAAAAACCATCAGAAGAAAAAGCAACCACACAAAGCGCATCAGAAACGGTCAAAGCAAATAATGGCGTTGTTTCTTATCACGGTAAGTATCTTGAACTCGCGGAAAATATGGATGCTTTAGAAAAAGATGCCCCAATTATTATCAAAGCTACTAAAAAATCCGAAAAAACAACAGTGACAAAAGAAACGAAAGAAAATGTATTTCCAACCGACTTTTATACAATGAGCGATGTACAAATTAATTCTATCAAAAAAGACACAACGGAAAAACTAACAGAGAATGCGACAATTAAAGTGTTAGAGTATAGCGTAGAAAACGTTATGGTAGAGGGCAAAAAATATGATTTAACAATTGATGGTTATAAAAACATGGAAAAAGGGGAAGAATATACACTTTTCCTAGAGAAAAATCCGGATGGCGACAACTATATACTTTCAAATGCTATAATAAGTAAATTTCCGGTTGAAGAAGTGGGCAAAGAGGAATTATTCTTAGATGGCGGGGAAACAACAGAAGCAACAGAGGATATAGAAGAAATTTATCAGGAAATCTATCAAGAAGTTTTAACAGAATATAGTGAGTAAATAAAGTAATCTAGATACTTGATAGACCTCGAGATAAAAATCGAGGTCTATCTTTCTGCTTATAAAAATTAAAGCTTATTCCAGACGATTTTGCGCAATATAACACCACAAAACTCACTTGACAGAACTAAACTATCCAAGTAGAATGAATCAAATCCAAGTCAACTTTTTTGTTGAAAAGGGTTAGACTTTCTACAATAAGGGTAAATCCAGTTAGAATAAATAAAGCTTTTTCGAATAAAAGGAGATAAAACGATGAGTGAAAGTGGTGCTTTTTTTCCAATGAGCGTTAAAAAATTTATGGAAAAAGGGATTGCCTCGTTGACCGAAGAAGAAAAAATGAGTACGCTACATTATTTGGAAAATGCGTATCATCAAGAACCATGCAACGAGGAAATTGTACATAGGTTAATTCAATTTTATAATCAGACGAATAAAACCAAAAAAGCGCAAGAAATAGGTCAAAATTTCTTAACGATGAATGGCTACAACAAGGAAATTTTAGGTGAGTTATCTGTAACTTTCATGCAAGAAGATAATATGGATACTTATTTCACGTTAGTTCGTCATTATATGGAAGAAGAAAAACAGGAAGATACAAAAGAAGTCACAAATAATGTCATTCCATTTCCTAAACAATTTGTTCCTAGAAAAGATATCCGTGATTTTGCGTCATGGCAAACAGCGGAACAATTAGAGTTTTTACAAGAAGCTCGTTTTCTAGAAATTGATGATTTTTTGCCGGCTTTTAAAATGTTTTTAGCGGACGAAAGTTTTTCCCCGTTTGTGCAATCAATGATCTTTGAGCTGATGCAAGAAAAAGAAGTGAATGAAGAAATAGAAGTCCGAAAAATTGATAAGCATGGTATTTTTAATCCGAGTGAGGTGCCGATGTTAGCCGAAAACGCATTTGCAACGGAACTATTCGCTGGCCTTGCGGATAAACTTGAACACAGTAATCCAAGTCTATTAGAACAAATAATTGGGATTATTCAACAACATTTATTTATGCTTTATCCGTTTGAGTTTGAGCCAAAAGAAGTGGATGTATGGGTGAATGCCTACTTTAAATGGGCCAACTCGATGTACGGTGATGTTAGTCTGATTTCAGATGCAGTAAATCAAGCAGCAGTTGAAGAAGCAATTTCTATTATTGAGGAGTTAGAAATCAGACAGCAAAATTATTTCATATAATGATATTTGTTGTTTTCAAGTCAGGGATATCTGTGTTATTATTAGTGAGTATGGCTGAAACTTGTCATGAGAGTAATTAAATTGAACTAAATAGATGATGGAGGGAATTATACCATGTCAGTAAAATGGGAAAAACAAGAAGGTAATGTTGGAAAACTTACTTTTGAAATTGAACAAGAAAAAGTAAAAGAAGGTTTAGATAGAGCTTTCGTAAAAGTACGTAAAACTCTTAACGTACCAGGCTTCCGTAAAGGGAAAGTTCCACGTCAAATTTTCAACCAACGTTTCGGCGAAGAAGCTCTTTACCAAGATGCACTTGATATCTTGCTTCCAGAAGTATATTCTCAAGCAATTGATGAAGCTGGAATTGATCCAGTTGATACTCCTCAAGTAAATATTGAGTCTATGGAAAAAGGCGAAACTTGGGTTCTAACAGCAGATGTAACTGTAAAACCTGAAGTTAAACTTGGAGACTACAAAGGTCTTGAAGTTGAAAAACGCGAAACAGAACTAACAACAGAAGAATTAGAAGCAGAATTAAAACAATTACAAGAGCGTCAAGCTGAATTAGTTGTTAAAGAAGATGCTCCAGCTGAAAACGGCGACACTGTCATCCTTGATTTTGAAGGATTCAAAGACGGCGTAGCTTTTGAAGGCGGACAAGCTGAAAATCATTCTCTAGAACTTGGAAGCGGTCAATTCATTCCTGGTTTTGAAGAAAAATTAGTTGGCTTAAAAGCTGGCGACGAAGCTGACATCGAGTTAACATTCCCAGAAGAATACCATGCGGAAGACTTAGCTGGACAACCTGTTGTTTTCAAAGTGAAACTACACGAAATCAAAACTAAAGAAGTTCCTGCACTTGACGATGAACTTGCAAAAGACATCGACGAAGAAGTAGAAACTTTAGATGAACTAAAAGAAAAAATCTCTAAACGTCTACAAGAAGCAAAAGAAGATTCTGTTGCTCAAGCTAAACAAGAAGAAGTTATTGCTAAAGCTGTTGAAAATGCAGAAGTGGATATTCCACACGCAATGGTTCACCATGAAGCTGATCATTTAATGAATCATTTTGCACAAGATTTACAAGCACAAGGTCTAACTCCTGAATTATATTACCAATTCACTGGTCAAACAGAAGAAGCAATGCACGCACAAATGGAAAAAGACGCTGAAAAACGCGTGAAAATGAACCTAGTGCTTGAAGCTATTGCTGAAGCTGAAAACATTGAGCCAACTGAAGAAGCTATTGACGAAGAAATTTCTACATTAGCTGAAAAATATGGTATGGAAAAAGACGCTGTTCGTGCTGCTCTTGGCGATATGAGCGAACTTAAATCAGACCTTAAGATCCGTAAAGCTATTGACGTTTTACTAGATAGCGCAGTAGAAAAATAAGCAAAGAATGATTTAATAATTTCATTAAAAAATGGGGGACATGAGTTATACTCGTGTCCTTCTGAATGTAGAAATAAGGATACAGATGATTGGCATTTCTAATTAACAAATGATATTATTAACACACATAGGAGATGAAAAAATCGCCTATAAGCAACATACCTATGCGAAGGGGTGAAATATTTTGTTTAAATTTAACGACGAAAAAGGCCAACTTAAATGCTCCTTTTGCGGAAAGACTCAAGATCAAGTACGTAAATTAGTGGCCGGTCCAGGTGTTTATATTTGTGATGAATGTATCGAGCTTTGTAATGAAATTATTGAAGAAGAGCTAGGTATTTCTGAATTTGTTGATTTTGGCGAAGTGCCAAAACCACAAGAAATCCGTCATATATTAAGTGACTATGTTATTGGTCAAGAGCGAGCTAAAAAAGCACTCGCTGTAGCAGTTTACAATCACTACAAACGAATTAATTCCAATGAAACAAAAGAAGACGAGGTAGAACTGTCAAAAAGTAATATTTGTTTAATTGGTCCAACAGGTAGTGGTAAAACACTTCTTGCCCAAACACTGGCGCGAATTCTTAATGTTCCGTTTGCAATTGCAGATGCAACTTCACTTACAGAAGCTGGTTACGTTGGGGAAGATGTAGAAAATATTCTTCTTAAACTAATTCAATCTGCTGACTATGATGTTGAAAAAGCAGAAAAAGGTATTATCTACATTGATGAAATCGACAAAGTTGCTCGTAAATCCGAAAACCCATCTATTACTAGAGACGTTTCCGGTGAAGGCGTTCAACAAGCATTACTAAAAATTCTAGAAGGCACTGTCGCAAGTGTTCCTCCTCAAGGTGGTAGAAAACATCCTCATCAAGAATTAATTCAAATTGATACAGGAAATATTCTATTTATCGTTGGTGGTGCATTTGACGGAATCGAACAAATCGTTAAGAATCGAATGGGTGAAAAAGTCATTGGATTTGGAACTGATAATGCGAAACTAAAAGAAGATGAAACTTATTTATCCCGTGTCGTTCCGGAAGATTTACTGAAATTCGGCTTAATTCCTGAATTTATCGGTCGTTTGCCGGTTATCGCGACGCTTGAACAATTAGATGAAGCAGCACTTGTTTCCATTTTGACAGAACCGAAGAATGCTTTAGTAAAACAATACAAACGTATGTTAGAGCTTGATGACGTAGAGCTTGAATTCGAACCAACAGCTTTAATTGAAATTGCGAAAGAAGCGATTGAACGTAAAACTGGAGCACGTGGTCTTCGTTCTATCATTGAACAAATCATGTTAGAAGTTATGTTCGAAATCCCTTCTCGTGATGACATTACTAAGTGTATTATTACTGAGAAAGCAGCGCGCGGAGAAGAAGAGCCGCAACTGCAATTAGAGGATGGCTCCATTATCCCTATTAAAACATCAGCATGATTCGAAATGCGCGTCGTAATTGGCGCGCATTTTTTCTATCAATCTAGCTTGTTTTACTGTAACATCTAGCTTGTTTCGTGCTATACTTTATTAATAATAATTGGAGAGGATAAAAAGACATGAAAAGTGAAAATAAATTTTTTTCTGGGGCATTTGGATGGATAAAAATAATTATCATTGCGCTCATACTCGCTTTCGGTATTCGCTATTTTTTAATTTCTCCAGTTACTGTTAATGGGAAATCAATGGATCCAACACTACATGACGGTGAACATCTATTTATTAACAAAATATCAGATCCAAAACGCTTTGATATTATTGTATTTCCAGCTCCTGATGAAGAAAATGCAGAATATATTAAGCGCGTAATCGGACTTCCAGGAGATAAAGTGGAGTATAAAGAAGACCAACTTTATATTAATGGTAAAAAGTATGATGAACCGTATTTAGATTCTGAGAAAAGCGCTTTAACAGGTGGTTATTTGACTACAGATGATAAGGGCGATCCTAACTTCACAATGGCTGATATTCCGTACTCTGACGGCTCTCTTACTGTTCCAGATGGCAAACTTTTTGTGTTAGGGGATAATCGTCAAGTAAGTAAGGATAGTCGCTATATCGGCTTCATATCGCAAGACACAGTTCTTGGGAAAGTAATTTCGTTTGGAAAGTCTTTGCAGCGATAATTTAAACCCGCGAAGAGTTCTAGGAGGAGACATAGATGGCAGATTATTTGGAAGAAAAGCCTAAGAAAAAAAGTGGGGCGCATCAATTATTAAGCTGGGTGCTTGTCATCGTAGCGGCACTTTTAATAGCATTAGTTATTCGTAATTTTGTTATTGCACCAGTAAAAGTAGAAGGAACATCTATGGTTCCAACCTATCAAGACGGCGACCGAATTTTTATTGAAAAAATAACAAATCCAGATCAATTTGATATTATTGTATTTGATGAACCACCAATGATTGGCTCAGGTGAACATTTTATTAAACGTGTTATCGGTATGCCGGGAGATAAAATTGCTTTTAAAAATGGCGAATTATACTTAAATGGCAAGCGAAAAGTTGAAAGTTATTTGCCAGAAGGAACACTAACACTATGGAACCCGGACCCCACCCAAAAGCCTTACATAGCGGATTATACGTTAGAGGATATGACGGGAGAAAGTACGGTTCCTAAAGGCAAACTATTTGTTCTTGGGGATAATCGCGGTGGTAGTTCGGATAGCCGAGTTTTTGGATTTATTGATGACAAAACTGTAAACGGCACTGTAATTCAATTTGGGAAATAATAAGAAATCCGTGAAAGTTACTTTTTCGCGGATTTCTCTATTAAATGAAAGTTTTTTCGTTTATAATGAGACTGTTAGTAAAAAATAGGGCGGTGCAGTTTTTTGAAGGAGAAGAATTTAAAACGGTTATGGTCTTGGATTTGGGCGGCTGTTTTAGCAGTGTTATTAGCTGTTATAATCCGTTTTTATTTGTTCGTGCCTATTCTTGTGGATGGAATTTCGATGATGCCTACACTTCATAGTGATGACCGTGTAATTATAAACCGTTTTGGCGAGGTAGATCGTTTTGATGTAATTGTTTTTCGTGAAGCAGATGGAAAAGAATACATTAAGCGAGTGATTGGTTTACCTGGCGATACGGTAGAATATAAAGCAGACCAACTTTACATCAATGGAAAAAAATATGATGAACCGTATTTAGATACTTACAAAGAAAAGCTGAAAGATGGCTACTTAACAGATGATTACAGTTCTAAAGACCAACTAGATGGCGGCAAAATTCCAAAAGATACCTATTTTGTTTTAGGTGACAACCGGAGAGCGAGTAAAGACAGCCGGATAATAGGACCGATTCCGCTAAGTAAGGTACTCGGAACAACACCAATTTGTTATTGGCCAATTGAAGATGCAAAACTAATAGATTAGGAGTATATGATGACAATTCAATGGTTTCCAGGTCATATGGCCAAAGCTCGTCGTGAGGTGACAGAAAAATTAAAACTAGTAGATGTGATTTTTGAATTAGTGGATGCACGTATCCCGCTATCCTCATCCAATCCAATGCTAGAAGAAATTATCCACCAAAAAAGACGAGTGATTATTTTAAATAAAGCAGATACAGCTGATGAGAAAACAACCAAAGAATGGATTGATTATTTTGCTGAGAAAGGCTTACCAGCAGTAGCAGTAAATGCTCAAGAAGGAAAAGGCCTATTCAAAATCGAACAAGCGGCTGAAAAATTAATGGCCGAAAAGTTTGAACGTTTAAGAAGTAAAGGAATGAAACCAAGAGCAATTCGCGCGATGATACTCGGAATCCCGAATGTAGGAAAATCAACATTGATTAATCGTTTGGCGAAAAAGAATATTGCGCGAACTGGTAATAAACCAGGGGTAACTAAAGCTCAACAATGGATCAAAGTAGGGAAAACATTAGAACTTCTTGATACACCAGGAATTCTATGGCCTAAATTTGAAGATCAAGAAATAGGATATAAGTTAGCTTTAACAGGTGCGATTAAAGACGATTTATTACAAATGGAAGAAATTGCGGGTTATGGATTACGTTTCTTAGAAAAACATTACCCCGATCGCCTTCAAAACTGGCTAAAAGTAGAGAAAGTTTCAGAAGATCCAATTGAAACACTAGCTTTTATAGCTGAAAAAAGAGGACTTCTAGATCGTTATAATGATCCTGATTATTCACGCGCAGCTGAGACTGTTGTTCGAGAAATCCGTCAACAAAAATTAGGAAGAATGTCTTTTGATTTCCCTAATTGGGAAGACGATGCTGAATGAGTGAATCTATCGCTGTTATCCGAGAAAAACTCAGCCTAGTGACCTCAGAACAAGACCCTTTTTTTCAACTTTGCACTCAAGACGAACGAAAAGGTGTACAGAAACTTCTTCAATCGACCCGAAAAAAATGGGAAAAAGAAGCAAAATTAGCTGCAAAATTAATAGAAATGAAACGCTATGAAACAGATCTTTTTAAGCAAGGTTTTCAGTATATCGCTGGTGTAGATGAGGTGGGGCGCGGTCCGCTAGCAGGTCCAGTAGTGGCTGCTGCAGTCATTTTACCAGCTGATTTTTCTGTCGTTGGGATCAATGATTCTAAACAGCTAAATGAGGCTAAACGAGATATACTTTTTGATGTTATAAAAGAAGAAGCCATCTCCATCGGTATCGGAATTATTGACCATGATGTAATTGATCAAGTAAACATCTATGAAGCAACAAAAATAGCTATGCGCACAGCTTTAGAAGAGTTGAATCCAGCGCCTGACTTCGTCCTAATTGATGCGATGCCACTGAAATATTCTGAATCAGAGTTATCGCTTATAAAAGGAGATACGAAAAGTATTTCTATCGCTGCTGCCTCTATCATCGCCAAAGTTACAAGAGATAGAATGATGCAACAGTATGATGAATTATATCCAGGGTATGATTTTGCAAACAATATGGGTTACGGGACGAAAAAACATTTGAATGGCTTAGATACTATCGGAATTTGTCCAATTCACAGGTTAAGCTTTTCTCCTGTAAAAGAAGCAAAGTTACATTTTGAGAGTCTAAAATAGCTAAATACTTAAAGCAAAAGCGTATTTTCTTAATAGAAAGTACGCTTTTTTGAGCTGAAAAGAAAATTTTACCGATTTTACAAAAAGAGCTAATCTTTGTACACTTGTGAATAACTATCACGGAGGTGCAGAAGATGAACTTTAAAGAACGAGAAACTTGGTTAAAAATCGCTTCATGTAAATCTATTTCCGCTAAAAAAAGGGCAGTTATCTGGCAAAAAATTACCACTTTTAATTGTTGGGAGATGTCGATTGAACAGATTGCAACTCATTTTTTTACTGCGGACAAAAAAGAACAAATAATTACTGAATTAGAGGAAGCAGCAATTTATTCGCCAGAAGAAGCGAGTGTGGTCTGTATTCTTGATGAAAACTACCCCGAGTTACTTAAAGAAATATATGAAGCACCACCGCTTTTGTTTTATAAAGGAAATCTAGACCTATTAAAAAAACAAGCTATTGCAATTGTAGGGACACGACGAATGAGTGAGTATGGTAGAAAAGCATGTGCGTCACTTGCCGCTGAACTTTCAAATCATGGCTTTGCGATAGTTAGTGGACTTGCGCTTGGAATAGATGCTGAAGCGCACAAAGCTAGCCTCCGTAATAGCGGCGCCACCATTGCAGTACTTGGATCTGGAGTAAATAAAATTTATCCTCGGACGAATGAACTACTAGCCAAAGAAGTAATCACGCAAGGTTTACTTCTTAGCGAGTATTTACCAAATGAAGAAGCAAGAAGATGGTATTTTCCTGAGCGCAACCGTATTATTAGTGGCTTAGCTCTTGGTACGGTTATTATTGAAGCTGCCGAGAGAAGTGGATCCTTAATAACAGCTGACTTTGCTTTGGAACAAAATAGACAAGTTTTTGCGGTTCCCGGTAATATTTATATTGATACTTGGAGAGGTACAAACCGTTTGATTCAAGAAGGTGCGAAATTAGTTTTAAATGCAAACAATATAATAGAAGAATTTTTTCAAATTAAGCCATAAAAGTAGTCAAATTATCCTTTTTAAGTGATTTGACTTGCAATTCCTGATTTTTTAAGATAAGTTTGCTAAAGAAAGCTGTTTTACAACACATAAAATGGATTTTTTAATAAAAGTCATTGACAAACCCAGTAGGAAGGGCTAATATTTACTACTGAATTATGTGAAAAGTCAGCATGCAAACTTATTGAACGCGAGGCTAAGACTGTAATAGTATAATAGCAACTAGTTAAGCCCGTGTATTGACCCAAATCAGGGAGGAATATATAGATATGGCAGATTATTTAGTGATTGTAGAGTCACCTGCAAAAGCAAAAACAATTGAAAAGTATTTAGGAAAGAAATTTAAAGTTAAAGCTTCGATGGGACATGTTAGGGATTTACCAAAGAGTCAGATGGGTGTAGATACTGAACATGACTACGAACCTCGTTACATTACGATTCGCGGAAAAGGCCCTGTTTTGAAAGATTTAAAACAAGCGGCTAAAAAAGCGAAAAAAGTCTATCTCGCAGCCGATCCAGATCGCGAAGGAGAAGCAATTGCATGGCATTTAGCCAATAGTCTTGATTTAGATCAATCAGATAAATTACGTGTGGTGTTTAATGAAATTACAAAAGAAGCTGTAAAAGAATCATTCAAGACACCAAGAAAAATTGATATGGACCTTGTGAACGCTCAACAAGCACGGAGGATTTTAGACCGTTTAGTAGGTTATAATATCAGTCCTATCTTATGGAAGAAAGTTAAAAAAGGTCTAAGTGCGGGACGTGTGCAATCGATTGCGCTACGAATTATTATTGATCGCGAAAAAGAAATAAATAATTTCAAACCAGAAGAATATTGGACAATTGACGGGAACTTCCTAAAAGGTAAGAAAAAATTCCAAGCTAATTTTTATGGCGTGAATGGTAAGAAGAGAAAACTTTCCACTGCTGATGACGTAAAAGAAGTAATGTCAGCAATTAAAGGTAAAACATTTGATGTAACTGACGTAACTAAAAAAGAAAGACTTAGAAACCCAGCAGCACCATTTACTACCTCAAGTTTACAACAAGAAGCAGCACGGAAATTAAATTATCGTACTAGAAAAACGATGATGCTTGCTCAACAACTATATGAAGGAATCACACTTGGAAAACAAGGTACAGTAGGTCTAATCACATACATGCGTACTGACTCTACTCGTATTGCAGATTCCGCCATTCTAGAAGCAAGTAATTATATTAAAGAAACATACGGAGCTGAATTTTCCCGTAATCATAAACGGTCTGATAAAAATGCTAAAGGCGCACAAGATGCCCATGAAGCAATCCGTCCAACAAGCGCTATGAGAAGTCCTCAAGAAGTGAAAGAATATCTAACTCGAGATCAACTTCGATTATATCGCTTGATCTGGGAACGTTTTATTGCTAGCCAAATGACACCAGCTGTCCTAGATACAATGCGAGTTGATTTGGATAATAATGGTGTTAACTTTAGAGCAAACGGATCGAAAATCAAATTCCATGGTTTTATGAAAGTCTATGTTGAAAGTAACGATGATAATACGGAAGAAAAAGAAAATATTTTACCGGATTTGAAAAAAGGAGACAAGGTGCAGTCCGAATCACTCGAACAGCGTCAACATTTCACACAGCCACCTCCACGTTACACAGAAGCTAGATTAGTAAAAACACTTGAAGAAATTGGTATTGGTCGACCATCGACGTATTCACCGACATTAGATACAATCCAGCGTAGAAATTATGTTTCGCTAACAAATAAACGTTTTGTTCCAACTGAACTTGGTGAAATCGTCAATGAAATGATTGAGGAATATTTCCCTGAAATTTTAGATGTGAAGTTCACTGCTAATATGGAAAGCGAATTAGATGAAGTGGAGCACGGTGAAGTTGAATGGGTCAAAGTTATCGATGAGTTTTATAAACAATTTGAACCAAACGTTATTAAAGCTGATGCCGAAATGGAAAAAATCGAAATTAAAGATGAACCAGCCGGTATCGATTGTGACCTATGCGGGGCACCAATGGTATACAAAATGGGTAAATATGGTAAGTTTCTTGCGTGCAGCAGATTTCCAGATTGCCGAAATACAAAAGCAATCGTTAAAGAAATCGGCGTGACTTGTCCGAAATGTGAAAAAGGACATGTAATAGAAAGAAAAAGCAAGAAAAAACGTATTTTCTACGGATGTGATCGCTATCCAGATTGTGATTACGTTTCTTGGGATAAACCAGTCGAAAGAGCTTGCCCGAAATGTAATAAGCGTGCATTAGTAGAGAAGAAATTGAAAAAAGGCGTACAAGTACAATGTACAAATTGTGATTATAAAGAATCCACACAACAATAAATGGAAAAATGGCAGCACTCGGATAGTTCCTGTGTTGCCATTGTTGCGCGAGGAGGCGGACAAATGGAAAAAAGTGTTAATGTAATTGGAGCAGGATTAGCTGGCAGTGAAGCAGCTTGGCAACTTGTAAAACGAGGTGTAAAGGTAGATTTATACGAAATGAGACCGGTAAAGCAAACACCAGCTCATCATACTGATAAATTTGCGGAGTTAGTATGTACCAATTCACTGCGAGCTAATGGCTTAACTAATGCGGTGGGCGTAATTAAAGAAGAAATGCGGTTACTTGACTCGATTATTATTGAATCAGCTGACAAAGCTTCTGTGCCAGCTGGAGGAGCACTTGCAGTTGATCGCCATGAATTTTCTGGCTATATCACGGACAAAGTGAAAAATCATCCACTCGTTACAATTCATACTGAAGAAGTCACATCTATTCCAGAAGGACCAACCATCATTGCAACAGGTCCACTGACTAGCCCAGCTCTAGCCGAAGAAATTAAACGCTTAACGGGTGAAGAGTATCTTTATTTTTATGATGCAGCAGCGCCTATTATTGAAAAAGATAGTATCGACATGGATAAAGTATATTTAAAATCAAGATATGATAAAGGGGAAGCAGCTTATCTAAACTGCCCAATGTCAGAAGAAGAATTTAACACTTTTTATGAAGCATTAGTAACTGCCGAAACAGCCGCATTAAAAGAATTTGAAAAAGAGGTTTTCTTTGAAGGATGTATGCCGATAGAAGTAATGGCAAAACGTGGTATTAAAACAATGCTATTTGGCCCACTTAAACCAGTTGGATTAGAAGATCCAAAAACTGGCAAAAGACCATATGCAGTGTTGCAATTAAGACAAGATGATGCAGCAGGGACGCTTTATAACATGGTAGGCTTCCAAACGCATCTTAAATGGGGCGAACAAAAACGTGTATTTGGCTTAATTCCAGGCCTAGAAAATGCGGAAATTGTTCGTTATGGAGTAATGCACCGAAACACATTTATTAACTCACCGACTGTACTTGAGCCAACCTATCAATTGAAAACGAGAAATGACTTATTTTTCGCTGGTCAAATGACTGGTGTGGAAGGTTATGTGGAGTCAGCAGCTAGCGGACTTGCAGCAGGAATCAATGCAGCTAATTTTGTACAAGACAAAGAGCCGATTGTTTTCCCTCCTGAGTCTGCGATTGGAAGTTTAGCAAATTACATTACAAGTGCTAGTAAGAAATCTTTCCAACCAATGAATGTAAATTTCGGTCTATTTCCGGAGTTACCAACTAAGATTCGCGCTAAACAAGAGCGTAATGAAAAATTGGCTGAAAGAGCATTAGATGCAATAAAAAAGGTTGCAGAACAACTTTAAAAACACTATAATAATTGAGGACTATTCTTTGCTGTTCTTTTCATCACGATTATCGCTTTTATATTTTTAAGAGATTCGATAGTGATGAAAAGGCAGTTTTTCTTTCGAGTGAATGGTCTAGACAAATCACGTTAATAAATGTTGACTTTTTCACATAAAAGCTTAGATTAAATTGAATTGATTATAAATCCTGATTAATTCGAAAAGTTGCGAAAAATGTATAAAATTATTGCAACGTGCATATTCTTATGTTAACATGATAGTGTTTGAGAGGTGTATTCGCATGACGCAAGAGGGGCAGTTAGAGAAGCGATTTCTTGACTATCTTCACTCAGAACGAAATTATTCAGAACATACAAGTACGGCTTATGAAAATGATTTAAGTGATTTTCGTCGCTTCTTAAATGAACAAGCTATTATAGAGTATCAACAAGTTACATTTTTAGACGTTCGAATTTATTTAACTGAATTAAAGCAAAAATCTTTTTCTAGAACAACTGTAGCTCGAAAGATTTCAAGTTTACGGAGTTTTTACACTTTTCTTTTAAGGGAGAATGTGATTACTGAAAACCCATTTACCTACGTTTCACATGCGAAAAATCAGCTAAGGCTTCCCAAATTTTTCTATTCAGAAGAAATGGAAGCTTTGTTTCAAGTGGTTTATGAAGATAATGAAACGCTTACACTGAGAGATCGAGTGATTTTAGAGGTGCTCTATGGTACTGGAATTCGGGTGAGTGAATGTGCAGGAATCATGCTTTCTGACTTAGATACATCTTATCAAGCAATTCTGATTCGAGGAAAAGGGAATAAAGAACGCTATGTACCGTTTGGTGCCTATGCGGAAGATGCGATAACAGATTATTTAAGTGGGCGAATAGAATTAATGACTCGTTTCAAAAAAACGCATGACTCATTACTTATTAATCATTACGGAGATCCGCTTACAACAAGAGGGATTAGATATTGTTTAACGAAAATAATTAGTAAAGCTTCATTAACTCGAAAAATCCATCCGCATATGCTACGCCACACCTTTGCGACGGACTTACTTAACAACGGTGCGGATATGAGGACGGTACAGGAGTTGCTTGGACATGCTAGCTTATCATCCACCCAGATATATACGCACGTGACAAAAGAACATTTAAAATCTACTTATATGAAACATCATCCGAGAGCTTAAATTTGGAGGAGGTTAAGGAAAATGGAATTACATGCTACTACAATTTTTGCCGTGCAGCACGATGGTAAAGCTGCGATGGCTGGGGACGGTCAAGTCACGCTCGGGGAATCGGTAGTAATGAAACACACTGCCAAAAAAGTTCGCCGCCTTTTTCATGATAAGGTAATAGCTGGTTTTGCTGGATCCGTTGCAGATGCCTTTACTTTATTTGAAAAATTCGAAGCAAAATTAAATGAATATAATGGAAACTTAGAAAGAGCTGCTGTGGAACTCGCGCAACAATGGCGAAGTGATAGTGTTCTACGTAAATTAGAAGCGATGTTGATCGTAATGGACAAAGATACATTGTTGTTAGTTTCTGGAACAGGTGAAGTTATTGAACCAGATGATGGCATTTTAGCAATCGGTTCTGGTGGTAACTATGCTCTAGCTGCTGGTAGAGCGTTAAAAAGACATAATGGCGGACAAATGGAAGCTAAAGACATAGCTCGTCATGCACTGGAAATCGCTTCTGAAATTTGTGTGTTTACGAATGACCATATTACAGTAGAAGAGCTTTGAAGGAGTGGTTAATTTGACAAATTTAACGTTAATGAACCAGTTGACACCAAAGCAAATTGTCGAAAAACTGGATCAATATATTATTGGACAAACCGGAGCGAAAAAATCAGTTGCTGTAGCACTAAGAAACCGCTATCGTAGACAACTGATGGATGAATCTATCCGAGATGAAATTATTCCAAAAAATATTCTGATGATTGGCCCAACTGGGGTAGGTAAAACAGAAATTGCACGCCGAATTGCAAAAATCGTTCGCGCACCTTTTTCAAAAGTAGAGGCTACTAAATTTACTGAAGTCGGCTATGTTGGACGCGACGTGGAATCAATGGTTCGCGATTTAGTTGAAGTGTCAGTACGTTTAGTAAAAGAAGAAAAAATGCAATTAGTACGTGTGAAAGCTGAAAAAAATGCCGAAAAACGACTAATTAAATTACTAGCACCAAGTCAAAAGAAAAAGCAAACAACATCACAAAATCCACTAGAGGCGCTTTTTGGCAGTATGAATCAACCTGATGAACCTGCTGAGGAAGAAGTAGACCAAGAATTAAAGAATAAAAGAAGCCAAATTGAATGGCGCCTTCAAAACGGAGAGCTTGATGATGAAATAGTAACAGTTGAAGTAAAAGAGCAACAAAACCCGATGTTTGATATGATGCGTGGAACTGGAATGGACCAAATGAGCGGCATGCAAGATGCTCTTTCAGGTATGTTCCCAGCGAAGAAGAAAAAACGCAAAGTAACCGTTCGTGAAGCGAAGAAAATTCTTTTTGAGGATGAAGCATCTAAATTGATTGATTCAGATGAACTCGCAGCAGAAGGAATTCATCGCGCAGAGCAAATGGGTATGATTTTCATTGATGAAATTGATAAAATCGCTAGTAAAGAAGGCGGCGGAAATGCGCAAGTTTCCCGTGAAGGTGTTCAAAGAGACATTCTTCCAATCGTTGAGGGGTCGCAAATTTCTACCAAATATGGTACAGTCAACACGGAGTACATTTTATTCATTGCCGCTGGAGCTTTTCATATGTCTAAACCAAGTGATTTAATTCCAGAGCTTCAAGGTCGTTTTCCAATTAGAATTGAGCTGGATAAGTTAACACAAGAAGATTTCTACAAAATCTTAACAGAACCAGACAATGCGCTAATTAAACAATACAAAGCTTTACTCAAAACAGAAGGAATTGACTTGATTTTTACAAAAGAAGCTGTAGAAAGAATCGCTGAGATTGCATTCCAAGTTAATCAAGATTCAGATAATATCGGAGCAAGAAGACTTCATACCATTTTAGAAAAATTACTAGAGGATTTACTTTTTGAAGCACCTGAAATTAATATGGAATCCATCAAAGTAACAGAAAACTATGTTAATGAAAAACTTGCGCCAATAATGACGAATAAAGACTTAACACAATTTATTTTATAAAATACTAGGAGGATCTAATAATGACTTTATTAGAAAAAACAAGAAAAATTAATGCTATGTTACAAAACGCTGCAGGTAAAACAGTAAACTTTAAAGAAATGGCTGATACTTTAACAGACGTAATTGAAGCAAATACGTATATCGTAAGCCGTAAAGGTAAATTACTTGGTTATTCTGAAGCATTACCAATCGAAAACGACCGTATGAAACAAATGCTTACAGAACGCCAATTCCCAGAAGAATATACTCAAAGTTTATTTAATGTTGGTGAAACTTCTTCTAACTTAGAAGTATCAAGTCAATATACTGCTTTTCCAATCGAAAACAGTGATTTGTTTACTAAAGGTTTAACAACTATCGTACCTATCGTTGGTGGTGGCGAACGCCTTGGAACACTTATCTTATCTCGTTTAGAAAGCAATTTCACAGACGATGATTTGTTATTAGCTGAATACGGCGGAACTGTTGTTGGTATGGAAATCCTACATGAAAAAGCAGAAGAAATTGAAGAAGAAGCTCGTAGCCGTGCAGTTGTACAAATGGCAATTAGCTCTCTTTCTTACAGTGAATTAGAAGCTATTGAGCATATTTTTGATGAATTAAATGGTAAAGAAGGCCTTCTTGTTGCCTCTAAAATCGCAGACCGTGTCGGCATTACACGCTCTGTAATCGTTAATGCGCTTCGTAAATTAGAAAGTGCAGGCGTTATTGATTCTCGCTCATTAGGAATGAAAGGTACATTTATCCGTGTACTTAATGATAAATTCCTAGTAGAACTTGAAAAACTTAAAAATAACTAAAAAACCAAAAAAGCTTTCTCTGAAAATATTCAGGGAGAGCTTTTTTTTTATTGCTTTGGTAAAATAAGAAGGAAGAAGTAGTTGTGACTGGAGGAATTTGGAATGGAAATTGCTGAAACAACCATTGAAGTACGCTATGCAGAAACAGATCAAATGGGGGTTGTTTATCATAATAATTACCTTGTTTGGATGGAAATTGGTCGAACAAGATTAATTGAACAATTAGGTTTTCGTTATTTTGATATGGAAGAAGCGGGGTACCTTTCTCCGGTATTAGATGTGCATATTCATTACGGAAAACCACTGCGCTACGGACAGAAAGCAGTTGTAAAAACATGGATAAAAGGGTATGATGGACTTCGTGTTACTTATGGTTATGAAATTTGCTATGAAGGAACAAATGAAGTAGCAATAACTGGAGAAACAGAGCATGTTTGTGTAACAAAAGAAGATTTTCGGCCTGTTTCGTTAAGAAGAACTTTCCCGAATTGGCATGAAGCCTATCTAAAAGCTTTAGAATAAATAAGACTGGTAGTGATGAAAAATGGCTTTTGGTGTAAAACGCGATGAAATGGAATTATGGAAAGAAAAAGCAGCTCGTGGCGAGATTGCGATTATTACGCATTACTGGCTAGATGATCGTTTTCCTGATTCAAAAACAGTAACCAAAGTTGCATGTGTCGATTTGAAAAAACTGCAAGAATGGGGAAAACAATATGGTTTAGCGCCAGATTGGATTGATAACCGTCGAAAAAACTTTCCGCATTATGATTTGTTTGGCGAGATGCAACTCGTTGTACTAAAAAAAGAAAAAGCCTTTGAACAAATCGAGCGGTTTCATTTGGAGGAGAAATAACAATGATTAAACTAGAAAATGAATTACTACTTGTAGAAATGAAAGAAGCTGGTGCTGAATTAACACGAATTTTCCACAAAGATACTAAGTTAGAGTATTTATGGAATGCAGATAGTACCTTTTGGGGGCGTCATTCTCCGGTTCTATTCCCGACAGTAGGTAGACTTGTTGAGGATACTTATTTTGTAGATGGTAACCCGTATCACTTAGGTCAACACGGCTTTGCGCGTGATCGTGATTTTAAAGTAGTGGAGCACACAGAAAACGCTGTACGCTTTGAACTAGATGCGGATGAAGATTCATTAACGATTTATCCGTATAAATTTAAATTATCGATTATTTATACAATAGAAAAAGATTCAGTTGCGGTTTCTTATGAAGTGGAAAATACGGACAATAAGCGCATCTATTTCTCCATCGGCGCGCATCCAGCCTTTAATTTACCACTTACTGACGGAACTACATTTGAAGATTATTATTTGGATTTTGGAACAGAAGAGAATCTCGAAACACTTTGTCTGGAAGGCCCTTATCGCAGTGGTAAAATTGAAAAAGTTGTCAATGAACCAGCAAGATATTTGCCATTAAGCTATGATTTATTTAAAAATGATGCACTGATTTTTGAAGCATTAAAGCAAAAAGAAATTACGATTAAATCAGACAAAACTCCACATTTTGTAAAAGTGTCATTTCCAGAGTTCCCGTTTGTTGGGGTTTGGACAGCAAAAGCAGGAACGCCTTTCTTATGTATCGAACCTTGGTACGGAATTGCAGATGGTGCTGGAAAATCGGTTGAGCTTCGAGATAAAGCAGGTATTGAACATCTAGAACCAGAAGCAGTTTTCGCTTCTGAATATAAAATTACTATTGGTTAAAATAAAAACCCAGCAGAGCTAAATAGCTCTGCTGGGTTTTTATTACATCCATTTTATTTTTGGTTCTTCGCCGTTTCGAATGCGCGTAATATTTGCTCGGTGGCGCCAAATAACAAAGAGAGCGATGCAAGCAACGAGGATAATTAAAATCCAGTCTCCCATGAAAAAAGAAATAATTAATGCTGCAAGTGCTCCAATCATTGAACTAAGCGACACATATTTGCTGATTTTTAATGTTAATAAGAAAACGACTAGTGCTGCTACAAACAAAAGTGGTGCATAAGCAAGGATAACACCAGCAGAAGTAGCAACTGCTTTCCCACCTCTGAATCCTGCGAAAAGCGGGAAACTATGTCCGATAATCGCAAATGCTCCCGTAAGTAACCAGAAATGATGATTAACATTTAGTTGGAAAAAGAATGGAAGTAATGTTGCGACAGTACCTTTTAAAATATCCATCACTGTAACAATACTGCCCGCTTTTACCCCTAAAACACGGAAGGAGTTTGTAGCTCCTAAATTTCCGCTACCAAAATCACGAATATCTTTTTTGTAAAAAATTTTACCGATCCATAAGCCAGAAGGTATTGAACCGATTACATAAGCTAACAAAGAAAGCAGAATTAAATTAATAGTCATTTTTAAACCCCTCAAGAAGAAATGATGTTTTCCATAAAGAATTATAGCATAAAAAAAAGATTTTTGGCTAAATTGTTCCGATAAAACACGATGAAAAGTTGAAAAAACCGCAAAAATAGCTTATGATTAGAAAGAATAGTAGGGGGCGATTAGACTAATGCAAAATCCAACAAAAGAGGAAATAGCGCATATTTTAAGAGAAGCAAAAGTAATCGCAGTCGTTGGTTTGAGTGATAAACCAGACCGCACAAGTTACCGAGTAAGCCAAATCATGCAACAAGCTGGGTATAAAATTATTCCAGTAAATCCTAATGCAAATGAAATTCTTGGAGAAAAAGCTGTAAAGAGATTAACTGACATTAAAGAACACGTTGATATTGTGAATGTTTTCCGTCGCTCGGAATTTTTACCAGACATAGCGCGGGAATTCGACCAAATAGACGCAGACGTGTTTTGGGCACAACTTGGCATTGTTAATCAGGAAGCATTTGATTTTTTGACAGAAAAAGGATATTCTACTGTCATGGATTATTGCATTAAGGTTGCTTATCAAGAAATGGATTACTAACAACCATTTTTGAAAGAAGCAGGTTCTTATAGCAGAGCCTGTTTTTTTATGAAAAAGAATTTGTCACCAAACTATCACTTTATTAATTAGCTGGTTAATGCTATTCTGATAAGGTGGTTTTAAGCGAAGAACAACGTAAAGTTGCAGATTGATGGAATGAAGGGAGTTTTGAAATATGAATCGGAATGAGTATAATGATGATTCTATTCAGGTGCTTGAAGGACTGGAAGCGGTCCGGAAACGCCCAGCGATGTATATTGGCTCAACTGATGTACGCGGGCTGCACCATTTAGTATATGAGATAGTAGATAACTCGGTCGATGAGACCCTTGCAGGATTTGGTAAAAAGATAGTTGTGACGCTTCATGATGATGGTAGCGTTAGTGTTAGCGATGAAGGCCGCGGAATGCCAGTTGGAATGCATAAAACTGGTAAATCTACGGTAGAAGTTATTTTGACCGTTCTTCATGCTGGCGGTAAGTTTGGCCAAGAAGGTGGCTATAAAACAAGTGGAGGACTTCACGGCGTAGGGTCTTCTGTTGTAAATGCACTTTCTGAATGGCTAGTTGTTACAATCAATCGTGACGGCGCAACATACCAGCAAAAATTTAAAGATGGCGGGAAACCAGATGGAACACTTAAAAAAATTGGCAAATCTAAAGCCACTGGTACTACGATTCGCTTTAAACCAGATCCAGCCATTTTCCCAACAACTTCCTTTAATTATGAAACATTATCCGAACGTTTAAGAGAATCAGCATTTCTTCTTAAAGGCATGCTAATTCAATTAGTCGACGAACGTGTTGGTATGGCAGAGTCTTTCCACTTTGAAGAAGGTGTGAAGAACTTTGTTGAATATATTAATGAAGGAAAAGATGTACTTCACCCAGTAGTCAGTTTTGAAGGAGAAAATGCGACCATTGAAGTAGAAATGGCGTTCCAATTCAATGATGGCTACTCTGAAAATATCTTGAGTTTTGTTAATAACGTTCGAACTCGTGGAGCAGGTTCGCATGAGTCTGGAATGAAAGCTGCGATGACACGTATTTTCAATGACTACGCTCGTCGGGTAAACTTACTCAAAGAAAAAGATAAAAATCTTGAAGGTAGCGATATTCGCGAAGGCTTATCCGCTGTACTTTCTATTCGCGTACCAGAAAAAATTCTTCAATTTGAAGGTCAAACAAAAGAGAAGCTAGGGACACAGGAAGCGCGTCAAGCAGTTGATGCAGTTGTGGCGGAACATTTAGCTTACTTCCTTGCTGAAAACCCAGAAACAAGCTCTCTTCTAGTTAAAAAGGCAGTTAAAGCAAGAGAAGCAAGAGAAGCAGCCAGAAAAGCCCGTGAAGAAACACGTAATGGCAAGAAAAAGAAACGTTCAGAAACACTTCTTTCTGGAAAATTGACACCAGCACAATCAAGAAATCCTAACAAAAATGAACTGTATCTTGTCGAAGGAGACTCGGCCGGTGGATCTGCCAAACAAGGTCGTGACCGCCGTTTCCAAGCAATTTTGCCACTTCGAGGAAAAGTAATTAATACTGAAAAAGCAAAATTACAAGATATTCTAAAAAACGAAGAAATTAGTACCATTATTCATACAGTTGGTGCCGGAGTTGGTACTGAGTTTGATGTAGAGGACTGTAACTATGACAAAGTAGTTATCATGACCGATGCTGATACGGATGGTGCCCACATTCAAGTACTATTATTAACATTTTTCTATCGTTATATGCGACCTCTTGTGGAAGCAGGAAAAGTCTTTATTGCCTTACCACCACTTTACAAAGTAAGCCGTGGTTCTGGTAAAAAAGAAGTGATTGAATATGCCTGGACAGACGAAGAATTAGATGCAGCTATTCAAAAAATCGGTAAAGGCTATATGATTCAACGTTACAAAGGTCTTGGGGAAATGAATGCAGACCAACTTTGGGAAACAACAATGAACCCAGATACACGTACGTTAATTCGTGTGCGCGTGGATGATTCCGCACGCGCAGAACGACGCGTAGCAACACTGATGGGCGACAAAGTAGAACCAAGACGTCAGTGGATTGAAAAGCATGTCGAGTTTTCTATGGAAGATAGCCAAAACATTTTAGAAAATGAAAACATGATGGTTGAGGAGGCGAAAGACATTTGAGTAATCCAGAACAACATATCCAAGACTTAGCACTTGAAGAAGTTATGGGCGACCGTTTTGGTAGATATAGTAAATATATTATTCAAGAACGTGCGCTTCCAGACGTGCGAGACGGTCTAAAACCCGTACAACGCCGGATTTTATTTGCAATGAATGTCGAAGGAAATACTGCTGAAAAAGGTTTCCGTAAATCTGCTAAAACAGTCGGAAACGTTATCGGTAATTACCATCCGCATGGTGATTCTTCCGTTTATGAAGCGATGGTACGGATGAGTCAAGACTGGAAAGTACGCAATATGCTTATCGAAATGCACGGAAATAACGGTAGTGTTGACGGTGATCCACCAGCTGCAATGCGTTATACCGAAGCACGTCTTTCTCCAATATCAGCTGAACTATTACGTGATATTGAAAAAGAAACAGTCGATTTTATCCCAAACTTTGATGATACTTCTAGTGAGCCAACTGTTTTACCAGCGCGTTTTCCTAACCTTTTGGTAAATGGCTCAACTGGTATTTCGGCCGGATATGCGACAGACATCCCGCCACACAATTTAACTGAAATTATTGAAGCTGTAATTAAACGTCTTGATAAGCCATTTTCGACAACAGAAGATATTATGAAAATTGTCAAAGGACCCGATTTCCCAACTGGTGGAATTATTCAAGGGATTGACGGAATTCGTAAAGCTTATGAAACAGGAAAAGGCCGCGTAGTTGTTCGTTCTAAAACAGAGATTGAAGATATTCGTGGCGGTAGGAAGCAAATTACCATTCATGAAATTCCATATGAAGTAAATAAAGCCAATTTAGTTAAGCGAATGGACGAACTTCGTATTGAGAAAAAAATCGAAGGAATTTCTGAAGTGCGCGATGAAACTGACCGCACCGGACTGCGCATTGCCGTAGAGCTTAAAAAAGATGCAAATGCGGAAGGCGTACTGAATTACCTCTTTAAAAATACAGATTTACAAGTAAGTTATAATTTTAATATGGTTGCAATTCATAATAAGCGTCCGGAATTAATGGGAATTATCCCAATGCTTGATGCTTATATCGAACACCAAAAAGAAATTATTACTAAACGTTCAGAATATGATATTCGAAAAGCACGCGCTCGCCAACATATTTTAGAAGGCTTAATCAAAGCTCTTTCTATTTTAGATGAAGTGATTAAATTAATTCGTGGTTCTAAAGATAAACGTGATGCGAAATTAAACCTGCAAACAACATACGATTTCAGTGAAAAACAAGCTGAAGCAATTGTATCCTTGCAACTTTATCGTTTAACTAATACAGATATTCACGAACTTCAAAGTGAAGCAAAAGAACTTGCAGAACAAATTAGTATTTTAGAGAAAATCCTTGGCGACGAAGCAGAACTTGTTGCAGTCTTAAAATCGGAATTAGCTGATATTAAGAAAAAATACAAAACCGCTCGTCGGACAGAAGTACAAGCTGAAATTACAGAAATCAAAATTGACACAGAAGTACTTGTGGCTAATGAAGATGTGATTGTTTCTGTAACAAAAGAAGGCTATGTTAAACGCACAAGTCAGCGTTCTTATGCGGCTTCAAATGGTGCAGAGTTAGCAATGAAGGAAGCAGACCACGCGATCTTCATTCAAAAAATGAATTCTCTTGATTCGTTATTATTATTTACAAATAAAGGGAATTTCATTTATCGACCAGTACACGAATTACCTGATATTCGCTGGAAAAACCTTGGCGATCACGTTAGTCACTTAGCTAGTGATTTATCTGCTGGAGAAGAAATACGCTCTGTTATCGCTATCGATTCCTTTACAGAACAAAAACGATTCTTATTTGTCACCAAAAATGGTATGACAAAGCAATCGGCTATTACTAATTACAAACCGCAACGTTATTCTAAATCTATGATGGCCATTAAGTTAAAAGAAGATGAACTTTTGAATGTATATTTAATTGATGGAACTGAAGATATTTTTCTAGCTACTAGAAATGGCTACGGATTACGTTATCCAATCGCTGAAATTCCTGAATCAGGCGCTAGAACTGCGGGTGTTAAAGCAATCAATCTGAAACAAGGTGACGTGGTTATAGGCGGAGTAGTCCTTACACCGAATGATAACAAACATATCTTATTAGCCACACAACGCGGCTCCTTGAAACAAATGAAAGCAAGTGAATTTGAACCAATTTCAAGAGCAAAACGCGGCTTACTAATGCTTCGCGAACTGAAAAGTAATCCCCATCGTTTCATCGGTCTGACGCTTGCTGATAGTAAAGACCACTTGTTTATTGAAACTAACAGAGAACAAATTGTAGAAATAGATGTAGCAAACCTTCGTGTAACGGATCGTTATTCTAATGGCTCTTTCGTATTAGATGAAACGATGGAAGGTGAACCAACTTCTATCTGGCTAGATATACCAGAAATAAAAGATACAACAGACGCTAAAGACGAATAAAAGTAAGAATCCTCGCATAGAAAATATGCAAGGATTCTTTTTTTTGATATAATAACTAAGAATAAAAGGAGGGTACAATGATGGCAGAAAAAATGAACGTAGAAAGTTTTAATTTAGATCACACCAAAGTAAAAGCGCCTTTTGTTAGACTTGCTGGAACAAAAGTTGGTGTGCATGGGGATGAGATTTATAAATATGATGTTCGCTTTAAGCAACCAAATAAAGAACATATGGAAATGCCTGCACTGCACTCTCTAGAACACTTGATGGCTGAACTTGCCAGAAACCACACCGATAAATTAGTCGACATTAGTCCCATGGGCTGCCAGACTGGTTTTTATATGTCATTTATCAACCATAATGATTATGATGATGCTTTAGAAATTTTAGCTACTACTTTAACGGATGTATTAGCCGCAGATTCGGTTCCAGCATGCAATGAAGTACAATGCGGTTGGGCAGCGAGTCATAGTTTAGAAGGTGCCAAAGAGCTTGCAGAAGAATTCTTAGCGAAACGAAGCGAATGGAAAAATGTCTTTGGTGAATAAACGGAAAAATCTCTCTATGTGAATAGGGAGTTTTTTTCTTAGTAGAGACCTTTCGCGGCATATACTTGTTTTTTTGAAAGCGTATTCCATCAAAAAGTCACATTTTCGCCATATTTTATGATTCGTTTACTACTCAATAAAATACTCTTCCAAAGCTCATTATTAAGCCATTCCTCTTGATTAGAATAGTTCTTTTTTAATTATATGATTAATATATCGTGGAATGTTCACAATTTGTCCATTGGTATTTGGTCTATACCGGACTATAATTTACATTGTTAAGACGAGCAGACAGCCGTTTTAGACGATTACATTTGTAATTAATCTAAGTACAGAGAGGAACAACAGCGTATGTCGATTAAATCTAAAATTATGAAAGTCGGGATTTGTAGTGTCATGGTTATGGTACCACTATCTCAAGTTTCTTTACCTAGTTTTGCCGCAGAAGAACAAGGATTACAAGCAAGTCAAGATGTAGTAAATATTCCAGATCCAGAACTAAAAAAACAATTAAATTCTCATATGTCGAAACCAGCTACTGCTGATATTACAGAAGATGAAATGAGTAGGCTAGATAATGTTTCATTAAGTTCAGGTATTACTGACCTAACTGGGTTAGAGTATGCAAAGAATATTACTAGAATATCATTCCGTGGTGTAAATGCTTCCTATGACGTAGTAACAAAACTTCCTAAACTTAATAATTTAACTATCACAGGTTCTAATATTACTTCTGATAAAATTCCTAATCTAAATAGTATGACTAATTTAGAACATTTATATTTATACGAATCAAATTTTGACAATTCGTTACTTCCTAAAATTAACGCGCTTCCCAATTTAAAAACCCTTAATATAGGTTATAATAAGCAAATAACTAATATAAGTTCATTAAAAAGCCTTCCCAATTTAACCGATTTAGTAGTTATGGGCTGCCAAATTGACGATTTCAGAGGGATTGCAGATTTTCCGAAATTAGAAAATTTTAATGGTACTTATCAAAGATTTGAAGATGAAGCAAGCAAGAGTCTTAAAAGTAGTGAGCTAACATTTAATGAAGCAGAACAAACACTATTTATCCCATTTAAAATTTTGGAAAAACAAACGATTTATAACTACGATGGAACCATTTTACCCTACGATACAAATCCTGCTAATTTAATGATTGAAATAGATTCTGGTTATGAATTTACGGATGATAAAACTACTATTTCACAAGAAGGTGTTACACTAAAGAATTTTTCCAAAGAAAATTATGATGGTATGGAAATGTTATATATAGTCGCTATGTTCGATGGAATTAACATTGCAACACCACCAAATTTAGCTAATGGAACATATAATATAACTGGAAATCTTTCTGGTGGATTATATGACGTCGATCATTCTGTAAGTATTGAAGCAGATGATAATGTATCTTATACGCAAGGACAAACCGTAACACCAGAACAATTCTTAAAAGATATTAATGCAAGTGCCAATGGTGGAACAATTACAAGCGACTTTGCAGATAAAGTAGATTTCTCCACACCGGGAACTTATACAGTTACTTTAAATGCATCAAATTCAGTTGGTTTAACGGCTGATCCAGTGCAAGTAACCGTTACTATCGTTGAACAAACAGTGATTACTGCAGAAACAGAAGTTAGTTACAATATGAATGACGCAAAAACAGAAGCTGAATTTTTAGCGGATATTAATGCTGTAACGAACAATAGTGCTGCGATTACGACAGACTTTGATACAGTTGTTGATTTAACAACAGCTGGTGAATATACAGTTACACTAAATGCAGGAACAGCGAAACAAAAAGCAACACCATTTAAAGTTACTGTTAAAGTTGTAGATCCAACACCGGCGCCAGCACCAGATCCAACGCCGACACCGGATCCAACACCGTCACCAGATCCAACACCAACACCAGACCCTGCATCTGACCCTGATCCATCAAACGATCCAGCGCCAGCAGAAGATCCTGGAACATCCATTGACTCAACGGGTTCAATTGACTCAACTGATCCAGCTAATTCAACATCAGAAGATTCAAGTTCTTCTACTCCGAAAGCTAGTAAAAAAGCTAACTCTGGTAACTCAACATTAGTAACAGCCAGCAAAGCAAGTTTACCAAAAACAGGTGATTCTTTACCTGTAACTGGAGTAGCAGTAGGATTCTTAGTTTTAGGATTAGGCGTTCTAATTGCTCGTAAAAAATAATAACAAAAAACTACTCGCTCAAAATAGTGGCGGGTAGTTTTTTTGGCTATCAATATACAAGGTTTAAATATAGTAAACAAAAAAGCTGCCCGTATTAGGGCAGCTTACTATTTTTTCATTACACTTGTTAACATCGCGACATAGGCTTGAGCACCAGATTTAGTTAAATGAACACCATCAGGAGCGAAGTATTGCGACTGGCCACTTGACCTTGAATACCAATCAACGACAGTCACGTTTGGACGTGAGGCTGCGTTAGCAATGCTCTTGTTTACTTCATTTTGCCATCCTCTAGGGACTCGTGTGTTGACTAGATAAATTGTTGCTTTATCGAATTGGTCTAATAGTGTATTCAGTTGATCTTCAGTAAAAGGACCGTTTGTGCCGAGTTCTAATATTACTGAGCTGTTTTCGCTATTAAACTTCTTATAACCAGTTGCAGTATTTATAGCATCGCGCAATTGTCGACCAACTAGACCATCAATTGTCACATTAGGAACTGCTTCTTTTAAGTATGGCTCGATGTCAAGCATTACCGAATCACCAATAGCTACTGTTTGAGTAATCGTAGGGGTTGGGGTTGCAGCTTTATCTTTATTATCTGGTTGGGTCGGATCATTTTGTCCCGCAGCTTTATTTGTTTCGGGTTCTTTCTTTTTCTCTGTATCCGTTGTTGTTTTTTCTTTTTCTTTCTCTTTCTCTTCTGCTTCTTTTTTGGTTTCTTTCTCAGTATCTTTTGTGGATGTTGTGGTTTTAACGGATGTTTGTTGTTTTTCAGCATTAGTATTTACAGAAAGAACATTTGTCATCCCAAGCGCAAACACTGCTAAAACAGCTACAAGGCCAGCGATACTAAGCCATTTGCCAACCGGTTTATTTTTCAAGACAAAATAATTTTTATCTTTGAATCCTTTGAAATAATTAATGAAGCCGTTTTTGCGAATAGGTGTTTCAATGAAACGAAACGATAATTCAGCGATAATAAATGTTGCGGCAACTTGCAAGATAGCGCGCCAAATATTGGGCTGCGTGATTTCTAAAACAGGTGTAGTCAAAGTAATAATTGGATAGTGCCATAAATAAATACCATAGGAACGTGTCCCAATCCATCTAAGCGGTTTAAAACTAAAAATTCTGCTTAAATAAGAGGCTGGGTGGGAGATAGTTGCAATCATGATAACGCCAAGAATAGCAACTAACAGCAAACCACCGCGGTATAAAAATGGTTGGTATTCACTAACAAACGCTGTAAATAACAGGAAGAAAAGAATACTAATTGTTCCAGCAATATTAAGAGCAGCTTTACTTTTCTTCGGTACAACTGGGCTAAGTCGGTTGAAAGGCCAAACAAAAGCGAGTGCACAACCAGCTAGTAAATCAAATGCTCTTGTATCTGTTCCATAATAAACTCGACTCGGATCAGTTCCCGGGACATATAACACAGTCATTAAAATCGCAGAAAGAAGACCTAATCCTACAACGATTTTTAAAAGTAATTTAGGATTTTTAACCCACTTGAGGAATACAAGTAAAAACAAAGGCCAAACCATATAAAATTGTTCTTCTATTGCAAGAGACCATAAGTTTTTTAACGGTGATGGAAGTCCAAATGAATCGAAATAAGATACATTATGGAAAATAAACCACCAATTACTTACATAAAAGAATGAAGCAATAGCGTCACCACGTAAGTTTTTTAAAATTTCAGGATGGAAAAACACGGAATAAATCACAACTACTACAATCATCACGTAGACAGCTGGAATCAGTCGTCGAAAACGTCTGAGCCAAAATTGCTTTAACTGCAGTGATTGATTTTTTTCCCATTGTGTTAACAAAATATTCGTAATTAAATAACCAGATAAGACGAAAAATATGTCGACGCCGATGAATCCACCTTTAGCCCAACTGAAGTTCAGATGGTAGGCAATTACAGCGATAACAGCGAGTGCTCGAAGTCCATCAATACTCGGAACATATTTTCTACTGTAGCGAGTAGTCCTTTTCAAATTAACATCTCCTATTTGTGATAAATATGTGTGTGTAAACTTAGACAGAGATAGTAAAGCCATCTGTTTTTAGCTCCATACTATAATACCATAGATAAATCAAGAAGTAATTTAAAAAGCTGAAATTATACATGGATTTTAAAAATTTGAGTATATTTACTTATTTTTGTTATAGTAATTATAAGTAAATAGTTTGGGGGGAAGCGATTTGACAGAGATTTATGCTCATAGAGGAAGTAGTGGCACACATCCTGAAAACACATTGCCGGCTATGAAAAAAGCTATAGAAACAGGTGCTGATGGAATAGAATTAGACATACATGTACTAAAATCTGGAGAATTAATCGTAATGCATGACGAACGTGTGGATAGAACTACTAATGGGACTGGATTTTTAAAAGATTTTACATTGCTTGAGGTGAAAAAATTATATACCGCCAAACACTTTTTTAGAAAAGTTCGCGTGCCTACTTTAGAAGAAGTATTTAAATTAGTGAATCACACGGGAGTAAGCCTCAATATTGAATTAAAAACAGACGTCTTTGAATATGAAGGAATTGAGAGAAAAGTTTTAGAATTAGCGAGTCAGTTTCCGAATGTTGAGCGGATGTATTCTTCTTTTAATCCTGATACCCTGATTCGCCTTAGAGAACTAGATAGTGGAGCAAGGTTAGCGCTTATCACACATGGCAATTTAGACAAGGTGCTTCCCCTACATGAAAAAATTCAGTTAGACGCGGTTCATCCGCCAATAAAAGCGGAAAACAACCCAATCCTCCAACAAATTCCAGCGCGTTTTTGGACAGTGAATAAAGAAGCGGACATAACTCATTTTATAGATATTCATGCAAAAGGAATTATGACTGATTTTCCAGAAAGAGCTGTAGCAATTAAAGAGAGTAAAACAAGTCGCTGAGCAAAACGCTTTCATTCTAAAAGATTACAAGCTATAATCGAAGTAAGTTAATAATTAAATTGTCTGAGATTCGGAGAGACTGCAAAAGGCGAGCGCAATCGCCTTCATTTGCAGTCTCTTTTTTTGTTTTTTTATAACTTAAAGCGTTTCAGTTCATTGGAATAGTGGAAAAGTAGCAAGAAGGCATAAATCAGACGTAAACAATTTGAAGGGGGCAAACAAAATGGTACAATTATTCTCAGCTTTTGATAGAGAAACCATTGAAAGAAATTTACAAGAAGAAAAATTTGATTTAGTCATTGTTGGCGGCGGTATTACTGGAGCAGGAATCGCATTAGATGCAACTTCCAGAGGTATGAGTGTGGCGCTAGTAGAAATGGGTGACTTCGCAAGCGGAACTTCAAGTCGCTCCACGAAATTAGTCCACGGTGGCTTACGTTACCTACAACAATTTGAAATTAAAGAAGTAGCAGACCTTGGGAAAGAACGCGCTATCGTTTATGAAAATGGTCCACACGTTACGACTCCAGAATGGATGATGTTGCCATTCCATAAAGGCGGAAATATGGGTAAAACAACAGCTTCCTTTGGTATTCGTTTATATGACTATTTAGCAGGCGTAAAGAAAAATGAACGCCGCAAGATCTTAAGCGCCAAAGAAACCTTAGCAAAAAACCCATTTGTTAAAAAAGATGGCTTAAAAGGCTCTGGTTACTATGTAGAATACCGGACCGATGATGCCAGATTAACGATTGAAGTAATGAAAAAAGCCGTTGAACTTGGCGCAAACGCAATTAATTATACAAAAGCAGAACACTTCTTATATGATGATAAAAAACAAGTGGTTGGCGTGACTGTAACAGACCGTCTAACTGGCAAAGCTTACGATATTAAAGGGCGTCGCGTAATTAATGCAGCTGGACCATGGGTAGATAAAGTCAGAAAACTCGACTATGCTACAAATAATAAACACCTTCGCTTAACAAAAGGTATTCATTTAGTTATCGATAAACAAAAATTCCCAATGGAACAAGCGGTTTATTTCGATACACCAGATGGTCGAATGGTTTTTGCTATCCCTCGTGATAAAAAAGTGTATGTTGGTACAACGGATACAGTTTATGATGAAGCAGTAATTAATCCAAAAGCACTCGAATCTGACCATAATTATGTTATTAAAGCGATCAACTATATGTTCCCAGATGTGCATATTAGCGAAAAAGACATTGAATCAAGCTGGGCTGGCGTACGTCCGCTTATTTACGAAGAAGGAAAAGATCCTTCTGAAATTTCTCGAAAAGATGAAGTTTGGTTCTCTGAAAGTGGCTTAATCACAATGGCTGGTGGTAAATTAACAGGCTACCGCAAAATGGCTGAAAAATTACTAGACGATGTATCCAAAACATTGTCCAAAGAAACTGGTAAAAAATATAAACCAGTTCAAACAAAACATTTACCTATCTCAGGTGGAGACATTGGCGGTTCAGAACAATTAGAAGCATTCCTTTCGAAAAAAGCGAAAGAAGGAAATAATCGTTTCGGTTGGACACTAGAAGAAGGTCGCGAAATTGCTAAACGATTTGGTAGTAATATTGATCAATTGTTTACCTACGCGCAAGAACACAAAGACCAAAATGAAACTACTCTACCAAATAGTCTTTATGCAGAACTTCGCTATTCGATTCAACATGAAGCCGTAACAACACCGATTGATTTCTTATTACGCCGTACAGGTTACTTGCTGTTTGATATGCCATATTTACTTGAATGGAAAGACGCTGTTGTAGATGAAATGGCCAAACAATTCCACTGGAGCGACGATGTAAAACAAACTTATATAGAAGAATTAAATATCCAAATTAATGATGCCAGAGAACCAGCAGATTGGCATGATAGATAAAAGAATCATAAAAAGAGCGCATTTCTTCCAGATTTGCGCTTTTTTTATGAAAAAAATCATTTTCGCTATTTTCAAGAAACCATTTTCATGGTACATTGATTACAGGCGAAAAGGAGGTTTTTTTTTGAGTAAGATTCCTGTTATCGTCATCGTTGGCCCAACTGCTGTCGGTAAAACAAGTCTTAGTATTACCTTAGCGAAGAATTTTGATGGAGAAATCATTAGCGGCGACTCTATGCAAGTATATCGCGGATTAGATATTGGTACCGCAAAAATCACACCAGAAGAAATGGATGGGATAAAACATTATCTAATTGATGTAACTGATCCAGCTGTTCCTTTTACAGCAGCAAAATTCCAAGCAGAAACAAGGGGCTTAATTGAATCCATACATAATAGAGGAAAACTTCCAATAATAGTTGGTGGAACAGGACTATATATTCAGTCTGTTTTTTATGATTATGGTTTTGGAAATGCAAGTGAAGATAAGGCTTACCGAAGAGAACTAGATCAATTGGACAAAACGACTTTATGGCAAATGCTAGATCAACTTGATCCAAAAAGCGCAGAACTTATTCATGAAAATAATAAAAGGCGTGTCATAAGGGCTCTAGAAGTGATACATTTGACTGGAAAACCTTTTTCTGAATATCAAGTTCATCATACGTTAAACGAAGCATATCAACCTCTTTTTCTAGGACTTGATTTAGACAGAGAGTTGCTTTATGAACGAATCAATAGGCGCGTAGAGCTAATGTTTGAAGAAGGACTAGTTTCAGAAGCATCGAAGCTATATGATAAACATTTAGTCGATGTTCCAGCCATACGAGGCATCGGTTATAAAGAATTATTTACTTATTTTGATGGAAATAGTTCGCTTGAAGAAGCAAAAGAATTAATTCAAAAAAACTCGCGTCATTTCGCGAAAAGACAGTTAACGTGGTTTAGAAATAGAATGGATATTGACTGGATTCAAGCGGGTGTTAGCACAACTGACACTGAAGCAATGGAAAAAGTGAAGACCTTTTTAGCATCTAAATAACACTTTTCTGTTTGGTAGTAAGAAATAAAGGGTATTTGAAATTAGCCAACCAATTGCACAATGAAACTACATTGGGGTTTGGGAATTTTTTAGTATAAGATAGAGATTGGAGAGGGAAATTATGAAACAAGGTGGACAAGGGTTACAGGACTATTACTTAAATCAATTGCGTAAGGAAAAAATTCTTGCAACAGTATTTTTAACAAATGGCTTTCAGTTAAGAGGACGCGTTGTAAGTTTTGACAATTTTACCGTACTACTAGATGTCGAAGGAAAACAACAACTTGTATTTAAACACGCAATTTCAACTTTCTCCCCGCAAAAGAATGTCGCTTTGAATCCTGATGCGGAATAAGCAATTCCTTTAAAAGGCAAGAAACTCGTTTTGGCGATGTTTCATGCCTTTTTTTTATACCAAAAATATGCTACGATTAGTTTTGTCTGAAAAAGGGAGATGTACTTGTGGAACGGGAGAAAATAATACTTGTAGGCGTCATATTGCCAAATAAAACAGAAGAAGCTTTTTGGAACTCCATGAGCGAACTCCATAGCCTTGCTAAAACGGCGAACGGGGAAGTTATGGATGAGTTGATTCAAAAATTAGAACGCGTGAGTCAGACGTCCTTCATAGGTTCAGGTAAGCTGATGGAACTTTCAGAGTTAGTGGAAATGCATGAAGCGGATGTGGTTATTTTTAATAGTGAACTTAGTGCTACACAAGTGCGCAATATTTCTAAAATAGTGGATGCACGAATTATTGACCGCACACAATTGATTTTAGATATTTTTGCGATGCGAGCTAAGTCTAAAGAAGGTAAACTACAAGTCGCCTATGCTCAGTACAAATATTTACTACCTAGACTTAGTGGACAAGGTGCCTCGCTTTCGAAATTAGGGGGCGGAATTGGTTCAAGAGGTCCAGGTGAGTCGAAACTAGAAATGGATAAACGTCATATCCGCGAAAAAATGCATGATATAAAAGCACAACTGACACACGTCGAGCGACATCGCAAGCGTATTATTGATAGAAGAAACACCCAATCCGTATTTCGTTTCGGTTTAATCGGTTATACGAATGCGGGAAAATCAACCATTTTCAACCGTTTAACAAATGAAACGACACTTGAAGAAGATAAATTATTTGCAACACTCGATCCAACCACAAGAAAAATTCGATTTGAAGGCGGGTTTCAAGCACTTTTAACAGATACAGTAGGTTTTATTCAAGACTTGCCAACAACTTTGATCGCGGCATTTCGTTCTACGTTGGAGGAAACCGCAAATGTTGATGTTTTAATTCATGTAGTGGATGCCTCTGACCCAGATTACTTACAGCATGAAACGACTGTAATAAACTTGTTAGAAGAGCTTGAGATGAGCCACCTTCCAACATTAATTATCTATAATAAAATGGACAAAGCGCCGTCTACATTCGTACCTGATCGACCAGAGCACCTACTTATTTCAGCATTGGATCAAGATGCTCCTAAAGAAATAAAACAACGAATGATTGAACTAATTGAGAAAAACTGGACTTTCTTTATAGAAGATTTATCAGAAGAAAAAGGTAAGGAATTAGCGCAACTGAAACAACAAGCATGGATAACAAAGCTTGAATATATGGAAGAAAAAGCATGTTACCGAATCGAGGGTTATCGACCTAGAAAGGAAACTACTAATGACTGAAATTCAAACAATAAGAAAAAAAGTCGAACAACAAATTGCTTCATTACAAAACGAAACTGATGAAATTGCCGAATTTAACCAAGCAAAAGTGCTTGATGCTTTCCAGGAAAATAAAGTAAGTGATTTTCATTTTAATCCATCGACTGGTTACGGTTATGATGACGAAGGGAGAGATACGTTAGAACGCGTGTATGCAAGCGTATTTAAAACAGAAGCGGCTCTCGTTAGACCGCAAATTATTTCTGGTACGCATGCAATTTCTACCGTTCTATTCGGAATCTTGCGCCCAGGGGATGAGTTATTATATATAACTGGTGAGCCATATGATACGTTAGAAGAAATCGTGGGTATTAGAAGTGAAGGTCAAGGTTCGCTTAAAGACTTTCAAATTGGCTACGATGCAGTACCGCTACTAACAATTGGCGAAATAGATTATCCGGCAGTATCTAAAAAAATATCCGCTAACACAAAAATGATTGGTATTCAGCGTTCTAGAGGCTATGCAGATCGACCTTCTTTTACAATAGAGAAAATAAAAGAAATGGTTACTTTTGTAAAGAACATCAACCCCAATATCATTGTTTTTGTAGATAATTGTTACGGGGAATTTGTGGAACGAATAGAACCGACCGAAGTAGGCGCAGATATTATTGCAGGATCGCTCATAAAAAACCCGGGTGGAGGTTTGGCAAAAACTGGTGGTTATATTGCTGGAAGAAATACCTTAGTCGATTTATGCGGCTACCGGTTGACGACTCCTGGGATAGGAAGAGAAGCGGGCGCATCGCTTTATAGCTTATTAGAAATGTATCAAGGATTCTTCTTAGCACCACATGTAACTGCTCAAGCAATTAAGGGAGCTCGTTTTACTGCTGCTATGTTAGCTGAATTCGGCGTAGAAGCAGATCCGCTTTGGGATGCCAAAAGAACTGACTTAATCCAGAGTGTATCTTTCCACAGCAAAGATAAAATGATTGCTTTTGCTCAAGCAATCCAAGCTGCCTCCCCAGTTAATGCACATGTTTTGCCAATCGGCGCATATATGCCGGGCTACGAAGATGACGTGATAATGGCAGCAGGTACATTTATTCAAGGAGCTAGCCTTGAACTTACAGCGGACGGACCGATTAGAGAACCTTATCAACTATACGTCCAAGGCGGTTTAACATACGAACACATTAAAATTGCTGTCACTAGAGCAATAGAAAATTCTTTATAAAAAAGTAACATCCATTTTCAAAAAAAGTTTTTATTTTTTTACCACGGTAGTTTCTATCGTGGTTTTTTTGTTGTGAAAATGTTGATATATATGGGTTTGTGAGTAATGTTAGATAATCTTACATAAATTTGACAAAACATCTGACGTACATTATAATGCTACTATCATCAAAAAATAATTATGTTTTGAGGGGGAATTGTCGTGAGTGAAAAGGAAATCCGGAGATCGATGCCGCTGTTTCCAATTGGGCCTGTGATGAAGCTAACCGATCTCACCGCTAGACAAATTCGCTACTATGAAGACCAAGGATTAATCCATCCAGCACGCAATCAAGGAAATCACCGTTTGTACTCACTTCAAGACATTGATGTTTTGCTAGAGATAAAAGATTATTTGAATGATGGTCTGAATATTGCGGGAATTAAGAAAATGTATCAAATGCAGCAAAAAGAATCAAAAGAACCTTTGACAGATGATGATGTACGCAAAATACTTAGAAAAGAAATGCAACAAGCCGGCCGCTTTGTAAAACAAGATGCCACAGGAAAACAACAATTACCAAGGTTTTAAAAAGATTAGAAGAGGTATTTACTTTATTTAGAAGTTAATATAAAAAGATTATTTAGGAGGAATTTAGATTATGGCAAAATATACAAAAGAAGACATTTTCCGCTTTGCAGATGAACAAAATGTAAAATTTATTCGTTTACAGTTCACGGATATTCTCGGGATAATAAAGAATGTGGAAATTCCTGTTAGCCAACTAAAGAAAGCACTAGATAACAAGATTATGTTTGATGGTTCCTCCATAGAAGGTTTTGTAAGAATTGAAGAGTCCGACATGTATTTATTCCCGGACTTAGACACATGGGTAGTATTCCCTTGGACAGCTGAAAAAGGGAAAGTAGCAAGAATGATTTGCGACATTTATAATCCTGATATGACACCATTTGCAGGAGATCCACGTGCCAACTTAAAACGTGTACTTAAAGAAATGGAAGAGCTAGGTTTCACTGAATTCAACTTAGGACCAGAACCAGAATTCTTCCTATTCAAACTAGATGAAAATCGTCGCCCAACACTTGAATTAAATGATAGCGGTGGTTACTTCGATTTAGCACCAACTGATTTAGGCGAAAACTGTCGTCGTGACATTGTACTTGAATTAGAAGAAATGGGCTTTGAAATTGAAGCTTCTCACCATGAAGTAGCTCCAGGTCAACATGAAATTGACTTTAAATATGAAGATGCAATTACTGCGTGTGATAGCATCCAAACATTTAAGTTAGTAGTTAAAACAATTGCTCGCAAACACGGTTTACATGCTACATTTATGCCGAAACCACTATTTGGTGTAAATGGTTCAGGAATGCATTTCAATATGTCCTTATTTACAGAAGAAGGTAATGCGTTCTTTGATAAAGAAGGCGAACTTGAATTAAGCAAAACAGCTTATCATTTCTTAGCGGGTATGTTAAAACACGCTCGTGGATTTACAGCTGTTACTAACCCGACAATTAATTCGTTCAAGCGTTTAGTTCCTGGATACGAAGCACCATGTTACATTGCATGGTCAGGTAAAAACCGTAGCCCACTAGTACGTGTTCCTAGTTCTCGCGGATTAAGTACTCGTCTTGAATTACGTAGTGTGGATCCATCCGCTAATCCATATTTAGCAATGGCTGTACTTCTAAAAGCTGGTTTGTCCGGCATTAAAGATGAGCTAACTCCTCCAGCTCCAGTTGACCGTAACATTTACGGCATGAACGAAGAGGAACGTGAAGCAACAGGAATTTATGATTTACCAGAAAGCTTAGGTCATGCTTTAATCGAGCTTGAAAAAGATGACATCATCCGTGATGGATTAGGTGAACATATTTTCGAACATTTCATTGAAGCGAAAACAATTGAATGTGATATGTTCCGTACAGCGGTTCATCCGTGGGAACGTGAACAATATCTTGAAATTTATTAATATTAAAAAGCTCGTTTCCGACTTGGGAGCGAGCTTTTTTTATGCAATTGAAAATCAAATGTTTGATGTTTTGGTGATTGAGGCATATATTTATAAATGTGCTAGCAAAAGGGATTAATATTTGCTAGGGAAAGGGGCAGGTATGCAGATTACTTTAGCTGTTTTAGTTTTTGCCTTAACGCTTATATTTGTTATTTGGCAACCTAGAAACTTGTCGATTGGATGGTCCGCTTGTATTGGAGCATTACTCGCATTATTACTTGGCGTTGTCACTTTAACAGATGTTGTAACTGTAACAGGCATCGTTTGGAATGCAACACTCGCTTTTATTGCAATTATTATTATTTCACTTATTTTAGATGAGATTGGTTTTTTCGAATGGGCAGCGTTACATATGGCAAGGTTAGCAAGAGGGAACGGATTACTCATGTTTGTACTTATTTCTATTTTGGGAGCACTAGTGGCAGCTCTTTTTGCGAATGATGGGGCAGCTTTGATTTTAACTCCAATTGTTTTGGCGATGGTGCGTGCGCTTAATTTTGATGAAAAAAAGGTGTTTCCCTTTATCATTGCCAGTGGATTTATTGCTGATACG
Organism: Listeria innocua; assembly: GCF_028596125.1. Taxonomy (GTDB): domain Bacteria; phylum Bacillota; class Bacilli; order Lactobacillales; family Listeriaceae; genus Listeria; species Listeria innocua. The sequence goes on from NZ_CP117229.1 coordinate 1,231,080, forward strand.
ACGTCTTTACCACTTGTTGTAAGTAATTTAGTGAATATTGTTTCGGCTGACTTTTTCGGCATTAGTTTTTCAAAGTACGTATTAATGATGTTGATTCCGACGCTTTTTTCGTTGGTTGCGAGTATTATTGTTCTTTATATTTATTTTAGAAAAGCGTTACCTAGAACTTATGAAATTAGTGGAATTCGTAAGCCGGCTTCTGCGCTTAAAGATAAAAAAATGTTTCGGATTTCATGGGGAATACTTATCATTCTTGTGATTGGATATTTCTTAAGTAGCTTTTTGGACATTCCAGTGTCATTTATCGCTTTACTTGTAGCGTTTATCTTTTTGCTAGTTGGTGGAAAGAGTCATGCTGTTTCTACAAGGAAGATTTTAAAAGGGGCGCCGTGGAATATTGTGTTTTTCTCGGTTGGGATGTATGTCGTCGTATACGGTTTGCAAAACGCTGGCATTACTAAATTATTAGCAGAGGCTATTTCATATATTGCGCATTATGGGCTTTTCGTAGGTACGATTGGGATGGGCTTTATTGCCGCGATATTGTCGTCTGTAATGAATAACTTACCAACTGTTATGATTAATGCACTTGCAATCGATCATACTCCATTTACAGGAGTGATGAAAGAAGCGTTAATCTATGCAAATGTTATCGGATCTGATTTAGGGCCTAAAATAACGCCAATCGGTTCGCTTGCAACGTTACTATGGTTACATGTATTAGCTCAAAAGGGTATAAAAATAAGCTGGGGATCTTATTTTAAAATAGGTATTGTGATTACTATTCCAGTATTGTTTATTACACTCGTCGGACTTTATATTTCACTCCTTATTTGGAGCTAAGAAAACCCTGTACAAAATTGTACAGGGTTTTTCCTATGCTTTATAAAGAATATGTGGCTTTAAAGGATGTCCGTCCGCTAAAGCAGGATGCATAAATGTAGCTACTTTTGTAAAATGGATTTTTTTCATTACTTGTTCTGATGGCTTATTTAACACAGCGGTGAAACTGTAAATTTCATCAATAGTTGTTTTCTGTTTGGCGAAATCGAGAGCTCCTAGTGCGGCTTCGGTTGCATAACCTTGGTTCCATACACTTTTCTTTAAGCGCCAGCCAATTTCGATACAAGGGGTGAACGCAGCTTCAAAAGTTGCTTCATGAAAACCGGTAAAACCAATAAATTCGCCGGTAGATTTTTCTTCAATGGCAAAAAGTCCGTAGCCAAGTGCCGTTAATTCTTGTTGATTTCTTTCTAAAAAAGCATTACTTTCTTCTTTTGAAAGTGTAGATGGAAAGTACTTCATTACGACTTTGTCACCGTTCATTTCGCTAAAGGGAACATAATCACTTGCTACATAATCTCTTGCAATTAGTCTATCTGTTTCAAAATAAATCAATATAAAAACCGCCTAACAAAATATAGCTTTTAGTGAATATCTCTATAAAGGCCAATAACTTTGCCTAAAATAGTAACGTTATTTAAGATAATTGGTTCTAGTGCATCATTTTCTGGTTGTAATCTAAAATGATTCGCTTCTTTATAGAAACGTTTACAAGTCGCCTCGTTTTCGTCGGTCATCGCTACGACAATTTCACCATTAATTGCTGAACTTTGTTGTCGAACAATTACTTTATCTCCATCTAAAATCCCGGCATTTATCATACTTTCTCCGTCGATTTCAAGCATGAAGACATTGGTTTCTCCTGCAGCCATATATTCAGGGAGTGGGAAATACTCTTCTATATTCTCAATCGCTGTAATAGGCATTCCGGCAGTAACTTTACCGATGATTGGGATATTGACTACATTCGGCGTCTCTGCTTCATCTTCTAAAGACAAAATTTCAATAGCACGAGGTTTCGTAGGGTCACGTCTAATTAGTCCTTTACCTTCAAGTCGAGCAAGATGGCCATGGACTGTGGAGCTAGATGCTAAACCAACAGCTTCACCGATTTCACGTACGGAAGGTGGATAACCCTTTTCTTTTACTTCTGATTTTATAAATTCATATATATCTTGTTGACGTTTAGATATTTTCATGGTTTCACCTCATTGATTTAATGGTTATTTTATAAATCAAGTATAGCAAAAGAAAATCCAATATGCAAACAAAGGTTCGTTTTTTTATTGACATATGCGAACGGCTGTTCTATAATATAGAAAAGCGAACGTACATTCTTTTTTGGAGGGATTATTAATGACTTTAAAATTAATTTGGGATAAATTTTATGTTTCTATTATATTTGTAATAACTTGTTTAGTTCTAGGAATTATATTGATGTGCACTGTTATTGGGAGTGGCAGTGAGTATTCTGAGGTAGATGTAAATGAAGGGGATTCTATTTGGGCACTTGCAGACCAATATGCAGCGAAGAGCGATATGGCAAAAGCAGATTTTGTATCTTGGGTTGAAAAAGAAAATAACCTTACAGATGGACATGTGAAAGCTGGGGATTCTGTAGTTATACCAGTACACGAAACAAAGTTACAAAGAAGTGATAGCACTATTCAATTAGCAAACCAGTAGAAACGATTTTAGTATCGTTTATGATATAATAAAGAAAGTAGCGATTTAGCTACTTTCTTATTTTAATATAATGAAGAAAAGGATGAAGTGTGATGCTAGAAAAAGCTAAAATAGATAGAATCAATGAACTTTCTAAAAAGAAAAAAGCAGGGACTCTAACTGCTGATGAAAAAGTAGAACAAGAAAAATTAAGAAAAGAATATATTAAGTCGTTTCGCACTCATATGAAGGGAACAATCGAAAATACTACGATTATTGACCCTAAAGGAAATGATGTAACACCGCATAAAATAAAACAAATGAGAAAAAATAAGAAGTAAAAATTAGTACCAAATGAACATTTTTGCGCAAATGAACAAAAATACCAATCAATTAAGCAATTTAAAGCAATTATTAGTTGTGTTAATTGCTTTTTAGGCTTATTATTAAAAGTAGTTAAAATTATATTGAAGAGAGGATGTTTCATTTGTTCGATAACACAGATAGTTTAGCAGTAAATACAATTCGTACATTATCAATTGATGCAATTCAAAAAGCAAATTCTGGTCATCCGGGATTACCAATGGGAGCGGCTCCAATGGCTTATGCACTTTGGTCTCGCGTATTAAATACAAACCCTAAAAATTCACATTGGTTTAACCGTGATCGTTTTGTACTTTCTGCTGGACACGGCTCAATGCTTTTATATAGTTTATTACATTTAAGTGGTTTCAAATTAGAAATAGAAGACCTTAAAAACTTCCGTCAATGGGAAAGTAAAACTCCAGGTCACCCAGAATATCGTTATACTGATGGAGTAGATGCAACTACTGGTCCACTTGGTCAAGGTATTGCGATGGCTGTTGGTATGGCTATGGCAGAAAGACATCTTGAAGCAAAATATAACAAAGATGGTTTCCCAGTTGTGGATCACTATACTTATGCGCTATGTGGAGATGGAGACTTAATGGAAGGTGTTGCTTCTGAAGCGGCTTCTTACGCAGGTCACCAACAACTTGGAAGACTTGTTGTTTTATACGATTCCAATGATATTTCTCTTGATGGCGATTTAGACAAATCTTTCTCTGAAAATGTAAAACAACGCTTTGAAGCTTATGGTTGGGAACATTTATTAGTTAAAGATGGCAATGATACAGCAGAAATCCTAGCTGCTATTGAAAAAGCAAAACAAAATACATCACAACCTACAATGATTGAAGTTAAAACAGTTATTGGTTTTGGTGCTCCTAATGCAGGTACTAGTAAAGTTCATGGTGCTCCTCTAGGTGACGAAGGTATTTTAGAAGCGAAAAAAGCTTATGGTTGGAACTACGAAGAAAAATTCTTTGTTCCTGAAGAAGTTACAACTCGCTTTAAAGAAACTATTGGAGAACGCGGTGAAAAAGCAGAAGCAGCATGGAACGAATTATTTGCTTCTTATAAAGCGAAATACCCAGAGCTTGCTAAACAATTAGAAGATAGCTTAAATAACAAGTTACCAGCTGATTGGGATGCAGATCTTCCAGTATATGACGATTCTAAAGCACTTGCTAGCCGTGCTTCAAGTGGTGAAGTTATCAATGCATTAGCTGCGAAAATACCTACTATTTTTGGTGGTTCAGCAGACCTTGCTGGTTCTAACAATACAACAATTAAAACAGATGGTGAATTCACTAAAAAAACACCAGCAGAAAGAAATATCTGGTTTGGTGTTCGTGAATTTGCAATGGGTGCAGCGTTAAACGGTATGGCACTACACGGCGGGTTACAAGTATACGGAGGTACATTCTTTGTATTCTCTGACTATGTACGTGCTGCGATTCGTTTATCCGCAATCCAACATTTACCTGTAACATATGTAATGACACATGATAGTATTGCTGTAGGGGAAGATGGTCCAACCCATGAGCCAATCGAGCAACTTGCAAGCTTACGTGCTATGCCAGGACTTTCTGTTATCCGTCCTGCTGATGGAAATGAAGTAGTAGAAGCTTGGAAACTAGCGATTACTTCGACAGATACTCCACATGTGCTTGTTCTTACTCGTCAAGGATTACCAACTTTACCAAATTCTGCGAAATTATCTGCAGAAGGCGTTAAAAAAGGTGCTTATGTTATTTCTCCTGCTAAAGGTGAGGTTCCAGAAGCAATTATTCTTGCAAGTGGTTCTGAAGTTAATTTAGCTGTTGAAGCGCAAAAAGAACTTCAAGCTCAAGGAACAGATGTATCCGTTGTGAGCGTGCCATCATTTGATCTATTTGCAAAACAATCAGCAGAATACAAAGAAAGCGTCTTACCAAATGCTGTTAGAAAACGTGTAGCAGTAGAGATGGGTGCTAGCTTTGGTTGGGAACGTTATGTTGGTTTAGATGGTAAAGTGATTGGAATTGACAAATTTGGTGCTTCTGCTCCAGGTGAAACAGTTATTAAAAATTATGGCTTTACTGTAGAAAACGTTGTTAATACAGTAAAATCACTTTAATTAAACAAACAGACCGCGTCTAGTATATTTATCTAGGGCGGTCTTTTTTTTATGCTTTTATAGATTGCGCAGGGGTGCCTTTAATGGTATAATTACGAGGTTGTTTGCAGCTTTTATTGATAAATTGATCTAGATGATAAGTTTTCTTGAAAAGTATTGTCTGTTTAATATAAATCAAGTACAATAAAAGAGGATTTTGTTTCAAGGAGGAGAAAAGAGACTATGTGGATTTACATTCTTGTCGGCATTATTTGTTTACTAGCTGGTCTTGCGGGAGGATTCTTTATTGCAAGACGTTATATGATGAGCTATTTAAAAAACAATCCGCCAATTAACGAACAAATGTTACAAATGATGATGGCGCAAATGGGTCAAAAACCATCACAAAAGAAAATCAATCAAATGATGAGCGCGATGAACAAACAGCAAGAAAAAGAAAAACCAAAAAAAGCAAAGAAATAATCTTTTAACAAAGTAAAACCCTTCTATTATAACTTAGAAGGGTTTTTTGATTACTTTTTAGTTGCCGAAATAATTAACATCATTGGACGACGATATTCATCTTGCATTTCTGGTAAATTTTTAAGTTCTGGAGCTGGTTCTGGTTCAATAACACTTTTAAGCTCAAAATTATTTTGAAGGAGTGTCTGGATGTAAGTTGTAAGGGTGCGATGGTATTTTTTTACATCTTCGCCAAGGAAATGGGTTGTTCGAATCGATTCGTTAAAATAGCGATCAACTGGCCAGTGTAACTTATTACCAGTTTCGTCAGTATACCAATCTTGTCTGCCATCCGCGGTAAAAACTGGATGTTCGACAGAGAAAATAAACTCGCCACCGGTTTTTAAATTAGTATGGACTTTTTTACAAATGTCTTGAAAGGAAGCGACATAATGAATAGCGAGTGAACTCATAATAACATCATACATCTCTGGCTCATTATCCATATCTTCTATCGCTTTTTGTTTATAATTAACTGCATTTGAAGTGGTCTTTTGTTTTGCTTCAGTTAACATGCGCTCAGATAAATCTATTCCAACTACTTTCTTCGCACCATGGTCGGCTGCATAAATACAGTGCCAACCGAATCCGCAGCCTAAATCAAGTACTGTCTTTCCATTAAAGTCTGGGAGAAGTTTTTTAAATTCATGCCACTCTCCAGCTGCTGCAAGTCCGTTTTTAGAACGAGGCATTTGACTATATTGTTCAAAAAATTCTTTGTCATCGTATTTATTTTCTTTCAATTTTAATTCCTCTTTTCTTCAATTAATCAGAAGCTTTACTGAATTCTTTATCTAAGAAGAGGTGAGTAAGGCCGCTCACTTGTTTTAAGCGTAAGATTTCATTTGCATCCATTCCAATATTTTTCATAATCCAGCTGTCTGACATGCCGCTATCTGCTAATTCACCAACAATAGAAGACATAAGCTCTACGTTATGAAAACCGCGAGCACGATTATGACGAATAGTAGAAGCTATCCGGTTTACGGTATCTTTTTCTAAAATAACTACTGGTAATAATTCTTTTTCTCTTTCGCGGATCCGTTTAGAAGTCTGCATGATAGTATATCGATGAAACCCGTCTATTATTTCATATTTATCAGAGTTTTCCAAGGGATAGCAAACGATTGGTTGTGTAAATCCATCTTCCCAAATAGATTTTTCTAGTAGTTTTAGTTCCGTGGCTGGAACGGTATTTGGATTATAATTATTTGCTTGAAGTTTGGTGTAGTGAATGGGAGTGACGTTGTATACTGGGCTTTTATAATTCATTATATCACCTCATAAAATATTATTATATTTCTCTAGTGCATGTTTTCTTTTCTCTAATTCAAGCTTGGTTTGACCAAAACCCATATACTTACAGGTATAATCATTTTTTAAAATAGCGATACACATTCTTTTATATGTTGGAACGCTGGCGAATTCTTTGATTTTCAAGTCATCTGGATATTCTTTAAAGCGAACAATTTCCATGGGATTGGAATATGTACGTTTATTTTGAGGTTTTCCAAGGAAGTCAGCTTGTACATTTAAGTTTTTTAATTCCTCTACGGTTTCTACTTTTAAAGCGCCGCCTTTTTCGGTCCAATAATTAATGCTTGTTTTAAATTTTTTTAAATAACGTTCTCTTGTATAACTCGGTAATGTTGTAAGTAAAAATTCCAAATAAGATTTCCATGTGTGGTTTGGAGGTAAGTTAATTTCTTTCCATGCCATCGCTGAAGTTCCACCATAAATAGCCGTGAAATTGGCTCCGTTCACGCGACCAACTAATTTAGACCAAAGGGCAGGTTCAATTACGCGATATAACTTAAGACTTTCGGTTGCGGAATCATTGAAAGGGCTAGCGACACGCATATCATTCAAAGTTAAACCGGCTTGGTAAAACAAATCGTAAATTTTATTGTAAGGCCAATCGAATTTAGCATTTGCAGTCCATATATCTTCTACTAACCAATCATGAATCGGGTAGGCGTTATATATGTTTTTGGAAATTTCAGTAGTCCAATTATAGTTTTTATACATGCGTTCTTTTTTATGGATCGCATTATAGCGGTTGAGCGATTCTTGTTGTCGAATACCGATTAAGGCAATGGTTTTTTCAGCTTTATTTTTAGTATGTAACCAGTGGATAAGTTTCTTGTTGAATTCGTAGTCCCAAATTGTATGGAAATCAAAATCAAAAGGGGCGTTGTCTTCATTTATCACAGATGGATAATCAGGCATTTCTCTTACCCAAATATCTTGTTTTGATTTTTCCCAAGGTATCCAGTGGTCGGTATACATCGAAACTGCGGATTGGGCTGCAATAGGAAGGCAACACCAAAGCGGCTCGATAATATCTAAGTTACTAGTTAACATTTCAGCTACAAAATCACTCGTCGCAGAATATTGACCTTCATAGTCCAAATGATATACATAAATTTTCTTTTGAATATTATTTTTTCTTATATAATCAATCATTAAATGAAGCATCACAGCACTATCTTTACCGCCAGAAAATGACACAATGATGTTATCGAATTCGGAAAAAATAACTTCCATTCTTTCTTGGGAAGCATCAAAGACTGTTTTAGAAAGCATCCATAATCACCTCAAAAGAATTTTTTTGTGAGAGTTCTTTTTTAAATTCATGCAATAAACTCGTTTTTTTAGAAATGTTTGAATCAATTAGGTTATCTAGACCAACATTTCCGCTTAAATCATGATAGTAACAGTCTTGTGTTTGGCCGGTGCGGTAAATCCGACGTTCTGATTGATCGCGCTGAGAATAATCAAATGTTTTATCAAAATAAATAATTTGATTATAATATTGCAAATTAAGCCCGTAAGACGATTTAGCAAAAGTGGTAATTTTTACATTAGGAAACGCTTTAATTAATGCTTCTTCTGATCGCTTATATTTACAAAAAATGATGGTTGTAGCTTCTTTTCCTGCAATTAAAGATTCGACAATAGTGAATTTTTCTGAAGAGAGGCAATAACAATGTTGCATCACTTGGGACATCTCTAGAAAATTAATATTAATTGTGTAAGCAGCTGCTTTTTGAAGGTAATCATCTTTTATTTCATAATATTTTTGCAAAAGTTCGTCGTCTATAGTGAAATCGTGACGAATATAATGCCAATTGACTTTTAATTCAAGCGAAGAAGAGAATGTAAAAGGAGCGATTAATTGGTATAAATACTCTAAATTATGATATTTCTTAATAATGTCCATTGACTGTTGTTTGTTTTTCGATACTTGGGTAATGGTTACATATTCGCAAAATGTTTTTTTGAACTGGGAAAAACTTAAGTTCAATATTTTAGGAGAGAGAAATTCTAGTTGCGACCATAAGTCTAAAATATTTCTGCTTAATGGAGTTCCATTCATGATTAGTCGATAGTTTGCTAATCGAGAAAGTTTAATGGCTCGTTGCGTTCGGAGCGCGTGTTTATTTTTTATTTTTAAACTTTCATCCATAATAATATAGCTGTTAGACGATTTCTTTAGTTTGTCCCGGCATTTTAGATATAAGTGATCTGAGTTGGAAAGGGATTCAATGCCAATAATATCTTGTGGAAATTCGTAGCCCCATTTCTTAATCTCATTAGCGAGATTTTCTTTCGTCTGGAATGGCGTGATCCACAAGACATAATCAGGACTTACTTCCTTAATTAATTCGCAAGCTACACGTGTTTTGCCTGCACCGGGTTTCATAAATAAAGCGCCAACATTATATTGTTTAAGTTTCTGTATTGCTTGTATTTGGTTGTCTAATAAGGTCATTTGCAATTATCACATCTTTTTCAATTTTTTTAGGTATATGTGTACGAACTTTGACGATACTATCGTTTATTTTTTTTGTTTGAAAATGTTGCATTATTTCTTCGTTTTCCTGCTTAAAAAGGAGCATCATTGTTGCTGCATCTATACTCTTTTTTTCGGTATGCTTTTTTAATGTAAAAATCCATGTATCTGGAAAATAAAAATAACTATAATCCGGAGAAACAGAAAATACCATTTTTCGCGGCAATAAGAAAAAATAACCCGCATATTCACTATAAGAGGGTATTTCTATAATTGTTTGTTTTTCCCATTCTTCAATTCTTTCGCTATATGTATAAATTTTGTTCCATTTTACCATTAAATCTAAAACTCCCGTGTGTTTTGTCATTTTCGTTCATTTTTTAGCTATTTATGTGTTTATTTTAACATAAATACAGCTATGATACTTTACAAAACCATTTTAATTGTGAAAAAATACTGTTTTGGGTGTCTAACAAATGACAAAGTAAGTAATTTAGCTAATAAAATTTGGAGATTTTGTGAATTTTAAAATGTTTTTTCACTTTTTGATAGAAAACACTTTTGTAATAGCTAGCTTTTTAGTAGAATAGATAATGGTGGATGGAAAAGTTTTCTGTCTATGAATAGAATATGAAATTGGAGGCTATTATGGATACCCCAGATTATAAACGAGTTGTATTAAAATTAAGCGGTGAAGCACTTGCGGGAAATGATGGCTTTGGAATTAACCCGAGCGTGGTCAATTTAATTTCTGCTCAAATCAAAGAAGTAGTAGAATTAGGAGTAGAGGTAGCTATCGTAGTTGGCGGCGGAAATATCTGGCGCGGTAAACTTGGTAGTGAAATGGGAATGGACCGTGCAGCAGCAGACCAAATGGGTATGCTTGCGACTATTATGAATTCCTTGTCTTTACAAGATTCTCTTGAAAATATTGGAGTTGCAACACGTGTACAAACATCAATTGATATGCGTCAAATTGCTGAACCGTACATTCGTCGTAAAGCAATTCGTCATCTTGAAAAAGGTCGCGTAGTTATTTTTGCAGGTGGAACGGGTAACCCGTACTTCTCTACTGATACTGCAGCAGCACTTAGAGCAGCTGAAATCGAAGCAGATGTAATTTTAATGGCGAAAAACAATGTAGATGGTGTCTACAATGCCGATCCAAAATTAGATGAAAATGCGAAAAAATATGAAGAACTTTCTTATCTTGATGTTATTAAAGAAGGTTTAGAAGTAATGGATACAACAGCATCATCACTAAGTATGGACAATGATATTCCATTAATCGTCTTCTCATTTACTGAACAAGGTAATAATATCAAGCGAGTTATTTTAGGTGAAAAAATCGGGACTACTGTCAGGGGGAAAAAATAATGAGTAAAGAAGTATTATCTAAATCCAAAGAAAAAATGGAAAAAGCAGAACAAGCTTTAACTAGACAATTAGGTACTATTCGTGCTGGTCGAGCTAACGCGTCATTACTTGATCGTTTAACTGTTGATTATTACGGAGCAGCTACACCGGTAAACCAAATGGCATCTATCAGCGTTCCAGAAGCTAGAATGTTGCTTATTACACCTTATGATAAAACTATTTTAGGTGAAATCGAAAAAGCAATTTTAAAATCAGATTTAGGTTTAACACCTAATAATGACGGCTCTGTACTACGTTTATCTATTCCACAATTAACAGAAGAACGTCGTAAAGAGTTAGTTAAAGAAGTGAAAAAAGAAGCAGAAGAAGCGAAAGTTGCTGTTCGTAACATTCGTCGTGAAGCAAATGAAGACTTGAAAAAACTAGAAAAAAATGGCGACATCACTGAAGATGATTTACGTTCTTACGGTGAAGACGTTCAAAAATTAACAGATGAAAGCATCAAGAACATCGATAGCATCACGAAAGACAAAGAAGCGGAAATCTTAGAAGTTTAATTGATACTTTTCAAATAGTAACAAATAGGGTTAAACACCTTTTAAGTTGAAGTGACATTCCTAATTCTTTCCATATGTGTTGGGTTAGGAATGTTTTTTAATGGGCAATTCCATCGCTCTCATGAAAATCTCATCTGTTCACATGGAATTTTTAGTACATTAATTGATTCTTTTTTGTTATTATAGGTATAGACATGCTCTAAGAAGTGTATCAATTGGAGGATTTATGATGTTTAAAAAGCTATTTCGACAAGATGGAAATATATTAAATAGTGAACTTGCAGAAGATTTGCCAATTCCACGTCACGTCGCAATTATAATGGACGGAAATGGGAGATGGGCAAAAAAACGTTTCTTACCGAGAATTGCAGGGCATAAAGAAGGTATGGATGTTGTTAAACGAGTTACACGATATGCAAACGCGATAGGCATTGATGTTCTTACACTCTATGCTTTTTCAACTGAAAACTGGAAACGACCTACAGATGAAGTGGATTTTTTAATGAAACTACCTGTAGAATTTTTTGACTCTTTTGTACCAGAGTTGATAGAAGAAAATGTTCGTGTTAATGTGATGGGGTATCGAGAAAATTTGCCTGAACACACAATGCGTGCAGTGGAAAAAGCAATTGCGGATACAGCTCATTGTACAGGTCTTACGCTAAATTTTGCGCTTAACTACGGTGGACGTTCAGAAATAATCACAGCAGCAAAAGAAGCGATGAAAGAACTTGTTTCAGAGGGCAAAACATCTGAGGACTTAACAGAAGAATTACTGAATGATCATTTAATGAGTCACGGTCTTGGGGATCCTGATTTATTAATTCGTACTAGCGGGGAACTGAGATTAAGTAATTTTATGTTATGGCAACTCGCTTATAGTGAATTTTATTTTACAGAAACACATTGGCCTGATTTCTCAAAAGAAGATTTTTTACAGGCGATTATTGAATATCAAAATCGGTCGCGTCGTTTTGGAGGGCTCTAGGGAGGAAAAAAGATTGAAAACGAGAATTATTACTGCAGTTGTTGCGCTTATATTTTTTATTCCATTTGTGGTTTACGGGGGAATTCCATTTGAATTATTAAGTATTTTACTTGCAACTATTGCGTTATATGAAGTGCTTGTAATGACGAAACAACGAATTTTTTCGATGAATGGAATAATTACATTACTATTAATGTGGTTAGTTGTCGTGCCAGATAGATATTTGGACTTTTTAGATAAACTGCATATTACTGAAATGGAAGTTATTTTTATTTTAATGGCACTTTTACTTGCTAATACGGTGTTTTCTCGCAATAAATTCCATTTTGATCAAGTTGGAATTTGTATGGTTGCTGCTTTTTATACTGGATTTGGGTTCCATTATTTAGCACTAACTCGGGAAGCTGGATTAATGTACGTCCTTTTTGCATTATTTATTGTGTGGTCAACCGATACGGGGGCTTATTTTATTGGGAAAGCAATTGGCAAGCATAAATTAGCACCAAATGTTAGTCCTAATAAGACGGTAGAAGGTTTTATCGGTGGGATTGTTTGCGCACTTGTAATTGCAGGAGGTTTTTATTATTTTGCAGAACTACCAGGAAATATAGCACTTGTTTTGGCGCTTCTAGTATTTTTATCTATTTTTGGTCAACTGGGAGATTTAGTAGAGTCAGCCTTGAAACGATTTTACGGTGTTAAAGATTCTGGGAAAATCTTACCTGGACACGGCGGTATTTTAGACAGATTTGATAGTTTGTTATTCGTATTACCTCTGCTACATATACTTCAAATTATTTAATTGGAGATGGGATAATGAAAAAAATTATTTTACTGGGCGCAACTGGTTCTATTGGAACGCAAACACTTACAATTATTCGAGAAAATCCGGAAAAATTTCAACTTGTTGCTTTTAGTTTTGGACGTAATATTGAGCGCGGCCGGGCAATTATTCAAGAATTTAAACCTAAAATGGTAGCTGTTTGGCATACGAGAGACCGTGTGACACTGGAATCTGAATTTCCTGATGTGAAGTTTTTTAATGGTTTAGATGGACTTAGAGAAGTAGCAACATACCTAGATGGGGACGTTCTTTTAAATGCTGTTATGGGGAGTGTTGGGTTATTACCGACTCTAGATGCTATTGAAGCTGGTAAGGCAATCGCTATAGCAAACAAAGAGACACTTGTTACAGCAGGACATTTAGTTATGCAAGCTGCAAAAGAAAAGAACATTTCACTACTACCTGTTGATAGTGAACATTCTGCTATTTTACAAGCATTAAACGGTGAAAATCGGGAAAGAATTGAGAAAATCATTCTAACTGCGAGTGGTGGTAGTTTCCGAGATAAAACGCGGGAACAACTTAGCGAAGTTACAGTAAAAGAAGCTTTAAAACATCCTAATTGGAACATGGGTAATAAATTAACCATTGATTCAGCTACGATGTTTAATAAAGGCTTAGAAGTAATGGAAGCGCACTGGCTGTTTGGTGTGGATTATGACGATATTGAAGTAGTCATTCAGCGTGAAAGTATTGTTCATTCTATGGTTCAATTCGTGGACGGAAGCTTTATTGCGCAACTAGGCACACCGGATATGCGGATGCCTATTCAATATGCGTTAACTTATCCCGATAGACTTTCTATTCCATACGAAAAAGAATTCCGGATTACTGATTTTTCAGCGCTTCATTTTGAAGAAGTGAATTATGAAAGATTTCCGGCATTGAAACTCGCGTATAATGCTGGTAAAATAGGTGGAACAATGCCGACAGTTTTGAATGCGGCAAATGAAATTGCTGTTGCTGGCTTTTTAAATGGGCAAGTCGCTTTTTATAATATTGAAGCGCTTGTTGAAAATGCAATGAACCGTCATACTAGTATTTCTAATCCTAACTTGGATACTATTTTACAAGTTGATCAAGAAACACGAGCGTATGTAAAGACACTTTTATAGAGGTGAAGCTATTTTGACAACTATTATTGCTTTTATTTTCGTTTTCGGACTGATTGTATTTTTCCATGAGCTGGGTCACTTCTTGTTTGCAAAACGAGCTGGCATTATGGTCAAAGATTTTTCGATTGGCTTCGGACCGAAAATTTTTGCTTATCGGAAAAAAGAAACGCAGTATACCATTCGTTTACTACCAATTGGTGGCTATGTTCGAATGGCCGGGGAAGACGGGGAAGAAATTGAGCTAAAACCTGGTTACCGAGTAGGGCTTGAATTAACTCCAGAAGAAACTGTTAGCAAAATTATCGTTAACGGTAAGGATCAATATGTCAACGCCCAACCGATTGAAGTTTCTCTATGTGATTTAGAGAAAGAACTATTTATCGAAGGCTATGAAGACTATGACGACACGAAGAAAGTCCGGTACCAAGTAGAACGTAATGCACTTGTTATTGATGGTAAAATCGAAACGATGATTACGCCATATGACCGTTCTTTTAATGCAAAATCTTTAGGAAACCGGGCGATGACTATTTTTGCGGGCCCGCTGTTCAACTTTATTTTAGCAATTTTAATTTTTACCGCACTTGCTTTTGTTCAAGGTGGGGTCCCGAGTACCGATAATACACTTGGTAACATAATGCCGGATGGGGCAGCTGCACAAGCCGGTCTAGAAAAAGGAGACGAGGTTCTTTCTATTAATGGTAAAGAAACAAAGTCTTGGACAGATATTGTTCAAAGTGTTTCTGAAAACCCGGGAAAAACACTTGATTTCAAAATAGATCGCGATGGAAAAACACAAGATATTGATGTGAAACCGGCGACGCAAAAAGAAAATGGTAAAGAAGTTGGGAAAATTGGAGTAGAAACACCGATGGACACTTCATTTACTGCTAAAATAACCAATGGCTTCACGCAAACATGGAACTGGATTGTTCAAATATTTACGATTCTGGGTAACATGTTTACTGGTGGATTTTCACTGGATATGCTAAATGGGCCAGTTGGTATTTATACAAGTACGCAACAAGTAGTTCAATACGGATTTATGACCGTGTTAAACTGGACTGCTGTTTTAAGTATTAACTTAGGAATTGTTAACTTATTACCGTTACCAGCACTTGATGGTGGACGCTTGATGTTCTTCTTATACGAACTCGTTCGCGGGAAACCAATCGATCCTAAAAAAGAAGGTATTATCCATTTTGCTGGATTTGCACTTTTGATGGTTCTGATGATACTTGTGACATGGAACGATATACAACGAGCATTTTTCTAAAAAGAGAAAGACTAATAAAGGGAAAAAGGGGTGTTTTAAATGCGTCAAACGATGACATTTATACCAACATTAAAAGAAGTTCCAGCTGATGCGGAAGTAAAGAGTCACCAATTACTTCTTCGCGCTGGTTTTATTAGACAAGTAGCGAGTGGGATTTACAGTTATTTACCACTTGCGACATTAACATTAAGAAAAATTGAAGCAATTGTCCGCGAAGAATTAGAAGCAATTGGTGCTGCAGAAATGCTTATGCCTGCGCTTCAACCTGCGGAACTATGGCATGAATCTGGTCGTTGGGCTGATTATGGTCCAGAACTAATGCGTTTAAAAGATCGTGCCGCTCGTGATTTTGTGCTCGGACCAACCCATGAAGAATTGATTACGTCCCTTTTACGTGATGAAATTAAATCTTATAAACGTTTACCAATTACGTTATATCAAATCCAAACAAAATTCCGTGATGAAAAACGTCCGCGCTTCGGTCTGTTACGTGGACGGGAATTTATTATGAAAGATGCGTATTCATTCCATGCGACAAGTGAAAGCTTAGATGAAACATTTGAGCTAATGCACCAAGCTTATTCTAATATCTTTAGTCGTTGCGGCCTTGAATTCCGTTCTGTTATTGCAGATTCTGGTTCAATTGGCGGAAATGAATCCAAAGAATTTATGGCATTATCTGATATTGGCGAAGATACCATTGCTTATAGCGATGCTTCTGACTATGCAGCAAACACAGAGATGGCTCCTGTTTTATATATGGAGAAAAAATCGCATGAACTTGAGAAAGAACTTGAAAAAGTAGCAACAGAAAATCAAAAAACTATTGCTGATATTGTTGAATTTTTAGAAGTTCCTATTGAGAAAACAATGAAATCAATGCTTTATCAAGTAGATGAAGAAGTGATTATGGTCTTAGTTCGTGGTGACCATGAAGTAAATGATATTAAAATTAAAAATGCTTTAGATGCAACAAATGTCGAATTAGTAGACCCAAATGTGGCATTTGAATTACTCGGTGCTAATTTTGGTTCCCTAGGGCCAATCGGTGTTCCTGAAAAAATTCGTGTCTTTGCTGATAATGCAGTAAAAGATATTGTTAATGCTGTAGCTGGAGCAAATGAAGATGGTTATCATTATGTTAATGTTAATCCAAATCGTGATTTTGAAGTTACAAGTTATTTTGACTTGCGTATGATTCAAGCAGGCGATTTGTCTCCTGATGGTCAGGGCGTTATCAAGTTTGCAGAGGGTATTGAAGTTGGTCATATTTTCAAACTTGGTACTAAATATAGTGAAGCAATGAATGCGACTATTTTAGATGAAAACGGTCGTGCACAACCAATTATTATGGGTTGCTATGGTATTGGTTTGTCTCGAATTTTATCTGCTATTGCTGAACAATCCAATGATGAAAATGGTCTTGTATGGGATAAGCAAATTAGCCCATTTGATTTACATTTAATTCCTGTTAATATGAAGAGTGAAGAGCAAGTTGCATTTGCAGAATCACTTTACGACTCGTTACAAAAAGCAGGATTTAGCGTACTAATAGACGACCGGACTGAACGTGCTGGCGTTAAGTTTGCGGATGCTGACTTAATCGGTCTACCAATTCGTATTACGGTTGGTAAAAAAGCCGCAGAAGGTATCGTTGAAGTGAAAATTAGAAAAACAGGCGAAATGATTGAAGTTCGTCAAGATGAGCTACTAAATACGCTACCAATTCTTTTTGGAGATAAATAATTACTGATACAATTGTGCCAGATGAAACTCCACTCGTTCCATGTGAAAACGGGTCATGAGGGACATCTGGCTTTTATAAATTTGGATAAAGGGGTGTTATTCGGAATGACTGCAAAAGAGGAAGAAAAACAAGAACGATTTCAGCTGTTAATGACACAAATTGGTTTACAAGATGTAACTACTTACGAAGAATTCACGAAAGATGCTAAAATCGAAAAATTAGTCGCCGATAAGAAAAATAAAACTTGGCAATTTCATTTACACGTACCACAAATTTTCCCAGCTGCACTTTTTCATATGATGGATGTTGGAATGAAGCGTGCATTTAGCCAAATTGCAGAAACAGAAATGCAAATAGTTCCGGAAAATCAGACGATTAACGAAACACTTATTCAAGAGTATTGGAACTTGATTGTTGAGCCAATTGGAAAACAGTCACCAATGATCGGGAAACTTTTAATGGAGCAAAAGCCTACGTTCAAAGAGCCGCATTTTATTGAAGTAGCGGTTCATAATGATATGGAAGAAGCGACAATTCAACAACGATTCCAAGCGAAAATTATCGAAAACTACGGAAAAGCCGGTTTTCCACGACTAGCAATGAAAATGCATATGCTAGATCAATCAGAAACCGATGAATATAAAGCTTTTGCACAGGCGAAACAAGAAGAAGACCAGAAAAAAGCCGCAGAAGCTGTCCAAGTAATGCAAAAACGTCAAGCAGAAGGACAAAACGGCAGTGCAAATGCAGCTCCACTTACCGGTCCATTTCAAATTGGCTATAAAATCAAGGATGATGAAGAAATCAAACGCCTTGGTGATGTCTATGATGAAGAACGTCGTATTACTGTTCAAGGGCTCATCTTTGCAACAGAAATTCGCGAGCTTCGTAGTGGTCGTAGTCTTTTGCAATTCAAAATTACCGACTATACTAGTTCGATGATTATAAAAATGTTTTCGCGTGATAATGAAGACGCAGCCATGTTCCAAAATTTGAAAAAAGGCATGTGGGTGAAAGTACGAGGCAGTGTTCAAAATGATACCTTTGTGCGCGATTTAATTATGATGGCTCAAGACATCAACGAAATTGCTGGAGTGAAGCGTCTTGATACTGCCGAAGAAAAACGTGCAGAACTTCATCTCCATTCACCGATGAGTCAAATGGACGCGACTTCATCAGTTGATTCACTGTTTAAGCAAGCAGCTGATTGGGGTCATAAAGCAATTGCTATTACCGACCATTCCGTTGCGCAATCTTTCCCAGAAGCATACGGAGCAGGTCAAAAATATGGCTTAAAAGTAATTTTTGGTATCGAAGCAAATCTTATTGATGACGGAGTACCAATCGCATATAATGATCAACATATCGCTTTAGAAGATGCAACCTACTGTGTATTCGACGTTGAGACTACAGGTTTATCCGCTGTTTATGACACAATTATCGAGCTTGCAGGCGTAAAAATGAAAAACGGCGAAATTATTGATAAATTTGAAGCGTTTATCGATCCGGGGCATCCACTTTCAGCAACTACGATTAATCTAACAGGTATTACGGATGATATGGTAAAAGGATCTGATCCGATTGATGTTGTATTAAAACAATTCAGGGAATGGAGCGGCGACGACATCCTTGTTGCCCACAATGCTTCTTTTGATATGGGCTTTATTAATACCGCTTATGAAAAAGTTGGGCTTGAAAAAGCAAAGAATGCAGTTGTTGACACATTGGAGTTAGCTCGTTTCCTTTATCCGCACTTTAAAAATCATCGTTTAAATACGTTAACAAAGAAATTTAATATTATCCTTGAACAACATCACCGGGCTGTATTCGATGCTGAAGCAACCGCATATTTAGCTTGGAAACTAATTAAAGATGCAAAAGAAATGCACGATATTGAATTTCATGATTCCTTAAATGACTATATGGGAGAAGGCGATGCATACAAACGCGCTAGACCTTTCCATGCAACTATTTATGCGCAAACAGATGTAGGCTTGAAAAACCTATTTAAATTAATCACTATGTCGAACATTAACTATTTCTACCGAGTACCACGAATCCCTCGCTCTCAGTTGAAAAAAATGAGAGAAGGCTTAATCATCGGGACAGCATGTAGTCAAGGTGAATTATTTGAAGCAATGATGCAAAAAGGAATGCAAGCTGCTGAAAAGGTAGCCGAATTTTACGACTTCATTGAGGTTCAACCTAAACCCGTATATGCTCCGTTAATTGAACGTGAACTTGTTCGTGATGAAAAAGCGTTAGAAGAAATATTAAAAAACATTGTCCGCGTTGGTGAAAAAACTGGAAAACCTGTCGTTGCGACTGGGAATGTGCATTACAAAGATCCAGTTGATAAAATTTACCGTAAGATCTTGATTCATTCACAAGGGGGAGCTAATCCTCTCAATCGTGCGGAATTACCAGATGTTCATTTCCGCTCTACAGATGAAATGTTAAAAGAATTCGCCTTCCTTGGAGAAGAAAAAGCAAAAGAAATCGTCGTAACAAATTCCAATTTAGTTGTCGATTGGATGGATGATTTAAAACCGATTAAAGATGAGCTTTACACGCCAAAAATTGATGGCGCAGAAGATGAAGTGCGTAATATGAGTTACGGGATGGCGCACCAATTATACGGGGAAAAATTACCGGAAATTGTAGAGGCTAGACTGGAAAAAGAATTGAAAAGTATTATTGGTCACGGGTTTGCGGTTATTTACCTTATTTCACATAAACTCGTTAAAAAATCACTTGTAGATGGTTATTTAGTAGGGTCTCGGGGATCGGTTGGTTCTTCTTTTGTCGCTACAATGACAGAAATTACCGAAGTAAACCCACTTCCACCACATTATCTTTGCCCGAATTGTAAGGATTCTGAGTTCTTTGATGATGGTTCAGTTGGTTCTGGTTTTGACTTACCTGATAAAGATTGCCCGCACTGCGGAACGCCTTACCAAAAAGAAGGCCAAGATATTCCTTTTGAAACTTTCTTAGGATTTAAAGGGGATAAAGTACCCGATATTGACTTGAACTTTTCAGGTGATTATCAACCGGTAGCCCATGCCTATACAAAAGAAATTTTTGGGGAAGATTATGTTTTCCGTGCTGGTACTATCGGTACAGTTGCCGAAAAAACTGCATTTGGATATGTTCGGAATTACGAACGTGATATGAATATGACCATCCGCGGGGCTGAGGTGGATCGCCTTGTTGCTGGATGTACGGGTGTTAAACGGACTACTGGGCAGCATCCAGGTGGTATTATCGTTATTCCTGATTATATGGATGTTTATGATTTTACTCCTGTTCAGTTCCCAGCAGATGCAACGGACTCAGAATGGAAAACAACCCATTTTGATTTCCACTCGATTCACGACAATGTGCTTAAACTCGATATACTTGGGCACGATGATCCGACTGCTATCCGGATGTTACAGGATTTAAGCGGTATTGATCCGAAAACCATTCCAACAGATGATCCAGATGTAATGAAATTATTTGGTTCCACAGAATCGCTTGGTGTTAAACCAGCAGACATCGATTCAAAAACAGGGACGCTTGGAATTCCCGAATTTGGAACTCGTTTTGTACGACAAATGTTAGAACAAACAAAACCAACGACATTTTCTGAGTTAGTACAAATCTCTGGTCTTTCCCATGGTACCGACGTTTGGCTTGGAAATGCGGAGGAATTAATTAAAAATAAAACATGCGAACTACCAGACGTAATTGGTTGTCGTGATGATATTATGGTATTTCTAATTTACCAAGGATTAGAAAGTTCATTAGCCTTTAAAATTATGGAATCTGTCCGTAAAGGGAAAGGTTTAACCGAGGAAATGGAAGAAGCAATGATAGCAAATAAAGTGCCGCTTTGGTACATTGAATCTTGTAAAAAAATCAAGTACATGTTCCCGAAAGCCCATGCCGCTGCTTACGTTTTAATGGCGGTTCGGATTGCTTATTTCAAAGTACATCACCCATTATATTTTTACGCGACTTATTTCACCGTTCGTGCTGACGACTTCGATTTGACGTCTATGGTAAACGGGAAAGAAGCGGTAAAAGCTACAATGAAAGAAGTAAACGATAAAGGTATGGAAGCTTCAACGAAAGAGAAAAACTTGCTAACCGTTTTAGAAATTGCGAACGAAATGCTTGCTCGTGGTTTCCATTTCCAAAAAGTCGATTTGTATAAATCGTCTGCTGATGAGTTTATTATTGATGGAGACTCACTTATTCCGCCATTCAATGCGATTCCAAGCCTTGGAACCAACGTAGCGAAACAAATAGTTGCCGCTCGTGAAAATGGGGAATTTTTATCCAAAGAAGACTTACAACAACGCGGAAAAGTATCAAAAACGATTATTCAGTACATGGATGACCAAGGATGCTTGGAAGGATTGCCTGATCAAAATCAGCTGTCATTGTTCTAAAAATGGGCAAAACTTGCTTGTAGTCACAATTTGTGATAAACTTATTTAAGAAATACTACGATAACTCAGCCAAGCGTGGGCCAATGCCCACGCTTTCGTTTTGCAAATCTGTCAAAGAGTCACCTGTGGCAGAAGTAGGGGACGAATTAGCTGGAAAAGCGTATCTCTTAAGGAGGCTGAAATGAGTAAAGTACTAGAACAAGTAGAAGCAATTGTTGCGCCAATCACGGATGAACTTCAATTGGAGCTTGTAGACATTGCGTTTGAAAAAGAAGGTCCAAACTGGTTTTTGCGAATTTTTATTGATAAAGATGGTGGCGTGGACATTGATGAATGCGCAGCTGTAAGTGAAAAAGTTAGCGAAAAAATGGATGAATCTGACCCAATTACACAAAATTACTTTTTGGAAGTTTCATCACCAGGGGCTGAACGTCCGCTGAAGAAAGAGCAAGATTTTGAAAATGCGGTAGGTAAATATGTCCATGTGACTTCTTATGAACCAATTGATGGTCGTAAAATGTGGGAAGGGACGCTTGTTAGTTATGACGGCACGACACTTGTCATTACTATCACAGATAAAACACGCAAAATCACTTGTGAAATTCCAAAAGACAAAGTAGCCAAAGCAAGACTCGCAATTCAATTTTAAAAAGCAAAGAATAAGGAGCTGAATAAAAAATGAGCACAGAATTATTAGATGCTCTTCATGTGTTAGAACATGATAAAGGTATTTCAAGAGAGGTTTTAGTGGAAGCGATTGAAGCTGCTCTTACTTCTGCATATAAACGAAATTTCAAAGATGCACAAAACGTACGCGTAGATTTAAATATGGAAAACGGTTCTATCCGTGTATTAGCTAGAAAAGAAGCGGTAGAGCAAGTATTTGACTCTCGTCTTGAGATTTCGATGGAAGAAGCGCACAAACTGAATCCAGTATACAAACCAGGTGACGTCGTGGAACTTGAAGTAACACCGAAAGATTTTGGACGTATCGCTGCTCAAACAGCGAAACAAGTCGTTACTCAGCGTGTTCGTGAAGCGGAACGTGGCATCATTTATGATGAGTTCATCGACCGTGAAGATGATATTATGACTGGTATTGTTGAACGTCAAGATTCTCGTTTTATCTATGTAAACCTTGGTAAAATCGAAGCCATTTTATCTCAAAACGAACAAATGCCAAACGAAACTTATCATGCACATGACCGCATTAAAGTGTATTTAACAAAAGTAGAAAAGACTACAAAAGGACCACAAATCTTTGTATCCCGTACACATCCGGGCTTACTTAAACGTCTTTTTGAAATGGAAGTACCTGAAATTTATGATGGCGTTGTAGAAATCAAATCAGTTGCTCGTGAAGCTGGAGATCGTTCAAAAATCTCTGTTTACACAGCAAATGAAGAAGTGGACCCAGTTGGTGCATGTGTAGGACCAAAAGGCGCACGTGTCCAAACTATCGTCAATGAACTTAAAGGCGAAAAAATCGATATCGTTGAATGGTCAGAAGATCCTTTCACATTCGTAGCCAATGCTCTTAGCCCTTCAAAAGTGCTAGATGTTATTGTAAACGAAGCAGACCAAGCTACAACCGTTATCGTACCGGATTATCAGTTATCACTTGCAATTGGTAAACGTGGTCAAAATGCCCGTTTAGCAGCGAAATTAACTGGCTGGAAAATCGATATTAAAAGCGAAACAGTTGCAACTGAACTAGGTATCTACCCTCGTAATGACGTAGAAGCACCTGTTGTTGAAGAAGCAGAGAGCGAAACTTTTACAGAAGATGAAGAGTAAAAAGGAGAATTATCATGCGTAATAAAAAAATCCCCCTTCGAAAATGTATTATTACCGGTGAACGCTTGCCAAAAGGCGAACTTCTTCGTATTGCGTATTCGAAAGACGGAGCGCTTACGATAGATCCTACTGGAAAAGCCCCTGGACGTGGTTTTTACATTGTTAAAAATGTAGAAGCTTGTGAAAAAGCGAAAAAGAAAAACGCTATTTTTCATCAACTAAAAATGCCGGAACAAGAGTCCTTTTATGATGAGCTAATTGCTTATGTGAAGACTCTCGAGGAACCAACTAATGGATAAAAAAGCACTTTCCTTATTAGGCCTTGCTAACCGAGCACGTAAAATTACCACTGGTGAAGAATTAGTACTAAAAGCAGTTAGAAATGGGAAAGCGAAACTCGTTCTCATTTCAGAAGATATATCCGAAAAAACCGAGAAAACAATCCGCAACAAGTGTGAATACTACAATGTTGTCGTGAAAAAGGCCGGTACCCGGGAAATGATAGGGGGTGCAATCGGCAAAGATACACGTGCAATAGTTGCAATACTTGATAAAGGATTTGCTAATAAGTTAGCAGAATTACTCGGTTGAATCTTATACGGAGGTGTACGACATGAGTAAAGTTCGTGTATATGAATATGCAAAAGAACATCAAGTATCAAGTAAAAAAGTCATTGAAGCATTAAAAGACTTAGGTATTGAAGTGGCAAACCATATGTCCACTATTAATGAAAATGCGTTAAGACAATTAGATAATGCTATTGATGGTACAAATAAAAAAGCCGAAGCACCCAAGAAAGAAACTACTAGCAACGAAAATGGAAATAGTAAGGGGCCAAACAAACCAAATATGACAAATAGTAATGAAAAGTCGAATAAACCAAATAAACCAGCAGGACAAGCTAATAAACCAGCAACTGCAAACAAAAGCCACGGTGCAAAACCAGCGACAAATAAACCAGCAAACACAAGTAATCAGACACAATCAAGCGGCAATAAGCAACCAGCTGGCGGACAAAAACGCAACAACAATAACAACAGTAATCGTCCAGGCGGCGGCAATCCAAACCGTCCAGGCGGCAACAATCGTCCGAATCGTGGCGGCAATTTTAACAATAAGGGCCGTAACACGAAGAAAAAAGGTAAATTAAACCACAGTACAGTACCTCCAACGCCGCCGAAACCAAAAGAACTTCCTGAAAAAATCGTTTTCAGCGAATCTCTAACAGTAGCGGAATTAGCTAAAAAATTATATAGAGAACCATCTGAACTAATCAAAAAACTATTTATGCTTGGTGTTGTTGCAACAATTAACCAATCATTAGATAAAGATGCAATCGAATTAATTTGTGATGATTACGGTGTGCAAGTAGAAGAAGAAATCAAAGTCGATGTAACAGACTTAGATGTTTACTTTGAAAATGAACTAAATGAAGCTGTTGACGAGTCTAAACTTGTTGAACGCCCACCAGTTGTTACGATTATGGGTCACGTTGACCATGGTAAAACAACTTTACTAGATTCCCTTCGTAATACAAAAGTTACTTTAGGAGAAGCTGGTGGTATCACACAACATATTGGTGCTTATCAACTAGAAATTCACGATAAAAAAATTACTTTCCTAGATACTCCAGGACATGCTGCGTTTACAGCAATGCGTGCTCGTGGTGCGCAAATCACGGATATTACGATTTTAGTTGTAGCAGCAGATGATGGTGTTATGCCACAAACAATTGAAGCAATCAACCACGCGAAAGCTGCGGGAATGCCGATTATTGTTGCTGTTAATAAAATTGATAAACCACAAGCAAATCCAGACCGCGTAATGCAAGAATTAACTGAGTATGAATTAGTTCCAGAAGCTTGGGGCGGCGATACTATTTTCGCACCAATCTCAGCTAAATTTGGTGAAGGTCTTGAGAACTTGTTAGATATGATTTTACTTGTTTCTGAAGTAGAAGAATTAAAAGCAAATCCAGATCGTCGTGCAATTGGTTCTGTTATTGAAGCAGAACTTGATAAAGGCCGTGGTCCAGTTGCGACTTTACTAGTACAAGATGGAACGCTTAATATCGGGGATCCAATCGTTGTAGGGAATACTTTTGGTCGTGTTCGTGCCATGGTTAATGACTTAGGCCGCCGCGTGAAAAAAGTTGGACCTAGTACACCAGTTGAAATCACTGGATTAAATGATGTGCCACAAGCTGGCGATCGCTTCGTTGTTTTTGAAGATGAAAAAACAGCAAGAAACATCGGGGAAACTCGCGCAAGTCGCGCACTTGTAGCTCAACGTTCAGCAACAAACCGCGTAAGTTTAGATAACTTATTTGAACATATGAAAGCTGGCGAAATGAAAGAAGTTAACGTTATTATCAAAGCAGACGTTCAAGGTTCTGTAGAGGCCCTTGCTGCGTCACTTCGCAAAATTGACGTAGAAGGCGTTAACGTTAAAATTATTCATACTGCCGTTGGTGCAATCAATGAATCAGATATTACTCTAGCTGCAGCTTCTAATGCAATTATTATCGGATTTAACGTTCGTCCAACAACACAAGCTCGTGAAGCAGCGGAAAACGAAAGTGTAGATATTCGTTTACACCGTGTTATTTATAAAGCAATTGATGAAATTGAAGCAGCGATGAAAGGTATGCTTGACCCAGAATTCCAAGAAAAAATTATTGGTCAAGCGCAAGTTCGTCAAACAATCAATGTTTCTAAAGTGGGTACAATTGCTGGCTGTTACGTAACAGATGGTAAAATAACTCGTGATAGTGGCGTTCGTATTATCCGTGACGGAATCGTTGTTTTTGAAGGCGAAATTGCAACACTTAAACGCTTTAAAGATGATGCGAAAGAAGTAGCAAAAGGTTACGAATGTGGTATTACAGTTCAAAACTTCAACGATATTAAAGAAGACGATGTAATCGAAGCATACGTTATGGAAGAAATTGAAAGAAAATGATTCAATCAGTTATTAGTGAATTTTTCATGCAGGAACCACAAAACCTCAAAGAAAAACGCGCTATACTGCAACGAATTTTAACGAGAACAAAGCAAAAATTCAATATCTCCATTGCTGAAACAGATTATCAGGATTTATGGCAGCGAACTGAAATTAGCTTTGCTGTTGTATCCGCCTCGCATATCCAAGCTGAAAAAGAAGCTAGAGAAGTACTTGCTTTCCTAGATTCTTTTCCAGAGTGGGAGCGAGCTGAGACAGTAATGGAGAAGTTATAAAAGAGGTGAATACAATTGAACGTACGAGCAAATCGTGTCAGTGAACAAATGAAAAAAGAATTGGGCGATATTTTAAATCGTAAAATCAAAGACCCTCGCTTAGGTTTTGTTACTGTAACGGGAGTAGATGTTACTGGGGACTTACAAGAAGCTAAGGTGTTCATTTCCATTCTTGGTACCGATAAGGAAAAAGAAAATACGTTACTCGCACTTGAGAAAGCGCATGGCTTTATCCGCTCTGAAATCGGTCGCCGTATTCGACTTCGTAAAGTTCCAGAAATGTCTTTTGAAATAGATAATTCCATCGCTTACGGAAATCGAATCGATGAATTGCTTCGTGACTTAAATAACGATCAATAATAAATAAAAGTTTAAGGCAATCCCTTTATCTTCTCATTCAAACGGGATGTAAGTGGAGAATTGTCTTAAACTTTTTTTCTTAGAAGGAGGAGCTAGATGAACGGCATTATCCCACTGTGGAAAGAACGCGGAATGACAAGTCATGATTGCGTTTTTAAATTAAGAAAAATTTTACATACAAAAAAAGTCGGCCATACCGGTACTCTTGATCCAGAAGTGGAAGGCGTTCTCCCAATTTGTATCGGTCGTGCAACAAAATTGGCGGAATATGTGACAGATGAAGGAAAAGTATATGTAGCTGAAATAACATTAGGTAAATCCACAACAACAGAAGATGCCACGGGCGAAACTGTTGCAACGAAGGAATTAGCCGAAATTTCAGCAGAAGAACTTCAAGCTGCCCTTACAAAGCTGACCGGAAAAATCACACAAATTCCACCGATGTTTTCAGCCGTAAAGGTTAACGGTAAGAAGTTGTATGAATATGCAAGAGCAGGAATAGAGGTAGAACGACCATCCAGACAAGTGGATATTTATTCATTAGTCCGTTTAGATGGCGTCAGTCCGCTAACTGAATCAAATCCGACTTTTAAATTAGAAATTTCATGTGGTAAAGGAACATATATCCGCACATTAGCTGTCATGATCGGCGAATTGCTGGGGTATCCAGCCCATATGTCCAAACTAGAACGGACCCGTAGCGGCTTTTTCAAAAAAGAAGATTGTCTAACCCTGGCAGAAATTGATGAAAAGATGCAAGCAAATGATACTGATTTTTTATATCCGCTTGAAAAAGGCATTGAATCAATGGCAAAACTAGAAATAGATGAAGAAATACACGCAAAAGTTTTAAACGGCGTATTATTACCAAAATCTTTATTCCAAACAGTTGAAAACGAACCTCGTGTCGCACTTATTTTTCAAGAGAAATTAACGGCAATTTATAAACCACACCCGGAGAAACAAGATCTCTTTAAACCGGAAAAAGTCATTGAGTTACAACAAGCATAGTAATTGCGACTGCAACTTTCTTATATTATGATATTAGAGGAATTCGAATTTAGAGGAGAAGTGGCAAAAAATGAAGACGATATACTTACATCATCCAATTACAACGGATGAATGGACTGACGTAAAAAAAGTAATGGCACTTGGGTTCTTTGATGGGGTTCATTTAGGTCATCAAGCAGTCATTAAACAAGCGAAACAGATTGCTGAAGAAAAAGGACTTCAAACAGCAGTATTGACGTTCGATCCACACCCATCTGTCGTTTTAAGCAATATTCGGAAACAAGTGAAATATTTAACGCCACTCGAAGATAAAGCAGAAAAAATGGCTAATCTTGGCGTTGATATAATGTATGTAGTTCGCTTTACTACACAGTTTTCGGAGTTATCACCCCGAGCGTTTGTTGATAACTACCTTGTTGCATTAAATGTAAAACATGTTGTAGCTGGTTTCGACTATTCGTATGGAAAAAAAGGCGAAGGAAAAATGACGGAATTAGAAAACTACGCAAATGGTCGTTTTGAAGTAACTATTGTGGATAAACAAACAGCTGCTAGTGATAAAATAAGTTCAACTAACATTCGCCGAGCAATTACAGAAGGCGAACTGGAAGAAGCAAACCAATTACTAGGCTATCCTTATACAACAAAAGGAACCGTTATTCATGGTGATAAACGCGGCAGAACTATTGGATTCCCAACAGCAAATATACTTGTTAATGAAGATTATTTGATTCCAAAGCTTGGTGTCTATGCAGTGAAATTCCGTGTGAACGGTGAAACGCATCTTGGTATGGCGAGCATTGGTTATAACGTTACTTTTAAAGATGACCAAGCATTGTCTATTGAGGTTTATATTCTGGATTTCCACCGCGAAATTTACGGCGAAGAAGCAGAGATTGAATGGTATCAATTTTTCCGCCCAGAACTTAAATTTAATGGGGTAGAAGGTTTGATTGCTCAGTTAGAAAAAGACGAGGAAGATACAAGAGCTTATTTTGCGAATTTAGAAGATTAAACGACTATTTTTGCTTGCTTTTGGAGGCTAAATAGTGTATCTTTAAATCTGTACGAACAGAACCATTACTTGGCTTTTGCGACTCACCGACGCTTGGCTCAGTAATCGGGGATATTTTAGAAGGAGGTGGAAAGAAATGGCTTTAACTCAAGAACGCAAAAATGAAATTATTGCAGAGTACCGTGTCCATGATACAGATACTGGTTCACCAGAAGTACAAATCGCTGTATTAACTGCTGAAATCAATAGCTTAAATGAACACGTTCGCGTACACAAAAAAGATCATCACTCTTACCGTGGATTAATGAAAATGGTAGGTCACCGTCGTAACCTATTAACTTACCTACGTAAAAAAGATGTTCAACGTTACCGCGAACTTATCAAACGTTTAGGTTTACGTCGATAAAAACCAGACGAAAGCGGGATACCAAAAGTTCCCGCTTTTTTTTGAGTATTAACTATACTAAATTTTGGAAAACACGCCGAAGAAATGAAACTTTATCGCATGAATCCAAAAACGTGCTTCAAAAATCGCTATTTTTAGCAGGTTTTTGGATTCATGTGTGCTTTAGAAAATCTAAAGTGTGCGTGAACATTCTTATGCATGGTAAAGTTTCTGGTTCGTGTTTTTCCTAATCAAAGGAGATTAAAATATGTCTGAAAAACAAGTATTTTCAACAGAATGGGCAGGTAAGACATTATCTGTCGAAGTAGGTCAATTAGCAAAACAAGCAAGTGGAGCAGCCTTAATTCGTTACGGCGATACTGTCGTTTTAACAGCTGCAGTTGGTTCAAAAAAACCACGTCCTGGCGACTTTTTCCCATTAACAGTTAACTATGAAGAAAAAATGTATTCCGTGGGTAAAGTTCCCGGTGGATTCTTAAAACGTGAAGGACGTCCAAGTGACCGTGCAACATTAACAGCGCGCCTAATTGACCGTCCAATCCGTCCATTATTTGCAGAAGGTTTCCGTAATGAAGTTCAAATTACTTCTACTGTATTCAGTGTGGATCAAGATTGTTCTCCAGAAATGGCAGCAATGCTTGGATCTTCTGTTGCATTAGTTATTTCTGATATTCCATTTGAAGGCCCAATCGCTGGTGTTGATGTTGGCCGTATTGACGGAAAATACGTTATTAACCCAACTATTGAACAAGCAGAAAAAAGTGATATTAGCTTAACTGTTGCAGGAACTTATGATGCAATCAACATGGTAGAAGCTGGAGCAAAAGAAGTTTCAGAAGAAGCAATGCTTGAAGCAATTATGTTTGGACATGAAGAAATTAAACGCCTTTGTGAATTCCAACAACAAATCATCGCTGCAGTTGGTAAAGAAAAACGCGAAATCGAACTTTTCGTAAGCGATCCTGAACTTGAAGCAGAAGTAAAAGCAGCAAGTGAAGGTAAAATGAAAGCAGCTATCAAAACAGAAGAGAAAAAAGCTCGTGAAGCTGCAATTGAAGAAGTAAAAGAAGAAATTTTAGAAAGCTATAAAGCAAAAGAATTAGAAAATGAAGCAGAAATTCTTGGTGAAGTAGCTCATATTCTTGAAATGATTGAAAAAGACGAAATGCGTCGTTTAATTTCTCAAGATAAAATCCGTCCAGATGGTCGTAAAGTAAACGAAATTCGTCCACTTTCTTCTGAAGTTGGTATGCTTCCACGTGTCCATGGTTCAGGTTTATTCACTCGTGGTCAAACACAAGCTTTAAGCGTATGTACACTAGCGCCGCTTCGTGAACACCAAATCATTGACGGTTTAGGAACAGAAGAATATAAACGATTCATGCACCATTATAACTTCCCGCAATTTAGTGTTGGGGAAACTGGTCCTCGTCGTGCGCCGGGTCGTCGTGAAATCGGTCATGGTGCGTTAGGTGAACGTGCATTACAATATGTTATTCCTTCCGAAGAGGAATTCCCGTACACTATCCGTCTAGTATCAGAAGTTCTTGAATCAAATGGTTCTAGTTCTCAAGCAAGTATTTGTGGATCTACACTTGCTATGCTTGATGCTGGTGTTCCAATTAAAGCACCAGTTGCTGGTATCGCAATGGGTCTTGTAAAACTTGGTGATGACTACACAATCCTTTCTGATATTCAAGGTATGGAAGATCACTTTGGCGATATGGACTTCAAAGTTGCTGGAACAAAAGATGGTATTACAGCACTTCAAATGGACATCAAAATTGATGGCTTAAGTCGTCAAATTTTAGACGAAGCATTAACACAAGCAAAAGAAGGTCGCTTGCATATTCTAGAACACTTAACAAGTACAATTAGCGAACCTCGTGAAGAACTTTCTGCGTATGCTCCAAAAATTATTACGCTTAATATCAAACCAGAAAAAATTAAAGATGTTATTGGACCTGGTGGAAAACAAATCAATGCAATCATTGAAGAAACAGGCGTAAAAATTGATATTGAACAAGATGGTACAGTTTACATTGCTTCACAAGATCAAGCAATGAACCGTAAAGCAATTGCTATCATCGAAGACATCGTTCGTGAAGTAGAAGTTGGAGAAGTTTACACTGGTAAAGTTCGTCGTATCGAAAAATTCGGCGCGTTTGTTGAATTATTCAAAGGTACAGATGGTTTAGTTCATATTTCTGAATTAGCACATGAACGTGTTGGTAAAGTGGAAGACATCTTAAAACTTGGTGATGAAGTAACGGTTAAAGTTATTGAAGTAGACCACCAAGGCCGCGTTAACTTATCACGTAAAGCATTGCTAGAGAAAAAAGAACAACCAGAAGGCGACAAAAAACCTCAAGCAGAGAAAAAATTCTACCCTAAAACAAAAAAGCCTGAGTCTAAATAATAGCAAAAAAGCAAGTAGTTTTTAACTACTTGCTTTTTTTATTATCTTTTTGGTCGTGTTTTTAAATGTGTTCGAAGTGATTTTTGAATCGTTTTCCAGCGATCCCGTTCTTGTCTGGCTAAAGCAGGGCTGTTTTTTCGAGCATGATAAGCCATTTCACGTTGTAATTTCTGCCAATTTTCATAATGTTTTAGCGAAAGCGTCCCATCTGCTAATGATTCCTGAACCGCACAGCCAGGCTCACTTGTATGAGAACAATCGTGAAAACGACAATCTTTACTTAATTCTTCTACGTCAGAAAATGTAGTTTCTAGACCAGCTTGATTTAAACCAATCCCGAATTCACGCATACCAGGCGTATCAATAATAATCCAACCATTAGCAAGCAAGTGCATTTCTCTATGAGTCGTTGTATGCTTTCCTTTACTATCATCCTCGCGAATCTCCGAAGTTTTCATCAGATCCGCTCCTGCAAGACTATTAATAAAGGAGGATTTACCAACCCCGGATGATCCGAGTAAAACGAGGGTGCTATTCGGCTTCAAATCAGCTTCCAGAGCTTCAAAACCACGGTGCGATAAATTATCTACATAATAAGTAGGAACGCCATAAGCGACCGTTTCGAGCTCCATAGTGAAGGGCGTAAGGTCATCAACTAAATCTGCTTTTGTTAAAATGATAATTGGCGTAGCACCACTATCCCAAGCAACCGTTAAATAACGTTCTAGCCTATTTAAATTAA
This sequence comes from Listeria innocua, assembly GCF_028596125.1. GTDB lineage: Bacteria > Bacillota > Bacilli > Lactobacillales > Listeriaceae > Listeria > Listeria innocua. Next base: position 1,263,697 of record NZ_CP117229.1, read on the forward strand.
AATCATGGTTCAAACTCATAACAATAAGCGCATAATCAAAATTTGCGGCAATTAATTGTTCCTCTGAATCCTTAGTCATTCGAGAAAAAATTGTTTTCCTTTGTAATACAGATAAAATTTGTTTCTCATTGCTTACTTCGACAAAATCGCCGACAGCTGGCAAATTAGAAGGGGATAATTCGTAAAAATTTCCTCGTTTAAGCGTGGCTAAAAATTCCCCATTTTCCGTTATAACACGATAAAAATCTCTAAATACCGCTGTAACTCTCCCGTATGAAGAAGTAGCAGCAATTTTTTGTTCTTCAAAAAAACTTGTAAAACCATATTTTTCAAGTATCAATTGTTTCGCTCCTTTGTAAGTCGGGAGCATTCTATAGGTAAAATACCCCCGTATTATTTATGAGGTTTTTCATTTTTACATTTTCCATATCTCATCATCCTTTCTTTCTTAAATAATAACAAAAAAAGGAAATAAGTTCTAGACTCATTTCCTTTTTTAATAATTAATCTTTATGTGTCAAGATTTTTGCGATTTTTTCATAATCCATGTCGCTCTTGAGCGTATAACTACCGTCACGAATGTATTTTTCATAATTATTATCTCTTAAGTATTTATCAAACTCTGAAGAACTTTTAACGATACCATTTGCTTCAAGTTCGTCGCCAGCTTTGGAAGAGGGATCTCCTCTAGAAATCGTTAATGTATAGCTTTTTACTTTTTTAGCTTCTTCAGCTTTCTTTTTAGCAGCTTCTTCGGCTTTTTTCTTTGCGTCCGCTTCTGCTTGTTTATCTAATTCTTGTTGAGCTAATAATTTTTCGTATTTGCTTTTCCATGTTTTTGAGTTTTCATCAGAACCAGTTTTTTTTGATGTGACTTTAGTTTCATCTGCTTTGGTCTGAGTTGAGAAAAACTGATTATAAACCAGTAAGACAACGGCAGAAATTAAGAAACCTAGCGCCAACATCCGTAAGTTTTTCTTCACAGATAGGCTCCTCCTTTAAAATTTAAATCAATGTTTTAAATATTCTTCAATGATTTTTTCTACTTCTTCTTTAGGTAGGGATGACTGTTCAGCAATTTCTGAAGTTACGATTCCAGAAGTATAAAGGGTAATCACTTGTTTTTTCATCAATTCGCGAACTTTAGGACTTTCAGGAACTTGCTCAACCTCAACGGTAGGGGCATCCATTTTCATTGCTTTTTCTAATTCAGAGACACGTTGTTTTAATTCAAAGTTTTCTTGCATCCACTGAGCAGCAACATCTTCCAGTTCTTTTTCTAATTGCTTATTATCACCTTTTTGTAAAAATGAAATGACAAACAGCGCAATAGCAGCAATTAATAAGATAATTATGACTGTGGTCATGGGTTTTATAAACACCTCTCTTCCATAAACTCTACTACTAGTTATAGCATAATTTAACATAAAACACCATCCGAAATAAGGTTTTGTAAAGAAAATAAAAAGAAAATGCATAGAGTCCTTGCAACAACTGTGTAAAAATGATATTATTATACAGGTTTAGTAAATAAATTCGTCAGTCGGAGTTGGAGGGAAAAATAATGCGCGTTAATATTACTTTAGAATGCACTGAATGCGGTGATCGTAATTATATCACTACTAAAAATAAGCGTGAAAATCCGGAACGTATTGAATTAAAAAAATATTGTCCAAGATTGCGCCGTGTAACTTTACACCGCGAAACTAAGTAAGCAGCAGGATCTCCATTCTGTTGCTTTTTTTATTATAAAAAAGGGGGAAGTCAAAATGGCAGACAAACACCTTATTCGAGAGAAAGTTTTGCGTAATTTAAACACTATTGATAAAGTAGAACACCGAGAACGTTCTATTAAACTTGCAGAAAAACTATTTCTGTTACCAGAGTGGAATCAAGCAAAAGTAATCGGGATTACACTAGCAAGACATCCAGAGATTGAAACAGAAACAATAATACTTCAAGCGAAAAAAGAAGGAAAGACCGTTTTAATTCCAAAAACTTTTTATCCAAGTAGAAAAATGGAATTTAAAAAAATGGATTCTAGTCATCCGCTTACTAAAACAAAATTTGGTATTTTAGAGCCTCATGAGTTAGCAGAAACAGTCGATAAAGATGCAATTGACTTATTAATAGTTCCGGGAGTTGTTTTTAATAAAGCACATTTTAGAATAGGTTTTGGCGGCGGCTTCTATGATAGATTTTTAGCCGATTTTAAAGGAGAAACAGTCTCTTTGTGTTTATATGAGCAACAAATAGAATTCACTCCAGAAAGCCATGATAAACCTGTTTCTATTCTTATTGAAGGATAGATAAAAATAATTCTATAGAAAATAGAGTGGATTGTTTACAACGCCCCTTTTTTTGCGTATAGTAGTAAATATAATTTGTAATGAAAGCAGGGAATTTTTTGAGCTTCCAAGAACAATATGTCTTCTGGCGCCTAACTAACTATTTCTTGGGTGTTGAAAAATACCGTTTGATCCATCTTCATGAGGAGAAACAAGAACTTTGGTTAGAAAATACCAGCCAGAAAAAAAGACCAGTCATCCGTATTCAGATGAAAGAATTAAGTTGGGCAAATGTGGTGGAACGTGATGTGACCCACACATTACATGTAACTGAAAACCTTCGTAAGCAAATGGGACGCTTAAAATTGCCTCTTGTTAATATATATATAACTCCATTTGAGCCTATGGGTGACATTTCGCCTTTTTTTGGACAAACCATTGCGTCTCCAAACGAAAAAGTGAAATTAGAAAATATATTACTTGCAAACGAGCAGATGCAGGAGCACCTTGAATTACTTATAAAAAAACTAGATGTACCAGAAGAAGCATTTATTCTTCCTAATGAAATAACAAAAGAAATGGTAGCAAAAGAACGCGAACAAGTAATCACTTATATTACTACTAAAGTAAATGAAGAACAAAAAGTAGCCAGAAATTCTAAACCAATTGTCACGTATTCATTTATTGGACTTATAGTTGCAGCATTTCTATGGGTTACCTTCCAAGGTGGCTCAACAGATACTTTTAACTTAATTAAATGGGGCGGTAAATTCAACCCACTTATTTATGCCGGGGAATGGTGGCGCTTTATTTCACCAATTTTTCTCCATAGCGGTCTAATTCATCTTGCATCCAATGCAGTAATGCTCTATATTGTTGGTGCTTGGGCAGAGCGTATTTATGGTAAATGGCGATATATTCTTATACTTCTTTTAGGTGGTATTTGTGGTAACATAGCAAGCTTTGCGTTAAATATGAATTTATCCGTTGGGGCTAGCACGGCAGTTTTTGCTGTAATGGGTGCACTGTTATATTTAGTTGTATTAAAACCAAATCTTTATGCGAAAACAATTGGAACAAGTATTGCTTCCTTAGTAGCGATTAATCTACTGATAGATGTCTTCTCTACGCAAATTGATATTGCTGGCCACATTGGTGGATTAGTTGGCGGATTTTTACTCGCGGGAGCATTATCATTACCGAAACAATTTTTCCATTGGCGTAGACTTGCTTATGGAGTATCCCTTGTTGCAGTAGCTATCCTCTTTTTATATTTTGGTTTCCAAAAAGGGGAACAGCCTTATGATCCTATGCCAGCCAATATAGCAGTTCAACAATATTTGCAAGAACATAACAAAGAAGAAGCTACAAAAATTATAGATAATTTAATTGAAAGCGGAAGTGCTGATGGCTATTCTTATACTTATGCATCATCTATTGCTTTACAAAATAAGCAAATAGATAAGGCAGAAGATATGGCGAACGAAGCAATTAGTCTGGATAATGACATCCCAGAAGCCCATTATTATTTATCTTTTTGTTATAGAGTACAAGGTAATATAGAGGGCGCCCTTAAAGAAGCCGATACTGCTAAACAATTATCCAGTAATCCGTTTTTTGATTCTTATTATGATGAGTTAGAAAAAAGCAAAGAATAAGAGGTTTTTAATGTGAAAACAGTTTATGATGTTGCTCAATTATTACGAAAGCATGGCATAATTGTTTATTTAGGAAAGCGACAATACGACATCGAAATGATGGAATATGAAGTCACAGAACTTTTTAAGCATAATATTTTAGATAGAGAAGTTTTTGCTAGAGCTCGCAGTATATTGAAACAAGAATTAATCAAAGAACAACGAAAAAATAGTAGTTTAAATTAAATTGATTATAAGGAGAACAGCAGAATGAACAAAAAATTAATTGGTGTAGATTTAGGCGGGACAACTGCAAAATTAGCTATTTTAACAAAAGAAGGCGACATTGAAGAAAAATGGACTATCGATACAAATATTGAGGATAAAGGTGCTCATATTGTAAAAGACATCGGTGACTCTATTAATCAAAAATTAACTGACTTACAGCTGGATAATGACATTTTTTACGGTATTGGAATGGGAACTCCAGGAACAGTAAATTACGAAACAGGAACAGTTAAAGGTGCATATAACCTTGGCTGGGCCGAAGAACAAAATGTTAGCGAAGACTTAGAAAAAATTACTGGCTTAAAAATAGAATTAGATAATGATGCGAATGTTGCTGCACTAGGTGAACGCTGGAAAGGTGCTGGTGAAGGTGGTGCGAATGTTGTATTTGTAACACTTGGAACTGGCGTCGGCGGCGGAATCTTTGCAGAAGGTAAAATTCTGCACGGAATTCGTGGCGCAGCAGGTGAAATCGGTCACGTAACAGTTGTTCCAGAAAATGGCTATGATTGTACTTGCGGTAAAAAAGGTTGTTTAGAAACTGTAGCTTCCGCAACTGGTATTGTGCGCGTAGCAAAAGATCTAGCAAAAGAATTTACTGGTGAATCAGCACTTAAAGAAGCCATCAATAAACAAGAAACTATTACTTCTAAATTAATTTTTGAATTAGGTGCAGAAAATGATAAATTAGCAAATGAAACGATTGATAAAATCTCTTTCTATTTGGCTCTAGCACTTAGTCACATCGGCAACATGTTAAATCCTGAAAAAATCATTATCGGCGGGGGAGTTTCAGCAGCAGGAGATCAACTTTTAACACCTGTCAGAAATTATTTTGAGACAATGGTATTTCCAGCAGTTAAAGAATCCACTAAATTATCCATTGCGACAAAAGGGAATGACGCTGGGATAATAGGTGCTGCTTGGTTGGCATTACCAGTTGAAGATTAATAATTTTTATAAGCTACAATAACACTCCATTATTGTAGCTTATCTTACTTAAGATGATCTTTCTATCACTCATTGTTTTAGCTTACTATGAAAAGGGTAAAATTCTAGCATAGAGAGATTGGAGGCCAGAGATGAAAAAATCAAAAGCTTTTTTGCTAATTACCTTGTTAATGGGCTTGGTTTTTATCTCTTTTGGTTGCTCAGAGGAAAAAGAAACGCCAAAAAAGACTGCAAAAGAAGTTCAGGGTGTTCAAATTAAAACAAAAGAATTCCAACGTGTTGTTGGCTGGTTGTCAAAAGATACTGTTTTGTTACAAACCAAAAAACATGGGACAACCTACTTTGAAGAATTAGATATTTATAATGAAAAAAAGCGTGCTATCTTTAATACAAATGAATCTATTTCAGAAGTCCAAATTAGTCCAGATTATCGAAATATTTTGCTTTATTCTGCTGAGTCAGACAAAAAAGCAACCATGCGAATCATTGCCTTAAATGATGGTTCGATAGTGTCGTCCAGAGAAACTAAACCACTAACGACAACTTTCTATTGGAACGATGAATCGCCTGAAAAAATAATGTTTGTGACTTATAGTCCTCAGTGGAATTTTCATATTGAGAACTGGGATTATACAACTAATCAAGTTGATAATGTAGATTTAGTATCTCCGTTTATTTCTTGGTATGGTGATAATTTGGTTATTTCAAATAATAAAGATAAACCAGATGATGAATTAGGAAACTTATATTTACAAGATATTAGAGATAATGCCACTAAAAGTTTAATTGTTGCTAATATAATGCAATTTGCTGTACATGATAATGTTTTGCTTACGATTGAGAAATCTTCGAATGAAAAATTATTGTATGTTTTTAGAACAATAGGTTTTCAAAATTTTTTCTCTTATGATTCAGCACGAGAGTATGATGAGTTAGGAACATTTATCCCGTATTTTGATATAAATTTTGATAAAAATACTTTTTTAACTTTTGTACCTTATAAGAGTCAAAAAATAAGCAGTGGACCACATGAATATAAATTAGTAAAAGTTGATCCGACAAACAAAAAAGAAACGACAGTACTAGAATTAATGGATAATCAACCTATTTTATCGTATGAAACAGGAGACTTAGTTCTCTATGGTTATTTATTTGATAAAGTTATAGATACGAAAACTGGCAAAATGTATAATTTAATCAATACACCAACTAAATCTTTTTAAACAACGAACTCTTGCTTATGGGTTCGTTGTTTTTGTTAGCGTATAACCATTTTCTAGGGTGATGTTGCAGTTAAAGCTAGATAAAGTATCGTCAGTTGATTGACATTTTATTATTGAGCTACCGTATTCTATGTTAAGTTGGTTGGCTAACATCGAATCATCTTTTGCTACTAACAGTGCTAAATTCAACTCTGCAGATGCTAAATAATAGTTTTGAAGTTGTTTTTCATATTGAATTTGAGTCTTAAAAATTGAAGCGCTACCTGTCACAATTAATATTGTAATCAACGCTATAAAAAGTATAAACGGGAGCGTAAATCCATTATTTTTCATTAGAATTCATTCGCTTTCGTCAGAGGGAATTTGGAAGTATAGAACTTATTATTGGAAAAAGTAACTTTTAAAATAAGCTGGTTTTCCTCATTGGTGATTTGCCAATTAGTTACTTTGTGTAATAAAGGCTCATGTCCTTTACCGTTTACTTGCCGTCGTAGAATGTTATTGTATTTTGAATAAGTAACGAGATTATCATTTACTTTGAAAGAGAGTTTTTCTGGATGTACTTGTATATTTGTTGCTTTTTCTAATTCTAACCGAGTTTGTACCAAAAATAATTGCCATTCACTTGTTTGATCTAAATTACTAAGCTGGATAGTTTTATGATAACATTCGAAAAATAATGGAATAAGAGAGCTGATACTTAAAACGATGGTGATCGATAGAATTGTTTCAAGCAAAGTGAAGGCTGATGTGCTCTTTCTATAATGTACATTTTTCAATTTTATTTTTTGCACAAACTTGGATACCTCCTTGATAATAAAAGCTTTTTATTTGCTCATCACTGAAAATAATCGGAACACTTCTATAACGCAATAGCTCGCTGTGTTCGAAAATTTGTTGATATAGTTGACTAATTTCTTTCTGCTGATCTAGCTTTTGAAAAATAGTCATGGAAATAGGCAACAAAAAACTACATACAATAGAGAAAAGCAGTAAAGAAACTATACTTTCTACTAATGAGAATCCATTAACCTTATTCAACACGAAAACGTCCTTTCCCAATTTGGAATATAAGCTTATAATTTTTATTTGTTCCTGAAAGATGAATCGTAGAAAAACGATTGATAGTTCCGTCTAGACTAGAAAAACGATAATTCTCAGTTTTTGTTTGTTGTAAACTTAAAGTAGTTCCAAATGGAATAGTGATAAGTGGTTGATTGTTATAAGTCGCAATGAATTGATTTTCATTAGGAATAAAAGAAATGGTAGTATCTTGTTTTGATGTTATAGCATTTATTTGGGCAAGGTAAATAGCGGCTTTTACTTCCTCTAATAGTTGTTTCTCTGTAAGTGCAGTGATAGTGTTTGCAATTGGATAAATAGTTAGGGTAATCATAGTGAGACTAATGGATATGACGAGTAACATTTCTAGTAAAGTGAAGGCGTTCTTTTTCATTTATTCTCAGAAACATTTCCTGAACTGTCTATTTTAATGCTTTTTCCATTAGGACAAGATTTTTGAGTGGATTTTAAATAACCACCACTAACTAAGTCATTTATTGACGGTATCGAATTTTTGTCTAGCTGGTATGATTGAACTTGTCCTTGAACCATCGAAATAAAAGCCTCGCAACCTTTGTTATTAATAGATTTACTTTGTGTAACGATATTTGGAATGGTTAGAAGTAATAATACGCTGACAACTAAAAGAACGATGAGCATTTCTACTAAGGTAAAGCCTCGATCATCTTTCCAGTCTATTTTGAATTTATACATTAGAACTCCTCCTCTAAATTTGATTTACCATGGAAAACATTGGATATAAAATTGATAAATAAATCGATATGATTAAAACTCCGATAATTATAAAAACAATTGGTTGGATAAATGAAAATAGTTTTTCTGTTTTTTGTAAAACTTTTTGATGGCATAAATTGTAATAGAATAAAAATTCTTCTGCTAAATTACCATTTTTTTCTCCATGTATAGCAATGTAATATAGTTCTTTTTCAAAAATAGGCATTTTTTCTAATGCGTTTGTTAAAGATAAACCGGCTTCAAGTGAAGGAATAATATGCTTGGCTATCGAACGAAAAAAAGCCGGGGAGTCATCTCGCGCAAACAATTGCATAACATGAGAAATAGAAAGGCCGCTTTTTAATAGGTAACCTATTTCTCGTGAAAAATATTGCGAATAATGGATTTTGACGAACTGTTTTATATAAGGGACACGACAATAAAAATAAGCGCGTTCATAAGCTGATTTTTTATTTTGCTTTCTAATAATAAAACCAACAAATAGAAAGAGAGTGAGCAAAATAGCACCTAATATAATCGGCATTTTTTCAAGCAAAAAATAAGTGAAATTAGTGCCAAGTGAACCATTACTTGCAAGTTGCGAAAATAAAAGTTCGAATTTTGGTAAAAGAAATATTCGAAGCAAGAAAAATACTACAATAACTGTTGAAAATAAAACTAGTGGATATTGAAATGTTTTCATTAAGGCGTTTTTTTCTTCAGCTTTTCTTTTCATATGAATGCCTGTTTCTTGGATTGTTTGAATAAAAAAACCATGATTAGAGGCGTAATGAAGTTGAGAACAAATAAACTCTGGAAACTCGCTTTGTCTAAGGGCATAAGAAAAAGAGTTGCCAACTGCAAGGGAAGCGATAATTTGCCTATATCGCTCGCTATGTTTAGGAGTGGTGATGCTTAAATAACTAATAGCTGACTCCAACGAAAAGCCTTTATCAAGTAAACTAGCAATTCTTATTAAAAATTCGCCATCGTCTTTCCAATTAATCCGGTGAAAAAAAGCCATAAGCAACCCCTTTCTGATAAATTGCATCTAATGTATATTTAGGTTTGTTTTGTTGATAACTTGAATTAAAATAAGTTTGTATATCTTTTTTAGTGATTACTTCATAAATAGCTGTTCTTTTTCGCTGTAAATGGCTACAAAGTGGATGGCACTTTGAACCACAATAGACACAATATAAATGGGATAATTGTTGAAAACTAATACCAAGTAAACATTGAGCTAATTCTTCTTTGCTAACGCCAAATTCAAGCAATCTTAATAAAACTCCATAAGTATCACCAGCATGAACAGTGCTAAATACCAAATGACCTGTTAGAGCAGCACGTACTACAATTTTTGCTGTTTCAAAGTCGCGAATTTCTCCAACTATAAGAATATCAGGGTCATGGCGAAGAACAGAACGAACAACGGGGGCATAAGTGATATTAGCTTTTTCATTAATTTCCACTTGGAGAAAACCAGGAGAATAGTGCTCAACAGGATCTTCAATTGTAATTACTTGAAGTTCAGTTTTATTTTCTATAGAGGAAACTAAACTATACATGGAACTTGATTTTCCGCTACCGGTGCTCCCTGAAAAAAGAAACAATCCTGTTTGGTTATTACATAGTTGTAAAATTTGTTTAGCTACCTTAGGAAATAGACAAGACTTTAAAAAAGGGATTGGGTATTTATAGCGAAAAATACGAATTACCATACTTTCGTGAAAGTCTTTATTAGGCATGGTAGAAAGTCTTAAAGCTATTTTTTCAGATTTAGTTTCTTTCTCGTAGCTACCAGATTGAGGCTTTCGTTTTTCGCTTATATCTAGAGCAGCTTGAAATTTGAGAAATGATATTAGCTTTTCTCCAACATCGAAGGAGAGATAGAGAAGTGGCATTAGTGTTCCATTGACCCGGAGACGAAGCAAATAACGGTTCCTTAAAGGGTGGATATGAATATCGCTTGCATTAACCCGAAGTGCTTGAGATGTAATATGATTCATTAGTTTTTGTGGCATAACAACCTCCTTACAAGTCATATTCTACAACTGTGTCTAAAATCCTTTGTTATACGATTTTTCACAAAAACTAAAAAGCGATTTTCTTAGTTAAAAAGAGTCAGATGATAGAAAATGCTTTATTAAAAAATCTTTTTAGTGTATCTCAGCCCATAGAAAAAACTTTTTTCACATTTATTATATTTTCACAATCTTTGTGCATAATGTAACAAGCGTATAATAGATAGATGAAATGAAGATAAAGCCCTTACATTCCGAACGAAGCTATTAAAATAAGAATTTTTTAGGAATAAAACTAATTATTTGCCGAACAATACAACTCGTGATAAGCTATAGAAAAGGCAGATACATAATAGAATTAGCGGGTGAATGTAAACAGAGAGACTGTGAAAAGCAGCGCCGACGGGGAAAGCATAAGTTATGTGAAACTCTCAGGCAAAAGGATGTTTACGGGACGCAACTCTGGAGTCATTTTTATGTCACGACAGGGCTTATGAACTATATAAGCCTTTTTGTTATGTGAAAAAGGAGGATATAATAATGACGGAATTACTTAAAACACCGATTCATCCACTATATGCAAAATATGGTGCGAAAACCATTGATTTTGGCGGATGGGATTTACCAGTACAATTTGCTGGAATAAAAGCAGAACATGAGGCCGTGCGAACTGATGCAGGGTTATTTGACGTGTCCCATATGGGCGAAATTTTGGTGGAAGGTCCTGACAGTACTTCTTATTTACAGTATTTGTTATCTAACGACATAGAGAAAATAAAAATAGGGAAAGCACAATATAATATTATGTGCTATGAAACGGGCGGAACAGTAGATGATTTAGTTGTTTATAAGAAATCAGAAACCGAATACATACTTGTCGTCAATGCGGCAAATACAGAAAAAGATTATGAGTGGATGGTTCAAAATATTGTTGGGGATGTTACAGTTAAAAATGCCTCTTCAGAGTTTGGACAGTTAGCTTTACAGGGACCAAATGCAGAAAAAATCCTTTCTAAATTAACAGATGCGGACTTAAGCTCTATAAGCTTCTTTGGTTTTATAGAAGATGCTGATGTTGCTGGAGTGAAAACAATTATATCGAGAAGTGGATACACTGGAGAAGATGGTTTTGAAATATACATGCAAAGTGCGGATGCTGGAAAAGTATTCGAGGCAATCTTGGCTGAAGGTGTAGCGCCAATCGGTCTTGGAGCTCGTGATACGCTACGTCTAGAAGCAGTTCTTGCACTTTACGGTCAAGAATTGAGTAAAGATATTACTCCACTTGAAGCCGGTCTTAATTTTGCAGTGAAATTAAAAAAAGAAGCAGATTTTATCGGAAAACAAGCACTTATCAAGCAAAAAGAAGCGGGACTAACGAGAAAATTAGTTGGGATTGAATTGATTGAGCGAGGCATACCGCGTCACGACTATCCAGTATTTCTAAATGATAAAGAAATTGGAGTTATCACTTCTGGCACCCAATCTCCAACTCTTGGCACCAATATCGGTTTAGCGTTAATAGATACTGCTTATACTGAATTAGACCAAGAACTAGAAGTCGGAATTCGAAATAAGAAAGTAAAAGCAAAAGTAGTACAAACACCATTTTATAAACGCGCAAAGTAAAAAGGAGGAAATAATATGGCAAAACATCGTTATTTACCAATGACGGAACAAGATGAGAAGGAAATGCTTGAAGTGATAGGGGTTAAGTCGATTGATGACTTATTTCAAGATATTCCAGAAAAAATTAGATTTAAGCGGGATTATGATTTAAAACCGGCAAAATCAGAACCGGCGTTGTTACGAGAATTATCTAAACTTGCCTCTAAAAATGCCAATACTTCAGAATATGCATCCTTTTTAGGAGCTGGTGTATATAGTCACTATATTCCAACTGTGGTAGATCACGTTATTTCTCGTTCAGAATTCTATACAGCTTATACGCCTTATCAGCCAGAGATTTCGCAAGGGGAGCTACAGGCGATTTTTGAATTCCAAACGATGATTGCAGAATTAACTGGAATGGATTTAGCGAATTCCTCCATGTATGATGGTGGAACAGCTCTTGCCGAAGCAGCGATGTTAGCAAGCGGACATACTAAACGCAAAAAAATCCTTATTTCAGGGGCGGTTCATCCAGAAAGCATTAATGTCCTAAAAACCTACGCTACAGGTCAACATATTGAAGTTGAAGTTATTCCTGAAGTGGATGGTAAAACGGATATAGATGTTCTAAAAAAAGCTCTTTCCGATGATATTGCAGGGTTTGTTGTACAATATCCGAACTTTTATGGCCAAGTAGAACCTTTAGCAGAATTAGAAAAATTGGTTCATGAAAATAATTCTTTACTTCTTGTTTCAAGTAACCCGCTATCTCTTGGCTTACTGACGCCACCAGGAGAATTTGGTGCGGATATTGTTGTTGGTGACTCCCAAGTGTTTGGTATTCCAGAATCATTTGGTGGACCGCACTGTGGTTTCTTTGCGGTAACAAATAAATTAATGCGTAAAGTTCCTGGACGTTTAGTCGGGGAAACGGTAGATGAAAATGGGAAACGTGGTTACGTCCTAACATTGCAAGCACGCGAACAACATATTCGCCGCGATAAAGCTACTTCCAATATTTGTTCAAACCAAGCATTAAATGCATTAGCTTCTTCAGTTGCTATGGCGACACTTGGAAAAACTGGGCTAGTAGAGATGGCGAAACAAAATCTTGATAAATCTCATTATGCTAAACAAAAATTCCGCGAAAATGGCTTTGAAGTATTATTTTCTGATGGTTTTTTCAATGAATTTGTAGTTAAGCTTTCTAAACCAATTAAAGAAGTAAATGAATCGCTTCTAGATGAAGGAATTATTGGCGGTTATGACCTCGGTTTCTATGATGCTAAATACGAACAACATATGCTTGTAGCTGTCACAGAGATGCGTACAAAAGAAGAAATTGATGCCTTTGTGGCAAGCTTGGAGGGTGTAAAATGAATTTAGAAGAAACAATGCCATTAGTCTTTGAACGCTCTATTCCAGGAAGAATTGGTTTTAGTTTGCCGGAAAGTGATGTTCCCGAAACAAATGCAGGTGACTATTTTGATGAAGCATATCTTCGTTCCACACCAGCAGATTTACCTGAACTCAGTGAACTGGAAATTATGCGTCATTATACCAATTTGTCCAACCATAATTTTGGTGTAGACTCTGGTTTTTATCCGCTTGGGTCTTGTACGATGAAATATAATCCGAAAATTAATGAAAAAGTAGCTAGATTCCCCGGTTTCGCCAATATTCATCCTAACCAACCAGAAAGTTCTGTCCAAGGTGCGTTAGAGCTGCTTTATGATTTACAAACAAGTTTAGTTGAAATTACTGGAATGGATGAAGTAACGTTACAACCAGCTGCTGGGGCGCACGGTGAGTGGACTGGCTTAATGTTAATTCGTGCTTTCCATGAAAAAAATGGTGATACAAAACGTACGAAAGTAATCATTCCGGACTCTGCGCACGGTACTAATCCGGCTTCTGCGGCAGTTGCTGGCTTTGATGTCGTTACAGTTAAATCCAATGAAAAAGGACTTGTCGATGTTGCTGATTTGAAAAAAGTAGTAGGTGAGGATACAGCTGCACTAATGCTTACAAATCCAAATACATTAGGTCTTTTTGAAAAAGATATTGTTGAAATGGCAGAAATTGTCCATGCAGCTGGAGGAAAATTATACTACGATGGTGCCAACTTAAATGCAATCATGGCAAAAGTTAGACCAGGAGATATGGGCTTTGACGTAGTACATTTAAACTTGCATAAAACATTCACTGGTCCTCACGGCGGCGGTGGACCTGGTTCGGGGCCAATTGGTGTTAAAAAAGAGTTAATTCCATTCTTACCAACGCCAGTCCTTACGAAAAAGGACGATGCTTATACATTTGATTATAATTATCCTGATTCAATTGGGCGAGTGAAGCCGTATTATGGTAACTTTGGCATTAATGTGCGTGCTTATACTTATATTCGCACTATGGGGCCTGATGGTTTGAAATTAGTGACAGAGTACGCTGTTTTAAATGCCAATTATATGATGCGCAAATTACAAGACGCTTATGATTTACCATTTGACCAAGTTTGCAAACATGAATTTGTTTTAAGTGGTAATAGACAGAAGAAACTTGGCGTCCGTACAGTTGATATTGCAAAACGCTTACTAGATCATAATTTCCACCCACCAACTGTCTACTTCCCATTAATTGTTGGTGAAGCAATTATGATTGAACCGACTGAAACAGAATCGAAGGAAACACTGGATTCCTTTATTGATACAATGCTGAAAATTGCTAAAGAAGCGGAAGAAAATCCTGAAATCGTTCAAGAAGCGCCGCATAGCACATATGTGAAACGACTGGACGAAACAAGAGCTGCCAGAAAACCAGTGTTACGTTATCAAAAAGAAGTATAAAAAAGAAGCCTTGCCATGGATCTCACGGCAAGGCTTTTTCTTATTTAGATTTTGTTTTACCTGTCCATTTACGATAGCCGCCTTTAAGCTGATAAACATCTTTATAACCACGTTTATACAGCATAATAGCTGCGCGGTTACTGCGTTGTGCTGTTTGGCAGTATAAGTAAACTGGTAAATCTTGACGAATCTCTGTTGTCCGATTTTTCATTTGTGTAACTGGGATATTTCTAGCTCCGAGAATATGTCCAGCATCGAATTCATTTGGCTCGCGAACATCAATTAACTGTGCTTTACGATAACCTTTTTTAAACTCTTCTTCTGTTAAAACTTTTAGTGCTTTACGTCGCATTACAAACTGGTAAATTTCGTATCCTAAAAGAATAACCAGAATGATAATTGCTATAATCCAACTAATCAATTGTGTAAACCCCTTTCATCCTGAAAACTGCTTTTTTTAAAGCATCCTTTTCTATTATAACTTATTTTTTGCCACCATCAATCACTTTAAAAGAAGATTTTCGTTTTTTCTTCGTTTTTTTCTTTGGGTCATGTAAATTCTTTGATTGTTTCACTGCTTTTTGATAGTTTGTATCTGTTTTTCTATTAGTAAAAAGTCTTAGAAGTAGGGTGAAAATAAGTGTTCCAATTAAAACCGAAATTAGTAATATGAAAAATGATTTAAAACCACCCATTAAAAGTCCGATACCAACCAGCGCGAGTAAAACAATAACAATAAGAGGATATTTCTTCACTATGAATCAACTCCTATTCTAAAAGTTCCAGATTCTCAGGTTCAGCCGCATCAACTGGAGCGCCTTCTTTTTCAACACGTAAAAGTTCGTTGAATGACGCAATGGCAACTTCTACTTGATCATCGGACGGCTCTTTAGTTGTAAGAAGTTGGAGCCACAGTCCAGGAACACCTAAATATTTAAGCACTGGGATATTTCGGCATTTATTAGTTAATTGTAAAACTTCAAATGCTACACCTAGTACAACTGGAATAAGTAAAATCCGGTCGACAACCCGAAGCCAAAGTGGGTCAGTTGGAACTAGCAAATAAATAAACATACCTACAATAACTGTAAATAAAATAAAACTACTACCACAGCGGTAATGAAGTCGTGACTGCTTTTGAACATTTTCCACTGTTAAAGGTAAATTTTCTTCGTAACAGTTAATTACTTTATGTTCAGATCCATGATATTGAAAAACTCGTTTAATAATTGGAGTCTGAGAAACTGCAAAAATATAAGTTAATAGCAGAATCAATTTGAAAAAACTCTCTAAAAACACTTGTGCTGTGTCGCCTGGAACGATAGGGCGAAATAACTCTGCTAAAAAGACCGGAATTAACGTCATCACAAATTTAGCAAAAACGAAAGATAAGATACCGATTACCGCAACACCTAACCACATCGCAATTTTCGATTCTTTCTTCTCGATTTTTTCTTCTTCAACAGGGTTATTTGGATCCTCATCATATCGGTCTGTCGCAAAAGCGAGGTGTTTGGAACCGATAGCACTAGATTCAATTAAAGCAACAATACCTCTTAAAAAAGGAATTTTCTTCATACGCATGACCCAAACTGGGCTATGTTTTTCTAAATAAAAATATTCTAATGAACCATCTATACGTCTAACAGCTGTAACTGTTTGTTTTCTGCCGCCAAACATGACGCCTTCTACAACAGCCTGTCCACCATATGATGGCACGTTTTGTTTGCTCAAACTTTTCACCAGCCTATTCATGTTTACTAATATGTTATTTTACGCTAAAAACTGTTTTTCGTATAGCGCAAAACGCCTAAAAAAAGTTATTTTTTCTAAATTGTGATAAAATAGTTTCGAACGCGTTTAATAATGCGATTTTTGCAGACTTAAAATTTAATAAAAGTGGGGGAATAAAAATGTCTAAATTAACTAAAATTCAAGAAACACTTGGCAAGGAAAAGATAGAAGCAGTTCTTGTTACAAGTGAATTTAATAGAAGGTATGTCTCAGGTTTCACTGGAACTAGCGGTGTAGCACTCATTTTACCTGAAAAAGCATATTTTGTAACAGATTTTAGATATACAGAACAAGCGGCTAAACAAGCTGAGGGATACGAGATTGTTAAACATGAAGGACCGATTTTTGATACAGTAGAAGATTTACTAATTAAAAATGATACAAAAACACTGCATTTCGAAGCGGATTATGTAACGGTATCAGAATTTA
The DNA here is from genome assembly GCF_028596125.1 of Listeria innocua. Lineage (GTDB taxonomy): Bacteria > Bacillota > Bacilli > Lactobacillales > Listeriaceae > Listeria > Listeria innocua. The sequence goes on from NZ_CP117229.1 coordinate 1,280,582, forward strand.
AACAAATGGAACGCTTGTTTAATCGTCAATTAATTCCTCTTACTGGATTTTTTGAAGAAATGCGTAAAGTAAAAACAGCGAGCGAATTGAAAGCTATTCGGACGGCTTGTGACATTGCAGACGCTGCATTTGCGCATATTATTAAGTTCATTAAACCAGGAATGGCAGAAATTGAAGTATCCAATGAACTAGAATTCTTTATGAGACGTGCTGGAGCTACATCATCTTCGTTTGATACAATTGTTGCTTCGGGTGTTCGCTCTGCACTTCCGCATGGTGTTGCTTCTGATAAAAAAATTGAGGTTGGCGACTTTGTAACGATGGATTACGGTTGTTACTATGACGGTTACTGCTCTGATATGACAAGAACAATTGCTGTCGGTGAACCTGCTGAAAAATTAAAAGAAATTTATCAAATTACTTTAGATGCGCAATTAAAAGTAATTGATAGCTTAAAACCAGGTATGACTGGAATTGAAGCAGATGCCATTGCACGTGATTATATTGCTTCCTTTGGTTATGGCGATGCATTTGGACATTCATTAGGTCACGGGATTGGATTAGAAATTCACGAAGGACCTAATTTATCATTCAAAAGCCCTCAAAAATTAGAAGTTGGTCACGTTGTTACAGATGAACCAGGAATTTATTTGCCAGGAATTGGCGGGGTTAGAATTGAAGATGATCTTTTAATTACAGAAACTGGTAATGAGATTTTAATTCATTCACCAAAAGAATTAATTATTTTATAAAATTCCTTTGTAACTTTGTGTGTTTTATGGTTAAATAAGGAAGAATGAGCAGTTTTAATATGCTCCAAATAAAGATACTTTGCAAATTACAGGAGGAAAAACATGATTTCAGTAAATGACTTTAAAACAGGGTTAACAATAGAAGTAGATAATGGTATTTGGCGTGTGCTAGATTTCCAACATGTAAAACCCGGAAAAGGAGCAGCATTTGTTCGTTCCAAATTACGTAATCTTCGTACAGGTGCAATCCAAGAAAAAACATTCCGTGGTGGCGAAAAAGTTGCAAAAGCGCAAATTGATAATCGTAAAATGGCTTACTTATACGCTGATGGTACAAATCATGTATTCATGGATAATGAGTCTTATGAACAAATTGAGCTTCCAGAAGACCAAATTGCTCATGAGCTTAAATTCTTAAAAGAAAATATGGAAATTAATATTATCATGTATCAAGGCGAAACAATCGGTATTGATTTACCTAACACAGTAGAATTAGTTGTTACTGCAACTGATCCTGGAATTAAAGGTGATACTTCTTCAGGTGGTTCTAAACCAGCCACTCTTGAAACTGGCCTTGTTGTCCAAGTGCCATTTTTCGTTAATGAAGGAGACAAACTAGTAATTAATACAACCGAAGCGGCATATGTTTCTCGGGCGTAAGAAAGAAGAGTTCATTACAGCTGGAGTTAATTCTTCAGCTGTTTTTTCTATTTGCTAGCGCTTCCTGTACACCTTTTGAATAAAAAGTATGGTACAATAAGGACAATGCGTGATTCATGCAATTTTTTATTTTTAGTATTATTAAGGAGTGTAAATGGAATGTTATCAATAGATGAAATTAAACAGCTAATTGAGCTGATTGACGAGTCAACTCTAGATGAATTTGAGTTAGAAACAAAGGATAGTAAGATTTTGCTTAAGAAGAATAAAACAGTGGTTTCTGCGCCTCAAGTAGAAGTACCTGTTGCTGTTACACCAGCGCCAGTTCAAGCACAAGCAACTGAACAAGCTGCGGCACCTCAAGCAGAAACAACTACGACTGATGCAGGCTTAGAAGTTATCACCTCTCCTATGGTTGGTACTTTTTATGCATCTGCTTCACCAGAAGATGCGAATTTCGTTAGTGTTGGTTCTAAAGTATCCGCACAATCTGTCGTATGTATTGTAGAAGCAATGAAATTATTCAATGAAATCACTGCTGACATTGACGGAGAAATTGCAGAAATTCTTGTTTCAAGTGGCGAATTAGTCGAATTTGGACAACCACTATTCAAAGTTAGAAAAAAATAAGGGGTCGAAAAACATGATTAAAAAAGTACTGGTAGCGAACCGTGGAGAAATCGCTGTCCGTATCATTCGCGCTGCAAAAGAACTTGGAGTGGAGACAGTGGCGATTTATTCGGAAGCAGATAAAGAAGCGCTACATATTCAGCTAGCGGATGAAGCTTATTGTGTAGGTCCCGCGGCAACAAAAGATAGTTATTTAAATATGTCTAATATTATTAGTCTTGCTGTTTTAACAAACTGTGATGCGATTCATCCTGGTTACGGATTCTTGGCTGAAAATGCTGACTTCGCTGAGTTGTGCGAAGACTGTAACATCACTTTTATTGGGCCAAGTGCCTCTGCAATTTCACAAATGGGGACAAAAGATGTGGCTCGCGAAACAATGCGAAAAGCTGGCGTACCAATCGTACCTGGTTCACAAGGAATTGTCGCTGATGTAGAAGATGGCAAAAAAATCGCTAAAAAAATCGGTTATCCTGTAATCATCAAAGCAACTGCTGGTGGTGGAGGTAAAGGTATTCGTGTAGCAGAAAATGAAGAAAAATTAATTTCTGGTATTCAAACTACACAGCAAGAAGCCGAAGCAGCTTTCGGAGATCCTGGCGTTTATTTAGAAAAATACATTCAAGATTTCCGCCACGTAGAAATTCAAGTGCTTGCCGATAATCATGGTAATGTTATTCATTTAGGAGAACGTGATTGTAGTATTCAACGTCGCTTACAAAAGCTAATTGAAGAATCACCTTCACCAGCTATTGATGAAAAGACACGCCAAAAAATGGGTAAAGCTGCTGTCAAAGCTGCAAAAGCCGTGAATTATTCGGGTGCAGGAACGATCGAATTTATTTTTGATCATCACGAAAATAATTTTTACTTTATGGAAATGAATACTCGTATCCAAGTAGAACATCCTGTAACAGAGCTTGTTACTGGTATTGATTTAGTAAAACAACAATTTTTAGTGGCTTCAGGTGAAGAACTGAAAATCAAACAAGCCGATGTTAAATTAACCGGTTGGGCGATGGAATGTCGGATTAATGCTGAAAATCCTGAGAAAAACTTTATGCCAGCACCAGGAGAAATTAAATTTTATCTTCCACCAGGTGGCTTAGGCGTTCGAATTGACTCAGCAGCATATCCAAACTACAAAATCCCGCCATTTTATGATTCAATGATTGCAAAAGTAATCTGTTATGCAGAAACACGTGAAGAAGTTGTTCAAAAAATGAAACGGGCACTTTCGGAGTTTGCTATTGATGGCATTCCTTCCACAATACCATTCCATTTACGTGTGTTAGATAACGATGTATTCCTGTCAGGAGACTTTAATACAAAATTCTTGGAGCAAAATGATGTAATGAATCTTTCTAAGGAGGGCTAAAAATGGCTTACACAAAAGATTTAAGAAAACAAAATGATGCACCACTTGGTAAAATTGAAATTGCGCCTGAGGTTATCGGTGTAATTGCTGGTCTTGCTGCGAGCGAAATCGAAAACGTTGCGTATATGCAAGGTGGTTTTGCTACAGAAATGCGCGAAAAATTCAGCGGTGCCGTTAACTACCGTAAAGGTGTAAAGGTAGAGCTAACTGAAGAAGGTATTCTAATCGAACTTTATTGTTCTGTACTATTCGGTGCAACTATCCCGCTTGTTGCTCAAAATATTCAAGATGCTGTCCGAGATACTATTTTCAATATGACAGGGTTGAATGTTCTTGAAATCAACGTGCATATCGTTGGCGTACAATTTGAAAAAACAGAAACACTTTCCTTCGATGATTTTGAGCTTTAAAATTCAAGGAAAAAAAGGAGCAGCCTTAACATGAAAAGAAGAGAAGCGCGCGAGAAAGCACTTCAAGCATTATTCCAAATCGAATTAAACGAAATGTCGTTAGATCAAGCCATTAAAAACATCATGGAAGACGAACAAGACGATTATATGGAGCAATTAGTTGAAGGAGTTATGGCAAATAAAGCTGAAATCGATGCGATTATTGAGCCTAACTTGGATAATTGGCGCATCGATCGTTTGAACAAAGTAGATCTTTCTTTGCTACGACTAAGCGTTTACGAAATTAAGTACTTGGATGACGTACCAAATCGAGTTAGTTTAAATGAGTCCATAGAAATTGCGAAAATTTACAGTGATGAAAAATCAAGTAAATTTATTAATGGCGTACTTGCTAATATTGCACCTGAAGATAAATAAACTTGATTGAGTGCAAGGTTTTCCTTGCACTCCCTTATTTCGCGATTTTTAAGCATAATAGCGTGGAAAGTATTTTAAGGGGGCCAAACTCATGGGAGAAATTATTGATGGCAAAAAGTTAGCCAAAGAAATCCAAGAGAAAGTAACATCAGAAGTAGCTGAATTAGTAAAACAAGGTAAAAAACCGGGTCTTGCGGTTGTGCTCGTAGGAGATAACCAAGCCTCTCGTACATATGTTAGAAATAAACAAAAGCGAACAGAAGAAGCAGGAATGAAATCTGTTTTAATTGAACTTCCTGAAACAGTAACAGAAGAAAAATTACTAAAAGTAGTAGAAGAGTTAAATGAAGATAATACAATTCATGGTATATTGGTACAATTACCTTTACCAAAACATATTTCAGAAGAAAAAGTCATTGATGCTATTAGTTTTGACAAAGATGTTGACGGTTTCCACCCGGTGAATGTAGGTAACTTATTCATTGGTAAAGATTCTTTCGTTCCGTGCACACCCGCAGGAATTATTGAGTTAATTAAATCAACCGGCACTCAAATAGAAGGCAAACGAGCAGTCGTTATTGGCAGAAGTAATATTGTAGGTAAGCCAGTAGCACAATTATTATTAAATGAAAATGCTACAGTAACAATAGCTCATAGCCGTACAAAAGATTTACCTCAAGTGGCAAAAGAAGCCGATATTCTAGTTGTTGCAACAGGATTAGCTAAATTTGTTAAAAAAGAATACATTAAGCCAGGCGCAATTGTTATTGATGTTGGTATGGACCGCGATGAAAACAATAAATTATGTGGCGATGTAGATTTTGATGATGTCAAAGAGCAAGCAGGATTCATCACTCCAGTTCCAGGAGGCGTTGGGCCAATGACAATTACCATGCTTCTTGCTAATACATTAAAAGCTGCAAAACGCATTTGGAAGATGAATTGATTAATTGGATGTGAAATGATGGAACAAGATAAATATTTAACGGTAGCCGCAATAACCAAATATATTGAAAAGAAATTTGAAGTTGATCCGTATATGAAACAAGTATTCGTGCGCGGAGAAATTTCTAATTTAAAACAACCAGCGAGTGGACATCTGTATTTTACGGTGAAAGATGAATTTGCTATGCTTCGTTCTGTCATGTTTCAAAAAGCAGTTCAAAAGATTGGTTTTGTTCCAGAAGATGGTATGAATGTACTTATCACGGGGCGAATTGGCGTTTTCACAAAAGCTGGGCGTTATCAGTTTTATGCTGAACATATGGAACCAGATGGCGTCGGTGCACTGTATATTCAATTAGAACAGCTGAAATCACAATTAGAAAAGGAAGGACTTTTTGCGGAAGCGCATAAAAAAGTGCTTCCTTCTTTCCCGTCCAAAGTTGCAGTAGTTACATCTAAAACAGGTGCTGCTGTAAGGGATATTTTAACAACGATTCATCGTAGAATGCCCTCGGTGGAAGTAATCGTGTATCCTACAGTTGTTCAAGGTGATAAGGCAGCTCAGCGAATAGTAGAAAACATTGGTCGAATCAATCAGCGAAATGATATTGATGTGATGATTATCGGTCGTGGTGGTGGCTCTCTCGAAGAACTATGGGCTTTTAATGAAGAGCCAGTTGTTCGAGCAGTTTATGATTCTGATGTACCTGTAATCTCTGCGGTAGGACATGAAACAGACTTTGCGCTCAGTGATTTTTCAGCAGACGTTCGAGCAGCGACACCAACCGCAGCAGCTGAACTAGCGGTTCCAGATTATCGCGATTTAGAAGAACGACTTGCAGAACGTAAATATCGCTTATTAGCAGTTACAAGGCAGTTGTTAGAACGTAAAGAAAGAGCACTTGAGCAACTAAAACAACATTTAATCTTAAATGGGCCAAAACATCAATTAGAACAGCAAATGGAACGTACAGATTATTTTGCTGAACGACTAAAAAATGCTTTTTCCAAGCAAGTATTGCTAAAACAAACTACTTTTAACCGACTAAATGATCGTTTACACTATTACCATCCTAAGAAAGAAATAGCCTTACAAAAAGAGCAAATAATATTACGTAAGCAAGCGTTAGATAAAGCAATGAAACAACAACTTAAAGATAAACAACAAGCTTTTATTAGACAAGTCGAGGCTTTAGAACATTTAAGCCCGCTCGCTTTATTGAAACGTGGATTTGGTGTAACGTATAAAGCAGGAGAGTTAGTTAAAACCGTCCAAGAATTGGAAATTGGTGATAATATTCAAGTAAAAATGCAAGGTGGACACATAGACGCACATATTACCGCAAAGGAGGAAGATACAAGTGGCAACTAAAAAGAAAACTTTTGAAGAAGCAATCGCAGAACTAGAAACAATCGTAGAAGCGCTCGAAAACGGTAGTGCCTCACTTGAAGATTCTCTTGATATGTATCAAAAAGGAATCGAATTAACAAAATTATGCCAAGATAAATTGCAATCAGCCGAGCAAAGAATGGCTAAAGTAGTCACAGAAGCAGGAGAAGAAATTCCTTTTGAAGCGGATGGTGAATAAATTTGCAAGATTTGATGCTTTTTCTAGATCATTATAAAAAAGTACTTGATGAGTCGCTTTTTAAAGAAATAAATATGCGCAATATCGAACCTAAGTTGAAAGAATCAATGTTATATTCAGTGCAAGCTGGCGGAAAACGAATTCGTCCAATGCTTGTTTTTGCAACGCTTCAAGCCTTAAATATTGAGCCAATGCGCGGTTTAAAAACAGCTACGGCACTTGAAATGATTCATACGTACAGCTTAATTCACGATGATTTACCAGCAATGGATGATGATGACTATCGACGCGGGAAATGGACGAACCATAAAATATACGGTGATGCAACAGCAATTTTAGCAGGAGATGCTTTGTTAACACTCGCTTTTTCTATTTTAGCTGAAGATGAAAATCTATCTTTCGAAACGCGTATTGCTTTAATTAATCAAATTAGTTATAGCAGTGGAGCAGAAGGCATGGTAGGTGGGCAACAAGCCGATATGGAAGCTGAAAATAAACAAGTCACATTAGAAGAACTAGCATCAATCCACGCTCGCAAAACTGGTGAACTATTAATTTTCGCAGTAACCTCAGCCGCAAAAATCGCTGAAGCAACTCCAGAACAAACAAAACGATTACGAATTTTTGCAGAAAATATCGGCATTGGTTTTCAAATTAGCGACGATATTTTAGATGTAATTGGCGATGAAACAAAAATGGGTAAAAAGACAGGGGTCGACGCTTTTCTGAATAAAAGTACCTATCCCGGATTACTCACACTCGAAGGTGCTAAACGGGCATTAAATGAGCATGTTTCAATTGCAAAGTCAGCGCTTTCAGGACATGATTTCGACGATGAAATTCTCCTTAAACTTGCTGATTTAATCGCACTTAGAGAAAATTAATCATAATTATCTAGTAATTTCAAAAATTTTTCACATATATAATTCAAATTGATTTGCTTTTCTTAAAATACCGTGTTATACTAATGTAAGATTATTTTTGTGGGTGAAAGATACGATTGTGAACAACTTTCCATCTCGTGCCGTTAAGCAAGAATAGTAAATAATTAGTGTGCATAACACACGAGGAGGAACATGAACATGGAACAAGGTACAGTAAAATGGTTTAACGCAGAAAAAGGATTTGGTTTTATCGAACGCGAAAACGGTGACGATGTATTCGTACATTTCAGCGCTATCCAAGGCGACGGATTCAAATCTTTAGACGAAGGTCAAGCAGTAACTTTCGACGTTGAAGAAGGCCAACGCGGACCTCAAGCAGCTAACGTTCAAAAAGCGTAATTCTATTTTTTGAATAAGAAAAAGCAAATCATTTCGGTGATTTGCTTTTTTATTTGCCTAAAATCACCTTTCCTTGTTTGGTATAACTAGAATTATTTGCTATAATAAGAACAATTAATCGAGAAAAAGACTTTGCATGTATTCATGCGAGGACTCTTTGGAAAGTGAGTTGTTTTTATTTGGATCTTTTAAAAATAAAGGATCCTTCCTTTATGAAACAATTGGATATACAAGAATTAGAAGCACTTGCGGCGGATATTCGCGCTTTTTTAATTACTTCTACTTCCAAATCAGGAGGGCATATTGGGCCTAATCTTGGTGTGGTAGAACTAACGATTGCGCTGCATTACACTTTTAATAGTCCAAATGATAAATTTATTTGGGATGTGGGCCACCAGTCTTATGTGCACAAAATCCTAACTGGAAGGGCGAGTCAATTTGATACATTACGTCAGCACGGCGGACTAGACGGATTTCCAAAACGAAAAGAATCTATTCATGATGTATTTGAAACTGGCCACAGCTCGACTTCCTTGTCTGCTGCAGTCGGTATGGTTATTGCTAGAGATATAAAAAAAGAAGACTTTTATGTTATTCCGATAATCGGTGACGGGGCGCTCACTGGTGGGATGGCATTTGAAGCCTTGAATCATATAGGAGACATGGGAAAAGATATGATTGTTATTTTAAATGATAATGATATGTCCATTGCGCCTAATGTAGGAGCACTCCACAATGTCCTTGGAAAATTAAGAACTTCGAATACATTTCAACAAACAAAAACAAATATAGATAAATTAATGCGAAAAATTCCAACTGCCGGTGAAAAGTTAGCTGACACTGCTGAAAAAGCAAAAGACGGCATAAAACATTTGCTTGTAGAGGGTACTTTTTTTGAAGAATTAGGTTTTATGTATCTAGGACCGATTGATGGGCATAATTTAGAAGATGTTATTACCAACTTAGAAATAGCTAAGCGGACTAAAGGACCTGTACTCCTCCATATCATCACGAAAAAAGGAAAAGGGTACCAACCTGCCGAATTAGACTCCCGTGGCACCTGGCATGGTACAGGGCCATATAAAGTCGAAACAGGGAGCTTCATTAAGCCTGCTAAGACTGTCGCCTCATGGAGTTCTGTTATTAGTAATGAATTAATGCGTCTAGCAGCGAATGATGAACGTATCGTTGCCATAACTCCTGCCATGCCTGTAGGTTCCAAATTAGAAAAATTTGCTAAAACTTTTCCAGAACGTTTTTTTGATGTTGGAATTGCAGAGCAACATGCAACAACAATGGCGGCTGGTTTAGCAACGCAAGCAATGAAGCCTTTTCTAGCTATTTATTCGACATTTCTACAAAGAGCTTATGACCAGTTGGTTCACGATGTTTGTCGGCAAAAATTAAATGTCGTTATCGGGATTGATCGTGCTGGCCTTGTTGGAGCAGACGGTGAAACACATCAAGGTATTTTTGATATTTCTTTTCTAAATAGTATTCCAAATATGATTATCACGATGCCGAAAGATGAAGAAGAAGCTAGACAATTAATGGACACTGCTTTTGCTTATGATGATGGGCCTTTTGCAATTCGTTACCCACGTGGAAATGGACCGGGTAAAGAGCTTTCTGAATCTAGTAAGCTTATACCAATTGGCGAATGGGAAACGATTATTCAGCCTGTTGATGCTGTTATTTTAACTTTTGGACCAACGCTCGAACAGGCACTTAAAGCAGCTGAACAATTAGAGGATCTAGGTCAGCGTGTGGGTGTCATTAATGCACGTTTTATTAAACCGCTAGATGAAGCTTTATTACACCGAATTTTTAAGCAAAAAATCCCTATTTTAACAGTAGAAGAATCATTATTAAAAGGCGGATTTGGCGCAAGTGTGTTAGAATTTATGGAAGAAAATAATTATACGGATGTTACTATCCATCGTATTGGGTTGCCAGATGAATTCATTGGTCACGGTTCTGTCCCGCTAATTCTTGAATCCTATGGTATATCTCCAACTGGTATTGTATTAAAAATAAATGAAATGCTCGCACAAAGCGAGTAAGTTAAGGGCGAAGAAACTATGACAATAAAAAAAGAACGCGCAGATATTCTGCTAGTAGAACAAGGACTATTTGAAACAAGAGAAAAAGCAAAGCGTGCCATTATGGCTGGAATTGTTTACCGTAAAGAAGAACGTGTCGACAAACCTGGAGAAAAAATTCCGGCAGATAGCGAACTGCAAGTCAAAGGAAAACAAATGCCTTATGTGAGTCGTGGTGGCTTGAAATTAGAAAAGGCATTACAAGTATTTAATTTTGATGTGAAAGATAAACTAATGCTTGATATTGGAGCTTCTACTGGTGGTTTTACAGACTGTGCTTTGCAAAATGGGGCACGACATTCGTATGCGCTTGATGTTGGCTATAATCAACTTGCATGGAAATTACGTAATGATGAACGGGTTACAGTCATGGAGCGGACTAACTTTCGCCATGTGACGCCAGCTGATTTTACGGAAGGCTTAGCGGAATTCGCAACGATTGATGTTTCCTTTATTTCACTCAAACTTATTTTACCTGTACTTAGAACTGTGCTCGTAACAGGTGGCGATGTGATGACTTTAATCAAACCACAATTTGAAGCAGGACGTGAACAGGTGGGTAAAAAAGGAATAATTCGCGACCCAGCTGTACATGAAGCTGTTGTTGAAAACATTGCTCTATTTGCGCTTGATAATGGTTATGACTTGATGGGGCTTGATTTTTCACCAATAACTGGTGGAGAAGGAAACATTGAATTTATTGCGCATCTTAAATGGACTGGCAAAGAAACTGGTGAAAATCATTTAGAGCCAGCTGCAATTACAAAACTTATTACAAAAGCACATACTAAATTAGATAAATAATGTATACCGGAAAGCAGTGATGTTTTCCGGTTTTTGCTTTTACTATGCTGTTTATACTCATTTAAGCATGTATTTTCAATGTATAGAGTATTAAACTAGACTTTATTGCATAATTTTGCATTAATTCCGTGACTTTATGCGTTTTTTCGGATAAGATGTAAGTAGAAAATTATCGTGAGGTGAAGAAGGAATGAATAAAGGTCATCGTCATATTATTATTCGAGAATTGATTACATCTAATGAGATTGACACGCAAGAAGATTTAGTAGAACTTCTGTTAGAACGCGATGTTAAAGTAACCCAAGCAACCGTTTCCCGTGATATTAAAGAACTTCATCTAGTCAAAGTTCCAACACAAACTGGTGGCTATAAATATAGTCTCCCTGCCGATAATAGCTTTAACCCCCATCAAAAATTAAAACGCGCTTTAATTGATTGCTTTATTGGTATCGATACAGTGCAATTTATGATTATTTTAAAAGTAATGCCAGGGAATGGGAACTCTGTTGGTGCGCTAATAGATAACTTAGACTGGCCAGAAAAAGCAGGAACACTTTGCGGAGATGACACTTGTTTAATCATTTGTCGCTCAGAAGAAAATGCAAAAACATTAACAGATCGTTTTATAGATATGCTTTAAAAATTGTTGGAGGTGAAGGATTTTGCTTCAAGAAATGACAATTAAAAACTTTGCTATCATCGAATCACTCTCTTTAACTTTTCAAGAAGGGATGACGGTATTAACTGGGGAGACCGGCGCAGGTAAATCAATTATTATTGATGCGCTTGGTCTTCTTGTTGGCGGACGGGGATCGACTGATTTTATTCGCCACGGTGAGGAACGTTTGGAACTGCAAGGCTTATTTGCCCTAGCAGAAGATAATCTTGCCTGCCGTAATGCACTTTTGGAAAATGGAATAGATGCTTCGGATGATATGGTCGTTTTGGAACGTAGCTTATTTCGCTCCGGTAAAAATAGTTGCCGTATTAACGGAAAACTAGTAACTACGGTGTTGCTACGTCAAATCGGTTCTAAATTAATAGATATTCATAGTCAACATGAACACCAAGAATTAATGAATGAAGAATTTCATTTATCGTTACTAGATAGGTTTGCTGCTGATAAAATTAAACCCGCTTTAACGAAATATCAAACTAATTTTAAAGAGTACCAAACTATTTTGAGAGAATGGCAAAATTGGACGAAAAATGAGCGAGAACTTGCACAGCGGCTCGATATGCTTCGTTTTCAACAACAAGAAATCGAAAATGCAAATTTGCAAGCTGGGGAAGAAGATCGTTTATTAGAACAAAAAAATGTTTTAGCGAATTTTGAAAAGTTAAATGAAAACTTGCAAGGAGCGTATACAGCTATCCAAGGAGAACCGGGCGGACTTGAATTTATTGGAGAAGCAATGCGTCAGATGGAAGCGGCTGCGAGTATTCATACTGATTATAAAGCAGTTAGTGAAGCAATATCATCCAGTTACTATATGCTTGAAGACAGTATGAGCCAAATTAGACAATCGCTTGATCAGCTTGAATTCCAACCAGAAGAACTGAATCAAATTGAATCACGCTTGAATGATTTAAATCAACTAAAACGTAAATACGGTAAAACCATTGAAGATATTATTCAGTATGAAAAAGAAATTAGTACTGAAATGGAAAAACTGACGGATAGTGAGTCCCACGTTGGGCATTTAGAAACTAAAATGGCCACATTAAAAACAGAACTCACAAAACAAGCAAGTACACTCACTGACATCCGCAAAAAAGCAGCAACCACGTTAGAAAAACAAATTAAACAAGAATTAAATCAACTATATATGGAAAAAGCTATTTTCAGTGTTCACTTTGAGTCTGACAAAACAGAATTAACGGAATCAGGCCAAGACAGTGTCGTCTTCTATATGTCGACCAATCCAGGTGAGCCGCTAAAACCACTTGCGAAAATCGCTTCTGGCGGTGAGTTATCACGAATGATGTTAGCGCTAAAAACCATTTTTTCAAGACATCAAGGCATTACATCTATCATTTTTGATGAAGTGGATACGGGTGTAAGCGGACGTGTCGGCCAAGCGATTGCTGAAAAAATTTATGCAGTCTCTGTTGGTTCACAAGTTCTTTGTATCAGTCATTTGCCTCAAGTAGCTGCAATGGCCAATCACCATTACTACATCACAAAAAAAGTGCAAAATAAACGGACAACTACTTCCGTCACAATTTTAAAAGGCGAGCAAAAAGTAGAAGAAATCAGCCGTATGATTGCTGGGATAGAAGTGACTGAACTAACAAAACAACACGCGAAAGAAATGATTCAACAAGCTGAAAAAGTAAAACAAACCTATTAAAAAAACGAAATTGCTTGCATATCGAATAGTTTTTGCTTAAAATGAATAAGGTAGAAATTATTACCTGGTCATAAAAACAACTACTAATTCGAAATGCGGCTTTTTTGTGCGATAAAGGAGTTATTTTTTATGACAAGCAAAAGATTTTTCAAAGAAGTGGCAGAAACGAGTTCGCTGGTTTTTGCAGTAGCTGGAGCAGATGATGAAGTCGTTTTAGAAACCATCCGTCTAGCACTGGATCAAGGTTTAGGCAAGTTTCTTTTATTTGGAAAAAAAGAAGATCGAAGCTTAACGGCAAACGACAGCGTTACTTGGATTCAAGCGAATACAGCAGAAGAGGCAGCACAGGGCGCGATTTTAGCTGTGAAAAATAAAGAAGCAGATATTTTGGTCAAAGGATTTATTCCGACAGCTACTTTAATGCATCATGTCTTAAAAAAGGAAAATGAGTTGCGGACAGGGCAATTATTAAGCCAAATTGCTATTTTCGATATTCCGACATACCACAAGCCTTTATTATTAACAGATTGTGCAATGAATGTTGCTCCAAAAATAAATGAAAAAATAGCAATTACAGAAAATGCGCTGAATGTTGCTCAGAAAATTGGTATAACAAATCCAAAAGTGGCTTTACTTAGCGCGGTGGAAGAAGTTACCGAAAAAATGCCTTCTACGGTCGAAGCGAATGAAGTAGCAAATCATTTCAAAGGCAAGATAGATATTGCTGGTCCGCTTGCACTTGATGTAGCTATTTCAAAAGAAGCGGCACAGCATAAAGGGATTAAAAATAATGCGGCGGGTGATGCGGATATTTTAATTGCCCCTAATATTGAAACTGGAAATGCCCTTTATAAATCGCTCGTATACTTTGCGGGAGCTAGAGTTGGTAGTGCTATTGTCGGAGCAAAAGTACCGATTGTTATATCTTCCAGAAATGATACACCAGAAAATAAATTAGCTTCATTTATCCTAACTGTTAGAATGGTTGGAAAATAATGAAATAATGTGAATAGACGGACTTTAATGATATGAATGCAAAGGCTTTTATTTGATTACGCCCTACGTGTTACAATAGTCCTTGGGAAAATGATAACCTACAGCATTTTTCACAATTAAATTTGGAGGAAATCAAATGTCTTATGATGTTTTGACAATAAATCCTGGTTCCACTTCTACAAAACTCGCCGTTTATCATGGCGATAAAGTACTTTTTGAAGAAACAGTCAGACACACAATGCAAGAATTCGCCGACTTTAACAATGTACAGGAACAATTTGATTTTAGATGGCAAGTTTTGCGACGAGTGATTGATGCGTTTGGTTATGATGTAAATAAATTAGATGCAGTAGTTGGACGAGGTGGTTTGCTTCGACCAGTTGCTGGCGGTACATATATGGTTACTGAAAAAATGCTAGCGGATTTAAAAAACAACAAGTACGGTGAGCATGCTTCCAACCTTGGTGCTATGCTTGCTAAAAAATTAGCAGATAAGCTCGGAATACCAAGTTTTATCGTTGATCCCGTTGTAGTAGACGAAATGCAACCAGTAGCTAGATTCTCTGGAAATGAACTTATTGCTAGAAAAAGTATTTTTCACGCATTGAACCATAAGGCGGCTGGGCGAAAAATTGCCAAAGAGCTAGGTTCGGAATATGAGAAAATGAATTTTGTTATCGCGCATCTTGGTGGAGGTATTTCCGTTGCAGCACACAGACAAGGGAAAGCAGTGGATGTAAATAATGCACTAGATGGCGATGGTCCTTTTAGTCCTGAACGATCTGGTTCACTCCCAATGAATGATTTTTTAGAAGCATGTTTTAGTGGGAAGTGGACGAAACGTGAACTACACGAGCTAATCGTCGGCCGTGGCGGGATGATTTCTTATCTAGGAACAAATAGTATGTTAGATGTAGAAAATAAAGTTCAAGCTGGTGACGCGGATGCCATCAAAGCTTTTGATGCGATGGCTTACCAAGTTAGTAAAGAAATAGGCGCATGTTCCGTCGTTTTACATGGCAAAATTGATGCTATTATTTTAACTGGTGGACTTGCTAGAAGTGAACTATTTACAAGTAAAATTATCGAGCAAACAAACTGGATAGCCAGAGTAATTATAGAACCTGGAGAAGATGAATTAGAAGCTCTAAACAGTGGTGTACAACGTGTTCTCGCTGGAATTGAAAAAGAAAAAGTGTACTAAAGGAGGAGATAATGTGGCAACAGAATATGATGTAGTTATTCTTGGTGGGGGAACAGGCGGATACGTTGCAGCGATCCAAGCCGCAAAGAACGGACAAAAAGTAGCCGTGGTTGAAAAAGGAAAAGTTGGTGGAACATGTCTTCACCGAGGCTGTATTCCAACAAAAGCTTTATTACGTTCGGCTGAAGTATTGCAAACGGTTAAAAAAGCAAGCGAATTTGGAATTTCGGTAGAAGGAACTGCCGGAATAAACTTTTTACAAGCCCAAGAGAGGAAACAACAAATAGTAGACCAATTAGAAAAAGGGATTCACCAATTATTTAAACAAGGCAAAATCGACTTATTTGCTGGAACGGGAACTATTTTAGGACCTTCCATCTTTTCACCAACAGCCGGAACAGTTTCAGTTGAATTTGAAGATGGTTCAGAAAATGAAATGCTAATTCCTAAAAACCTAATTATTGCAACTGGTTCAAAACCTCGCACATTAAATGGTTTAACAATTGATGAGGAAAATGTATTATCTTCTGACGGTGCACTTAATTTAGAAACTTTACCAAAATCGATTATTATCGTTGGTGGTGGAGTTATCGGAATGGAATGGGCTTCGATGATGCATGATTTTGGCGTAGAAGTTACTGTGCTAGAATATGCGGACCGAATTTTGCCAACAGAAGATAAAGAAGTAGCGAAAGAATTAGCAAGACTTTATAAAAAGAAAAAACTAACAATGCATACATCTGCTGAAGTTCAAGCAGCTAGTTATAAAAAAACAGATTCCGGTGTGGAAATCAAAGCAGTCATTAAAGGCGAAGAGCAGACCTTCACAGCAGATAAAATGCTTGTTTCAGTTGGTCGTTCTGCCAATACAGAAAATATCGGATTACAAAACACGGATATTGCGACCGAAAACGGCTTTATCCAAGTAAATGATTTTTACCAAACAAAAGAAAGTCATATCTACGCGATTGGTGACTGTATTCCGACAATTCAACTTGCGCATGTAGCAATGGAAGAAGGGACAATTGCAGCCAATCACATTGCTGGTAAAGAAACTGAAAAACTCGATTATGACTTAGTTCCGCGCTGTATTTATACTTCTACTGAGATCGCAAGTGTTGGTATTACAGAAGAACAAGCAAAAGAACGTGGTCATGACGTTAAAAAAGGCAAATTCTTTTTCCGTGGCATCGGAAAAGCACTTGTTTACGGAGAATCTGATGGCTTTATTAAGATTATTGCTGATAAAAAGACAGATGATATTCTTGGTGTTAGCATGATTGGACCGCACGTAACGGACATGATTAGCGAAGCCGCGTTAGCACAAGTTTTAAATGCAACCCCATGGGAAGTGGGTAACACTATTCACCCGCACCCAACTTTATCAGAAAGTTTTAGAGAAGCTGCCCTTGCTGTGGATGGTAATGCAATTCATGGTTAATACAGCTTTAAAGGAGGAACAAAAATGACTTTAAAAGAAGCAGGTTTAACAGAAGATAAATTAATTAAAATGTATGAAACAATGTTAATGGCAAGAAGACTCGATGAGCGTATGTGGTTGCTTAACCGTTCTGGGAAAATTCCTTTTACCATTTCTGGACAAGGACAAGAAACAGCACAAATCGGTGCTGCATTTGCTTTTGATTTAGAGAAGGACTATGCCTTGCCGTATTACCGTGATTTAGCAGTCGTATTAGCATTTGGAATGACAGCAAAAGATATTATGTTGTCTGCCTTTGCTAAAGCGGAAGATCCAAACTCGGGCGGACGTCAAATGCCAGCTCACTTTGGTCAAAAATCTAATCGCATTGTTACTCAAAGTTCTCCTGTAACAACTCAATTTCCACATGCAGCCGGTATTGGTCTTGCTGCCAAAATGGCTGGAGATGACATTGCAATTTATGCGTCAACAGGTGAAGGATCTTCTAACCAAGGAGACTTCCATGAAGGAATCAACTTTGCATCTGTACATAAGTTGCCAGTTGTTTTCGTTATTCATAATAACCAATATGCGATTTCTGTACCTGCATCAAAACAATATGCAGCAGAAAAACTATCTGACCGGGCACTTGGTTACGGTATCCCTGGTGAGCGCGTAGATGGCTCGAATATGGGAGAAGTATATGCTGCCTTTAAACGTGCGGCAGATCGTGCAAGAAATGGCGAGGGACCAACATTAATCGAAACAGTTTCTTACCGCTTCACACCACACTCCTCAGATGATGATGATAGCAGTTATCGTTCAAGAGAAGAAGTCGACGAAGCAAAAGGAAAAGATCCGCTGAAAATTTTCCAAACAGAATTACTTGAAGAAGGTTATTTAACAGAAGAAAAAATTGCTGAAATCGAAAAAAGTATTGCTAAAGAAGTTAATGAAGCGACCGATTACGCGGAAAGTGCAGCATACGCTGAACCAGAATCATCTCTACTTTATGTATACGATGAAGAAGCGAATAGCTGATTAGGAGGGAATTTGAATGCCAGTCATTTCATATATTGATGCAATAACAATGGCGCTTAAAGAAGAAATGGAGCGCGATGATAAAGTATTTATTTTAGGAGAAGATGTAGGGAAAAAAGGTGGCGTTTTTAAAGCGACTGCTGGTTTATATGATGAGTTCGGTGAAGACCGAGTTCTTGATACACCACTTGCTGAATCCGCGATTGCTGGAGTTGGAATTGGAGCAGCGATGTATGGATACCGCCCAGTAGCAGAAATGCAGTTTGCTGACTTTATTATGCCAGCTGTGAACCAAATTATTTCAGAAGCTTCCAGAATTCGTTACCGTTCTAATAACGATTGGTCTTGCCCAATGGTTATTCGCGCACCTTTTGGCGGCGGGGTACACGGAGCACTTTATCATTCACAATCAGTCGAAAAAGTGTTTTTTGGACAACCTGGTTTAAAAATTGTCGTACCATCTTCCCCGTACGATGCAAAAGGACTTTTAAAAGCAGCGATTCGCGACAACGATCCAGTACTTTTCTTTGAACATAAACGTGCCTATCGTTTACTAAAAGGTGAAGTACCTGAAACGGATTATATTGTTCCTATTGGTGAAGCAAATGTTGTACGTGAAGGCGATGATATCACGGTCATTACTTATGGTCTTGCTGTTCAATTCGCCCAACAAGCAGCAGAACGGTTAGCTGCAGAAGGCGTAGAAGCGCACATTCTTGATTTGCGCACAATTTATCCATTAGACCAAGAAGCTATTATTGAAGCAACAAAGAAAACTGGTAAAGTACTTCTTGTAACAGAAGACAATAAACAAGGAAGTATCATTAGTGAAGTAGCTGCAATTATTTCTGAGCATTGTCTATTTGACCTAGATGCACCGATTGCACGACTTGCAGGACCAGATACTCCAGCGATGCCATTTGCGCCAACGATGGAAAAACACTTTATGATTAATCCAGATAAAGTTGCTGATGCAATGAAAGAATTAGCGGAATTTTAGACCCGTTTTAAATTAAAGGAGTGAAGACCCGTGGCAGTTGAAAAAATCACCATGCCCAAATTAGGGGAAAGTGTAACAGAAGGTACGATTAGTTCATGGTTAGTTAAACCAGGCGATACAGTTGAAAAATATGATGCTATCGCAGAAGTACTTACTGACAAAGTAACAGCAGAAATCCCATCTTCTTTTAGCGGGACAATTAAAGAAATTTTAGCAGAAGAAGACGAAACGCTTGAAGTGGGCGAGGTTATTTGTACAATTGAAACAGCAGATGCAGGAAGTTCTGAGCCTGCTGAAGAAGTAGAACAAACAGAAACAAAAGCTCCAGAAAAACAAGAAACAAAACAAGTGAAACTAGCAGAAGCACCAGCTAGTGGAAGATTTTCTCCAGCCGTACTACGAATTGCTGGTGAAAACAATATTGATTTATCCACTGTAGAAGGCACAGGTAAAGGTGGCCGAATTACAAGAAAAGACTTACTTCAAGTCATCGAAAACGGACCAGTAGCTACTAAAACAGAGGAACCAACAAATAGAGCACAAGAAAAAGCACCAACTCCTGCACCTGTTCGTTCCGCAGCTGGCGATAAAGAAATCCCAATCAATGGCGTAAGAAAAGCCATTGCTAAACATATGAGCGTGAGCAAACAAGAAATTCCGCACGCATGGATGATGGTGGAAGTAGATGCAACTGGACTTGTTCGTTACCGTAATACAGTAAAAGATAGCTTTAAAAAAGAAGAAGGTTATTCATTAACTTATTTCGCCTTTTTCATCAAAGCCGTTGCACAAGCATTGAAAGAATTCCCGCAACTTAACAGCACGTGGGCAGGCGATAAAATTATTGAGCACGCGAATATCAATATTTCGATTGCGATTGCAGCTGGTGATTTATTGTACGTTCCAGTTATTAAAAATGCAGACGAAAAATCCATTAAAGGCATTGCTCGCGAAATAAGCGAACTTGCTGGAAAAGCGCGTAATGGTAAACTAAGTCAAGCCGATATGGAAGGTGGCACTTTCACTGTGAATAGTACTGGTTCATTTGGCTCTGTTCAATCAATGGGCATTATTAATCATCCACAAGCAGCTATTCTTCAAGTGGAGTCCATTGTTAAACGTCCTGTCATTATTGACGATATGATTGCTGTACGAGATATGGTGAACCTATGTCTATCCATCGATCACCGTATTTTAGACGGCCTACTAGCTGGTAAATTCTTACAAGCAATTAAAGCCAATGTCGAAAAGATTTCCAAAGAAAATACAGCATTGTATTAAAAATGTTTTAATCTAGGTTTAGCGGGTATTGTTTAGTACATCTAGATCCATACCCCTAAACTCCCTAGATGTCTTGGGTAGTACTTTCGGGTGCTGCTCTTTTTTTGAGGAAAAAAATAAAAAAAGCCTGAACCAAATTGGCTCAGACCTCGGATGTCTATAAAAACATTAGTAACCCGGTTAAAACGCTGGATAATACAATCGCGATTAACATTAAAATAACGACAACGCGAACTACTTTTTTATTAGTCATTGCGGAAGAAAACTCCTCTCATAAAGCATTTCAGATATATCCATCTTACTTATAATTACAGTAAATTTCAAGTGGTTTATTTATTTTTTAAGCAAAAAGGAAGAATGTAGGTGAAAACAAGATGATAGCTAATGTAAAAAAATATTTTACAGAATTAATTCAAATCCCATCTGTTTCTGGGAAAGAAAAAGCAGTGTTAACTTACATAAAAAAACAAATAACAAAATTAAATATCCCCTACAGTTTAGATGAGGATAACGGATTAATTGCGCGAATTCCCGCAACAGCTGTGAAATTCCCGACCATTTTCTTTTGTGGCCACGTTGATACGCATCCAAATGCAGCTTCACCAGAATTTCAAGTAGAAGATGGCATATTTACTTCTCTAAATGGGACTTCTTTAGGGGCAGATGATAAAGCAGCAGTAGCAGCCATGTTAGCGGCAATGGATTATTTTAGTACAGAAGAAACGCCTCATGGGGAAATTGAATTCATTTTCACTACTAAAGAAGAACTGGGCATGATTGGGATGCGTTTATTTCCAGAAGAAAAAATAACAGCAGCGTATGGTTATTGTCTCGATGCTCCTGGAGAAGTTGGGAATTATCAATTACAAGCGAATACATTAGTTGCAGTTGATTTCACGATTGCAAGCCCTGATGCGACCCAGATGTCACCCATATCAGTAGCGAGAATGGCGCTTCATGCAACGAGACCAGGCCGGATTGACCGCGAGAACAGATGGGAAATCCAGTCGTTTTCTGGTGGAGTAAATGATGAAAATCAACAAGATGCCCAATTAGAAGTTCTGTTCAAATCTGCTGCTAGTTTTAGGAAGGCGTTACCTCATATCCAAACAATCAGAGAACGTTTTAATCAAACCTGTGAGAAATATGGCGCTACATTAGCAGAAGATACAAGACTTATTTACGAAGGCTACAAAATCCACCCGCAACATCCACTTATGAATATTTTTCAAAAAGCAGCTAAAAAACAAGCTTTAAAGACTAGCGAGATCTTTTTAGAAGGCGGTACTGATGCCAACGTGCTTAATGAAAAAGGCGTGCCTACAATGCTCTTATCAGCCGGTTATGTACATGCCCATTCAGAAAAAGAAACTATTTCCGTAGAGCAGTTAGAAAAACTGACACAACTCGTCATTGACTTAGCTGAATCGGCAAAAAATGAGAAAATTTTACTGAGAAAGCTAAATTAATAAAAAAAAGTCAAATAATTCGGATTGATTCATTGTCCAAGAAGCAATTCTTTGATATAGTAAATGATGTTGATACTTTTATGTGTCATGTTGAAGTAAGACAGATTTTTCTGCCTTAATAAACCGGAAAGGAAGAAGTGCAAAATGGCAAAACAAGAAATTGGCGTTATAGGAATGGGCGTTATGGGTCGTAACTTGGCTCTAAACATTGAAAGCCGCGGTCATACAGTATCTATCTTTAACCGTTCTACTGAAAAAACGAAAGCGGTTATGGAAGAAAATGCGGACAAAAAATTAGTACCAACTTATAGTTTAGAGGAATTTGTCGAATCTCTTGAAGTGCCTCGCCGTATCCTTATTATGGTAAAAGCTGGCGATGCTACAGATATGATGATTGAAGCAGTTAAACCTTTCTTAAACGAAGGCGATATTTTAATTGATGGCGGGAATGCTTTCTTTAAAGATACAATTCGTCGTAATAAGGAATTAAGTGAAGAAGGCTTTAACTTCATCGGAACTGGCGTATCAGGCGGAGAAGAAGGCGCACTTAAAGGTCCTTCTATCATGCCAGGCGGTCAACGCAAGGCATATGATCTTGTAGCTCCTATCTTACGTGAAATTGCTGCAGTAGCAGACGGAGAACCATGTGTGACTTATATTGGTCCAGATGGTGCCGGACATTACGTTAAAATGGTGCATAATGGTATCGAATACGGAGATATGCAATTAATCGCAGAAGCTTACACTATTTTGAAAGAAATCGGTGGATTAAGCCATGATGAACTTGCTGACGTATTTGAAGAATGGAATAACGGAGAATTAGATAGCTATTTAATCGAAATCACTAAAAACATTCTAAAAGTAAAAGACGAAGAAACAGGCAAACCAATTGTCGATGTTATTCTTGATAAAGCTGGACAAAAAGGAACTGGTAAATGGACTAGCCAAAGCGCACTTGACTTAGGTGTTCCACTTTCCTTAATTACTGAATCTGTATTTGCTCGTTACATTTCTGCACTGAAAGATGAACGCGTTTATGCGAGTACTGTTTTATCTGGTCCATCTAATTATCGTTTTGAAGGCGATAAAAAAGCATTTGTTGAATCTGTTCGCCGCGCACTTTATTTCAGCAAAATCGCATCTTATGCACAAGGTTTTGCACAAATGAGAGCAGCTAGTGAAGAGAACGATTGGGACCTACAATACGGCGAAATTGCGAAAATTTTCCGCGCTGGTTGTATTATCCGTGCTCGTTTCTTACAAAAAATTACTGATGCATATAATAAAGATAAAAATCTTAAAAACTTACTATTAGAT
Organism: Listeria innocua; assembly: GCF_028596125.1. GTDB lineage: Bacteria > Bacillota > Bacilli > Lactobacillales > Listeriaceae > Listeria > Listeria innocua. The sequence continues at coordinate 1,303,634 of NZ_CP117229.1, forward strand.
CCATATTTCAAAGATATTGCGCATAACTACCAAGGCGACCTTCGTACTGTAGTAGCAGAAGCTGTCAAAGCTGGTATTCCAGTACCAACCTTCACTGCAGCAATCAGCTATTACGATAGCTATCGTTCTGAAGTATTATCTGCAAATCTAATTCAAGCTCAACGCGACTACTTTGGTGCTCATACGTATGAAAGAGTTGACAAACCAGGCGTATTCCATACAGAATGGCCACAAGTTGAAGATTGATTTAAAATTAAGCATCCACTTTCACGAGTGGATGTTTTTTTATGAGATTTAAATTAGTAAATAATGGTAAAGTGCTAAAAAATACAGGAAATATCTATTTATGCGCTATTATTAGTTGTTTTTGAGCCAAAGTTCGTTACAATAGTAATAGGAATATAGTGTAATGATCGAAAGAGAGGGTTAGGCCAAATGAATAGAATATTAATCGTAGAAGATGAAAAAAACTTAGCACGCTTTATTGAACTAGAATTACAACACGAAAATTATGAAACTGCTGTTGCTAATGATGGACGTGCTGGGCTAGAACTCGCACTAAATGAAGAATGGGATGCTATTTTACTAGACTTAATGTTACCACATTTAAACGGGGTAGAGGTTTGTCGTCGTGTACGCCAAGTGAAACAAACACCCATCATTATGATAACTGCGCGAGACTCTGTGATTGATCGCGTATCTGGACTTGACCACGGAGCAGATGATTATATCGTTAAGCCATTTGCAATTGAAGAACTACTTGCACGTCTGCGTTCACTATTACGCCGAGTAGAAAATGCAGAACAATCTGCTAAACAAACAACGCTACAATACCGCAACTTAATCGTTGAAAAAGAAAATCGGATTGTAAAACGCGATGAAGAAATTATTGATTTAACAAAACGCGAGTATGAACTACTACTTACTTTAATGGAAAATGTCAATATTGTTCTTACTCGGGAAGTATTACTTAACAAAGTATGGGGTTATGAAACAGAAGTAGAAACAAATGTAGTAGATGTATATGTTCGTTACTTGCGAAATAAAATTGATCATCCTGACGAAGAAAGTTACATCCAAACAGTTCGCGGGACTGGGTATGTGATGCGTACATGACAACTAGCCCATTCTCCTTAAAAAGTCGTTCTTTGAAATTTAAATGGACTTTTGGAGCTAGTGCAGCGATTTTTCTAACATTTTTCTTATTTTCCTATGCGATTTATCAAGGGATTGGGCAAATGTTGCTAAATGAAGAAGAACCGGAAGTAAAAGAACTGCTTCTAGCAACTACAAGTACGTTAACAAACCAAGATTTAACGGACAATGAGGAAATCAAATATTTATTTAATAACGATAAAACCGTTAATCGTAAATTACAAGATCAAGTGATTAATCTATACGATAAAGATGGTCATTTTATTAATAAGTATTATTTTTCCAGAAACCAAGATATTACGAGTATCGATTTTTCGCAGTATTTTGTTAGCGGCACGGATAAATTTATTATGAATAAGCCAACCATTGAAGGGCAGAAAATGATGACTGCACAAATGCCAATTGTGGCAGATGATAATACGACAGTGATCGGTTATGCGCAAGTGGTAAATCCGCTAACTTCCTATAATCGGATGATGGACCGGCTTCTAGTAACAATGATTTTGCTTGGAGCAGTAGCGCTCTTTATTAGTGGAATGCTCGGTTACTTACTAGCACAGAACTTCTTAAATCCACTCACTCGGTTAGCACGTACTATGAATGATATTCGTAAAAATGGTTTTCAAAAACGAATCGAAACGAAAACGAATTCCAGAGATGAAATTGGCGAATTGACAGTTGTTTTTAACGATATGATGACGCGAATTGAAACTAGTTTTGAGCAGCAAAAACAATTCGTTGAAGATGCTTCCCATGAACTGCGGACACCAGTTCAAATCATGGAAGGGCACTTAAAATTACTAACTCGGTGGGGGAAAGACGACCCGGCAGTACTGGATGAATCGTTAAATGCTTCGTTAACGGAATTAGAACGGATGAAAAAATTAGTACAAGAAATGCTCGATTTATCAAGAGCAGAACAGATTTCTCAAACGAAAGAATTACAAATTACCGATGTAAACGCAACAGTTGAGCAAGTGAGACGTAATTTTGAAGTAATGTATGAGAACTTTACGTTTACTTTAAAAGAAGATGATACGGATTTACGAGCGCTTATTCAACATAATCATTTAGAACAAATCTTAATTATTATTATGGATAACGCAGTGAAATATTCGGGTGATGGCACTGAGGTGGATATGCATGTCTATAAAGAACAAAAGCAAATCCATATTGATGTGCGCGATTACGGAGAAGGCATCTCACAAGAAGAAATTGATAAGATCTTTAATCGTTTCTATCGTGTAGATAAAGCCAGAAGCCGTGAAAAAGGTGGTAATGGCCTCGGACTTGCGATTGCTAAACAATTAGTCGAAGGATATTTAGGAACGATTAATGCGGTCAGTGAGCCGGATAAAGGTACTACTATAAAAATTACGCTTCCATACATTGAACCGAAATCCAAATAGAAAAACCGCAACCTTATAACGAGGTTGCGGTTTCTTTTATTTTTCTTTATTTTGTTCTTCTACAATTTGTTCAAATTCTTTTTCTTCTTGTTCCATTACTTTGATTTCTGGATGTTTATTCATATAAAGTTTCTTCGTTAGTAATGTTTGACCAGCTAAGAATAGTCCGCCGACAGCCCAATATAACGCTAGGGCAGAAGGAGCTGTGAAGGAAACGAATAAAATCATAATTGGCGACATTAAGCCGATAATTTTCATTTGTTTCTTTTGTTCTGGTGAATAACCAATCATGGAAACAAAATATTGTGCTAAGTAGACAAGACCTGCGATTATCGCAAGTACCATATCTGGTGAACCTAAGTTAAACCATAAGAATGTGTGACTAGCAATTTCGGAAGATCCGCGAATAGCATAATAGAACGCCATCAAAATCGGCATTTGAATAAGTAATGGTAGACAACCCATTTGCATCGGATTGATATTATACTTGGAATAAACGGCCATCATTTCTTTTTGAATATTTGCTTGTTCTTCTTTCGATGTAGCACGTTTTAGTCGAGCTTGAATTTCATCGATTTCTGGTTTGGCAACTGCCATTTTGGATTGCATGCCCATTTGAGCTTTAGCAGTACGTAAGTTTAGTGGCATGATGAGTGCACGGATAAGTAACGTTGTAATAATAATCGCAATCCCGTAATTACCCCCAACAAACTTTGCAACGAACATAATAAAGCTAGTAAATGGTTGGATTAGATAAGTACTGAAAAAACCATCTGTATTTTGTGACGGGTCCATACTACAACCTGTAAGTAATAGTAGAGCACCTAGTAATACGCTAATTAAAATAATATTTTTCTTTTTCAATGTTTCATTTTCCTCCTAAATAGTAAAATAATCATTTCATCTGTTGGAAAATGAAAAACTGTCTTCATCATCAGTAATGGCGCTACATTTCTTAGTAATAGCCAGCCAATTAATAATAAAATTAGGCGAGGTTCTAACAAAATGTGCTCGAAGTAAAGTCTTTACTGGCTTTAAGCAGGTAGCGTCAGCGGGTAGCACCATTTTCGGTTTTAATAATGTAATGGCCGACCAATAACTAAAAATCGTCAACATTAATAAAAACGTCACTGTGAGTGAAATGAATTCTGGTTCAAGTAAGATTTGCAAAATGGAAATCATGCCACGCAGTCGCTCCTTTCAAGGTTTTAGTACTCATTAACTATAATGCAAAAAGAGCTATAGCACAACCACTATTTTTGGATTTTTAATAAACAATATCAAACGTTTTTCGATCTTCAACAGGCGCACCTTTATAAATGTAAACATGTTCGATACGGCAACCAGGTGAAGGTCCTTTTTTTATTGCATCAATAAATTTATTTAAGTTTTCTTCTTCTGCAATTGCATGAATTTCAACGGAACCATCGTCTAAATTTTTCACTGTTCCACTAATGTCATATTTGTAAGCGACGTGTTTTGTTGTGTAACGAAACCCAACACCTTGTACAAATCCAGTTACTCTCAAAATCGCTGTATCTCTAGCCATGACGAAACCAACTCCTTTTATTTTTCCTTACTACCAGTGTATCTTTTTTTGTTGTTACTTTCAAAAATTTGCATTCCAGTATTTCAAAGGAGCTTATGCTATAATATGTGTATTATATTTAGTGTTGGGAGTTTTTGATATGACAAAATGGAATGTCTATCTAACTAAAGGAGAATACGAGCCTTGGTGGTTTTTTGAGGAATGGGAAACTTCTATTCAAGCAGACTTTACTTTTTCAGAAAAAGAAGCTGCGTTTGCGAAGTACCAAGAATTAGCAGAAGGTTTACTGAGAAATTACCCTAACCATCAAACAAAGAAAGATTGTTTGTTAGCGGCTTGGAATGAGGAAGAAGTAGAATATTGCGAAGACTGTGAAGACGATATTCAAACTTTTCATGGACTTATTTTATTTTTTAATGGAGAAGTATATCAACCAACTTCTGAAGAGAAAGAAACCATTTTTAAAAACGTTTTAACTTTTGCTTAAGGTTAGAAAGAAATTAGCGATTTTTTGGAGGATTAATACATGCAGAAGAACGATGACTTATTACGAGAACGCCGGAAAGACGAACATGTTGCTCTTGGTGTAAAGCAAAATGAGAACTTAGCTCCGTCGAGTTTAGAAGATATTCAATTGATTGGGACATCTATCCCGCGCTACAATGTGAAAGATATTGATCTAACAACAACTTTTTTAGGAGCAACAGTACCATTTCCATTTTATATTAATGCTATGACAGGAGGAAGCCGGCATACAAAGAGAATTAATGCCGAACTCGCTGAAATAGCTCGCGAAGTAGCTATCCCGATGGCCGTTGGTTCCCAGTCTGCAGCTCTAAAAAACAGTTCGCTAATAGATACATATCAAGTCGTTAGAGAAGTTAATCCAAAAGGTATCATTTTAGCCAACGTTAGCCCAGAAGTGGATATTCAAGACGGAATTCGCGCAATCGAAATGTTAGAAGCAGATGCGCTACAAATTCATATAAATCCTGCGCAAGAATTGGTGATGCAAGAAGGCGACCGTTCCTTTAGTCACTGGTTATCAAGAATCGAAGCATATGTAAAAAATTCTCCAGTACCAGTTGTCGTTAAAGAAGTTGGTTTTGGAATGACACGAGAGACTGTAAAGACTCTAGCTGAAATCGGCGTTACAACAGTAGATTTAGCCGGAAAAGGTGGAACTAACTTTGCGCAAATTGAAAATGATCGCCGCCGCGACCAAGCCTATAATTTTTTACTTGATTGGGGTATTTCAACTGGGCAAGCATTAATAGATATGCAACATGCTGACGCGCCAAAAATAGCATATTTAGCATCTGGAGGTATTAGAAATCCTTTAGATATTGTCAAAGCACTTGCGCTAGGAGCAGATAGTGTTGGGATGGCTGGGCAAATTATTTCTTCACTGAAAAAAGATGGCGTATCAAAAACAATCGAAAAGTTAGAACTTTGGAAAGAACAGTTGCGAGGACTCTTTGTTTTAGCAAATGCGAAAAATATTGCAGAACTAAAAGAAACACCATTAATTGTAAGTGGTGAACTTGCAAAATGGGGTAGTTTACGAGAAATTGATTTAGTTCAACTTGCAAATAGAAAATAAAAAAACCAGCAGCTATTCATTTAGCAATGCTGGTTTTTCGTTTATTGAACCGTTTCCGGTAAAGTTTCATCAATCGCTTGAAGTCGTTCTGTAAATTCTTCTTTAGATAATTCTTTTGTATAAAGATTTGCCGGGTGAACGCGGCATTCATGCGAACAACTACGCAAATATTTTTTTTCGTTTTCTAAAGAAGCGAGAATTTGTTTATTACAATATGGATTTGCACAATTGATGTAACGTTCGCAAGGTGTTCCGTCAAAGTAATCTTTCCCTACAATAGTAGGATTTACTTGGTTAATTGGAACGGCGATTCTTTCATCAAAGACGTACATTTGTCCATCCCATAGTTCGCCTTTTGTTTCTTCATTTTTACCGTACGTTGCAATGCCGCCATGAAGTTGACTTACATCTTCAAAGCCCGCAGTTTTCAACCAGCCAGAAAATTTCTCGCAGCGAATTCCACCAGTGCAATAAGTAACGATTTTTTTATCTTCTAGTTGATCGCGATTATCTTCAATCCAGCCTGGTAGTTCACGGAAGTTCTGAATATCTGGGCGAACTGCACCACGAAAATGGCCAATATCAAATTCATAATCATTCCGAGCATCTAAAATAACAGTATCCTCGTCTAGTAGTGCATCGCGAAATTCAGCAGGTTCTAAATAATCACCTGTAATTTCAAGTGGATTGACATCTTCTTCTAAACTTAAACTAACAATTTCAGCACGAGGTCTGACATGCATTTTTTTGAAAGCATGGGAGTCAGCCGCGTCAATTTTAAATACCATATCAGCGAAGCGAGCGTCATTTGCCATATAATCCATATATTTGTTTGTTGCTTCAACTGTTCCCGAAACGGTGCCATTAATCCCCTCAGTAGCCACCAAAATCCGGCCTTTTAACTCCATTTCTTTGCAAGCAGCAAGATGCTCTTTTGCAAAAGTTTCTGGATCATCAATCGTTGTGTATTTGTAATATAACAACACTTGATAGTCACTCATAATCTTATCACCCTTCAAAATGTATTTCATGTGTAAGAAAAATTCTCCACAAGTTTGCGCATTAATACTATACTATAGCAAATTAAGACTGGCAAGTAACCGAACCGTAAAATAAATGCTTCTTATAGTTAACTATATGTACAAGTACAAAACAGCTATGGTATACTTATTAAATATGAAGCGAAAATTTTGTTGATGAAAGCAAATCCTGTTTTCATTGCCTAAAATAAAGAATGAAGTAAGGATTGGGCGTGAGCTATGTGCAAATAAATGAATCGTTTATGGAAGAACTAGCTTTAAAAAAAGTAAAACAAGAACGCAGAAAAAGACTGAAGTGGTTTGTTTATAAATTTCTAATGATTACCTTTGGGGCGATTTTAATGGGGGTAGGTTTAGAACTTTTCCTTGTAAACAACCGAATTTTAGATGGTGGAGTCGTTGGTATTTCCATTATTATTTCTCAGTTAACACCGCTACCTTTAGGGGTTTTAACTTTTGTACTTAATATTCCATTTTTCATTATTGGTTACCGGAAAATCGGAAAAGTTTTTGCACTTTTTACTTTGTACGGGATTGCAGTTATGTCGATCGTGACACTTGTTTTACATGATATGGACCCAGTGACAGATGATTTATTACTTGCGACTGTTTTTGGTGGAATGACACTCGGTCTTGGTGTAGGACTTGTTATTCGTAATGGTGGAGCACTTGACGGGACTGAGATTATTTCCATCATCATCAACGGAAGAACACCATTTTCAACCGGGCAAATTATTATGTTTATCAATATTGTGATTTTCATCGTTGCTGGACTTGTATTTAACTGGGACAGAGCTATGTATTCATTAATTACGTATTTCCTTGCGTATAAAGTTATTGATATTGTTATTCAAGGTGTAGATGAATCGAAAAGTGCTTTTATTATTAGTCGCTATTACGAGGAAATCGGTGCAGAAATCATGGAGCAACTAGGAAAAGGCGTAACATACTTAGATGCAACTGGTGGATACTCTGGTGATGTAAGAAAAGTAGTTTTCGTTATCGTCTCAAGATTTGAAGAAGTGAAAGTGAAAGCTATTCTGGACGAAATAGATCCAGATGCCTTCTTAGCTGTCGGGGGAAGCATGTCAGAAGTCCGCGGCGGAAAGCTGATGAATACGAAAACACCACACCTATAACAAATCTAAAACCATATGTCTCTTACTTGAGATATGTGGTTTTTTGACGAAAGGAAACATTTGTTTGTATAATAGGGCTATAGTATGAGCTACAGGACGGATAGATGTGCTATAATAAAACAAGCAAAAAAGGAATAGGTGGGACTTGAAATGGCGACACAAAAGAAAAAAACGGCTGGGCGAAAGAAAACGTCCACACGTTCAAAAAAGAAAAAATCAGCTTCTTTTCGTTTAGAGATAACGGGTGCTGTTCTGATAGCAATAGGGATAATCGGGATTTTACAATTAGGTTTTGTTGGCAGAGGTTTCTTTGCCCTGGCTGAAATGTTTGTTGGTCTTCTTAGTTATGTATTACTTGCTGGGAGTATCGTTCTCGGCGGATACATGGTAATTAGAAGAAAGATGCCACACCTTTTTAGCAAACGATTAGTAGGTGTTTATCTCATTGTTTTAGGGTTTTTAACATATATACATATGTATTTCATCATCCATAATTTAGGTGCCAATGCGCCTGTTGTTTCTAGTACATGGAAATTAGTTCTAGAAAATTTATTTAGACCAAATCAAGTAGGTTTTGTTGGTGCAGGAATGATTGGGGCTGCTATTACTTCAGTTACCTATTTCTTACTAGACCGACTTGGAACAAATATTATTGCCATTCTTTTAATCATTTATGGATTTTCACTAGTATCAGGTATTTCTGTACGCCAATTCTTCTCGAAAATTACTGAATTCGTTCGCTACTTATTTTCAAAAGGAAAGGCTGCTAAGGAAAAAGGGAAAGAAGTAAAAGCTAAACGAGATAAAAAGAAAGCGGAAAAATTAGTTGAAGTAGAAGCGGATGAAGTAATCGAGGTAAGCCAACCAATAGATGCTTCAAAAGAAGAAAAAACACCGCCAATTATTTCGAATTTTAGTTCTAAAGTAGAACAAGAAAAAGCCCCTCTAGAAGAAAAAACAGAGTCCGATGTGAAAGAAAAAGATTTAGAAATGTTCCAACAAGAGTCTTTTGAAAATGAAATCTATCAATTACCGTCAGTGGATATTTTAGAACCTGCCAAAGTAACTGATCAAAGTAAAGAATACGATCAAATTAAAGTTAATGCGAAAAAATTAGAAGACACATTCGAAAGTTTTGGTGTGAAAGCAAAAATCACTCAAGTGCATCTTGGGCCAGCCGTTACAAAATATGAAGTGCAACCGTCAGTCGGAGTCAAAGTGAGTAAAATTGTTTCCTTAAGTGATGATATTGCGCTTGCTTTAGCAGCGAAAGATATTCGCATTGAGGCGCCAATTCCTGGTAAATCAGCAATTGGAATTGAAGTAGCAAATCAGAATGTAGCGATGGTTTCTTTACGGGAAGTACTAGAAAATAATCCGAAAAATAACCCAGATGAAAAATTACAAATTGCTCTTGGTCGAGATATTTCTGGTGAAGCAATGATGGCAAGTCTTGATAAAATGCCCCATTTACTTGTAGCGGGGGCGACTGGTAGTGGTAAATCGGTTTGTATTAATGGGATTATTACGAGCATTTTGCTTCGAGCTAAACCACATGAAGTAAAAATGATGATGATTGATCCAAAAATGGTTGAATTAAATGTTTATAATGGTATCCCGCATTTACTAGCACCAGTTGTTACTAATCCCAAAAAGGCAGCTCAAGCTTTACAAAAAGTAGTTGCTGAAATGGAGCGGCGTTATGATTTATTTTCGCATACAGGCACACGAAATATGCAAGGTTATAATGATTACGTAAAAAAACATAATGAACTTAACGAAGAAAAACAACCGGAATTACCATTTATTGTTGTGATAGTAGATGAGTTAGCTGACTTAATGATGGTTGCTTCTAACGATGTAGAAGATGCGATTACACGACTTGCGCAAATGGCACGTGCCGCGGGAATTCATTTGATTATCGCGACTCAACGTCCATCTGTGGATGTAATTACTGGAGTCATTAAAGCGAATATCCCATCTCGAATCGCTTTTGCAGTATCAAGCTCGATAGATTCAAGAACAATTCTTGATATGGGTGGAGCAGAAAAACTACTAGGTCGCGGAGACATGTTGTTACTACCAGTCGGTTCTAGTAAGCCAACTCGTATTCAAGGCGCCTTTTTATCAGATAAAGAAGTAGAAGATGTAGTTAATTATGTTATCTCGCAACAAAAAGCACAGTACAACGAGGAAATGATTCCTGATGATATTCCTGAAGTTGAAGGAGAAGTAACGGATGAACTTTATCATGAAGCAGTCGAACTAGTTGTAGAAATGCAAACAGCTTCCGTTTCGATGTTACAACGAAAATTCCGAATTGGTTATAACCGGGCAGCCAGATTAATTGATGAAATGGAGCAAAGAGGAGTAGTTGGACCTCATGAAGGTAGTAAACCGCGACGAGTCAATGTGGAACTTCCTCCAGATATAGAATAAATAAAAAGAGGTTGCGACTAAAATCGCAACCTCTTTTTTTAAGAAAGTAGATCTCGTTTTTGAGCTTCAATTTCTTTTTTACTTGTAGCGTATTTTCCTTGAGTACGGTCAAGTAATTCATCGAAAAAAGAAGGTAAGTTGCTTTTGCTAAGTTCAACGCCTTCAGCTGTAATCCCGCCTTTTGTAGCAACACGGTCGATTAAACCGCTAAAAGTATAATCTTCCTCCACTAAGAGTTTAGAAGTCCCAGCTAAAGCAAAATTAATCATTTGAAAAATTTCCGCATCTGACAAAGTCGATCTGCGAAGAGCCGCTTCCACGAATTGTTCGAAAATAGCCGCTATAATACCAGGTGAGGAACTCGTTAAGTCACTCGCAATGTCAATATTTTCTTCTCGAATTGTCATCACATGTCCGAAATTTTCAAAAGCTGATTCTAACCAAGCGCTGTTCGTTTCCGAAACAGTATCTGCGTGTGAAATTAAGGTAGTTCCAACACTAACTACTGTTGTGATTGAAGGTATTAATTTACTTACTTGTAAACTCGGAGATAGTTCCAAAATATCAGAAGTACTAACTCCAGCTGCAATCGAAATCACGTGGCGATCTGCCGTTAATACAGCCTCGCAATCTTTAATAAGGGGCAATACAGCTAAAGGTAATTTACAAATAAAGCTGTGATCTGCTTTTGTAAAAACTTCTGCTTCATTGGCTGCTAATTCGGTTGTAGGATATTTATCATAAAATTGCTTGAAATGGTCGTTTGCCGAACTAGAGTAAAGGATGATTTCCTCTGGAGTACAAACCTTTGTTTCAATCAATTTAGTGGCTATCAACGTTGCCATACTCCCAAAACCGATAAAACCTATTTTTGTCATTTTCATCCCGCCTTTCATCGTTATTTTTTATTATGAAGGGAATAAAATCGGATTGCAAATATATCAGATTGTTTGCTTTTTCACGTTAACGCGCTTCCACCTAGGGATAAGCTTGAAATCGAATGATTCCGACAGAATTAAATTTTCTGAATTCATTTGCATTAAAAATTTATGAAGTTGGTTATTTATTTATTTTATTTTCCATGTTATATTAAGAACAGTTAGAGAAGACGTTAAATGTTTTTGTGCGTTTTCCGAAAAAGGGACCATACATAATTTTTTAATACGCGCCTGAATGTTTGTTTTGACAGAAAGCTCTGACTAACATTATATCTCTCGGGAGGGGTTTTAAGGTGAAAAAGCGTACATTTGCTTTAGCACTATCAATGATTATTGCTTCTGGCGTTGTCTTAGGTGCTTGTGGTTCGAGCAGCGACGATAAAAAAAGTGGCGATGATAAGAGCAGTAAAGATTTTACAGTAGCTATGGTTACAGATACTGGTGGCGTTGATGACCGTTCATTTAACCAATCAGCATGGGAAGGCTTACAAAAATTTGGTAAAGCTAACGACATGGAAAAAGGTACAGACGGTTATAACTATTTGCAATCAGCTTCTGAAGCAGACTACAAAACAAACTTAAACACTGCTGTTCGTAGCGACTATGATTTGATTTATGGAATTGGTTACAAACTGAAAGATGCAATTGAAGAAGTTTCTAAACAAAAACCTAAAAATCAATTCGCTATTGTTGATGACACAATTGATGACCGTGATAATGTAGTAAGTATTGGATTTAAAGATAACGATGGTTCTTACCTAGTTGGTGTTGTAGCCGGCTTAACAACAAAAACAAATAAAGTTGGATTTGTTGGTGGGGTAAAAGGAGCTGTTATCGACCGTTTTGAAGCTGGTTTCACTGCTGGTGTAAAAGCTGTTAATCCTAACGCACAAATTGATGTACAATATGCAAACGATTTCGCAAAAGCAGACAAAGGACAACAAATTGCTTCTTCCATGTATTCAAGTGGAGTTGACGTAATTTTCCATGCTGCTGGCGGTACTGGTAACGGTGTCTTTGCAGAAGCTAAAAACCTGAAGAAAAAAGATCCTAGCCGTGCTGTTTGGGTAATCGGTGTTGACCGTGACCAATGGGACGAAGGAAAAGTTACAGCAAACGATGGCAAAGATTACAATGTAACACTTACATCTGAAATCAAACGCGTTGATATCGCTGTAGATGACCTTGCAACTCGTACTAAAGCTGGAGATTTCCCTGGCGGAACTAAAATTGAATATGGTCTTGATAAAGATGCTGTAGGGCTTTCTGAACATCAAGATAATATTTCTAAAGACGTTTTAGCTAAAGTAGAAGAATACAAACAAAAAATCGTTGATGGGGACATTAAAGTTCCAGAAAAACCTTGATTTTATAGTTATAAAAACTGAGTAATATGAACGAAGTAAAACCTTTTATGAAAGTCGGTATTAAGCGTACCGGCTTTCATAAAAAAATAATTTGTAAGCGTTTTAATATGATAGGTAAACCCTTTTACTAAAAGAAAATAATCGGTATATTGGAATTTATGATTGCAATGAATGCCATTTAGAAATAAAATAAGGAGATGGCTTTTTTAACCGCTTAAAAATGTGAGGACAAGCTTTTGTACATAGATGGTATAATGAAACGTATTTAGCAACATACCGAAGCACTTTAGCGAAAAAAGTCATTGAACAACAAACGGATAAAAAACTCGGAACCTTCTTCGGGAGGAAGTACGGGGAGAGGCGGCGTCCTTCGAGAGAATCGCGCGTGTGGCTGTTTTTCCAGTTTGAACCAGACGACAAGGGGAGTGAAGAAGTGGACTTTGTTATTGAAATGTTAGGAATCAGGAAGGAATTCTCTGGATTTGTAGCAAATGATAACATCACCTTACAGTTAAAGCAGGGCGAAATCCATGCTTTGTTAGGTGAGAATGGCGCAGGAAAATCTACGCTAATGAACGTCTTGTTTGGTCTATATGAACCAGATGGTGGAGAAATTCGTGTTCGCGGTACGAAAGAAAATATTAATAGCCCGAACAAAGCGAATGAACTTGGAATCGGAATGGTCCATCAGCATTTCATGTTAGTGGATAAATTTACGGTTGCAGAAAACATCATCCTTGGTAAAGAGCCAAGCAAGCTCGGAGTTATCGAGAAGAAAAAAGCGGTAGAAGAAATTAAAGAAATCTCTGACCGATATGGTTTACGAGTTGATCCAAATGCTGTTGTCCGCGATATTTCTATCGGAATGCAACAACGTGTGGAAATCTTAAAAACACTATATCGTGGTGCTGATATCTTGATTTTTGATGAACCAACAGCTGTTTTAACGCCCCAAGAAATTAAAGAATTGATTCAAATCATGCGTTCTCTTATAAAAGAAGGGAAATCAATTATTTTAATTACACATAAACTAAAAGAAATTATGGATGTTTGTGATCGCGTAACTGTTATCCGCCGTGGTAAAGGCATGGGTACAGTAAACGTTCCAGAAACAACTCCGCAAGACTTAGCTAATTTAATGGTTGGTCGTGAAGTCGTTTTTACAACGGAAAAAATCGCTGCAACTCCTGGGAAAGACGTTTTAGAAGTAAAAGATTTAGTTGTTAAAGAAAGCCGCGGCGTCGAAAGTGTTCGTGGACTTAATTTGACTGTTCGAGCAGGCGAGATTGTCGGAATTGCTGGGGTCGATGGTAATGGTCAAAGTGAACTCATTTCTGCAATTGCAGGTCTTTCTAAAGTAACAAGTGGAAGCATTCTTCTAAATGGTGAACACATTGAGAATAAAAAACCACGTAAAATTACGGAAGCTGGTTTAGGACATATTCCAGAAGATCGTCATAAACATGGTTTAGTACTTGAGATGTCACTTGGAGAAAATATTGCTTTACAAACGTACTATAAGAAACCTATTTCTAGTAAGGGTTTCTTGAATCACAAAGCAATGTATGACTTTGCACGCGAGTTAATTGAAGAATACGATGTTCGCGCAAGTAGCGAATATGTAGCAGCAAAATCGCTTTCTGGTGGTAACCAACAAAAAGCAATTATTGCGAGGGAGATACACCGTAATCCAGATTTCTTAATTGCGGCTCAGCCAACACGTGGACTAGATGTTGGAGCAATTGAATTCATTCATAGACGCTTGATTGAACAACGAGATAACGGAAAAGCTGTATTACTTATGTCGTTCGAATTAGATGAAATCATGAATGTAAGTGACCGTATTGCGGTTATATACGAAGGGAAAATCGTTGCTATTGTTGATCCGAAAGAAACAACGGAGCAAGAACTTGGTCTGATGATGGCTGGTTCATCCAAACAGGAAGCGGAAATGGGGGAGAAAGAGCATGTCTAAACGACTACAAGCATTAGTTATCCCAGTTACAGCCGTTATCCTTGGACTTATCTGCGGTGCGATTATCATGCTTATTTTTGGATATGACCCAATTGCTGGTTATTCAGCACTTATAGAAGGTGTCGTTGGTGAAAATTTCTATATTGGTGAAACAATCCGCCAAGCCACACCTTACATTTTAGTTGGTCTATCTGTTGCAGTTGCATTTAAAGCCGGACTTTTCAATATTGGTGCGGAAGGTCAAATGCTGATGGGCTGGTTAGGTTCCATTATCATCGCTGTAAACTTTGATGGTTTAACTAAATGGATTCATTTACCACTTGCGATTATTACTGGTATGGTTTTTGGTGCACTTTGGGCATTCATTCCAGGTATTTTAAAAGCAACTTTACGAGTAAATGAAGTTATTGTAACAATCATGCTTAACTATACAGCACTTTATATTTTCAACTATGTAGTACAAAATTTACTTACAGACGGATTAGATAAAACACAAGAAATTCATGCGTCTGCGTCTTTACAATCTGAATTATTGCAATCAATGACTGATTATTCGTCACTACATTGGGGGATTTTAATAGCCCTTGGTTTTGCACTTATTATTTGGTTAATGTTAAATAAAACTACTTTTGGTTATGAAATCGAAGCAGTCGGATTTAACGAAAATGCATCGCAATATGCCGGTATGAGTGTAAAGAAAACAATTATCTTTTCTATGGTTATTGCCGGAGCGCTCGCTGGTCTTGGTGGCGTAATGGAAGGCCTTGGAACTTATGGAACGGCTTATGTATTAACTTCTTCTCCAGGAATTGGTTTTGACGGTATTGCCGTTGCGTTACTCGGAGGAAGTTCTCCAATTGGGATTGTCTTCTCTGCCATCTTGTTCGGCGCTCTAAAAGTCGGAGCACTAAACATGCCAGCAGTTGCAGGCGTTCCAAACGAATTAGTCAATGTAATTATCGCTCTGATTATCTTCTTTGTGGCATCCAGCTACATTATCCGCTGGGCGATGGCAAAATTTAAGAAGGGGGCGAAAGCAGAATGACAGCCATTTTAGCGACAATTGTTTCTAGTACACTGCTTATGGCAGGCCCACTAATTTTTACCGCACTCGGGGGCGTTTATTCAGAACGAGGCGGTGTGGTTAATATTGGACTAGAAGGTATGATGGTTATGGGAGCATTCTCAGCTATCGTCTTTAACCTTACTTTCCAAGATACTTTTGGCAATTTAACTCCTTGGATATCACTTATTGCGGCTATGGTCGTTGGGGGATTATTCTCTCTTGTTCATGCCGTTGCAACAATTAACTTCCGCGCTGACCACGTAATCAGTGGTGTAGCGATTAACTTTTTAGCAACTGGTCTATCTTTATTCCTTGTAAAAGTAATTTATGATAAAGGCCAAACTGACCAAATTAAATATTACTTTGGTAAACCAGATATTCCTGTTTTAAGTGATATTCCAGTTATTGGTGATATTTTCTTTAAAAACATTCCGGTGATGAGTTATGTGGCGATTCTATTTGCAATCGCATCGTGGTTTATCATTTATAAAACGCGCTTTGGTTTACGTCTTCGTTCTGTAGGGGAACATCCTCTTGCAGCTGATACGATGGGAATTAAAGTACGTTGGATGAGATACCAAGGTGTTATCATCTCTGGTATTCTTGGTGGTCTAGGTGGTGCAGTTTACGCGCAATCCTTTACACTTGATTTCGGACACGCAACTATTTCCGGTCAAGGTTATATGGCCCTTGCAGCAATGATCTTTGGTAAATGGAATCCACTTGGAGCAATGGGAGCAGCAATCTTCTTCGGTTTTGCGCAATGTTTGGCAATTACTGGGGGCTCGCTACCGTTTTTCAAAGACATTCCAGACGTTTACTTACAAATTGCGCCTTATGTATTAACAATCCTCGCGCTTGTTGGATTTATCGGTAAATCCGAAGCTCCAAAAGCAGATGGTGTCAACTACATTAAAGGCAAATAAAACATTAGGACAGCCTAGATATTATTCTAGGCTGTTTTTTTATGCTAGAAAATTGTGTGTGGCAACAACTTAGGATACAATAGGAAAGTGAGATCATTGCTTGAAAGGAGCATTATAATGACAGACAAAATATTTCAAGAAAAAGTTGGTCCGGTTGCACTAACAATCGTTCCCACCCAAAAATATAAATCTAATAAAATTGTTTTTAAATTTCGCGCTCCATTAGAGAGAGAAACAGTTACAAAAAGATCATTATTATCAATTTTGCTAGAAACAAACAGTGAAAAATATCCGACGCAAACGGCTTTCAGAAAACAGTTAGCTAACTTATATGGCGCAAACTTCTATACAACTACGGCCAAAAAAGGAAATGAACACGTTTTAACTGTCGTTTTCGATATGATAGACGGTCAATATGTTTCTGATGGCGAGAATATTTTAAAAGATGCATTTGCTTTTATTGAACAAGCTATATTTCAGCCAAATGCAACAAATGGCGCTTTTGATGAAGAAATAGTTGTTCGTGAAAAAGAGAATTTAAAAAGCAGTTTAGAAGGAATTTATGATGATAAAATTCGTTTTGCTTCTAAAAGACTAGTAGAAGAAATGTTCCGAGACGATGAATTCCGCTTCGGGGCGGCAGGGGTTTTAGAAGACGTTGATGCCATTACAGCAAAAGATTTATATGAATACTATTTGAAATTCATCAAAGAAGATGTCATTGAAATTTTTATCTGCGGCGATGTAACAAAAGAAGAAGTTATGCCGCTTATCGAAAAGATGGCTTTTTCACCGCGTCCAGAACGAAAAGGTGTTTTCTATACAAAAGAGGCCCCAAAAGAAACTCGTGTCATCCATGAGCAACAAGCAATTAATCAAGGGAAACTAGTGCTTGGGTATCAAACAGAAACATTATTTGGAGACGATGATTTTGTTGCTCTTCAACTCGCTAATGGACTTTTAGGTGGCTTTGCAAATTCCAAAATCTTTATCAATGTTCGTGAAAAAGCAAGTCTAGCTTACTATGCTTCCAGTCGAATTGATTCTTTTAAAGGCTATATGATAATTTCAGCTGGAATTGATGAAGTGAATTATAAACAAGCTTTAACCATTATTGAAGAACAAATCGTCGCAATGAAACAAGGCGATTTCACTGAAGACGAATTAAATCAAACAAAAGAAATGCTCATTAATCAATTGCTTGAAACAAATGACCAAGCACAAGGTTTAATTGAACTTGCTTATAATAACGTTTTACGCGAAGCAAACTTAGACCTAGAAAATTGGATCATAAAAATTAAACAAGCAACAAAACAAGAAGTAGTTGCTGCTATTAATAAAATCAAGCCAGACACAATATATTTCTTGAGCAAGGGAGGAGAAGAACTTCATGGAAAAAATCACATTTGAACAAGTAAAAGAAGCTGTATTTCATGAAAAAATGTCTAATGGTTTACAAGTCTACCTTCTTCCAAAACAAGGATTTAGTAAGACGTATGCTGTTTTTACAACTAACTACGGTGCAATTGACAATAATTTCGTTCCAATTGGCGAAACTGAATTCACTAAAGTACCCGATGGCATAGCTCATTTTTTAGAGCATAAAATGTTCGAAAAAGAAGACGGTGATGTATTTTTTAAATTCGGTGAAAAAGGCGCTTTTACGAATGCCTTTACTTCATTTACAAAAACTGCCTATCTTTTCTCAAGCACCTCTCGTGTAGAAGAAAACTTAGAAACATTAATCGATTTCGTGCAAGAACCATATTTTACAGAAGAAACAGTTGAAAAAGAAAAAGGAATTATCGGTCAAGAAATCAGAATGTATGATGATGATCCAGATTTTCGCGCTTACTTTGGTGTAATCGAAAATATGTATCACAACCATCCAGTGAAAATTGATATTGCTGGAACTGTTGAATCAATTGCAGAAATTAACAAAGATTTGCTGTACCTTTGTTATAATACTTTTTATCATCCAAGCAATATGGTACTGTTTGTCGTTGGTAACTTAGAGCCCGAAGAAATGATGAACCAAATTCGTGCAAATCAAGCGAAAAAAGATTTCACAGAAGCTGCTCCAATCAAACGTCATTTTCCAGAAGAACCAAAAACTGTCGCTGTAAAAGAACGTAAAATTCACTTTCCAGTACAAATTGCTAAAAATATGGTAGGTATTAAAGAAGATATAGGCTCTCTAGAAGGACAAGTAGCACTTAAACAAGAAATTATTGGTGATGTAGCGCTTGAAATGCTTTTTGGAACTACATCTGATACTTATTTAGAATTGTACAACCAAGGAATCATTGATGATAGTTTTGGTTATGATTATACACTGCAAGACAGTTTTTCCTTTGTCCTTGTTGGTGGGGATGCAAAAGACCCAGATATGCAAACAACTAAAATTATTGAGGCGATTCAAGCAGCAGCTAAAAACGGCTTAAATGAAGCGGATTTAGCTTTAGTAAAACGTAAACGTATTGGACAATTTTTACGCTCGCTTAATTCACCAGAGTTTATTGCCAACCAATTTAGCCAATATGTAATGAAATCTGCTTCTCTCTTTGATATTTTACCTTTAATGGAAACAGTTACATTAGAAGAAGTAAATAATTTTGTGAAAAACCTGGACAGTGAAGAGCGCACTACTAGTTTCCAATTGCTTCCAGAAAAATAATCGTTCTGTGTCTTTTTTACTTTTTTTTGTATAAAAAATGGCATAAATTCCTGAGTCATGCTATCATAAAAGAAATAGACTGGAAAGGGTTGCCTTTTTTTGGATAAAGATATAAAATATGCTTTTGTAACTGGAGCTAGCGGAGAAATAGGTCAAGCGATTTGTATATCACTTGCGAAAGCTGGCTGGAACTTGTATCTTCATTATCATCAAAATAAACAAGCTGTGGAGAATTTATTACCACTACTACAAGCTGAAAAAATAGATGTATTTCTTATTCAAGCTGATTTCGATGATGTTGCAAGTTTAGCAGAAATGGAAAAGCAAGTTTTTCAAGTAGATGCATTTATCCATGCAGCAGGGCATTCTCACTATGCTTTATTCCAGGATACAACAGATATAGAGACTACAAAATTATGGAATGTGCACATGTTTATGCCAATGCGTTTAATCCGCACTTTCATACCAAAGCTAATGAAAAGCAATCAAGGAAGGATTGTTTTCATCAGTTCTATATGGGGAGAAGTCGGAGCATCAATGGAAGTAGTTTATTCCACTGTAAAAGGGGCTCAAATCGCCTTTTGCCGAGCACTAAGTCAAGAATTAGGGCCTTCTGGAATAACTGTTAATGCAGTGACACCAGGAGCGGTAGAAACGAAAATGATGGATCAATTTTCAGCGAATGAAAAGGAAGAACTTCGTGAGGAAATTCCCTTGAAACGCTTTGCAAAACCTGAAGAAATTGCAGAAACTGTAGAATTTTTAATAAGCAAAAAAGCAAGCTATATCACTGGAGAAGTTTTGCGCTTAAATGGCGGTTGGCTTATGTAATTTTAGTAAAAAGTGGAAAATTGAAATAGTAATGGTAGGTGTTTAATTTTGACAGAACTCGGTGATAAACTGAAACAAGCTAGACGTGAAAAAGGACTCAGTTTAGACGACTTGCAACAAATAACGAAAATTCAAAAACGTTATTTAATAGCGATTGAAGAAGGAAACTATGCTGTAATGCCTGGAAAATTTTATGCAAGGGCATTTATTAAACAATATGCAGAAGCAGTTGGACTAGATAGTGCGACACTTTTTGATGAGTTTGAAAGCGAGGTTCCTGAAACACCGCAACAAGAAGTAGTAAATAATGAGCCAACTCGTGTACAAAGTAAAAGAAATCCTATGCCCGCTCAATCGGTCGGCAATCAAGCTAACTCTCGTAATCGTTTCTTTGATATTTTACCAAAAATTCTTATTGCTTTATTTATTGTTTTTATTCTTTTCATTGTTTGGTTTTTCTTGCTTAATAAACAAGATAATACCTCTGAAAAAGTTAAAACTGATACAAGCAATCCGACTGTAAAAGTAGAAGATTCTACTAAAAATAAAGACACAAACAAAGATACAGAGAAAAAAGACACAACATCTGATGAAAAAAAAGCAACAGATACAACTGAAAAACCAGAAGACACAGCTAAAGAAGTTGAAGTAACTAAAGGTGAAACATCTGGTAACGAAACTAGTTATACAGTAAAAAACACTGATAAAATGACACTTTCTCTTAGCGCGACTGGTGACTCTTGGATTGGCGTGTCGGATGCAAACGGAAGCACCATTAAAAACGTGACGTTATCCACATCCAACCCTTCTACCGAAATTGATTTAGGAGATAACAAAACAGTTTCTATCGTTATTGGAAACTCGCCTGTTACAACTGTTAAAGTCAATGGTAAAGAGTTAGAACTTGCTCCAACGCTTGTTAAACAAGTGTTAACTATTAATTTAGAAGCAAGTGATACTACTAGTAACTCAGATGCAGAATAATTTGTTTTATATGGCGAAATCTACTCATTAGGTTTCGCCAACATTTTTATCATTACATACTGTTTAAATGTAAAAAAGGGGAGAAAAAGATGAATTTACCAAATAAATTAACGGTTATCCGTATTTTTATGATACCAATTTTTGTCGTTCTATGTGTTGTACCATTTGACTGGGGAAGTGTCTCTTGGCTTGATTCGACCATTCCAGTTACAAGTTTAGTAGCAACTATTATTTTCATCGTAGCTGCCCTTACAGACTGGTTTGATGGGCATCTTGCACGTAAATATAATTTAATTACAAACTTCGGTAAATTTGCGGATCCAATGGCAGATAAATTACTTGTAGCTGCAGCATTTATCATTCTAGTTGAAATGCATATTGCTCCTTCTTGGGTAGTTATTTTAATCATCAGTCGCGAACTTGCTGTAACAGGTCTACGTTTACTTCTTGTAGAAGGCGGCGAAGTTTTAGCAGCTGGCCAACTTGGGAAAATTAAAACATTCACACAAATGATTGCAATTCCACTTATGTTATTAAACAATTTCCCATTTGCTTGGACAGGTATCCGTGTTGACTTAATTTTCTTATATGTATGTGCATTCTTTGCAGTATGGTCTGGAATAGACTATTTCTACAAAAATCGCGGAGTATTTAAAGGTTCTATGTAATAAATAAAAAAGCATACCATTGTGTGCTTTTTTTCTATACAAAAAAATGAATGGAGATGGATTCAAATGGCAAGCGCAGAAATTATTGCAGTTGGAACAGAACTTTTACTAGGACAAATCGTGAACTCTAATGCTGCTTTTATTTCAGAAGAATTAGCAGCTAACGGGATTTATGTCTACCATCACACTGTCGTTGGTGACAACCCTAAACGTTTAAAAGATGTGATAGACATTGCTGAAAAACGTAGTGATATTCTCATTTTTACGGGTGGATTAGGTCCTACAGAAGACGATATTACGAAACAAATTTTAGCAGAACATCTACAGAAAAACTTAGTAGAAGATGCGTTTCATATGAACGAAATCACGGAGTATTTTGCTTCAAGAAATAGAACAATGACGGAAAATAACAAATTGCAAGCTGTAATTATTGAAGGATCCACTGTACTAAATAATGATTATGGCTTTGCTGCAGGAATGTTCTTAAAAGAAAATAATCATACGTACATCTTACTTCCAGGCCCACCTTCAGAAATGAAACCGATGTTTTCGAGTTATGCTGAACCTTTACTCGTAAGTGAAAATACTGAGAAAAATGTGTTAGAGTCTAAAATAATGCGCTTTTTCGGTATTGGAGAATCGCAATTAGCAGCAGATTTAAACGATATGATTTTAGCGCAAGTAAATCCTACTATTGCTACATATGCAGGTGATAATGAAGTCGTTGTGCGGATTACTGCTACTGCAAAGACTAAAGAGGAAGCGAGTGCCCTTGTGAACGAAACGGAACAAGAAATTTTACGCAGAGATGGAACTTTTTTATACGGTTATGGCGAAGTTTCTTTACCAGAGTTAGTAACAGCCATGCTGCTTGAAAAAAATATCACTATTTCCGCTGCTGAAAGTTTTACCGCTGGATTATTCCAAGCAGAAATTGCCCGTTTTCCTGGTATTTCTAAAATTTTTAAAGGTGGCATGGTCACATACAGCGAAGAGACAAAACAATCTATTCTTGAAGTCTCACCTCAAACAATAAAAGAAAATGGCGTCGTAAGTTCAGAATGTGCGAAAGAAATGGCGAAGAATGTCAGCAGACTTTGTAACACTGATATAGGCATTAGTTTTACCGGTGTTGCAGGACCAGACAGTCTAGAAGGACATCCCGCAGGTACTATTTGGATAGGCTTACATGTAGCTGGTTTTGAAACAGAAGCTTATCAGTTCGTTTATGGTAGAGATCGAAATCACAATCGCCGTCGTGCTGTAAAACAAGGCTTTCAGTTAATTAAGCAATTTTTAGATACAAATAAGTAATTTTCCTTTATAGAAAAGAATAAAAACAGCTTTATAATATACAAATAAGCGATAAAAAAGTATTAGACGAACGCTTGGAATCCCGTTATAATGGGGAAGAAAGCAGCCGGTGCTTACACAAAATAAAAAATACGAATAAATGTTCGCTTTTTGCTTGCTTCTCGCTTAGAAATGCGTTATAGTAATTCTAGGAAAAACATTCTGACTGTTTTTTTAAGAGAGAAGAAGCGAAAAAACAGCTATTAGAATATTATGAAGGAGGCAACAACGTGAATGATCGTCAAGCGGCATTAGACCAAGCATTAAAACAAATTGAAAAACAATTCGGTAAAGGTTCCATTATGAAATTAGGGGAACATTCAGACCAAAATATATCTACTATTTCTAGTGGCTCATTAGCATTAGATATTGCTTTAGGAGTTGGCGGATATCCGCGGGGACGTATTATTGAAGTATACGGACCTGAGAGTTCTGGTAAAACAACTGTTGCACTACATGCGATTGCAGAAGTCCAAGCACAAGGTGGAACAGCAGCATTTATCGACGCCGAACATGCTCTAGATCCAGCTTATGCAAAAAATCTAGGTGTAAACATTGATGAGCTATTACTATCGCAACCGGATACAGGGGAACAAGCTTTAGAAATCGCTGAAGCACTAGTTAGAAGTGGCGCTGTTGATATGTTAGTTATTGACTCTGTTGCAGCTCTTGTACCACGCGCTGAAATTGAAGGCGAGATGGGAGATGCCCACGTTGGTTTGCAAGCACGTTTAATGTCCCAAGCTTTAAGAAAACTTTCAGGTGTTATTAATAAATCAAAAACGATTGCTATCTTCATCAACCAAATTCGTGAAAAAGTTGGTGTTATGTTCGGGAATCCTGAAATCACTCCTGGTGGCCGTGCGCTTAAATTCTATTCTACTGTCCGTTTAGAAGTAAGACGTGCTGAGCAGTTGAAGCAAGGTACTGATGTAATGGGTAACAAAACAAAAATAAAAGTTGTAAAAAATAAAGTAGCTCCACCATTCCGTATCGCTGAAGTGGATATTATGTACGGAGAAGGTATTTCACGTGAAGGTGAACTTGTTGATATGGCTGCTGAAGTTGATGTAATTAACAAGAGTGGTTCTTGGTATTCTTATAAAGAAGAACGTATCGGACAAGGTCGTGAAAATGCAAAACAATATCTAAAAGAACACACAGACATTCGAGACGAAATCTCTAAACGCGTTCGCGAAGAATACGAAATTGATGGCACTAACAAAGAACCTTTAGACGAAAATGAAGAAACATTAAGTTTGCTTGATGATGAATAATTACTAGTAAATACGTGATAGGGAAATTACTTCCTATCACGTATTTTTTGCTATTTAAAAAAATCTCAGGAAAATAAGCCGTCATTTCATTCCTTTTCTTGACATTGTATGCTTTGACCTATAAAATTAAGTTGTATATTTTATATTGCTGGGAGACAAGGGGGAAGTTTTTCCTTTGAAAATCGGCTTCAACTGAATGGGGAGATTAGCACTCGGTTGTTGATGAAAAATACGCATGTGCCAGAATTCTGGCCACCGACATAACAATAACGAAAATTGAATAGCAAAGGAGGTGTAAGGATGACAATCGCAATCACGATCATCTCCAGTTTGCTTTTCTTAATCGTCGGTCTAGTTGTTGGTTCTCTAATTTTTAAATCTAGTACAGAGAAAAAACTGGCTGCTGCAAGGGGGACTGCTGAATTAATTGTAGAAGATGCAAAGAAAGAAGCAGAAACTACAAAAAAAGAAGCATTGCTTGAAGCGAAGGAAGAGAATCATAGGTTACGTACTGAAATCGAAAATGAACTTCGTGGGCGAAGAACAGAGACACAGAAAGCAGAAAATCGCTTATTGCAAAGGGAGGAAAACCTCGACCGTAAAGATACTTCTTTAAGTAAACGAGAAGCTACACTTGAAAGAAAAGAGGAGAGTATCAGTAAACGTCAACAACAAATTGAAGAGAAAGAAAGCAAACTAGCTGAGATGATTCAAGCGGAGCAGACAGAACTCGAAAGAATTTCTGCGCTCAGCAAAGAGGAAGCGAAATCTATCATCCTTAACCAGGTAGAAGAGGAATTAACACATGATACAGCAATCATGGTCAAAGAATCAGAAAACCGGGCCAAGGAAGAGTCGGATAAAAAAGCAAAGAATATTCTCTCACTAGCTATCCAGCGTTGTGCAGCTGATCATGTGGCAGAAACAACGGTATCTGTTGTTACCTTACCAAATGATGAGATGAAAGGACGGATTATCGGCCGTGAAGGACGTAATATCCGTACGCTAGAAACGCTAACAGGGATTGATTTGATAATTGATGATACCCCGGAAGCAGTTATACTTTCCGGATTTGATCCAATTCGACGTGAAATCGCTAGAATCGCCTTAGAAAAACTTGTTCAAGATGGAAGAATCCATCCAGCTCGAATTGAAGAAATGGTGGACAAAGCCCGTAAAGAGGTGGACGAACACATTCGTGAAGTCGGGGAACAAGCTACATTTGAAGTTGGAATTCATTCCATCCATCCTGATTTGATAAAAATTCTTGGCCGCTTGCGTTACCGTACTAGTTATGGACAAAACGTTCTTAACCACTCACTCGAAGTTTCGAAACTTGCTGGAATTCTAGCAGGAGAGCTTGGCGAAGACGTTACGCTTGCTAAACGGGCCGGACTACTTCATGATATTGGGAAAGCAATTGACCATGAAATTGAAGGAAGTCACGTTGAAATCGGCGTAGAACTTGCTACTAAATACAAAGAAAATGATGTGGTAATCAATAGTATTGCTTCCCATCATGGTGATACAGAAGCTACTTCTGTTATCGCGGTATTGGTTGCAGCAGCGGATGCACTTTCAGCTGCAAGACCAGGAGCTCGTAGTGAAACGCTTGAAAATTACATTCGTCGTTTAGAAAAATTAGAAGAAATTTCTGAGTCTTACGATGGTGTAGAAAAATCTTATGCTATCCAAGCGGGACGTGAAGTACGTATCATCGTTGAACCAGATACAATTGATGATCTATCTTCCTACCGACTTGCTCGTGACATAAGAAAACGAATTGAAGAGGAATTAGATTATCCTGGTCATATCAAAGTGACTGTAATTCGTGAAACAAGAGCAGTTGAATACGCTAAATAATATTTAAAAGATACATCGCAAATTTATTTTGTGATGTATCTTTTTTTAATCGGTTGCCTAGCTTGATTAAGAACGGTATAATCAAAGGATAGATGAAAAAAGGGAGGCGGAGTTTTTGGGTGAGTGGAAAATTTTGCCGATGCTAAAAGAACATTATTCTGGTGTAGCTAGAGTGCATCAAGAAGGTATAGATACCGGAAACGCTACTTTTCAAGAAAAGACGCTATCTTTTGAAGCTTGGGATGAGAAGTACTTAAAAACTTGCCGCTTAGTGGTTTTAACGGAGGGTCAAGTGATTGGTTGGGCAGCGTTATTGCCATTTTCAAGTATGCATGCTTATCGCGGAGTAGCTGAATTAAGTATTTATATAGCAAAAAGCGCTCGAGGAAAAGGCATCGGAAAAGCTCTTATGCAAGCAATTATTCAAACAAGTGAGCAAAACGGCTTCTGGACTTTGCAATCTTTAATTTTTCCGGAAAATGAAGCGAGTATTATACTTCATCATACATACGGCTTCCAAACTTTATGCATCCACGAAAAACTCGGTGAAATGAATGGCGTTTTTCGAGATGTCGCATTATTAGAACGTAGAAGTAATAGAAACGGAGAATAACGAAATGAAATTATTATTTATTGGTGACGTTGTTGGCTCAATCGGTCGCGACGCCATTACAGAATATTTACCACAATTAAAGAAAAAATATAAACCTACTGTCACAATTATAAATGGAGAAAATGCTGCAAGTGGCAGAGGAATCACGGAGAAGATTTATAAGGATTTTCTGGAGCTTGGTGCAAATGCCGTAACTCTAGGTAATCACACATGGGATAATCGCGATATTTTTGAATTTATTGATGACGCTAAATATCTCGTTCGCCCAGCAAACTTCCCAGATGATACAACACCCGGAACAGGCATGGTTTTTGTAAAAAGTAATCAACATGAAATTGCCGTTATCAACATGCAAGGCCGAACTTTCTTAGCAGATTTAGACGATCCATTCCGCAAAATGGATGCATTAATAGAAGAAGCAAAGAAACGAACAAATATAATTTTTGTCGATTTTCATGCTGAAACAACTAGCGAAAAAGAAGCAATGGGTTGGTATTTAGACGGGCGAGTTACTGCGGTAGTTGGTACTCACACACATGTACAAACTTCTGATAACCGTATTCTTCCAGAAGGTACTGCGTATTTGACTGATACAGGTATGACAGGACCATATGACGCTATCCTTGGAATGGAAAAAGAAGCTGTTATTCGTCGTTTTAAAACAGCCTTGCCAACAAGATTTGAAGTCCCTAAAACAGGTCGAGCAGTTTTATCTGGTTGCCTAATCACCTTAGACGAAACAACCGGGAAAGCTCAAAAAATTGACCGAATTCTCATCAATGAAGACCACCCATTTTCCTTTGATTAAGAATGGAGATGTAATTGTGACAGTTTCAAAAGAAGAAATCATGAAAAAAGCAACGGAACTTCGGGATGCTTTACAACAAACAGAAGAAGTATCATTCTACCGCTTAGCTGAGGAGAGAATAAACGCTAATTCAAAAGTAGCCGCGAAAGTTTCTAAAATAAAGTTACTGCAAAAAGAAGCAGTGAACTTAGAACATTATCAAAAATTAGAAGCAATGAAACAAACCGAAAGTCAAATTGATAATGTGCGTGCGGATATTGATTCGCTTCCAATTGTGACAGAATTCAGACGCGCTCAAGAAGACGCTAACGATCTTTTACAATCCATTACAACGGAGATTACTACAAAAGTAACAACTGAGCTTGAAAAAGAAAATTAACCATTTAAAACTGCCAAACTACTGGCAGTTTTTTTCTTTTGAGGTCGCGGGAAAATGTAACTTTATGCTATAATGAAAGGATGAAAATGAAGTAAGGGATGATGAGATAATGACAGAATATACACCAATGATTAAGCAATACTTAGAAATCAAAGACAAATATCAAGATGCTTTCTTATTTTTCCGTTTAGGAGATTTTTATGAAATGTTTTTTGAGGATGCACTCAATGCTTCTCAAATTTTAGAAATTACATTGACTGGTCGCGAAGGTGGAACAAAGGAGAAAATCCCTATGTGCGGAGTTCCTTATCATTCAGCGAGCGGTTACATTGATACGTTAATTGAAAAGGGATATAAAGTAGCTATTTGTGAGCAAGTAGAAGATCCTAAAACAACGAAAGGCATGGTAAAACGAGAAGTAGTGCAGTTAATTTCACCTGGAACCGTCATGGATGAACGAGGATTAAAGGCGAAAGAAAATAACTATATTGCCTCACTTTACTGTTACGAAGGAAAGGAATACGGTTTTGCTTACTCTGATTTATCTACTGGTGAATTAAAATCAACGGTTATTGAAGCTAGCGAAGACCGCTTAATTAATGAGTTAACAACCCTTTCAACTAGAGAATTAATCGTTTCCGAATCAGAAAAAGAAGTTCTTTCTGACGTGATGAAAGAACAACTTGGTTTAACTTTTTCGGTTCATGAAGAAGATACTATCCCAGCGGAAAACGAAAAATTAGTTACGCGCCATATGTCGCTCTCAGAAAAACGAGCTATAGGTAAATTACTCCACTATTTAAAAGAAACCCAAAAGCGGGACTTAGGTCACCTGCAACAAGCAATACACTATGAAACTAGTAACTACATGAAAATGGATTACTATTCGAAACGTAATTTAGAATTAGCAGAATCCATTCGAGGTAAAGGGCGCCAAGGAACGCTACTGTGGCTATTAGATAATACACAAACGGCTATGGGCGGAAGAATGCTAAAACAATGGATTGATCGCCCGTTAATTGATCGTAAGCAAATTATTGAACGTCAAGATGATGTCAGTGAACTAATGGCTCACTTTTTTGAGCGTCTGGAATTAGTAGAAAACCTAAAAAACGTTTATGACTTAGAACGTCTTGCTGGTCGAGTTGCTTATGGAAATGTAAATGCGCGTGATTTAATTCAACTGCGCAACTCGTTATACCAAATACCTCGTATCCGAGCGACGTTATTATCAATGAATAGTAAGAGTTTAACAGCACTTGCTAATCAATTAGATCCATGTGAAGAACTAACGGAAAAACTAGAAGAAGCAATTGTTGACTCCGCACCGATTTCCATTCGCGAAGGTGGAATAATTAAAGATGGTTACAATAGTCAACTTGATACGTATCGTGATGCAAGTCGGAACGGAAAAACATGGATTGCAGAATTAGAGCGAAAAGAGCGCGAACTAACTGGAATTAAAACGATGAAGGTAGGCTTTAACCGCGTATTTGGCTACTATATTGAAGTTACCCGGGCGAACACGCATCTGCTCCCAGAAGGCCGCTATGAACGCAAGCAAACACTAGCTAATGCAGAACGTTATATTACTCCAGAACTAAAAGAAAAAGAAAAACTCATTTTAGATGCAGAAGAAAAAAGTATGGAATTAGAATATCAACTATTTACAGAAGTACGCGAAATGGTAAAAGACTACATAGAACGCCTCCAAAAATTAGCGAAGTCTGTAAGTGAAATCGATTGTTTACAAAGTTTTGCAGATATTAGTGAGAAAAATCATTTCATTCGCCCTACCTTAAGTGAAGACGGGTCACTGCACGTTAAACAAGGTCGCCATCCTGTTGTAGAAAAAGTAATGGGTGCGCAAAGTTATGTCGCTAATGATTGCGATTTAGATCAAAATAGAGAAATTTTGCTTATAACGGGCCCCAATATGTCAGGTAAAAGTACGTATATGCGTCAAGTTGCTCTAACAGCGATATGTGCTCAAGTAGGATGTTTTGTTCCCGCCGAAGAAGCAACTCTACCAATTTTCGACCAAATTTTTACTAGAATTGGGGCAGCAGACGATTTAATAGCTGGCCAAAGTACCTTTATGGTAGAAATGCTAGAAGCTAGAAATGCTATTGTCCATGCTACAAAAGATAGTTTGATTTTATTTGATGAAATCGGTCGTGGAACTGCTACTTATGATGGTATGGCGCTTGCTCAGGCAATTATCGAGTATATTCACGAAAACGTTCATGCTAAAACACTATTCTCCACCCATTACCATGAATTAACAGATCTTGAGAAAGAATTACGTGGATTACAAAACATCCATGTGAGTGCTGTTGAAGAGAATGGGAAAGTGGTATTTCTTCATAAAATTAAAGAAGGACCAGCAGACAAAAGTTATGGTATTCATGTTGCTGAATTAGCAGAACTACCTAAATCCTTGATTGAACGAGCAAGCCGCATTTTAGAGCAGTTAGAAAGTAATGATAAAAAAATAATTATTACCCAAGATAAACAACCAGAAGAAATTCACGAAGAAGTACAACTATCAATGTTCCCGGTAGAACCAGAGGAAAAAGCATCTTCTAAAGAAACAAAACTATTAAAAGAAATTGCCGCCATGAATATTATGCAGATGACGCCAATGGATGCGATGAACAAATTATACGAACTCCAAAGTAAAATTCATTAAACAGAAAGGCGGGTTTTAAATGGCTAAACATATAGTGGAATTAACCGATGCTTTATCCAATAAAATAGCTGCCGGAGAAGTAGTAGAACGACCTGCTTCTGTCGTTAAAGAATTAGTCGAAAATGCGATTGATGCAGGGAGCACAGTAATTGATATTTTGGTGGAAGAAGCGGGATTAAATAAGATTACAATTATTGATAACGGTAGTGGTATTGAGGAAGAAGACGTTGCAATAGCCTTTTTGCGCCATGCTACGAGTAAAATTAAAAACGAAGCTGATCTATTTCGTGTTCATACTTTAGGGTTTCGCGGAGAAGCACTTCCTAGTATTGCGTCTGTATCTCATTTAACATTAGAAACTTCTACAGGTGAAACAAAAGGAACTACTATCTCTCTTGAAGGCGGAAAAATCATTGAACAAAAAAGTGGTCACGCCCGAAAAGGAACGCAAATCGAAGTATCGCAATTGTTCTTTAATACTCCAGCAAGATTAAAATATTTAAAAAGCTTACCAACTGAACTTGGAAATATTACCGATATTTTAAATCGTCTTGCTTTAGCTCATCCAGATATTAGTTTCCGGTTTTCGCACAATGGGAAACCTTTGCTTCAAACAAATGGAAATGGCGATTTACGTCAAGTGATCTCAGCTATTTATGGCGTGTCTATCGCTAGAAAATCGATTCCAGTTAAGGCAGAGTCGCTTGATTTTAAAATTTCAGGTTATGCCGTATTGCCAGAAGTAAATCGTTCCAACCGTAATTACATTTCAACGATTATTAATGGCCGTTTTATCAAAAACTTCGCACTAGTAAAAGCGATACAAGAAGGGTACCATACACTTTTACCAATTGGTCGTTTTCCAATAATCGTGCTACAAATCGAAATGGACCCAATTATTGTAGATGTCAACGTTCATCCAGCAAAACTTGAAGTACGTTTAAGTAAAGAAAAAGAACTTGGCCAGCTCATTAGTCAGATGATTAAAGACGCATTTCATCAGTTGCAATTAATTCCAGATGGAGAAGTTTCAAAAAAACAAAAAGAACAACAAAAATCCGAACAAATTCAGATGTCATTTGAAGAAAACAGACAGCCAAAAGAACCGCCGACGCTTTTCTCAAAACCAAATATTCCTGAATACGTACCATCTGATGAAATAGTACCAAAAGAAGACGACTTTATTTTAGAAACGATGCCTACTTATAATCCGGAAACGCAGCCTGAACAAGTAGAAGAGCAAAAAGAACGTATTCCGAAAATGTATCCAATCGGACAAATGCATGCGACGTATATTTTCGCTCAAAATGAAAATGGTCTATATATTATTGATCAGCATGCCGCGCAAGAACGAATTAAATATGAATTCTATCGTGAAAAAATTGGAGAAGTAAGTCGAGAATTGCAAGAATTACTCGTGCCTATCGTGTTAGAATTCCCATCAGATGAATATGTCCGACTAGAAGAACAAAAAGCGAAACTAGAAGAAGTTGGTGTTTTTCTTGAAAACTTCGGACAAAACAGCTTTATTATTCGCGCACATCCAACCTGGTTCCCAAAAGACCAAGAAGAGGAAATGCTCCGCGAAATTATCGATGAAGCCTTGTCAGCACCAAGTATAAGTATTCATAAATTAAGAGAAGATACCGCGATTATGATGAGTTGTAAAAAATCAATTAAAGCAAATCACTATTTAACTATGCAAGATATGGAAGCACTTCTTGATACACTTAGAGAAGCAAGCGATCCATTCACTTGTCCTCATGGTCGCCCAGTTATTATTCAATATTCAACTTACGAACTGGAAAAAATGTTTAAACGTGTCATGTAGAAGAGGAGGAGGAATACAATTGGAGTTACCATTTTCTGGTCAATCAATCATCCCAGCTGCACATAATCAAAAAGACATGGAAAAGATATTAGAACTTGATTTGACTTATATGGTGATGCTCGAGACTCATGTTGCTCAGCTTAAAGCTTTAGTAAAATATGCACAAGCTGGCGGGAAAAAAGTTTTGCTACATGCTGATTTAGTCAATGGTTTAAAAAATGATGACTATGCAATTGACTTTTTATGTAAAGAAATTCGCCCAGATGGCATTATTTCTACAAGAGGAAATGCGATTATGAAAGCAAAACAACATAAAATGCTTGCCATTCAGCGTTTATTTATGATAGATTCTAGCGCTTATAACAAAGGAGTGGCTTTAATTCAGAAGGTCCAACCTGATTGCATTGAACTTTTACCCGGCATCATTCCAGAACAAGTACAAAAGATGACCCAAAAGCTTCACATTCCAGTGATTGCGGGAGGATTAATCGAAACAACACAACAAGTGGATCAAGTAATTGCTAGTGGTGCAATTGCTGTTACCACATCGAATAAATATTTATGGTGAAAAGTAGCTAAGTCGTAGTTGTAAAAACGGCTTAGCTATTTTCATGAAAAACAATGAAAACGCTACATAAACGGTAAAAGCATTGGTGCGCAATAGATTAAGCGTTTTCCAACTGTTTTATACAAATGAATGAAATTAAAACTGTACCATAACAGGAGTGGGTGTTTGAAGTGGTACAGGAAATATAAGAAATTAAAATTAAAACAAAATTAGAATAATGATAAAGTGGTTAAAACGCATTAAATTAGCGTTCTTGGCTATTTTGAAAGAAAAAGTCACATAAAATTCATAAAAAAGTTTGAAAAATATTGCACAAAACTGTAGCATTTTTTGTAGAATATGTTATGATAACAGTGTAGATTATTTATAAATTAGTTTGCTCAAAAAAGCACGCTCGAGATTGAACAATAAATGGAGGTTATATGATGACTGAACAATGGTATGAATTCGCAGGTGGTAACTGGCAACAAGAAGTAGATGTACGTGACTTTATCTTAAAAAACTATCGCTTATATGACGGTGACGACACATTCTTAGTTGGCCCAACCGAAGCAACAACAAAACTTTGGGATCAAGTAATGGACTTAACTAAACAAGAACGTGAAAACGGTGGCGTACTAGATATGGATACCAAAATCGTTTCAACCATTACTTCACATGACCCAGGTTACTTAAACAAAGACTTAGAAAAAGTTGTCGGTGTTCAAACTGACGTACCTTTCAAACGCGCTTTACAACCATTCGGTGGAATCCGTATGGCAGAAGTAGCAGCTGAATCTTATGGTTTTAAAGTAGACGAAGAAATTAGTCATATTTTTTCTGAATACCGTAAAACACATAACCAAGGTGTATTTGATGCTTATACTGCTGAAATGCGCGCAGCTCGTAAATCAGGCGTAATCACTGGTCTTCCAGATGCTTATGGCCGTGGACGTATTATTGGTGACTACCGTCGTGTTGCACTATACGGAGTTGACTTCTTAATTAAACAAAAGAAACAAGATTTAAACAATACAGGTTTACGTACAATGAGCGATGACGTTATCCGTCAACGTGAAGAACTTAACGAACAAATTCGTGCTCT
This sequence comes from Listeria innocua, assembly GCF_028596125.1. Classification (GTDB taxonomy): domain Bacteria; phylum Bacillota; class Bacilli; order Lactobacillales; family Listeriaceae; genus Listeria; species Listeria innocua. The sequence goes on from NZ_CP117229.1 coordinate 1,337,868, forward strand.
TGGCGAATTAAAAGTACTAGGCGAAAAACATGGTTTCGATCTTGGTCGCCCAGCTAAAACTGCTCAAGAAGCTTTCCAATGGTTATACCTTGGTTACCTAGCTGCTATTAAAGAACAAAATGGTGCTGCAATGAGCTTAGGACGTACATCTACATTCCTTGATATTTATGTAGAACGTGACCTTCGCAATGGTCTAATTACTGAAGAAGAAGCACAAGAAATTGTTGACCACTTCATCATGAAATTACGTCTTGTAAAATTTGCTCGTACACCAGATTACAATGAATTATTCTCTGGAGATCCAACTTGGGTTACTGAATCCATCGGTGGTATTACGGAAGAAGGCGTTCCACTTGTAACGAAAAACTCATTCCGTTTCTTACACACATTAGATAACTTAGGACCAGCTCCAGAACCAAACTTAACTGTACTTTGGTCCACTCATTTACCATCAGGATTCAAGAAATTCTGTGCTAAAATGTCTATCAAAACATCTGCTATTCAATACGAAAATGACGATGTTATGCGCCCTAAATGGGGAGACGACTATGCGATCGCATGTTGTGTATCCGCAATGCGCGTTGGTAAACAAATGCAATTCTTTGGTGCTCGTGCCAACCTTGCTAAAACACTTCTTTATGCAATCAATGGTGGTGTCGATGAAAAATCTAAAGCACAAGTTGGACCTGCTTATCGTCCAGTTGAAGGCGACGTATTAGACTACAAAGAAGTAATGGAAAAATATGATGCAATGATGGAATGGATTGCAGAACTTTACCTTAATACATTAAATGTTATTCACTATATGCATGATAAATATGCTTACGAACGTATCGAAATGGCTTTACACGATACAGAAGTATTACGTACAATGGCAACTGGTATCGCTGGACTTTCTGTTGCAGCTGACTCCTTATCTGCTATTAAATATGCTACTGTTCGTCCAATCCGTGACGAAGACGGCATCGTGGTTGATTATGAAATCGAAGGCGACTATCCTAAATACGGAAACAATGATGACCGTGTAGACGAAATTGCTGTAGAACTTCTAAAAACATTCATGACTAAAGTTAGAAAACATAAAACTTACCGTGATGCAGTTCACACAACTTCTGTTCTTACAATCACTTCTAACGTGGTTTATGGTAAGAAAACTGGTAACACACCAGACGGACGTCGTGCTGGCGAACCATTTGCACCAGGTGCGAACCCAATGCATGGCCGTGATACTAAAGGTGCTTTAGCTTCTCTATCTTCCGTAGCTAAACTTCCTTACGAATATGGCCAAGATGGTATTTCTAACACATTCTCTATCGTACCAAAAGCTTTAGGTCGCGAAGATGAATCGCAAATCAATAACTTAGTTGCTATGCTTGATGGTTATTCCACAAAAATGGGACATCACTTAAACATCAACGTATTCAATCGTGATACATTACTTGATGCGATGGATCATCCAGAAGAATATCCTCAGCTAACTATCCGTGTTTCTGGATATGCAGTTAACTTCATCAAATTAACTCGTGAACAACAATTAGATGTTATTCACCGTACAATGCACGAATCTATGTAATATTAAGGCGAGAACGCTTCAACAAGGATTGCTCACCAGTAGCAATCCTTGTTATTTAGGAAAGGAAGAGGAGAATTATGACAGAGGTTTTAGGAAGAGTTCATTCAGTAGAAACAATGGGAACAGTGGACGGTCCAGGTATCCGTTTTATTGTTTTTATGCAGGGGTGTTTACTTCGTTGCCAATTTTGTCATAATCCCGATACTTGGAAGATTGGTACAGGCACAGAACGTTCGGCTCAAGATGTATTTGACGAAGCGATTAAGTATAAAGAGTTTTGGGATGCATCAGGTGGTGGCGTTACAGTTAGTGGCGGTGAACCATTACTTCAAGTAGATTTCCTAATTGAGTTTTTCACGCTATGTAAAGCAGCAGGAGTGCATACAACTATCGACTCTTGTGGTGGCTGTTTCACTCGCGATCCTGAGTTTATCGAGAAATTGGATCGTTTGATGGAAGTAACAGATTTAATTTTACTTGATATTAAACAAATCAATCCAGAAAAACATTTAAAACTAACTACGAAATCCAACGCACCAATTATCGATTTTGCTCACTATTTACGCGATAAAGAGCAACCAATTTGGATTAGACACGTGCTAATTCCAACTAAAACAGACGACCCAGAAGATTTAACAAAGCTACACGAATTTATTCAAACTCTTCCAAATGTAAAACAAGTGGATGTGCTTCCATACCATACGATGGGTGTTTACAAATGGAAGGAAATGGGCATTCGTTATCCATTAGAAGGTATCGAAGCTCCAGAAGAAGAAGTGGTAGCACTTGCAAATAAAATCTTAGAAACTAGTAGTTATAAATAGTGAAAACCGGCGAATACTATGTTCGCCGGTTTTTTTATAGTATTTTATACATTTCCTCACACCATTTTAATTCGGTTTGAATCAAATCTAATCGCCTTGCATAGACTTGATAGGACATGTTTTTTAGCTTGTCTTGTTTGGTTTTTAAATCAAATAATTTAGCGAAATGGTCGAGCGTTTCTTCAATTAGACCTAACTGTTCTTTTAAGTAAGTTTCTCGTTCTTGAATAAGTCCTTTTGTTCGAGTGTTATTTAACCAATCTAGTTGAACTTTTGTGGTGAATTCATCTCTTGTTACAGGGATTTTAAGTGGAGTTTCTGACCATTCAAGTAGGGAATCTAAGCCAGATTGTGTAATAGTGTAGACCTTTTTATCGGGCTTTTTATTCTGTGAATGTTTATGAACTACTAAAAATCCTGCCTTTTCTAACTTAGATAATGAAGGGTAGATTTGGCTGTGATGTGTATTTTGCAAGATTCTAAGTCGATTTGCTAGCTCGTAGCCACTCGATGCTTCACGAGCTATCATTTGTAATAAAGTATATTCTAATACATTGGGTATCATAAAGTAGCACCTCTAAATTTCTATTTAACCTTATTGTAAGCGATAAACATCAATAAGTAAAATCGTTAGATATGTAATAAATTATATATGTAAATATTGACATTGGTATTTATCAAGCGTAATATAATAGTTGAGTTTTATTTTGGAAAGGGAAGTGTAGTTGTATTATGATGACAGACAAGGAAATGAACACGGGGAAATGGATAACTGCAGCAGCTAGTTTGCTTGCTTTTATGGGGATTGGAGTTGTGGATCCACTTTTACCTTCTATTGCAGAAAGTATTGGCGCATCCCATTCACAAGTAGAAATGTTATTCACTGCTTATATTTTTACAATGGCGATTATGATGATTCCAATTGGTATTGTCGCAGGTAAATTGGGTGACAAAAAATTAATCGTTATCGGACTATTTATCGTAACTATTTTTGCATTATTATGTGGTTTATCAGATACAATTGGCGCTTTATCCATTTTTCGTGCTGGCTGGGGCTTTGGTAATTCAATGTTCATGGCTACAGCGATGACAATGTTAATTGCTTTATCAGAGACACCAGGACATGCGATTGGGATTTATGAAGCTTCTATGGGCCTTGGGATGGCATTTGGACCTTTATTAGGAGGTATTTTAGGAAATGTTTCGTGGCGCTATCCATTTTTTGCTACAGCTTGCTTAATTTTTATCGCATTTTTACTGATTTTATTTAAAGTAAAAGAACCGAAAAAAGTTGTTCAAGCGCCTACTGAAAAAAATGAAGTGGCTATCAAACAGATGTTACATTTGTTTAAATATCGCCCATTTTTACAAATTGCATTTAGTGGCATGTTTTATTATTATTGTTTCTTCACAATTTTAGCTTATTCACCACTCGTTCTTGGTTTATCAGCGATTCAAATCGGTTTTGTATTTTTTGCTTGGGGACTATGTTTAGCTCTTGGTTCTGCGAAAGTTTCTCATGCATTAGAATTTCGTTTTAATAGTAAACAAATATTAAAGGGATCGTTACTTGCGTGTGCTGTTATCTTAGCATTACTAGGATTTATTGATAATACAGCCGTTGATATTGGTTTAATAGTTATTTCAGGCTTAATATTAGGCATAAACAACGCCTTGTTTACAACAACTGTCATGGAGCACTCGCCATATGCAAGAAGCGTCACTAGTGGGGCATATAACTTTGTACGTTGGCTAGGGGCAGCATTTTCACCACTTTGTTCCGGCTTACTCAGTGAAGCATTTGGTATGAAAATGCCATTTATAGTAGCCAGTGTCATTTGTTTAGCTGGTATGGGACTTCTCTTTATTAAACTAAAACCGGCACATTTCGCACTTCAACAATCTACTTCAATAAAAAGTGAATAAAAACGACAGGCTGAGCAATTTTGTTCAGTCTTTTTTTATGCTAATTATTAATTATTTAATGTTTATCGTTAAAAATCTGTTGACACACTATCTCTCTATTATGTATAATCTAGAAAAAGGGGGAGACTTACATGAAACTAAAACGATTGCAAAAAATGAGTTATTTTCTACATATTACCCTTAAGATTTTATCGATTAGTTCTGTCATAATGGCTATAATTGCCGTTTTAATGAAGCTTTTTAGTAGCAAAAATGTTATGATAAATAAACTAGAATCTGATACTATATTTTATTTTCAAACGGAACTTTTTGTTGGGGAGAATAATCTGTCATATGTTGAAAGGGAGGAATGGATTTTAGTTGGTGTTGCCGTTTTTTCTAGTATGATACTTGCCTATTTATTATGGACAGCAAGTATGATTTTTAAAGATTTAGCTGCTAATTTTACGCCTTTTAATGATATTACTGTTAGTAGATTACGTAGAATCGCTGTCTTAATGCTTATTTATGCACTAGTACCGCAAATTGTTTATTCTATTTTACATACCGTATTTATACCTGGTTATAGCATTAATTTTGGACTAAATATGTCATTTTTCTTTGCACTTATTTTTTATTGTTTAACAGAAATATTTCGTTATGGCGCATCTTTGCAAAAAGAATCCGACGAAACTTTATGATTGGAGCGAAAAACAATGGCAATTGTATTGAGGCTGGATCGAATAATGGCCGACCGTAAAATATCGTTAAACCAGCTGTCCCAAGAAGTTGGTGTAGCAAATGTAAACTTATCCAAAATAAAAACTGGTAAAGTAAGCGCCATTCGATTTTCTACTCTAAACGAAATATGTAGAGTCTTAAACTGCCAACCAGGTGATATTTTGGAGTATGTAGCGGATGATTCTCTTGAAACCGAACTTTAAATGCGTTAGATTAGCCATACTTAGATAAGGAGTGTTTAAATGAACAAACAAAATGAATTGCAATCTGTATTATCTAACAAGAAAAAAGTGTTAATAATTGGTCCTAACGGTGCTGGTAAGTCAACTTTTGCTGCAAAACTTGGAAAATGTTATGATTTTGAAGTCTGTCATTTAGATAAGCTTTTTTTGTTGGAGAATTGGAATGCAGTTGAAAAAGCGGATTTCGAGGATAAAGTGAACGGAATTCTGCGTTCTGAAAAAAAGTATATTATAGATGGTGATTATTTCTTTAATTTGGAGAAAAGACTCGAACATGCAGATTTAGTTATTTGGATAAAAATTCCATTGTTTCTGTGTGTAGCAAATATAGTTAAAAGAAGATTTAAATACATGACAAATGCGCGACCAGATGTAACTGAAGGCTGTGACGAAAAATTAAATTTATCATTTTTACTGTATGCTTTAAAGTATAATAAACGTTCTGGAAAACAAACGAAAGAATTATTGGATAATGTGTATGATAAAGAGCTGTTTGTAATTGATAGTTATAAGAAATTGAAGAGTTATTGCTGATAAATAGCCAATGAATGCTTGGGATAAGTGTTTATTGGTTGTTTGCGATAATATGTATTACTTCCTATAATATATATTATGTAAACTAGAAAGCTGAGGAGTAAATTATGAGAGAAATGCTGTCCTCTCTTGATTTATACATCTAATTATATAAGAAATGCTTATTATACATATGAATTGTTATTATATATATGTAATAAGCATTTTCTTATAAATACATGGGAAAATAGATCAAACTATTAATTAAAATTATGTTGATACAGGAATTCAATCTTCGAAATTATTGAATTAGTGTTACTAAAATCACAGTCAAAAAATCCTATTTTTCTCTCATTTAAAATTAAATCAAGTAGTAGACTTTATACTTTCATTAAGTTCTGCCCATTCATTATCTGAAAAGCTAGAAAAATCCAAGCCAATAATCTCACTATCTTCATTCAGAAATAAAGATACATGGCTAGACATTTTTACAATAGAATCCACCTTCTCTTCATCCAGTTTAAAATATATTTTTTTGTTCCCTCTAAATATTTTAAACCCAGATTCTTTAGTTATAATCGAATTTTCTTCAAAAATATCTATTTGGATCACTGGGTTTTTTTCTGTATACTCTTCAATAGTTAAATTAGAATCTTCAATATTATTGATTGATGTGAAAACTACTTCTACAACTTTCCGTGTAACAGAATTGATTTTAATTTCAACAAATGATTCATGTTCGTTAACAAATCTATAATAATAAAATTCTCCTAGTCCATATTTATCATCATTTTCAGAAAATGATACAGTAACTGGAACATAATAGTCTACTTCTACTTCATCTTTAACTATTTTATCTTCATAATCTTTAATTTTCATAATTTGCTCCTTTCATAGTCAAGGTAGATATACAGCATGTTTAATAACTGGTAATTGTCCTGCTTCTCTATCCGGACTAAATATTAATTCCCAATTATCTATGACTATTTTAGTATTAAACTTTATCACATTAGAGGTAGCTTTTTCTACAGCACCTTGAAAACTCCTTAACAATTGTTGCTCGGTAAGTTTTTGTCCATGAGATAAATTTCGAGTTGAGTATTCTACCATATGTTTGGTTCCATTGGGATTCACCCATAACTTCTCTCCATTAACATTTATTTCAAACGATTTAGGAATAGTAGTTCCTTCTCTTGGAGGTTGTGAACCCTTAATGTCATCCCAGACTGTACCTGCAGAACCGCTAGCACTCTTCTTCCTCACCAAATCTTTAAGTTTAGGAATTGCAAGCCTTTTCCCATGGTAAGCTCCAGCTGTGTATGTAAAGGTGATGCCAGCTATGATACTTATTCCTTGCAACAAGCTTATTTCTTGTCCGGTTAGTGGATCCCTTCTAGCTTTTACGGATTGTATGATTCCTTTTAATAACTTGGCATCTTCTATTCCTTGGTTAGGCTCTGGTGGTAATTCTCCGCTAAGCACAGCGGCATTGTACGCGTTCGTTGCTTCAACATCTACTATACCATTTTTCATTAACACCCACATTTGACCACGGTACGTTTTTTGATATTCATCAAAATTGAATGTTGTTTCGTTGCTTTTTAGCGCTTTTCCTAAGGCTTTTTGCATCCGGGTTACGGTGGTAAAATTCAGCTTGCTCATATCATAGGTGCCGGTTTTACTGTTAAATTGAATGTTCGACTGGAGTTCGCGAATAGTCTGCTGAATTCCTCGGACTAAATCGGTTAAATTATCAAAAAAACCGCCATGGCTTTGTTCAAAAGCCAAGTATTTTTCTAAAATATTTTCTTGTTTGTAGGCGATACTCAGCTGGGAACGATAGCTCTGCATCTGTCCTTCCGTTCCAGTATTCATCTGCTGGGCTAATGCTTTTTTTTTCGCTTCGATGCGATCAATCATTTTCCCGAGTTCGTATAAACCGTCCGCATCAATTTTCGCATCCGCAGAACCATCCACTTGGGCGTGAAAATCAGCTATATACTGTGCTAATCGTTCTTCGCTTTCGTTCATGGCTTCGATTATCGCATCACATAATGGGAAATAGGTCATTTGGTAATAATTTTTCGATGCATCAACTGCTTTTCCTTTTAAACTGCCGTCTTCGGTATAATTTTTCACGGCAGTTTTGATGTCTTTGATACTCTTTCTTGCTGCTTCATTGGCTGTATGTAGTTGGTACGCAAAGGTTTGTATTTCTCCGATGTCAATTCGGCTCACTGTAACAACTCCTTTTGTAAATCTTGTTGTCTCATATCAATATGTTTGATTTATCACAATTTTATTGTAGCAGTTTATATTAAAAATTTGTACTCTCTTACACTTAAAATTCACTATTTCTTTTGAATTTCTCTCCACGATACTTTCTTACATTTAAAACTTGCCATTTCATCATCAACGTTCCAATGAAAGTTACCGTTTTTATAGTAAAGATTTGCTTCTTGGATTTCTGACGACGTGTTTAAATCGTTATGTATGCATAAATGAGTAACGCCTTCTAAACAAAATTCTAGGGTCGTTAATGAATCTGCTTGTCTTTGAATAATCAATTTAACTACTGGATTCGTGCCCATCACCATTGATAAGTCAGTTTCGTCTACATATGTGCTACTTGAGTAAGTTAAACCAGTAATGCAACTATCATGAAAATAATTTAATGAGTCCATTAATTTTACAATATCGGTTTCGTTTTTTATTTGTTTCCATTCCATTAAGCTAATTCTCCTTTATGTATAATCCATTTTCATTGTACCATCACTTATTTAAACAAAAAAAGCCTTAATCCACAACTGTGATTAAGGCTAGTTTAATCTTATTTCGCTATTTTTCTTGAAATGTTGTTGATTGATTTTAGCTTTTTATGAAGATTAAATGATACTACTTATACTCTTTCAATGATAATTGCAATACCAATACCGCCGCCAATACATAAGGAAGCTACACCTGTATGTTTATCTTCGTGTTGTAACTCATTTAACAATGAAACAACAATGCGAGCTCCTGAAGCACCGATTGGATGGCCTAGCGCTATTGCTCCACCATAAATATTAAGTTTCTCTTCAGGTATTTTTAAATCTCTTGCAACTGCAACTGATTGAGATGCAAAAGCTTCATTTAAATGGAATAAATCAATATCAGCTATTGAGTAGCCTGCTTTTTCTAGCGCTTCATTAACTGCATAGTATGGCGCATAACCCATATAAGCTGGATCCACTCCGACTTCTGAAGTTACTTTAATTGTAGCTAAATAAGGGATGTTTTCTGCCACAGCTTTTTCTTTGGACATTAAAATGATTGCAGAAGCCCCGTCATTGATACCAGAAGCATTACCTGCAGTAACAGTTCCACCTTCTTGAAAAACACTCTTAAGCGTAGCAAGTTTTTCTAAAGTAGAATTAGCGCGAATTGTTTCGTCAGCTTCAAAAAATGAACCATCTGGAAGTTGAACAGGAACTATTTCCTCTTCAAAAAGGTTTTTTTCTTGCGCACGAGCAGCTTTCATTTGCGAATTATGGGCAAATTTATCTTGGTCTTCTCTTGAAACGGAATATTTTTCTGCCACATTTTCTGCAGTAATTCCCATGTGGTATTCCCCGTATACATCTGTAAGTCCATCAATAATCATGCTATTTTTTAAATCTTTCGGGTTGATTTCTTCACCAGCTAGTTCCGGGTTAAGTAATAACGGCGCTTGGGACATATTTTCGGTCCCTCCTACTGCTACAATGTCAGCCTCCCCTAGTTGAATTGCTTGTCTACCAAGCATGATAGCTTTTAAACCAGAGCCACAAACTTCATTAATTGTCACACCTGGTACTTTATAAGGAATCCCGGCTTTAATAGCGACTTGTCTTGCTACGTTTTGACCGAGACCTGCTTGTAAAACATTGCCAAAAATAACTTGATCCACACGTTCTGGAGCAATGTTAGCTCTTTTTAAAACACCTTTTAAAGCGGTAGCACCAAGGTCTACTGCACTGATGTCTTTCAAACTACCACCAAATTTTCCAATTGGTGTTCTAACGGCATCTATTATAACTACTTCTTTCATAGCAATCTCCTTTAAATGTAATCTACCCGTATTATATCATGAAACTTGCTAAAAACTCACTAGATTAAGCCCAATGTATTGTATTTTCCGCATTTTTCTACTAAAATTGAAGTACTTACAAATAAAATATAAAGGACTTGAGCTTACATATGAAAATTGGAATTGATAAAATAGGTTTTTATACTCCTGCGTTTTATGTTGATATGACTGAACTTGCTGAAGCTAGAAACATTGATCCAAATAAATTTACCATTGGAATTGGCCAAGATAAAATGGCTTTTGCCCCTATCACCCAAGATTCCGTAACAATGGGTGCAAATGCAGCTTTACAAATTTTAGATGAAGAAGATCTAGAAAAAATTGATTTGGTTATTTTAGCAACTGAATCTGGAATTGATGAGTCAAAAGCTGGTGCGGTTTATATTCACCGTTTGCTTGGGATTCAACCTTTCTCTCGTGCTATTGAGATAAAAGAAGCTTGTTACGGTGCTACTGCGGGCATTAACCTAGCGAAAGATTATGTCGCAAAACATCCTGATAGTAAAGTACTTGTGATTGGCTCTGATATTGCGCGTTATGGCCTTGAAACTGGTGGAGAAGCAACACAAGGTGCTGGAGCAGTTGCAATGGTTATTTCAGCTAATCCGCGCTGTATTACGCTTTTAGATGATAACGTATTCTATACAGAAGATATTATGGACTTTTGGCGCCCTGTGTATTCTGAATACGCTTGTGTAGAAGGTAAATATTCAACAGAACAATATATTCACTTTTTCCAAACGATTTGGAATAAATATTCAGAGAAATTTGGTAAGAAACTAGATGATTTTGCGGCAATTTGTTTCCATTTACCATATACAAAAATGGGTAAAAAGGCATTAGATACAATTATTGAAACGGCTCCAAGTGATGTACAAGAAAGATTATTAGAAAATTATCGTTTAAGTACACTTTACAGCCGCAATGTTGGTAATATTTACACTGGTTCGTTATATTTAAGCTTCATTTCCCTGCTGGACAATCAAGCGAATCTACAGGCAGATGATAAAATTGGCTTCTTTAGTTATGGGTCTGGGGCTGTTGGAGAGTTTTTCCATGGAGAGCTTCAACCAGACTATAAACAATATATTCGTAAAGAGGCTCATGCTGAATTATTAGCTAACCGTACGAAGCTATCTATTCCGGACTATGAAACTAAATTTAAAGAACAATTACCAAAAGATGGTTCTACGCTTGAAATCGATCCTGCTAGCGATCCAGCGCCAATTATTTTAACAGGAATACAAGATCATAAACGTCAATATATAAAAAAATAACGATCAAAAAAACCGACTAGGCTCATTTAGCTAGTCGGTTTTACTTTGAATCGTTTAAATTTTCTTGGGGACAAAAAACGGATAAGAATGTATCCTAGCATAATGCCACAAACATTTAAGAATACATCTCCAGTATCAAAGAACCCCACATGCATTATATACTGCATCCCTTCTACTGCAAAAATCAACATTCCTGCTGAAAGTAATGCAGTAAAAAATCCTAATTTCTTTAATAAAAAACCAATTGGAACAAAAGCGAGTACATTTCCTACAATGATAACACGCAAGTTTCCAGCCAAGAATGTATCAATAAAACCAAAAGTATCACTCGAAAATCCTTGAGTATCGGAAGCTTTTCCGAATAATAAACAAACAAGAATACTGAAATAAATTATATAGCAAAAAACGAGTAATGCTTTATTTATTTTCCAGTTTACTAATTGAACTGCGACAAAATAGAGTAAAATCGCCGTTATGCCAACCGTAATGTAGCCCATATGACTTACTGTCGCCATTACGTGCTTTAAATAAAAATAAAGCCATCCTTGGAACCAGGAAAAATACATAGTTACTGCAGCAATTAAAGAAATGATTGGTAAAACAAGAATTATGAAGTATTTTTTCATCCTGGTGTCCTCCTTTTCAAATCTTACATCTAGCTTAACACTTGAAAATAAGGACTTTCTTAAAAGGATTTAAAGATTTTCTAAGTTTTTCTCTTTTACAAATAAAAATAAAATGCCGCCAACGAGGAAAAGAACAATTAAGCTAGCTACCCCGTACTGTGTCTTTCCGGTAATTTGCGTGATTACGCCCATCAGTGCCGGACCCATAATTGCTGAAAATTTACCGAAAATATTATAAAAACCATAAAATTCATTAGAACGTTTCTTAGGAATGATTTTCCCGAAAAAGGATCTACTTAATGCTTGAATCCCTCCTTGTGAAGTTCCAACTAACATGGCTAAAATCCAAAAATCAACTGCTGTTTTCATAAATACAGCATAAATACAAATAATAATATAAACAAAAATTGCAGTAAAGATAAGCGGTTTGGCACTAAAACGTTTAGCTAAATAGCCATATAACAACGTAAAAGGAAAGGCCACGAGTTGCGTCATTAAGAGAATTAAAATCAATGTCGTTTGCGAAATTCCTAAGTCAATTCCATAAGAAGTCGCCATCCGGAAAATCGTATCCACCCCATCTATATAGAAAAAATACGCAATTAAGAAGATGACAATATTTTTATGTTCACTAATGTGACTCACTGTATGAAATAACCTCTTAAAACTTGTTCTGACTGGTTTTTTCACCGCTGGAATATAATGGATTTGATGTACATTTTTCCACATCGGAATCGTAAAAAACAGCCACCATAATGCAGTCATAACAAAACCAATATTTACTAAAGCCACATCACTAATAGGTAAAATTCCTGTCGCTTGAAAAATAATGAAAATAATAAACGGAATACAACTACCCAAATAACCATAAGCATACCCTGCAGAAGACACCTTATCCATTCTGTCATTGGTAGTTACATCAATTAAAAATGCATCATAAAAAATATTTGCCCCTGAAAAACCGATTAACGATAACACATAAAATCCAAGTAACAAAAGCCAGGCATCCGTAGGGATAAAAATAAGTAAGAAAGTAAAAGCAATCCCTATTGCTGTAAAAATGCCGAAAAATCGTTTCTTAAAAAATTGATAATCTGCTATTGTGCCGAGGATTGGTGCGAGTAATGAAATTAACAAAGTTCCAATGGAGTTCGCATAACCCCAGTAAGCAGTTGATGTTGTATCAGCAATTCCTGCATTTGCTGCCACCCCTTTAAAATAAATCGGTAAAATGGCAGTTGTAATCATAATAGAATAGGCAGAATTCGCCCAATCTTGAAAAATCCAGCTTTTTTCCTCTTTTGTATATGCCAAAAGTATTTCCCCTCTTTTCTATTCGAATAGCGCTTCTATTACAGTACCAGCAGTATTTGGAAATTGTAAGCCTAAAATTCGGGCAAAAGTTGGAGCTTCATCAACTAAATGTGCATTTGCAATTTTTTTGCCTTTTTTTATGCCAGGTCCGTTAAAAATAATCGTTGTTTTGTAATCCGGTTTACTTGGAGAATAGCCATGAACTGCTTTGTAATAACCTGGTTTTCCAAGCATCTCCTCAGTCACTTTTTCGTAAAGCGGACCATCTATGTCATCCATAAAGTAGTAACCACTCTTCCCTTCTACCATAAAAGTAGCCTGGCTGTCAGCACCTCGACGTGTTAATTCCTCAGTTGACAAAATTTCTTCTATTTCGTGGATGCTTTGCAGTAAAACCTCGATTTCTTGGTTATGTTTTTCATTTTTCGTATAAATATAACAAGAGCCATCACAGCTTTTGGCATATACTTCCCAGTCTGTAATCTTGCCATCTACTACTGTTAGCCAGCCTTTTTCAGCAAAGAGAACATTTAAGCGGATTGCGTGCGTTACATCTATTTGATAATGATCACCCAAAATAGCGAAAACTGTATTTTCATAAATACCAGCATCTTTCGTGGCCTGAATAATTTCAGCTAAACGGTTGTCATGTCTTTTTAAAGCGGCTTTTGCTTCTGTTGAATGAACTCCGTGGGCATGACGCATACTATCCATATCTACTAAGTGTGTTAAAAGTAAGGTTGGTTTTTTGGCTTTTATTGTATCTACAACACTCGCTGTCAAAAATATATCAAGCTCTGGCTGATTTATGCCTTTTCGTAAATGTCCAAATTTTCGGTCCATATCGATTAAAAATAATGGTGAACTAGCATGAAGCGACACCATCATTTGCGTTAACCAAAAGCGATTTGGGAAAATTTCCGCAATATTATAATCAATACTACTTTTTGCTGCAACTGGCCATAAAAAAGCTGCGGTTGTCATCCCTTTTTCTTTTGCTAAATCATATAAAGTGGGAACTTGAATCGCTTTTTTATACCAAAACCAGTCTGGTGAATCTTTCTCGGGTTGAATTTTTGTGTTATTTATAATGCCGTGAGTTTTCGGATAATGACCAGTAATAATACTCGTATGTGCTGGATATGTAAGTGATGGATAGATCGTTTCTACTTCTTGAATATGTGTCCCCGTTTGGATTAATTCTCGTAAAACTGGTAAATCAGACGTGTCCTTTAAATCAAGTGCTCCTAGCGCATCTAATGAAATCACAAAAAGATGTTGTTTCATTATGCTTTCCCCCTTTAAAAAACAGGGGTTTTCCAGCTAATCTGGAAGAACCCCCGTGTGCATTACGTATGACTGATTGTATCTTTTGGTTGGTTAACTTCTTCTTGATTCGTGACGCCTAGAACATCCAAGAAGAACATTACAACTGGAATACCAACGATTAATCCCCAAATTCCAAAGAAATGCTCCCCGAAAATAAGAATAATGAAAGTATAAAAAACTGGTAAATTTGTTTTTGCTGACATAAGTTTTGGATTAAGTACATAAGATTCAAGTGCATGGATAATGATGACAACTACTAAAATATAGAAAATGTATTCTACGCCACCGATTGAATAACCAATGATAGTCAGCGGGATAAGAGAAATAATAACCCCGGCTACTGGAATTAATCCAAGTAAGAACACCATTATCGATAAAGTCATCAATTGCGGGAAACCTAAAATCCAGAGCGCTATCGTCGTAAGTACAGCATTAACAAGAGCGATGATAAACTGTGCTTCGATTACTTTCCCAAAAGTAGCCACAAACTTTGAACCAAAGAATTTTACTTCTTCGTATATAAAGCCTATCTTACTAGTGGAAAATTGATTGGTAAACGAAATCAAATGATCTTTTCCTAATGAGAAAAACAAACTTAGCATAAGTGCGATAAATACGTTCATCAACACTGTCCCAACGTTAGTCAAATAAGTTAGAATCATTGAAACGCCTTGTTCTGTGTATTTCATAATATCAAATTGATTTGCTAGACTAACAATGTAGTTAATAAACTCATTATTACTATCTGTTTTTAAGAAGCTATTACCAAATTTCACTAATTGATTTATTTGATCCGCTAAAACAGGAATATATTTAACGAAAACGAAGACAATCACGCCTGCAATTAAAACGTAAAGCAACAACACAATAATTTGTCGATAAATTGAAATTCGTCGTAAAATAAAGTTTTCTAGTCGAGTAATAAGGTAAGAAAAAATGAATGTTAATAAAATAATATTCATTTGGCTTCTAAGCAAGTAAAGTACGAAGGCAATTAGTAGAAATACCCCAACGCGTCGTACGCTTCGATTCTGTAAAAATAAACTAAACTCTTTCAAAAATAAATAACCTCCTACTTAATTTGGCTATTTGTCCTCGCCAATAATTTTAACTTCTGTTTCTAATTCAACATCAAATTTTTCACGCACCGTTTGTTGTACATGAGCAATTAAATTCATATAATCAGTAGCAGTCGCGCCGCCAATATTAACAATAAAACCAGCATGTTTTAGTGAAACTTGAGCGCCGCCAATAATATGGCCTTGTAAGCCGCTATCTTGAATTAATTTACCAGCAAAATGGCCTGGTGGACGTTTAAATACACTCCCACAAGATGGATATTCTAAAGGTTGTTTTGCTTCTCTTAGAGCGGTAAGTTCATCCATTTTCGCTTGGATAATGTTCTTGTCTTCTAATTCCAGTGAAAAAGTTGCGTCTAAAACAATATATTTTTTTTCAGCAATCGTACTAAAACGATAAGCTGCTTTTAGCTCAGAACGCTTTAATTTCTTTAATTCGCCGGACTGTGTCAAAACAGTAGCTGCTTCAAGGACATCGCTAATTTCGCCTCCATAAGCGCCTGCATTCATATGTAACGCACCGCCAATCGAACCTGGAATGCCGCACGCAAATTCCAGTCCGCTTAAACTTTCATCTAATGCAAATTTTGCTGTATCAATTAACTTAGCTCCACTCATTGCGATGATTTGTGTGTTTTTTCTTTCAATGGATTGAAGTAAGTCTAAGTGTACGATTACTCCGCGAATACCACCATCTTTAATAATTAAGTTAGAGCCATTTCCAAGAATTGTAAGTGGTAATTTGTTTTGATGACAATAAGTAACGATTTCCTTCGTTTCTTCTATTGTTTTCGGCATAACGAAAACATCTGCATTTCCACCTGTTTTCGTATACGTATATTTAGATAAGGGTTCATTTAATTTAATAGCTATATGAGGAAATTGTGCTTGCAAGTTGTTCATTATTTATTTCAAACCTTTCATTGATGTAATTTTGAAAAATCACTTCCTTTATTTTATCATGGAACCTCACTTTTACAAAGAATTCCATAGTTTTTTTATCAAAATAGGAATAGATAGTAATAATTTAGGGTAATTGGATGATATGTTCTTGAGAATTAAAATCAGAAATGATATGATATAGAACATACATTCGATTAAATTAAGAAAGGGATGAAAAAATGATTCGTTTTGATAATGTATCCAAAAAGTACAGCGATGATAAGACAGCAGTGAATAATGTTACTTTGGACATAAAAGACGGCGAGTTCTTTGTTTTCATCGGACCTAGTGGTTGCGGGAAAACGACAACGTTAAAAATGATTAATCGCTTGATTCCACTTACAACTGGAACCATTTATATTAATGAAAAGCGTATTAGTGATTATGATATTCATGAACTCCGCTGGGATATTGGCTATGTCTTACAGCAAATAGCACTTTTTCCTCACATGACAATTGAAGAAAATATCGCTATTGTTCCAGAGTTAAAGAAATGGAGTAAAGAAAAAATCCATGATCGAATTACCGAATTGCTTGATAGCGTTGGTTTAGATGCGGAAAGTTATCGCCATCGTAAGCCAGCTGAATTATCTGGCGGAGAGCAGCAGCGTGTTGGTGTTGTTCGCGCACTTGCGGCCGATCCAGGAATAATTTTAATGGATGAGCCTTTTAGCGCGCTTGATCCTATTTCACGCCAACGTTTACAACAAGACATTTCCACACTTCAAAAGAAAATCAAGAAAACAATCGTATTTGTTACCCATGATATGCAAGAAGCTCTAGCACTGGGAGACCGTATTTGTGTCATGCAAGATGGCGAAATTGTCCAAGTCGCTACTCCACAAGAAATTGTAAAAAATCCTGAAAATGATTTTGTTAAAGATTTCTTAGCTTCTGGTCACGCGTTCAATACACCGATTTTAGAATCGAGTTTTACAGTAAATGATTTAATAGAGGCTGATTTGTTTTACGCCTATCAAGCTAGTGACGGGACGATGGGAATTTCCTCGAACGAACGAGTTGAAAATCTAGTTCGCCGCATTGCCGAAGAACAATCGGTTCCAGTTAAAGATGAAACCGGTCAGTTTATCGGTACGATTACTAATAAACATGTGATGCAATTTTTAGCGCGTCATCTTGAAAGTTCGGGTGAGCTTGTATGAATACATTACTAGATACATTTGCTGTCCGTAAAGATGAGCTATTCACGGCCTTAGTACAACACATTCAGATTTCGTTCGTATCCCTTTTTATTGCTGTACTCATTGCTTTGCCTCTAGGTATCTACTTAACTAGACATAAACGACTTGCTGAACCAATTATTCAAGTAGCTGCTATTTTTCAAACAATCCCCTCCCTTGCTTTACTTGGGTTATTAATTCCACTTGTCGGTATTGGGATAGTTCCAGCAATTATTGCGCTTGTAATCTACGCCCTGTTGCCTATTTTACGGAATACATATACTGGGATAAAAGAAGTTGACCCAGCTCTTGTCGAAGCTTCACGCGCAATGGGAATGAACAAATGGAAAAGATTATACAAAGTACAACTACCTCTTGCAATGCCTGTAATTATGGCTGGTATCCGTACGGCTATGGTATTAATTATCGGTACGGCGACACTTGCTGCATTAATTGGCGCTGGTGGTCTTGGGGACTTGATTTTACTTGGTATTGATCGCAATGATAATAGTTTAATCCTGCTTGGTGCAATTCCAGCAGCATTACTCGCAATCTTGTTTGACTTTCTACTGCGATTTCTTGAAAAAGCATCCTTTAAAAGTACGATTATTACGATTTCAGCAGGAATTTTACTCACTGCCGCAATCATTGTCGTTCCTTATTTTGCTTCTGATAAAAAAGAAATTACAATTGCCGGTAAATTAGGCGCAGAACCAGAAATTTTGATTAATATGTACAAATTAGTTATTGAAGATGAGACGGATTTAAAAGTTAATGTGAAACCTAATATGGGTAAAACAAGCTTTGTCTTTAATGCTTTAAAATCAGGTGATATAGATATTTATCCTGAATTTACAGGTACCGTATTAGAAACTTTCTTAAAAGAAAACGCAAAAACGCATGATCCAGAAAAAGTTTACACGCAAGCACGTGATGGTTTAGCAAAAGATTTTGATATGACATACTTAAAACCAATGGAATACAATAACACTTATGCGCTTGCTGTTTCACCTGAATTTGCTAAAGAAAACAAATTAGAGAAAATATCTGATTTAAATCCAGTAGCTGATCAGGTTAAAGCAGGATTTACACTAGAGTTTAAAGATCGTTCGGACGGATATAAAGGCATTCAGGATAAATATGGGCTTACCTTCCAGAACTTGAAAACAATGGAACCAAAACTTCGCTACAATGCAATTAAATCTGGTGACATTAACCTGTTGGACGCTTATTCGACTGATAGTGAACTCGCTCAGTACAAACTAAAAGTGCTAGAAGATGATGAACAACTCTTCCCTCCTTATCAAGGTGCACCTCTTATGCTGACGAAAACATTAGATAAATATCCAGAACTAAAAAAACCATTAAACAAACTTGCAGGGAAAATTACAGACGATGAAATGCGTAAAATGAACTATGAAGTGAATGTAAATGGTAAATCAGCTTATACAGTAGCTAAAGATTATCTACAAGATCAAGGAATTATTAAATAGAAAAAAGCTAGGTGGTTTTTACGCCACTTAGCTTTTTTGTTATTGTCTGATTAAATTTTTCACTTTATTAATATTAGGTTTATAGAAACGACAATGTGTTTCGAACTCTTTATTAAATTCAGCAGCACGTTGGGTTAAGGACTGCTCATGATCAAGCATTAAGCCTTCTTCAAGAAGAGGTCTAAGCGAAATAATTTGATCAAATACAAGTCCAGCATTCGTGTCACTTAGAACAGATACGATTTTTCCTAATGCTTTTTGTTTTTCAGTTGGTAATTCTTTTTGATGGAGATGGAACCATTTTGCTAATTGTTTCCGATTCTTTCGTGTTGCTTCTAAATAGATACTTTGCGCATATGCAGCTTTGGTAAACGCAATGGAAAGATTTTCAGCTGATTCCCAGTCTTCTTCTAAAATTTCACCTTGCATTTTAATTTTTTGGTTGAGCAAAGTAATATCTTCTTGATAAACGTCTAATTTGCGTTGTTGTTGTTTATAAACTTCCATCGCTAAATTAAGTTCATCAATCGTTGGCTGCATTTGTTCACCAAAAATAGTATTATCATTTAGAATTAATTGTGTTTGTTCTATCTTTTCAGCAATAATACTATCGCGTTCCTTAATTACATGAGCACGTTTACCCAAGTATTCAAAATAGAAATTATACTTTTGAATGCGATTAACTACTGCTTCTGCTTCTTTCATTGTTGCTGGTTCGTCTTTTGAGTTTACTACAGTGACTCCAGCTACTTTGTTTAATTTTGTATAAATAATGATTGTGAAAACTTCGCCGTCCAGTTTGATTGTGTACGGTAGTTTATGTTGCTGTTCTAAAAGCCTTTTATGTTGTTTTAATAGTTTATCCGTCATCGTTAATCAACACCTTTACTACGCCATTAGTATTATATAATTCAATTATATAGCATAAA
This sequence comes from Listeria innocua, assembly GCF_028596125.1. Lineage (GTDB taxonomy): Bacteria > Bacillota > Bacilli > Lactobacillales > Listeriaceae > Listeria > Listeria innocua. Next base: position 1,357,944 of record NZ_CP117229.1, read on the forward strand.
GATGAAAATTTCGAGGGAAAGAAATGAGAAAATTATTTTTAATTGTTTACATAATATAATTATCGTAATCTTCTCTTTTTATAATGAAGTTAAAGTGTAAAATAATAAGTAGATATTTAAGAATGCGATAAAAATTGCAACAGACCAAGACACTATTTTTAACCATGGTGAGTTAACGAATTCGCCCATCTTCTGTTTATCACTTGTGAACATAACTAAGGGAATAACAGCGAAAGATAGTTGCATGGAGAGTATTACTTGGCTGAAAATAAGCAACTCATTTATTCCATTTGCTCCATAAAGTGCTGTAATAATAACTGCTGGAACAATTGCTAGTACACGGGTTAATAAGCGGCGTACTACTGGTTTTAGACGGATATTTAAGAAACCTTCCATAACGATTTGACCAGCTAATGTGCCTGTTAATGTCGAATTTTGACCAGAAGCAAGTAAAGCTACCGCAAACACCGTACTGGCGATGCTACTTCCAAGTGTTGGGTTAAGTAATTTATAGGCATCTTCAATTCCAGCTACGTTATGTTGTCCAGTAGTATAAAAGGCAGCAGCAGCTAAAATTAAAATAGATGCATTAATTAATAACGCAATAGTTAAAGAGAACGTTGAATCGATAAATGAAAAACGAATCGCTTCTCTCTTCCCTTCTTTTGTTCGCGCGTATTGTCTTGTTTGCACGATCGATGAGTGTAAATATAAATTATGCGGCATAACTGTTGCACCAAGAATCCCGAGTGCGATATAAAGCATTGCCGGGTTCGTAACGATTTCTGATTGCGGGATAAAACCTTTCGCAATAGCTTGCATATCTGGGTGTGACATGACCATTTCAGCTCCAAAACATACAAGAATCGTCACCATTAAGGTAATAACAATAACTTCTATATAGCGGAAACCTTTATGTTGTAAAAATAATACAAGAAAAATATCTAATGCTGTTATACAAACGCCCCAAATCAAAGGAATGCCAAAGAGTAAATTAAGTGCAATCGCACTACCGATAACTTCAGCAATATCAGTTGCAATAATGGCTAATTCAGCTAAAATCCATAGGACAAAGCCAAACGGTTTGGAAAAATGATCGCTTGATGCTTGAGCTAAATCGCGCCCAGTCACGATACCTAATTTTGATGCAAGTGATTGTAGTAAAACGGCTAAAATATTAGAAATTAAAATAACAGATAATAAGGTGTAACCAAACTCCGAACCCCCGGCAATGGATGTCGCCCAGTTTCCAGGATCAACATAGCCAACTGCAATAAGAGCACCTGGTCCCATAAATGCAAATAATTTCCGGAAGAACTTTGCGTTTTTTGGAATTGCTACTGAATTATTTACTTCGCTTAAGCTGGGAGCATTCTGTGCTTTTCTCCAGCTTTGTTTTGTGCGTTCTGTTTTTTCCTTTTTCATGCTCCCTGACCTTCTTTCGTTTATGATAAAAAGTTTACTACGGGAAACATTCTTTGTCAAACGAAAAACACAACCTTTTTATGAAGCTGGTAGGTTGTGTTTTCGATTGTTTTTATAAGACTTCGGTTAATGTTTTTCTTTTGTTTTTAACTGGATTTAAAGTACGTTCGACCCATCCAAGAAGTACATCGGCTAATATTGCCATGACTGCTGTTGGGATGGCTCCAGCTAAAATAATTGCGGTTCCGTTAGTTGCGTTGGTTCCGCGGACTATAATATCACCGAGGCCGCCTGCTCCAACGAATGTCCCGATAGCTGCAACACCAATTGCAATAACTAGCGCATTTCGAATACCTGCCATAATGACCGATAAAGCAAGTGGCATTTCGATTAGACGAAGCACTTGCCATTTCGTCATGCCCATCGCTTTACCCGATTCAAGAAGTGCCCCATCAACGTTTCTAATGCCCGTATAGGTATTTTTTAGAATTGGGAGTAAAGAATATAGGAACAAGGATAAAACGACTGTATTCGTCCCTAAGCCCATAATTAGCATAAGTACAGCTAACATTGCGAGCGCTGGGATAGTTTGAATGATATTGGCAATTTGGATAACCCATCCAGCTAAGCGTTTCTTCCTAGCAATATATACTCCAAGTGGTATCGCTATGATTGCGGCGAAGATAACTCCGTACGCACTCATTAAGAAATGCCGCCAGAACTCTTCCATGACATAACTTCCATTTGTTTGGTAATAATCAATTAATTGTTTTAATGTGTCCATCTTTTGGCACCTCCTTAGTTTTTACCTTCAAAGTAATTATTTTTTTGCAAGAATTCTTGCGCTACGATGGATGGTTCTTTTAATTTGCCATCTGCTTCATAATTAAGCTTTTGCATTTCTTCTGTTGAGATTTTACCTTTTAACTTATTGATAGTAGTTTTTAATTCTGGATGTTTCTTTAAAATTTCATCTGTTGCTAGAGCTGAAGCATCGTATGGTGGGAAGAATTTTTTATCATCTTTTAGTAATTTCAAGTTATATGTTGGGATACGGCCGTCTGTTGAATAACCAAGTGCCACATCCATTTGATTGTTTTTAAGTGCGGTATAAATTAAGCCGATTTGCATTGGGAAAATTTTCTTGAACTCGATGTCATAAGCTTTTGAAAATGCTTTATAACCATCTCCTTCACGTTCCATCCAAGAATTATCGACCCCAGCAGTAAGCTCATTTTCTACTTTACGCATGTCGCTAACTGTAGTTAAGTTGTATTTTTTAGCAGTATCTTGGCGTACCATAAACACATACGTATTAGCAAAGCCATAAGAATCAAACCATGTTTGGTGGAAACGCTCTTCAAATCCTTTTTTTACTGCTGCTAAAGCTTTTTCAGGATCTTTAATAGCATCTTCTCCAAGAGGCCCAACTAAGTCTGTTCCGGTATATCTTGTCGCTGTAATATCCACATCACCATTTAACATGGCTTGGTGCTGAACGATAGTTGATCCGAGGTTATTTACAATTTCTACTTTTAGGCCAGTGTCATGTTCGATTAATTCTTTTAAAATATTGGAAACGATTTGTGATTCTGTCGTGGCCATTGCTCCAATGCGTATTGTATCTTTAGAACTGCCTCCAAGTCCTGGTAAAGAGCAACTAGATAAGAAAAGAGAACTAGTTAGTAGTAATACGCTGAATAGCGCGATAAATTTTTTCTTCATGTTATTCTCCCCCTTCCTGAGCTTCACGGATGGCTTTTGGAGTTAAACGATACTCTAATTTTCCAAGCGCGAATTCTACTACAAGGGCTAAAATAGTTACTGGGATTGCTCCGCCAAGAATTAAATCTGGACGATATAAGTTTAAGCCATTAAAAATAAAGTCTCCAAGTCCACCAGCTCCAATATATGAAGCAAGCGTTGCCCAAGCGATAACGTACACAGCTGATAAACGGATACCAGCCATAATTACTGATATAGAGTTAGGGATTTCGACATTAATGATTAATTGCCAATTCGTCATGCCCATACCACGACCAGATTCGATTAAATTTTTATCGACTCCTCGAACTCCAATAAAAGTATTACGCAGGATTGGTAAAAGTGCGTAAATAAACAGTGCAATAATCGCTGGTAATGTACCGACCCCAAGAAACGGGATAATAAATGCTAAAATAGCGAGTGAAGGAACCGTTTGAAGAACACTAACCACGCCAATAACAAAATTTGCTACTTTTGGTGAACGCGTCAGTAAAATTCCAACAGGAACGGCAACTGCAATCCCTAAAATTACAGCAGATAAGGAGATGAAAAGATGTTGCCATGTTTGAACAAGCAAGTTATGGCCGTTTTCTTGAAAAAAAGTAACAATTGCGTCCATAGCTTATCCCTCCTGCTTCATTTCTGGTTCTGTCGTTTCGGAATCCGCTTGTTCCTCCTGATTTTCTGCCACATTATCTATCGTTCCCCAAATGGAATCATAAACAATATCTACTAAACTGGCACGAGTTACAATCCCAACAAGGCGTTTGTCCTTGTCAACTACAGGAATATATTTATAACCACGTTTTAGAATCCGTTGTACAGTATCACGGAGTAAGGTATCTTCATACACGTAAAATACATTTTTCTCGATAATATCCATCACAGAAGTTGCTGTGCGGCGATTTAAATCGATTTGCTCTACGTCGATAAATCCTTTTAACACATTACCTTCATCCACTACAAGTAACGTATCTACTCGTTTTTCTTTCATGACTGTAATGGCAGCTTGTAGAGATTTATCTGCTGTAATAGACACTGGATTCGTGTTCATAATTTGTGCTACTTGTGTAACATCAGGTTTTGCCTCAATTAGACGGTCTTTACCAATGAAATCTTCTACAAATGAATTTGCCGGGTTACGTAGAATTTCATCTGGTGTATCAAACTGAACGATTTCGCCAGCTTTCATAATAACGATACGGTCTGCGAGTTTAATCGCTTCATCCATATCGTGGGTAACGAAAATAATTGTTTTTCCAAGTTCTTTTTGTAAATTCTTGAATTCTTCTTGTAGAGAATCCCGAGTAATTGGATCCAGTGCTCCGAATGGTTCATCCATTAGAATTAAATTTTGTTCTGCTGCAAGCGCTCGCAAAACACCGATACGTTGTTGTTGTCCACCACTTAATTCATAAGGATAGCGGTCTAAAAACTCTTCTGGCAAATCAACTAATTTAATTAATTCTTTCGCCCGTTCTTGTTTTTTCTCTTCGGACCATTTAAGTAATTTTGGTACAAGGACGATATTCTCTCTAATCGTCATATGTGGCATCAAGCCAATTTGCTGAATAACATAACCAATAGAACGTCTTAGTTTGACGGGATCTTCCGCCATGATGTCTTTATCATTAATAAATATTTTTCCTTCTGTAGGTTCAATAAGCCGGTTAATCATCTTCATTGTCGTCGTTTTCCCACAACCACTTGGACCGATAAAACAAACAAATTCTCCTTTATCGATGTTAAGTGTTAGATCATTAACAGCTTTTTTGCCCCCTTTATAAGTCTTCGTTACGTGTTCGAATTTTAACACGCTTATACACCTCCATTTTTTCTTTACCACTACCAAAAAAATTGGCAATCGATAAATCTTTTCCCTAACTAGTAATGATTTAAACTTTTTAAATACAAAAAAACAGCTTAAAGACAGTGTGGCATTCAAACGGAAGTTACTAAACAAGATGATTTCGTACTTGTGGCACGTAAAGAACATCGCTGCTAAACTTATAATCGTAAAAATGGACATTGTGACAAGCTGTAATACAGTATTTATTCTATTATAACATACTAAAAAGCCCTATTAGCATTTACTAACAGGGCTTTCCTTTATTTAGGTAAGAATAATTTAGGCGTTGTTTTGAGTAGTATCGAGATAACTATTCCACAAACAACGACGGTTCCGAGGCAGCTAGCTCCGTTCATCACTGCTGAAAATAGTTGTGCTCCCCAACCTTGAAAAGCATAAGCGCCCCAAAATAAAACGCCAGCTACATAATGCCAGAAATATCTAGCCACACCACCAATAATCATGGTTCCCCACGCCCACTCGATGGCTTTTTTTAGTTGGTTAGCAGCTAAATTACTTCGAACTTGTTTACTAAATACTCCGCTGAAAGCAATAAAACTGAAGGCCAGGATATATTCAATAATTGCCTGAGATGGCATTAAAATATAAGCTTTCCCTGTTAAAAAATGTAGTAACCCCCATAAAAGCCCAGCAAATCCAGCCGCCCAAAAACCGCGACGAATTGCAATAACGTACATTGGAATCATTCCTAGTGAAATCGAAAAACTGGAACCAATGTCCAGCGGGATAAAGCTTAGTACCATCGCAACTGCAGCAAAGATAGCACATTCAAGTAAAATAATTAATCGTTTGTTTTGCATAAAAAATAAACTCCCCTCTTCTTTTTGGTCAAAAACGTACCCCAGAAGAAAGCAGTTTCTATTGTTAGAAATGCAATCGCCACAATCCCTACGCTCGTATTAACGAACAGGTTCAAAGGGTCAGAATCCAAAAACACGCGGATTCAATCTCAGCTAAGAAGCCCCCCCTGTGGTAACGTCTATGAAATTATCGTACAACAATCATTATAGCATGAGATGTTTTTTTGTAAAGAATTATTTGTTTTCTTTAATCATTTGCAGAAAATCTTACAGTGTTTTGAGCTTTTTTTGGTAGTTTATCAAAAATTAGCTGATAACTATTTTTAATTAAAGCAAATTCTGTTTCCGCTTCGACATCATATTCTTCATTAATCACAAGTGTAATCCAATGTTTTTTATTTAAGTGATAGCCGGGTTTTATACTCATATATTCATCGCGCAATAAATCAATTCTCTCAGGCTGGCATTTAACACTGACATATAAATCCCCGTGATACATATGGATGAGCGCAAATATTTTCGCGCCAATTGTTAAAGCATGTGTTTTAGAATCAAATGGAAATGTTTCCTTAGCACCTTGCAAACTAAGGCAAAGCGCGACTTTTTCTTGTAAAGTTTGCTGATAATCCATTTAGCTTCCCTCCTTATTTTTCAATTATAACATTTATTTATGCGTGTAAGCTTTCTTTGCTGAACTAACCATGTTAAAATAGAAGCAATTGTGCTTTTTCTGATTTCAAGAAGAAGTAACTTAGTATTGGAGGAAGAAAATGTTAACTGTAAATAATGTTGGCTTACGCTACGGCGATAAAAAGCTATTTGAAGATGTTTCAATTAAATTTTTACCAGGTAACTGTTATGGTCTTATTGGAGCAAACGGTGCTGGTAAATCAACGTTCCTAAAAGTGCTTTCTGGCGAGCTTGATTCTCAAAGTGGTAATGTTCATATTGGTTCAGGTGAGCGTCTCGCTGTCCTTCGCCAAGATCATTTCCAGTATGATGATGAACTTGTTCTTAACACTGTAATAATGGGACATGAACGTCTATACAAAATTATGGACGAAAAAAATGCCATTTACATGAAAGAAGATTTCAGTGATGAAGATGGTATTCGCGCTGCTGAACTTGAAGGCGAATTTGCTGAATTAGATGGTTGGGAAGCAGAATCTGACGCCGCTGTTTTATTAAATGGCTTAGGTATCCCTACTGACTTACACGGCAAACTAATGAAAGATTTAACTGGTGGAGAAAAAGTGAAAGTGCTTCTTGCACAAGCTTTATTCGGTAAACCAGATATCTTACTTCTGGATGAGCCTACCAACCACCTTGACATCCGTGCGATTCACTGGTTGGAAGAATTTTTAATCAACTTTGATAATACTGTTATCGTAGTATCCCATGACCGTCACTTCTTAAATAAAGTATGTACGCACATTGCGGATCTTGATTTCAGCAAAATTAAATTATATGTCGGAAACTATGATTTCTGGTATGAATCAAGCCAATTAGCACAAACAATGATGGGCGATCGTAATAAGAAAAAAGAAGAAAAAATGAAAGAATTACAAGACTTTATTGCTCGTTTCAGTGCGAACGCATCGAAATCAAAACAAGCAACAAGTCGTAAAAAAATGCTCGAAAAAATCACGCTGGAAGATATTCAACCTTCTAGTCGTCGTTACCCTTTCATTCAGTTCAAACCGGACCGTGAAGTTGGGAATGACCTACTAACTGTAACAAACTTGTCTAAAACAATTGATGGCGTGAAGATTCTTGATAATCTTTCCTTCTCGATTAACCGTAATGACAAAGTTGCTTTAGTTGGCGATGATGAAGTTGCTAAAACCGTTCTTTTCCAAATCCTTGCTGGTGAAATGGAACCTGATGAAGGTAGCTATAAATGGGGCATCACAACAAGCCAAAGCTATTTCCCGAAAGATAACTCAGAGTTCTTTGAGGAAAACGACATGAGTCTTGTGGAATGGTTACGTCAGTTCTCTCCTGAAGATGATAGTGAAGCATTCTTACGCGGCTTCCTTGGACGTATGCTATTCAGTGGTGATGAAGTACTGAAAAAAGTACGCGTTTTATCTGGTGGAGAAAAAGTTCGTTGTATGTTATCCAAAATGATGCTTTCAGGTTCAAATGTTCTTTTACTTGATGAACCTACTAACCACTTGGACTTAGAATCGATCACTGCATTAAATAATGGTCTTGAAGCGTTCAAAGGCGCTATGATCTTTGCATCGCATGACCATCAGTTACTACAAACTATCGCAACTCGTATTATTAACTTATCAAAAGATCAATTTTATAATAAAGAAATTTCTTATGATGAATATTTAAAAGAAGTTATGAATGTAGCTGAATAAATAAAAAAACAATATCCCATTTCCGGGATATTGTTTTTTTATTTAAGTTCGATTTTACCTGTTTCTGTTGTAATTGGTGTCGAAGAATCTTTTAAATAGCTTAGGAAACTATAAGAAATCCAAGTAATATCAGAAACTTTATCTAATTTTTCTACTGGAAAAACGATTGTTCCTTTTACTGTTTTACCAGGTTCGATTTCTGTGGTTTCAAAATCAGATAGAACAGCGTCTCCTCCATTTATATCCATTTTATTAGCTTCAAGTTGACCTTGGTTTGGATAGGTTTCGAGAGTTTTAGCTGCATTGTTTGTTATTTCTAATTGTAATGTGATACTGCCAGGAACTGACTTGCCTTCTACTGTTGAATAGGTTTCTTTCTTTTCGACCGTGACAGAGGTGATTTTTTTCTTAATATTATCTGCGGAATCTTCATAGTTTATTTGATAGGTTTTTGTTTCTTCTGCAGTAGCTTGGCTTGTACCTTTAGAAGAATAATTGAATACATCATTTTGAACTTGTTGGTAATGTGAAAAACTAACAATGATGCCAATAATAGAACCAACCAATAATAACATTCCAGCGCTTGTTAAAATTGCACCGATTTTTCGCTTGGCTGGGAAAAATAAAACAACAATACCGCTGATAAAAATTAAGAATGCACATATTCCGGCAATAATCCAAATTTCCATCTAATTTGCTCCTTTTATGCGAATTTCTCCCTCACTATAACATATTTAAGCTCTAGTTCAAAGCAGTTAAATCACTTGCAGGTGATGGATATGCAAATATGACAGACTGTAAATCAGCCAAAGTTAAGTTAGCTTTCATTAGGATAGCGATATAATTTATCATATAATCAGCCTCTTCACTTAGGAAGTGAGCGCCTTTAATTTGACCAGTTTCGCGGTCTTCTATGATTTTTGCGAGGGCGATTTTTTCGTTCGTTCTTCTGTACGTATACCAGTTCGTTGTATCATGGTTTTTAATTTGATATTTTTCTGGATTGGCGTTTGCTTCTTCCATGCTTATGCCAATGCTTGCAAGTTTTGGACTAGTAAAAACAACGCTTGGTATGGCAGGATAATCGATTTTTTCATTGCCGCCTAAAATATTTTTTGCTACTAATGCTGCTTCCATACTGACAACTGGTGTTAACGGAGCGCCTTTTGTAGCGGCTACATCACCACATGCATAAATATGTGGGTGGTTAGGTGTTTGTAGTTTCTCGTTTACTGTAATGCCTTTTTTGGTATAGTCTATGTTTGCTTTATCTAGAGCTAAATGAGCAATATTGGTCGTCCTTCCGGTTGCTCCGATAATTAAGTCGGTTTCAAGTGAAAAGCCATTTTTACCTTCGATATGAAGTTTTTCACCATTTTTATTAATTTTAGTAATATCAGTATCAAAATGGAAATGAATGCCTTCTTCTTTTAGTGTAGCAACTAAGGCAGCTACAAAATCGGGATCGAATTTCTTTAATGGTTCGCTATTATGATGAATTATATGCACATCTCGCCCTGCAGCTAGCGCAATTGATGCAAATTCAAAAGAAATATAACCACCGCCGATAAAAACAACCGAATCTGGAAGTTTTTCAAGTGATAAGAAATCATCACTCGTTTGAATATGTTCTTGACCTTCTACTTTAAGTGTATTTGGTGTTGCGCCGGTTGCAATCACTATTTTTTTAGCACTTAGTATGTCGTTACCAACTTGCAAAGTATTTTCGTTTTGAAAACTTGCTGGTCCGAAAAACGTTTCAATCCCAGCTTCTTGAAAACTTTCCAAGCGACTTTCAGGCACATCTTCTACAAATGTTTCTTTGAATGCCATTAAATCTGTCCAGCTAATTGTTGCTGCTTCTTTAATACCTTTACCACGTAATCTTGTGGAAAGATTTCTTGCTTCTGCTGCTCCGACTAACACTTTTTTAGGGTCACAGCCTCTAAGGACACATGTGCCGCCCCAACTACGCTCTTCCACAATCGCTACTTTTAGACCGGCTGCCTGCGCTTCAAAAGCCACGGTTGTTCCACTAGCACCACTTCCGATTATAACTACATCATATGTAAATTCTGTCAATTGAATCACTCCTTCCTAGCTTGTTTTCCCCTCTATTTTACTTTTAAACGAAAAAAACTGCTGCACATCGAGGTGCAGCAGTTCATACTAGACTTCCATAATGATTGGTAAGATCATTGGACGTCGTTTTGTTTGCTCAAATAGGTAGCGATTTAATTGATCGCGAATATCTTGTTTTAATTTAGCCCATTCAAAGCCAGTTTCTTGGAGGTTTTTTTCGACGATTTTTGTTACGACTTTGGATGATTCTTCAATTAAATGCTCAGATTCACGCACATAGATAAAGCCACGTGAAATGATTTCTGGTCCGGAAGTAATTGTTTTAGTTTTACGATTAAGCGTAACAACTACGATGAAAATACCGTCTTCAGAAAGTAACTTACGGTCTCTCAGTACGATGTTTCCAACGTCTCCTACACCTAACCCATCAATTAGTGTATTTCCAGAATAGACACGGTTTCCAGCAGTCATTTTATCATTTTTATATTCTAAAATTTCACCTTTACCGACAATAAATACTTCTGATTTTGCCATGCCAACTTCATGAGCTAATTTCGCATGACTAATTAACATCCGGTATTCACCGTGAACAGGAACGAAATATCTAGGTTTTAACAAGTTAAGCATTAATTTCAAATCTTCTTGGCTTGCATGGCCAGAGATAAAAAGATTATTACTCATCGTTAATACTTTTGCTCCAGCTTTATAGAGCATATCCATCGTTTTCGCCATCATCGTTTCAAGTGATGGTGACGGTGTTGTTGTAATATAAACCGTATCTCCTGGTTTAATATTAAATTGAGGGTGATTACCTTTAGTCATTAGTTGTAATGATTGAATTGGTTCACCTAAGTTTCCTGTTTCAATAATAGTGATTTCTTCATCATTATATTTTTTAAGTTCTTTTAGAGGAATAATCAAGTCTTCCTCAATAACGATTTTACCTAAGCTACCTGCTATTTCAAATACACGCTCTAATTCTTTACCAACAATAGCGACTTTACGCTTAGTAGCAACGGATGCGTCAAGTACTTGCTGCAAACGAATCAAATTAGAAGCCACACAAGCAACAATAATTCTACCATCTGCCATTCTAAAAGCATGTCTAATTTCTTCTTCAATTAAACTGTCGCTTGATGTGGTACCAGGATGCTCTGCTTCTGAACTATCTGAAAGTAAAGCAAGTACTCCTTTTTCACCAAATTCGGCAATATGACTTAAATCAGAAGCATATCCATCTTTGGCTGATTGATCAAATTTAAAGTCACCAGTATAAATGATGGAACCTTCACTTGTTTCAAGTACAATCCCAACCGAATCAGGAATTGTATGCGTCGTACGGAAGAAAGATACATCAATTTTAGAAAAAGATAAGGTTGTTTCTGCATCAACAACATGGAAATTTTTAAAGCGTAGTTTGCGGTGTTCTTTAAGCGCTGACTTTGCAAGTGCAATTGTTAGCTCAGTACCGTAAACAGGTGCTTTAATTTTTTGAAGTAAGTATGGCAGTGCACCAATCGCATCTTCATGACCATGAGTTAAGAAAATGGCTTTCACTCTGTCTTTGTTTTCTTCTAAATATTTGAAATCAGGGATAACAATATCAATTCCTAGTAATTCGTTTTCTGGGAACATTAAGCCTGCATCTAATATAAAGATATCTTCGTCTATTTCTACTACATATAAATTTTTGCCACTTTCATCGACACCGCCGAGTGGAATGATTTTTATGTTTTTCGCTTTTTTTATTGTCAAAGCGTAGACCTCCTTTGAACTATTTAGAAAGTCCTTCTAATATAGCTTGTAATTTCGTTCCTTGTTCAGCATTCAAATCTACAAGTGGTAATCTTACAGGTCCAACGCTAATACCTTGTTGATTTAATAAGTATTTAGTTGGCGCTGGGTTTGGAACAGAGAAAAGACCGTTCATTAATGGTAATAACGAGCGATGTATACTTGCTGCTTTTTTTACGTCCCCACTTTCATACGCTTGCATCATTTCTTGCATTTCATTTCCTACCACATGACTTGCAACGGAAATTACGCCATTCCCTCCAACTGCTAAAATTGGCAAGGTTAAGCTGTCATCTCCACTGTATACGAGGAAATCATCGGAAGTTTCAGCAATGATTTTACTTATATTGTCTAAGTTGCCGCTTGATTCTTTAACACCAATAATATTTGGTAATTTTGCTAAACGAATAATTGTTTCTGGTTCGATATTAACAACACTACGTCCTGGAATATTATAAATAACTACTGGTAAATCAGAAGCTTCCGCAACAGCAACAAAATGAGCGTATAAACCATCTTGATTTGGCTTGTTATAATACGGCGCAACGACTAAGACAGCATCAATTCCGCCCAATTCTGCTACTTCTTTTGTAAAAGCAATCGTTTCTGCTGTATTATTAGAACCTGTGCCAGCGATTAATTTCGCGCGTCCTGCATTTGTTTCCACCACTTGGCGGAATAATTTCATTTTTTCATCATGTGACAAAGTTGGAGATTCACCAGTTGTTCCAGCGATTACTAAACCATCTGAGCCGTTATCTATTAAGTGATTCACGAGATGATGAATTCTTTTTTTGCATACTTTATTTTTTTCTGGGTGAATTGGCGTGACCATTGCTGTAATTACTTTCCCTAAATCCATCTTTCATTTCCTCCTTACTTAATTTCCAAACAAAATACGTCATGAAGGGCATTGACTGCCGAAATTAAGTCTTCTTCTCTTACTAATACCCAAATAGTTGTATGACTATCCGCTGATTGTAAAATTGGGATGTTTTTTTCGGATAATGCTCCTACGATTTTTGCTGTAACACCAGGAACTCCGGTTATTCCAGCACCAACGATAGAAACTTTTGCACAGTCTTCACGAACCGTTGTTTGTAAGTTTGCTTCTTCTAAAAGTTGTTTGACGACGCGACGTTTTTCTTCTGGGACTGTAAAAATGACCGAATCAGTTGATATATTAATAAAATCTAGGCTAATTCCTGCATCTGCTAATATTTTAAAAGTCTGTTGTTGCGCCTTTACAGTATCGGTTTTCACAAAAATTTGCGTTAAATTTGTAACGTGTGCAACTCCTGTTACCATTCGTTCTTTTACATCGAAATGACCGGAATCATCCGCTAAAGATGTGACAAGTGTTCCTGTGCTTTCTAAGTAAGTCGAACGGATACGCATTGGTACTTTAGCAGTCATCGCTATTTCTACTGCGCGCGGATGAATGACTTTTGCTCCTTGGTAAGCCATATTACTAACTTCATTATAACTTACTCGTGGAAGTGAACGCGCATGTTCGACAATGCGTGGATCTGCCGTCATCATACCGTCTACGTCAGTGAAAATATCAATATAGTCTGCTTGTAAAGATACACCAAGAGCTGCAGCAGAAGTATCACTGCCACCGCGACCAAGTGTTGTTATATCCCCGTTTTCAGTGATTCCTTGAAAACCAGCAACAACAGCTACATCAAGTGTTTCAAGCGCTTTTTTTAGGCGCTTTGTATCGACTTCGGTGATTTTTGCATTTAAGTGATTATTAGATGTAATAATACCTGCTTGACCACCTGAAAATGCTTCTGCTTTAATGTCTGCCTCTCTTAACATATTAGTAAAGACAGAAGCAGATATAGTTTCTCCAACAGACAGCAATGTATCTTGCTCTCTAGCAGTTAGTTTAGTATCTTTTGCTCCTATAAGTTCTAAAAGTGTGTCGGTTGCATATGGATCCCCGTAACGACCAATTGCGGACACAACAACTACAACTTTATAGCCGTCTTTAAGGGCATTTTTTATATGGTTAAAAGCCATTAGACGAATTTTTTCATTTTGGACGGATGTGCCGCCGAATTTTTGTACTATGATTTTCATTACTTACACCTCTAAATAATCGCTAGTTTGACTAAGCTTTCAGCAATTTGAATCGAATTCCATGCAGCGCCTTTAAGTAGGTTGTCGGATACAATCCACATATGGAAGCCTTTAGAATCATCAATGTCAGCGCGAACGCGACCAACAAACACTTCTTTTTTACCAGCAGCTTGAATGGCTTGCGGATAAATTTGATTTGCCGGATCATCTTCAAGAACGACACCAGGAGCTGTTTTTAATGCATTTTGAATATCTTTTGCACTTACTCCCTCTTGTTCTATTTCAACGTAAACACTTTCTGAATGTCCACTAACAACTGGAATTCGAACGCATGTAGCAGAAACTTTAATAGTATCGTCTTCCATGATTTTTTTCGTTTCATTGATCATTTTCATTTCTTCGTATGTATAATCATTGTCCGTGAAAACGTCAATTTGTGGTAAGGCATTGAATGCAATTGGATAGTGCTTTTTATCGCCTTTTACTGGCATGATTTCTGGCGTGAATTCTTTGTTATCTAAAAGAGCTCTGCTGCCGTCTTTAAGTTCTTGAATAGCACTTACTCCGGAGCCAGACACAGCTTGATAAGTAGAAACAATAATTCGATTTAAACCATAAGCTTCTCGAATCGGTTCGAGTGCTGCTACCATTTGAATTGTAGAGCAGTTAGGGTTAGCAATAATACCTTTATGTGAGAATAGCGCTTTTTCGTTTACTTCTGGAACAACAAGCGGCACTTCAGGATCCATGCGATATGCGCTCGTATTATCAATTACAATGGCTCCACGTTTTACAGCTTCTTTTGCAAGTGCTTTAGAAACGGAACCTCCAGCACTAAATAAGGCAATATCTACGCCTTCAAAGCTCTCAGGTGTAGCTTCTTGAATAGTTACCTCTTCCCCACGGAAGGATAATTTTTTTCCAGCAGAACGAATAGAAGACAAGAACGAAACTTGCTTTATCTTGAAAGTCGCCGCCTCTTCTAGTAATTCAATCATTTGGGTACCAACTGCACCAGTAGCACCTACAACTGCGACATGATAGCTTTTTGTCATAGTTTACAATTCCTCCTTCAATTTAATCCTCGTATCTCTGCTTTAAAACAGAAATCTGGTTAATTTTACACTTACTTTATCATACCATAAACAAAGCCATTTCGCAGTTTTTTATCTATATTAGTCACCATTTTTTTAATTGTTTGTCAGTTTGAAATGTAAAAAACCACTTTCACAAGAATGAAAGTGGTTTTTTGATTAATTTTCGGTTTGTTCAGATTGTGCTTTTGCAGCTGCTTCTTTATTGTTAATTGGTTGTTCAACTTTAGAAGCATCTTTATTGGATTCAGCACGTTCTTTTTTCAGTTCGAAATATTTATCGAAAACTTCTTTAGAAATCTTCATATTT
The DNA here is from genome assembly GCF_028596125.1 of Listeria innocua. Lineage (GTDB taxonomy): Bacteria > Bacillota > Bacilli > Lactobacillales > Listeriaceae > Listeria > Listeria innocua. Next base: position 1,373,543 of record NZ_CP117229.1, read on the forward strand.
GTTTTTTGGTCTGTACCATATGGACGATAAATCCAAGGTACTACTACAGAAATCGCTATTTCTGGTTTTTTAACTGGTGCATAACCGACAAATGTTGTATTCCAAACACTGGCCATTTTGTTACCTTCTTTTGGTCCATCATAGAAGGCATCAGCTGTTCCTGTTTTACCTGCAACGTCATAATCACTCGATGTAAAGACTGTTCTAGCTGTACCAGTTGAGCCATGAGTTACTTCATAAAAACCTTTTTGGACTGTTTTGATGTCATTATCTGAAACGCCGATTTTGTTTAAAACTTTTGGTTCATTAGCGGTTGCAAGAGTTCCAACAGAATCACCATTTGTACTAGGATTGCGGATTTCTTTTACCATACTTGGTGCAATTCTAGATCCTCCATTTGCGATTGTTGAAACGTATTGCGCCATTTGAAGCGGTGTATAAGAATCATACTGACCGATGGCGAAATCGAGAATTTTACCAATTGTTTGGTCGTCCCCTTTGTAGCCAACTTGTTCTCCAGGAAGATCAATACCTGTTTTAACGCCTAAACCAAATTGATTGTAATAATAACGCATATCATCAAATGTACTTAGTGGAGCTCTTAGTGGACCATTTGGAACATACTTAGCGCCACCCATCTTCATTGCCACTTGATACATATATGAGTTAGATGAGATTTCTAGTGCGCCAACTGGATCCAGTGGTCGGTTACCTGCTCCGGTTCTATTAAACCAAGAACTTTTCGGTTTGGTTCCTTTTAATGCAATTGGTTGGTCGGTGAAGACCGTTTTGTTTGAAATTGCGCCGTCCATGATGCCCCCAAGAATTGTGGAACCTTTGACAGCGGAACCCATCGCATAAGCAGTGGTGAATGTTCCTAAGGAGTAGTCATCAAACTCGCCTTTGTCATTTAGTTTTTGACCAGCAAGTGCTAGAACTTCTCCAGAATATGGGTCCATTGCGACTACAAATGCACGATCAAATAAGTCAGAACCAGCATATTGTTTACCTTGTTTAATATTTTTACGTAAAATATCTTCCACGGCTTTCTGGAATTCTACATCTACGGAAAGAACTAAGTCTTTTCCTTTTGATCCTTCATACTTACTTACTGTTTCGATTATATTTCCTTTAGAGTCAAGTACGCTCTCAGATTGGGATTTTGAACCAGCTAGAACGCTTTCGTATTGGGCTTCTAAATAACTTTTACCAACACGGTCATTTCGGCTATATCCTTGAGACAAGTAGTACTCAGCTTTATCTTTTGGTAGACCTTCTTTTGCTGTCGAAACAGAACCTAAAATAGAACGTAATGTTTCGTCATAAGTGTAATAGCGATTCCAGTCTGTCGTTGTATCAACTCCTGGTAAGCTATCCATGTTTTCACTAACACGGGCAATTTCTTCATCTGTTACATCTTTATTCTTAATAACGGACTCAGTCATTGCGTATCCTGTTGTCATTTTTTTATAAATTGTTGCTACTTTTAAATCTTCTGTAGTTAGTTTAGCTATATCATCGTTCGTTACTTTTTCAACTTGGATTTTATAAGCTTTAGAAGATTCTAGCGCTTGTTCTTTTGCAGATAGACGATTTAAAGACTCGGTTTGATGTGTCAAAATCCAATAATCTTTCAAATCGCGATCGGTTAGTTTCTCTGGTTCAATTGTAATTAATTTTTGTAAAGTTTGAGCTACGTGAAGTGTTTCTGAAGTTTCTGTTTGTTGGCTTCTTGTGTAGGTAATCGATTTGACTGCTGAATTACCAACTAATAAGTTGTAGTTTCGGTCATAAATACTGCCACGTGGAACATTCTTAGAAACGGTCACATTATCTGTTTCTTCTAATTGACGTTTGTACGTATCCCCTTGCACGATTTGAACAATACCAAGTCGTAAAATTAATACGGAGAATAATATAAAAATTATAAAGAATAGAATATTTAAACGTAGTGGAATGATGGCGCGTTTCTTCTTAGTGGAATCTTTTTTCTTTTTTCTAAAATTTAGTTTCACGCAAAGTTACCTCACTTTTCAATAATACCTTTCCCTATTGTAGCTGAAAAAACATCATTTTTCCACTGTAAGTTCATTAGAAATTCATTAGAAATAAAAAAAGACCCACCGAAGTGAGCCTTTCTATTATTATTTAGCTGCGTCAAAGCGTTTGTTAGCTTCATCCCAGTTAACAACATTCCAAAATGTGTCGATATATTCAGGACGACGGTTTTGGAATTTAAGGTAATAAGCATGTTCCCAAACATCTAGGCCTAGAACAGGAGTTTTTCCATCGCTTAATGGAGAATCTTGGTTTGCAGTAGAAACGATTTCCAGTTTACCGTTATTAACTACTAACCAAGCCCAGCCAGAACCAAAACGTGCTGCAGCTGCTGCATTGAATTTTTCTTTGAAATCATCAAATGTACCGAATTCGCTTTCGATAGCAGATTTTAAGTCACCAGTTGGAGCGCCGCCACCATTTGGGCTAAGGATAGACCAAAATAATGTATGGTTAGCATGACCGCCACCGTGGTTACGTACAGCGCCGCGAATATCTTCAGGAACGCTATCTAAGTTAGCAACCAATTCTTCAACAGGTTTCTCAGCAAGTTCAGGATGACCTGAAACCGCTTCGTTTAGTTTTGTTACATAAGTATTGTGGTGCTTTGTATAATGAAGTTCCATTGTTTCTTTATCAAAATTTGGCTCCAAAGCATCATAAGTATAAGGTAATTTAGGTAATTCGTAAGTCATTAAAAATTCCTCCTTGTATTGTTTTTATTTTACGTGAAAAGAAATTACTTATAAGGCGAAAGATATACATCCTATTCCTATAGAACTAGTTAACGCCATAAATAACGTTTCTCTTTACACCATTTAGCCTACCACGACCTAGAAACGCTTGCAATTTTTCTGCTCAGTGATGTTTCAATATTGATTTTGCATTCATTTCAAGCTATGATTAAGTTTAGGTGGAAAAATTACGTTCTTTTGCACATACATGTATCTTTTTCCCTGAAAATGAAAAGTTAAACCATTAGGTGAGGTGTTGAAAAAAGAATGAATATTTTTAAACGCTTCTGGAAGAGTTTGTATTCCCCTGCGGATATTGCTTCGTTTCGAAATGATAAGATCAGAAAAAGTATCGTTTACATTATTGTTTTATCATTTGTTACTTTCCTTCCATTAGCATATTTTACTAACGTTACGACAAAAAATGCGCTGAAAGTCGGCGAAGAAACTATTACAAATGAAATTCCTGATTTTAAAGTCACAGATGGAAAATTAGTCTTAACGGACAATTCTGTCAAAAATATACCCATCTCTATTGACCAAGATGAATTACATATTTATTTTGATGCCTCTGGAACTTTAGATAAAGATGATGTTGATAATAAAATTGCTTCTTATGATAGCGCAGTTGCTTTTTTATCAGATAGTATCTATATAACTGCTGCTGGTGTTTCTCAATCTGTAAGTTATGATACGGCTGGAATTAGTAATAAAGCTGATTTAGTGAATTTATATACGTCCATTGAATCTCTAGCGAAATACTTTATTCCTATTGCCTTGCTTGTTCTGTTCATCTTTACGCTTGGATCGATTTTCTTCCGATTAGCTCTTTATGCGTTATTTGGATTTATTCTTTCTGGTTTCGGTCGGACGGGTATTGCTTTCCGTCAAAACTGGATGATAGCTTCTTATAGTATTACATTAGCTGCTGTTTTCACGATGGTTATGGAGGCTTTACAAGTAATTGTTCCTTTTGGAATGGAAATCAATATGGTTGTAAGTATGATCTTTGTATTCCTTGCAATTCGCTCGATTCCACCAAGCGAACCAACTATTTTAGAAAAATAATAAATTAACCACTTGCGCTTTATGCAGGTGGTTTTTTTGTGCAAAATGCAGGTGATTTCCTATTAGAAAAGTGGTATGATTAGAAAATTAAAACTAAAAGGAGCGATTGCTTTGAACGAGCGCACATGAAGATTTGACCTTTTAGTAAAAAAGAATATATAACTTTTAGCCTAACATTAAGGCTCCTAGTTTTTTATTTTAAGGGGGAGTTTTTTTGGAAAAAGAAATCGAACTTAGTTTTTATGAAGGTGTGAAGGCTTGTTTGCCAACTGTACTAGGTTATGCTGGCATTGGAATAGCTGCTGGTGTTGTTGGAAGGGCTTCTCACTTAAGCGTCTTAGAAGTAACGTTGCTCGCTATTATCGTCTATGCTGGAGCTGCTCAGTTTATTATTTCGGGATTATTATTATTACAAAGCCCTATTTCAGCTATTATTTTTACTACTTTTTTAATTAATTCACGGCATTTTTTGATGAGTATGGCCGAAGCTCCTCATTTTAAAAAGTATTCCCTTTTGAATAACATTGGGATTGGAGCGCTTCTCACGGATGAAACATTTGGCGTTTCAATGAATCAAATTGGCAATAAAAAACCAGTTAGCGCAAAATGGATGCACGGAATTAACGTAACAGCCTACATAGCTTGGATTGCCGCTTGTATCTTAGGTTCTTTCATTGGGAATTGGTTGCCAAATCCAGAACAATTTGGTCTTGATTTTGCGTTATCAGCAATGTTTATCGGCTTGCTCTATTTACAAGTCGTTAGCGATAAAAGTAAAAAAATCGTGACAAGTATAGTTATTATGTTAATGGTGGCGATTTTATTAATCGTGTTTATGCGTTTTATGACACCAGAATTAGCCATTTTAGCGGCTACCTTACTTGGTTGTTTGATTGGAGTGATAGTTGAAAAATGACAATAAGTAATTATACGTTACTCGTTATTTTAGGCTGTGGTTTAGTGACATTTATTCCACGTGTCTTACCTTTTATCTTCGTTCGAAAGCTGCAACTACCCAGTGTTGTAATTCGCTATTTATCTTATGTACCTTTATGCATACTTACTGCTCTTTTCGTTCAAAGTCTTCTCATTACAAATGAAAATAGTTTTCCTAGCATTAATATTGAAAACCTACTTGCAACCTTACCAACTATCATTACAGCTATTTTAACGAAAAATTTAATGTGGATTGTTGTTGTAGGAATTATATCAATGGCTGTTATTCGTTTGGTCATATAGAAAAGCCCTTTACTGGAGTGTGTTTTTGACGGGAATCAAAACCAGTAAAGGGCTTTTTTTTATTGGTGGATCCGAAGTAACTTTAATTAGATGTAGATGTTGAACTAGAAGATGAAGTGCTTGTATAGTCAGCAAATGCATCTTTTAAATCACTATCTTTAATATCGATATTAGCTGCTTTTAATTCTTTTTTAAGGGCAGCTGTCATATTTTCAGAAGTTAATTGAGATTTTATATAAGCAGCTTTTACGTTTGCTTTTTCTTTTGCGTAGGTACCTTTTTCTGTTTTCTTCACTAATTGAATCAAGTGGTACCCGTAAGTTGATTTAACAATTCCACTTACATCATCTTTATTTTTAAGTGCATAAGCAGCTTTTTCAAAAGTTTCGTCCATTTCACCAGGACCAAATGGATCTAGTAGTCCGCCATTTGTGCTAGTTGCAGTATCTGTTGAGTACTCTTTTGCCAAGTCAGTGAATTTCTCACCATTTTTCAATTTAGTTTGAATTTCTTTGGCTGTCGCTTCATCATCTACTAAAATATGACGCACAGTAATGTCTGGCTCCCAAGTTTTGTAGTATGTTTTTAGTTTACTTTCACTTACATTCATATTTGCTTCTGTTGCTTTTTGAACTAGAAGGTTATACTCTAAATTTTCTTTGAAAGAAGTTTTTGTTAAATTATTGGACGATAAGGTTGATTCAAATGAGTCACCGTACTGTTCTTCGTATTTTTTGTATTCTGCATTTACTTCTTTTTCAGTAACAGTGTATTTATCTTCTAAGATTTTTTTGAAAGTAAGTTGTTGCACGACCTCATTACCGTAAGTCGTTTTCATCGCTTCATATAGCTCGTCTTGTGTGACATTTCCTGCATCTGTTTTTACTACTGCACTACTTCCGCACCCAGCGAGTAAAAGTAGTGTCGCTGCTACTAGGGAAATCATCACTTTTTTTAATTTTGTCAAACTGTTCCTCTCCTTCTTCTTTCGGCTACTTATTACTTTAACGATAAAAAGTGTCGAGAATAAGAAACAAATATGAAATAACTATGAACATTATCTGCAAAATAAAAAAAGGTCCTGAATGCGGACCTTTTTTACTATTAAGAGGCTTGTAAACATTCTGGGCATTCGCCGTAAACCTCAAATTTATGACCATCAATTTGGTAACCAGGTAAAGCTTCTGTTAGAAAATCCATTGGGCACATCATAATTTCTTTTGTTTTACCACATTTCATACAAATAAAATGATGGTGATGATGCTCATGTGTGCACGCCAGACGGAAGTTTCGTTCACCAGAAAGATCTGTTTCTTCAAAAATACCTAACTCAACAAATAAAGAGAGATTACGGTAAATTGTATCAAAACTAATTCCCGGAAAATCGTCTTTCATATTTTCTAACACATCTTTGGCTGTTAAATATTTATTTTTACGAGCTAGTAAGTTAATTAGAAATTCACGTTTATCAGTATGCTTATAGCCCTTTTCTTTCATTTTCATGAGCGCTTCAGTTGCTGTAAGTCCCATTTTCCTCACCTCGTTTTGAAATTAATATTTTTTGACGTATTTTTTGATATAAAATGGTGATGATTAAAAGTAAAACAGAAATAATGACGATTGCCCCACCAGGAGCTAAATTTAAATAATAAGCTGTAAATAAACCGCCAATAACCGCAATTTCACCAAATAAAATTGAAAGTAAGATAGTTTGTTTAAATCCTTTGGCAATCCGAATCGCTGCTGCAACTGGCAATGTCATTAAGGATGATACAAGTAAAATACCAACGATTCGCATGGAAGACGCAATAACTAAAGCGACTAAAACCATAAAAATAATATCGAATATTTTAGCTTTCAAACCGGAAACTTTTGCATATTCTTCGTCAAATGATAACAAAAATAGCTCTTTATATAAGGATAATATAACGATAAATACGATGATTGCTGTAACAACGATCGTAATCATATCAGTCCGACTCACGGCACTTACACTTCCAAATAAATAACTAAATAAATCAGTATTAAATCCATTGGCTAAAGAAATAAAAATAACAGAAAAACCCATACCAGCCGACATAATAATCGGAATGGCTAGTTCTTCAAAATGTTTATAAACGGTTCGTAATTTCTCCATTAATAAAGATCCAACTACGGAAAAACCAAAACCAAGATATAAAGGATTAAGTGCTGCTAGTGGCAAATATGTTTTACTTAAGAATAAACTAACCGCAATCCCACCTAACGTCACATGACTGAGCGCATCAGCCATTAACGAAAGCTTTCTTACTACGATGAAACTTCCGAGCAGTGGAGCGATAACGCCAATAACAATACCAACGATAAATGTATTACGAATAAAATCATACTGGAGAAGCGTCGCAATCAAGACAAGCATCCTCCCTTCTACGTTGTTCTGCTAATATTTCAAGTTCGCGGTCGGCCAAATAATGTTGGTATTCATGGGCTGAACCGTCAAAAATAATTCGTTTATTAATACTAATAACATGATTAACATACGTATTCACTGCAACTAAATCATGCGTTACGAGTAAAAGCGTCATTTCTTCTGTCCGGTTTAATTCTGCTAAAAGTTCATAAAATGCTTTTACATTTTCTACATCGACTCCAACAGTCGGCTCGTCTAAAATTAAAAGCTCTGGTCTACTAACTAGTGCACGCGCGATAAAAACACGTTGTTGTTGACCACCGGAAAGTTCACCAATATTGCGATGTAGATAATCAGTCATTTCAACTCGTTTCAAAGCATAATCAATAGCTTCTTTATCTTGATTATTCAATGTTTTAAATAAGCCTTTTTTCTTTGTTAAACCACTTGCAACGACTTCTTTCACAGTAGCAGGAAAAGCGGAATTAAAAGCATTCGATTTTTGAGAAACAAAGCCAATTTTGACCCAATCTTTGAAATCTGCTTGTTTTTCTCCAAATAAAGCTATACTTCCTTGTTGTTTTTTGAGTACGCCAAGGATTAATTTTAACATAGTTGATTTACCTGAGCCGTTAGGGCCGATTAGACCAGTAAAACTGCCTTTTTCCACTTGAAAATGAATGTTTTCTAAGGCATGTTCTTTGTCATAATGGTAACTTACATTATTTACTTCTATGATTTTGTTCATTCATGTTTCTCCTTTGACAGCATTTGCTAGCCGCTTTTACTAGTATATAAAAGATTGGTTAAAATGTAAATCGTAATTACTTCGAATTAAAAAATAGCCAAAAAAACCTGGAAAGCTTGGAGCATTTCCAGGTTCGGATAATTATTTAGCAAAAGTATCCGTTAAGATTGGAACAACTTGTTTTTTGCGAGATACGACACCTTTAAGTGGTGCTTGATTTTCCACAAATTTAACGCCATATGCTTCTTCTACAACGGCTGTCTTGGAACCAATAGCAATTCCAACCGAGTCATTAGTAAGAATATTAGTGATGACAAATAAGTACAAATCAAGTCCTTTATCCACAATATTTTGTGTCATAAGTGCTTCAACTTCTGCGCGACGGCTAAGTACATCGTTTACATCGACAACATTGATTTGAGCGATTTCTACTTTGCTACCGTTCATGTTGAATTCTTTCGCATCAAGTAATAGTTCAGCAACTGTTTTTTTGCTAACATCAGCTCCAGCTTTTAGCATTTCCATGCCGTATGCTTGAATATCAACGTCTGCAATGAGTGCTAATTTTTCAGCAGCCACTTTATCTTCTTCTGTGCACGTTGGTGATTGGAAAAGAAGTGTGTCAGAAATAATTGCGGAAAGCATTAAGCCTGCGACTGTTTTACTTACTTCTACTTCATTTTCACGGAACATTTTTAGTAGGATTGTAGTAGTACATCCAACTGGCTCAGCTCGGTAGTATAGTGGATCAGATGTCTCGAAATTAGCGATGCGGTGATGATCAACGACTGCAACTACTGTCACATCGTCAATATCATCCACACTTTGTTGGCGTTCATTATGGTCAACAAGTGCGACTTCAGAAACTTCATTTGCAACAGTTTCAACTAAGCGAGGAGCTGTTACTTGGAAATAATCAAGTACAAAAGCTGTTTCACTATTAAGCTCTCCTAAACGAACCGCTTCAATATCTGCTCCTTGTGCTTTTTTTAATTCTGCGTAACTAATGGCAGAACAAATCGTATCTGTATCTGGATTTTTATGACCGAATACAAGTGTTTTTGTCATTATTTTCGTCTCCTTTTTAACTGTTTTGAATTTTATTTAATAAATCTGGGTCAAATTCGCCATTTCTTAACATGGCGATTTCCCATTTGTATGGTGCTTTTTTCGATGCTTTATCTTCGCCGACATAAGGCGTTTCAAGGATTTTTGGAATGTTCGATAATTGTGGATGATGAACAATATAGTGAAGTGCATCAAAGCCGATATGACCAAAACCAATATTAGCATGACGGTCTTTATGTGCGCCTCGCTCATTTTTACTATCATTGATATGTAACACTTTTAAGCGGTCAATACCGATAATTTTATCAAATTCATTTAACACTCCGTCAAAATCATTGACAATATCGTAACCAGCATCGTGTGTATGACATGTATCGAAAGTAACGGATAATAATTCATTATGAGTCACACCGTCAATAATTTGTGCTAGTTCTTCAAAAGTGCGACCACATTCAGAACCTTTTCCAGCCATTGTTTCTAAAGCGATTTGTACATCTTGATCGTGTATTAATGCTTCGTTAAGCCCTTGGATAATTTGTTTAATTCCTTTGTCCGCACCTTCACCGACATGCGCACCGGGATGAAGTACGATTTGTTTTGCACCAAGCGCACGCGTACGTTCGATTTCAGATTGTAAGAAATTAACGCCTAATTCAAATGTTTCTGGCTTAACTGAGTTACCAATATTGATAATATAAGGCGCATGAACCACGATGTCAGCCATGTCGTGAGCTTTCATGTGTTCTAAGCCTGCTTCAATATTTAACTCTTCAATTGGCTTTCTACGCGTATTTTGCGGAGCGCCAGTATAAATCATAAACGTATTTGAGCCGTAAGAAGCTGCCTCTTCACTTGCGCCAAGAAGCATTTTCTTTCCACTCATTGATACATGAGAACCTAGTCTTAACATAAATTCATTCCTCACTTATCGTTTTTTCCGTCTTTCACGACGTTTGATTTCGTTCATTTTATAATTAATTTTCTTTTTATAATTTGGCTTACCTTTTTGTTTTGCTTTTTTACGCATACCGATTTCGCGCGGATCAGCTGTTTCGCGTTTAGCTTCACGTTTTGCACGGCGATTGCGGTCTTCTAGTGTAACGAATTCTTTATTTTTCCAATCAACATGTTTAAACTCGATACCCATTTTTTCAAGTTGATTTAGGCGATCTTCATCTGACGGTTCAAATAAAGTAAGTGCAATACCTGAATGTCCTGCACGTCCAGTCCGACCAGTACGGTGAATATAAAAATCGAGATCATCTGGTAATTCATAGTTTACAACATGACTAATTCCTTGAATATCAATACCACGAGCAGCTAAATCTGTCGCAACAACATATTGATAATCTAAGTTTTCGATTTGTTTCATCGTCCGTTTACGTTCACGAGGATTTACATCGCCGTGGATTTTCGCTACTTTTAGCCCACGTTCGATTAAACCGTTCGCTACTTCATCAGCAGTTGTTTTTGTATTAGTAAAAACAATCGCTAAATAAGGCTGTGAACCAACTAAAACATTTTTAAGTAAATCAAGTTTATTACGGCTACGAGTTGCCATAATACGATGTTCCACTGTTTTTGAAGCAGCAACTTTTGGTTGAATGTGCTCATAACGTGGATTTTCCATATATTTGCTTAAAAATGGTTTTAATTTTTGCGGAATTGTCGCGGAAAAAACAAGCATTTGTAAATTAGCAGGCATTTTTCCAGCAATATGGTCGACATCGTTTAAGAAGCCCATATCAAGTGTCATATCTGCTTCGTCAATAACTAATGTTTTAGCAGTATGAACAAATAAGGCTTGTTCGCGAATTAAGTCATTAATACGACCTGGTGTTCCAACAATAATTTGTGGTTGTTTTTTCAGTTTATCAATTGCACGTTGTTTATCCGTACCACCAATAACGAGTTGAACAGCGATTTCTTTTTCACTAAATTTCGTTACTTTGCGAATTTCATTATAAATTTGAGTAGCAAGCTCGCGACTTGGTGCCGTAATAACCGCTTGTACTGCATCTTTTTCAGGATTCACATTGTTAATAATTGGCAAAATAAAAGTATGGGTTTTCCCTGTACCAGTTTGAGATTGGCCAATGATACTTTCACCTTTTAAAATGCCTGGGATTAGCTTTTGTTGTACTTCTGTTGGCTCATAGAATCCTAATTTATCTATTGCAAGTCCAATAAAAGGTTGAAAGCCAAATTGGTCAAACCTTGATTTCTTCGTCATAAAATATTTCCACTCCGTTCTATACCTAGTAGCCATTATAGCACATATTAGGTCATTCGTGCGCGCGATAAGACAACTTTGTCAAAACAATCAAATCGATTATGCTAATTACAGAATTTTTTAAAGAAATAACGCAAAAAAACGACTAATTTCCATAAAAGAAATTAGTCGTTTTTAATTAACAAAATTGGAAAGGATCCGTATTGACCTCTGAAACAATAAATTCTGCTTCATAATCTAAAATTTTAGCTTGCTCTTCCATTTTGTTTTTCAAGTAGCCTTTCATTACTTTTTCAATATTATGTCCGGCATCAATAGTCGGTAAATTAATAGCTAGTAAATCATGAGCTGTATGATAATAAACATCTCCTGTAATGAAAACATCGGCGCCTGTAGCTTTTGCTTGGTGAATAAATTTATTTCCATCCCCACCAATAATGGCTACCTTTTGGACGTTAGCTTTTAAATCTCCGACAAAACGAACATTATCAATTGCGAAAGCTGTTTTCAACTTATCAATAAAAGAAACCATACTAATTTTTTTAGGTAAAGTTCCGACTCGACCAAGTCCTTCTTTGTAAGTCTGTGTTTCGAGTGTATATACATCGATTGCTGGTTCCTCATATGGATGAGCAATTTTCACAGCTTTTGTGATGGTTTCAGTTAAATATTGAGGGAAAATCGCTTCTATTTTAACTTCAGGAATAGAAGTTAAAGTTTCTTTTTCGCCGATAGTTGGATTTGCGTCTGTACCTGGTTTAAATGAACCAATTCCAGTTGTATGGAAAGTACATTCTGTATAATTTGTGCCTATTTGTCCTGCTCCATTATTTACAAGTGCTAAACGGACAGATTCTAGTTCATTTTCCGGGACATAAACAGCAATTTTGCAATAAGGTTCTGTATAAGTTTCCTCAATCATCGTAGTATCTTGTAAATGCAGTAAATCAGCTAAAATATCATTCACTCCGCCTTGAGCAATATCTAAATTCGTATGCGCAGCAAAAACGGTAATATCGTGCTTAATAAGTTTTTTGATCATTTTACCTTGTTTCGTTGTTGTATCAATGTGTTGTGTTGGACGGTATAAGAACGGATGGTGCGCGATTATTAAATCCACTCTTTTTTCAATCGCTTCATCCACTACTTCTTCTAATACATCTAATGTAAACATAACTTTTCTTACTTTTTTGGATAAATCTCCTACTTGAAGGCCGATTGGATCGCCTTCCATTGCTAATTTTTTAGGAGCAATTTTTTCCATTATTGCGGTATATTCATAACCATTTGCGACTTTCATTTTAGCACATCCTCTACTAATGAGATTTTATGTTCTAATTCGCGAATTTTCGCTTGATTTTCATCTGATATTGGTTGATTACTGGAGATAGTTTGGATAATATTTTGCCATGTATTAGCTTCATGACGCCATTTGCTTTTAAATATAGCTGATTGTTCTTTTAACAGGCAAGGACCGAAAAAGATTTCTTGTTTTGTCCAAGTAATTTCTTTTTCAGAAGGCTCAAGAACGATGATTTCATATATTTTATTATCTTCCCGCAAAATAGCTTCTGAAGAAATTAACCAATTATTTTTTTCGGACCATTCTCTAAGTTGCCACGCTGCAATATTTGGCTGCAATATCAGTTTGCTTACTCCAGCAAGTTTTTCAGCGCCTTCCTCTAAAATTGTACGAATTAATGTACCACCCATCCCAGCGATAACAATAGTATCAATTTTGTCATCTTTTTCAATAACCTCTAAACCATTTCCTTTTCTTACATCGATTTGATCAGTTAAGCCAGAAGTCCGTACTTGTTTTTGCGCAGACTTAAAAGGTCCATCGACAACTTCACCTGCGACTGCGAAAGAAGCTGTTTTATTTTTGATTGCAAAGCATGGTAAATACGCGTGATCGCTACCGATGTCAGCAATTCGTTCGTTTGTTTTTATGTAAGAAGCTACTTTTTCGAGTCGCTTCGATAGTTGTTCCTCGTTCATTTGATTCCCTGCTTTCCTTTTCATTAAAAAGGCAGGAGAACATTTTGTCCTCCTGCCCGGTTGTGCATTATTCCAGGAAGTCTTTTAATTGTTTGCTGCGGCTTGGATGACGTAATTTACGTAAAGCTTTTGCTTCGATTTGACGAATCCGTTCACGAGTTACGCCAAACACACGGCCAACTTCTTCTAAAGTGCGCGTACGACCATCATCTAGACCAAAACGTAAGCGAAGAACATTTTCTTCCCGGTCTGTTAATGTATCAAGCACATCTTCAAGTTGTTCTTTTAGTAATTCATAAGCTGCATGATCGGACGGTGAAGTCGCATCTTGGTCTTCAATAAAATCACCAAGGTGTGAATCGTCTTCTTCGCCGATTGGTGTTTCAAGTGAAACTGGTTCTTGAGCGATTTTTAGAATTTCCCGAACTTTTTCAGTTGGTAGGTCCATTTCTTCCCCAATTTCTTCTGGTGAAGGATCGCGCCCTAAATCTTGTAGCAATGAACGTTGCACACGAATTAATTTGTTAATTGTTTCTACCATATGCACCGGAATACGGATTGTTCTAGCTTGGTCCGCAATCGCACGGGTTATCGCTTGACGAATCCACCATGTTGCATAGGTACTGAATTTAAATCCTTTGTTAAAGTCGAATTTTTCAACGGCTTTCATTAGTCCCATGTTACCTTCTTGAATCAAATCTAGGAATAACATACCTCGACCGACATAACGTTTTGCAATACTTACTACAAGGCGTAGGTTGGCTTCTGCAAGACGACCTTTTGCTTCAATGTCACCAGCTTCAATGCGTTTCGCTAAAGCTATTTCTTCATCGGCAGTAAGTAAGTCTACTCGACCAATTTCTTTTAGATACATGCGCACTGGGTCATTAATTTTAACACCTGGTGGCACACTCATATCTGTTAAATCAAATGATTCGGTTTCTTCTTTTACAAGTTCTGTTTCATCTGGATCCTCGTCGTCTGCATCGTCAGAAACTTCAATGCCTGCTTCACCGACATGTTCTAAATACTCATCCATTTGATCGGAATCTAAAGTGAATGGAGCTAATCTGGCAGCGATTTTTGCATAAGTTAAAATCCCCTTTTTCTTACCTTCTTCTATCAGGGCTTCTTTTACTTGCTCAACATTAAGTTCAGCAACTGGTTTTGTGTTTTGTGTTTTATCACTCATAACTGCCTGTATTCCTCCTTCCAAAATGCCGCTAACCTTATTAAAAGGCTTCTCTTAGGTAATAATACCATCATTTAGCGGTTTTAAAACGTTATTAATCCAATTGACCGCTATTTAACTTACGGTTGAGTTGGACGATTTCAAGCATCACGCGAATTTCATTTTCTTTGTCGTTTTCACGATTAAAAGCCGCTAGTTGTTGCTCGAGTTCTTTCTTTGCTTGTTCTAATTTAAAACGTTTGAGACTTTTAATGTAGTCTTCAAACTGTGTTTTACCTTGTTCATCTGGACTAATAACCATTTCTAGACTGCTTATAAGTCCTTTCATTCCTGCATCTGGTACGCTATCCATAAACTTATGTGGATCTGCATCGTTACCTTCAGCAAAATAGCCAATTAAATAGGTATAGAGTGCTTGATAGTTATCATGATAAAATTCTGTATCACCTAGAAGTTGTTTAATCAAAAGAAAACTATCCCGATTTTCCATCATTGCTTTCATGAGTTGCTGTTCTGCAGTAGTGTGTGCAGATAATTTCTTAGTTGGTTGCTCAAAGGAAAAGAGCATCTCTGAGTCTTCTTGCGGAATCATCCCCATAAAAGAATCATCTATTGGTGGTTCATTATAGCTATGGTTTTGTCGTTCTTTGTGTGTGTTCTTTAGCGATTGTTGCAGTTGTTGTTTTAAAGTTTCAATAGTTAATTCAAATTCATCTGCTAGTTGCTTTAAGTATAATTCTCGTTCAACAGCTTGATCAAGCTTAGCAATTTCGCGTAAACAGTCATCAATATAAGCGATTTTATCTGTTTCGTTTTGCAAATTACGTTCTTTGCGTAAATAGTTGATTTTAAAAGCTGTCCAAGTCATTCGTTGTTGTTTGTAGATTTCTTTGAATTTATCTGCACCACTTGCTCTAATGAAGTCATCTGGATCTTTTCCTGCTGGGAGTTGCAAAACGAAAACATCTAAACGATTACGCTCAACTAAAAGCGTTCCTGCTTTATACGCTGCTTCAATTCCAGCTCGGTCCCCGTCGTAACAAATAATTGCACGATTTGTAAGGCGCTTAATTAAATCAGCATGTTCTTCCGTTAAGCTTGTTCCCATCGAAGCAACCGCATTTTGAACGCCAGCTTCTTCTGCGGAAATGACATCCATAAAGCCTTCCATAAGCGTGATTTCTTCTTGTTTTCTAATAGCCTGTCTTGCCTCTGAAAAATGAAATAAAGTTCGTCTTTTATTAAAAATAGGTGTTTCAGGACTATTTAAATATTTTGGTCCATCGTCACGGTCAAACAAACGACCAGAAAAAGCATTAATTTGACCACGATCATTCGTAATTGGAAACATAATTCTATTACGAAAACGGTCAACCATTTGCCCATCATCACGTTCAGATAAAAGCCCAGCCGTGCCAGCCAGTTGCAAATCCATCCCTCTTTTTTCAAGAAAAGAAGTGATTGTGGCATGATGGTTTGGCGCAAATCCAATTTGGAAGGATGCCATCATTTGTTCCGACATACCTCGTTCCTTCAAATACGTTAAAGCAGCTGCCCCTTCTTCTGTTTCCATCAAAATATAATGATAGAGTTTGGCTGTAAGTTGGTGCATTTCAACCATTTTGGCTGTTTCAGAAGTTTCTTTTGGTAAATTGCTTGTATCACGTTCTTCTGGAAGTTCAATATCGACGTCTAAATGACTCATATCCGCGACTTTTTTGACAGATTCTACAAACGTTAGCCCATCATGTTCCATTAGAAATGAAAAGACATTTCCTCCTTTACCACAACCAAAACAATGAAAAATTTGTTTTTCTGGTGATACAGAGAAGGAAGGCGTTTTTTCGCCGTGGAATGGACATAAGCCAGAATAGTTACGACCTTGTTTTTTTAATTGGACATAATTACCAATAATATCGACTATATCCGCTTGATTCCGGACTTGATCTATTACTTCTTCAGGAATCCGCGCCATCTTGACAGTCAACTCCTATTTACTTATTTTTGAAAAATGTAGTCATCCGGTCTTTGAAAAGCACACGATCTTGATCGCTCATTGCTTTAGGACCTTTGCTATATTTGCCTTGTTGCCTTTCTTTGGCATGTCTATAGCGAATATCTAACATTAATGACATTTCTTCTTCTCGGTAAAGTTCGCCCCGATTTGAAAAGACATACGTACCTTTTGCAAGTAGAATGCTAGCAAGGCCAATATCTTGCGTTACGATAATATCACCTTTGTTTGCTAAATTCATCATTCGCATATCCGCTGATTCTTTGCCAGTATCTACAAAAATCCAATTTTCTCCGTTTGTATTTACAGAGTAATGGTTAAAAGAAGCCACAAAAATAACGTCTAACTGAAATTGTTCGGCGACTTGTTTTATTTCTGCTTTTACCGGGCAAGCATCGGCATCAACTAAAATTTTTGGCACATATTCCATCCTCTCTTAAAATCTATGAAGGCAAGTTAAAAAACGAGTTTTTAACCCGTTTTTTTAATATTATTCGTAGATTTGGCTTTTTCACACGCGAATTTAGATTATACGGGAAGTAACTAATTTTTACAAGCAGTTTTTCCCGTATAATATATATATTCGCCATAAAAAGCAAAAGTCCTTCTTATAATTCTAAATTTTCATCAACAATTTCACCAATGTGGATTAAAATCTCGTTTGCAGTCTCTTCAATGGCTTTATTAGTCACATCTAACACGAAACAATTTAATTTACTGGCTAGTTTATTAAAAATCGCTAATTCTTCATCAATTCGTTGATTACTTGCATAAGTACCAGCACCAGGTAAACCAATCGAAATTAAACGCTCTTGTCTAATTTTTGTTAATTTTTGTTTACTAATTTTTAGACCAATTATTTTTTTAGGGTCAATTTCAAAAAGTTCATCTGGGATTTGTGCTTCTGGAACGATTGGAATATTGACGATTTTTAAACCTTTAAGCGCCAAATATTGCGATAAAGGAGTTTTTGAGGTTCTTGAAATACCAATTAATACAT